>JBBASM010000010.1:70184-117460 GCA_040399285.1 Prochlorococcaceae cyanobacterium
ACTGCCCGTCTATGAACGGCTGGGTGATGTGCGCTCGAAGGCCATCACGATGGGGAAGATCGCGGCTGTGTTGCAAGCGCGCGGGCAGCTCGATGAAGCGTTGCGCATCTATCAAGAAGAGGTTCTTCCTGTCTATGAACGGCTGGGTGATGTGCGCGCGAAGGCCGTGACGATGGGGCAGATCGCGGACATCCTGAAGGCGCTCGACCAGGGAGACCGAAGGCCTACGCCTGACTGAGGCTCTCGTTCACCCGCTCAGCCCCGCAGCAGTGAGCGCAGCCCCTCGCTGTAGAGCAGGCCGGTGCAGAGGATGGCGCCGGCCCAGCAGAGGCTGCGCAGGGGGGGCACGTTGGCCACGTAGGCGCTGATGTAGCCGAGGCGCAGGAGCGGATGGAGCCAGGCGGCGATGGCGCTGAGGCCGGCGGTGGTGGTGAGGGTGGGGGCGGCGATCAGCACCAGCTGGCAGGCGGGGGCGTGCAGGGTGAAGGACTCGGTCACCAAGTGTTGGTGACACCTCTTGATTGAAAACCTGCAGGCGCCGATGCGCAGCACCACCAAAGGGGTGGTGTCACCGCTGCCGGCTGGTGTCACCCTGCCGCCGCCCGAGAAGGCGGATGTGATCGAGTTCAACACCGAGCTGCCGCGCCAGGAGCTCACCCTCCACGACGAGAAGGGGTTTTCGACGGAAACAGCGCAGCGGCACCTGCTCAAGCCAGTCCCGCCAACCGGTCGGCCAGCACGGCAGCGATCCGCTCCACAAGGCCGTCAGCCTCGTAGAAGCCCACCAGCAGGCTCCAGCTGAGCACGAGGGGTAAGTGAGATCCACGTGGCAGGCAGCCACCCAGAACAGCTCGTGCAGCACCGGGTGGGGCACCCGGCCCACGAAGTGGATCCGGCCCAGATCGGGCCGGCCGTCCAGCTCCTTCAACAGCAGCTCCTTCCAGCTGCCGCCTCCCGCTGGCGGGATGCCGTAGCGCACCGATCGATCTGGGTTCAGGTCTCTCCGGCGGTTTCAGCCTGATGTCTGGTCTCGTCTGCCTGCTGAGCGTTCTTCAGGCGTCCAGCTCACCGCGCCGGTAAGCCGCCGGCACCAGCACCAGAAACAGCCACCACCACACCAGCACCACGGCGGCGACAGCTGCACTGATCCACCAGCGATGCAGGATCAGCCAGCTGCCCGCCACCACCGCAACGCCGGTGAGCACGATGCTCCAAGGCTGGCACCACCAGGGTTTGTGCTGCCAGATCGTGTTCTCCTCTGCCACGTTCACCCCGTGATCCCCGAGCCATTCTGTGGCGCCACAACGCCGGCACCGTGCGCACGATGGAGTTCGAGCAGCCGCCGGCCGAGCTGCAGGTCGATCCGGCAGGCCACTGGAGCCTTGGACCCGAGCGCATCGGCTCCTTGGCGTGGGTGCGCGAGCTCTGCCTGGTGCATGGCGATCGCCGTCGCTGGGTGGTGGTGCGCCATGGCCATGACACGATCGAATCGGTGCCGTGCTTTCGGTGCCGTGCTTGTGGATGTCGCGGCCGCGGGTCACCACGCGTTGGTGCCACCCATTGATTGGAATCCGTGCTGGGCAGCCTGCTGATCACCCAGTGCCCCACAGACAGCCTCTGGGCGATCGGCCTGCTGTTCGGGATCGGCCTGGCCTTCTCGGCCGTGAACCTGATCACCGCGCCGAGCGCCCCGGCCAGCTGAGGCCGAGCTTCCTGCTGGCGGGCCCGGCAGCGCCCTACTCGGCCACTGCGGCCGCATCCAGACGGCGCGGATCGGCCACCCCGAGGCTGCCCCCGCCTGTGCCCGCAGTGGGCGGCAAGACCTCCACGCTGTTGGCCGAACCCATGGCCGGCGCCAGCTGCAGCTGGTGACCGCGACGGCGGAGCAGCTCCAGGGTGTCGGGGCTGATCCCCTGCTCGTGGCTGATCTGGTCGGGCCAGAGCTGGCTGTGAACCCGCGGGCTGGCCACGGCGCCGGCCAGGTTCAGACCATGCACCAGCCGGCCCAGCAGAACCTGCAGCACCGTGGTGATGATCCGGCTGCCGCCGGGGCTGCCGGTGGCCAGCCAGGGGGCGCCATCGGCCCGAAACACCAGGGTGGGACTCATCGAGCTGAGCGGTCGCTTGCCTGGCGCGATCGCATTGGCCTCCCCCTGCACCAGCCCGTAGGCGTTGGGCTGGCCAGGGCTGGCGGTGAAGTCGTCCATCTCGTTGTTGAGCAGGAAGCCGGCACCGGGCACGCTCACGCCGTTGCCGTAGGCGAAGTTGAGGGTGGTGGTGAGGGCCACCAGCCCGCCCTGGCGGTCGGCCACCGAGAGGTGGGTGGTGTTGGGCCCCTCCCGGCTGGGGGCCACGGGCGGGGCAAGGCTGGCGGCAGGACGGTGCCGGTTCAGATCGAGCTGGCGGCGCAGCTCGCTGGCATAGCCCGCACTGAGCAGGCGCTCCAGGGGAATGGCCACCAGATCCGGGTCGCCCAGCCACTGGTTGCGGTCGCGGTAGGCCAGGTTCATCGCCTCCACCAGGGCGTGAATACCGGCGGCGCTGTTCAGCCCCCAGCGCTCCAGGGGCAGGGGCTCGAGGATCTGCAGCAGTTGCAGCAGGGTGAGGCCACCGCTGCTCGGCGGCGGCATGCCCAGCACGCTGGCGCCGCGGAAGCGGGCGCGCAGGGGCCTCACCAGCTGGGCCCGGTAGACATTGAGATCGGCCTGGCGGATCAGGCCTCCCCGCTCCTCCATCAGCCGCACCAGGGCCTGGGCGCTGGGGCCCTGGTAGAAGCCCCCCTCACCACCCGCGGCGATGCGCCGCAGGCTGGCGGCCAGCTGGGGTTGACGCAGCAGCTCACCAGGCCGGTAGGGCCGTGGCTCGCCTCCCGCCTCTTGCGGCGACTGGAAGAACAGCTGGCGGGAGGTGGGGTCCGCCTGCAGCAGCGGCGCCGCCTGGCGCAGGGAACGGCTCAGTTCGGGTCCCACCGCGAAGCCCCGTTCGGCCAGCACAATCGCCGGCGCCATCACCCGGGCCAGGGGCAGGCGGCCGTAGCAGCGCTGGGCCAGCAGCAGGCCGGCAGGCGTGCCGGGCACGGCGGTGCTGAGCAGGCTGCGGGTGGCCCGCTGGCGGTCGACCTGGCCATCGGCGCCCAGGAACATCCCGGGGGTGGACGCCAGCGGGGCGGTCTCCCGGAAGTTCACCGCCACGGCCACGCCGCGGCCGATCGCCAGCTCAGGACCGCTCGCCCCGGGCCGTTGAACCGGCAGGCAGCCCCGCTGGCGGGCGGGCGAGGGACCCGGCAGCCAGAGCACAGCAAAACCGCCACCTCCCAGGTTGCCGGCCTGGGGCAGGGTCACCGCCAGGGCGAAGGCCGTGGCCACCGCCGCGTCCACCGCGTTGCCCCCCTGGCGCAGCACGGCTGCCCCCGCCTCCGAGGCCAGCCGCTCCTGGCCCGCCACCATACCCCCTGCCGACCACTGCGGCTGGAAACGCTGGCTGCCCTCCTGCAGGGGGTTGGCCCGGCCCGCCGTCGGCAGCGCCAGCGGCAGCACCAGGGCGATCAGAGCCGGAGTCGACCGGACCCGCTGGGGTAGGAGCTGGGAGAGGGACACGGGGTCCTGGCGACGGCTCATGACTGATCTGTGGTTGGCAGACCAGCGAGCGCCTCAGCAGCTGGACGTTGCGGGTCGGCGGCGGCGGAAACCGGACCAAAACCGCCACCACCCGGGGTCTCGATGCAGAGCGCTTCGCCGGGCTGCAGCTCGATGGTGCAACAACCCGGCAGCTCCTCGCGGCGCCCATCGACCCGCTCTAACACGTTGCGGCCGCAGGCCCCCGGGGCGCCGCCCTCCAGCCCGAACGGCGCCACGCTGCGGCTGCCGGAAATCAGCGACACCGCCAGGGGCTCCAGGCAGCGCAGCTGGCGCACCACCCCGTCGCCTCCCTGCCAGCGGCCGGCGCCGCCGCTGCCGCGGCGGATGGCGAAACGCTCCAGCCGCATCGGGAAGCGGGCCTCCAGCACCTCCGGATCGGTGAGGCGAGAGTTGGTCATGTGGCTCTGCACGGCCGAGGCGCCGGCAAAGCCGCGGCCCTGCAGGTCGCGGCCTGCGCCGGTGCCGCCGCAGAGGGTTTCGTAGTACTGCACCCGGGCATTGCCGAAGCTGAGGTTGTTCATCGTGCCCTGGGCCGCCGCCTGCACCCCGAGCGCCGCGAACAGGGCATTGGTGAGCGCCTGCGACACCTCCACATTGCCGGCCACCACGGCCGCCGGCGGCCGGGGATTGAGCAGGCAACCCTCGGGAACAATCAGCTCCAGAGGCTCCAGGCAGCCGGCATTGAGCGGGATCGCCTCCCCCACCAGGCAGCGGAACACGTAGAGCACCGCCGCCTTGGTGACGGCCAGGGGCGCGTTGAAGTTGTCAGGGCGCTGGGAAGAGGTGCCACTGAAATCCACCTGGGCCCGACCCTCCTGCGGATCCAGGCGAATCGCCACGACGATCTGGCCGCCGCCGTCGAGATCAACACTGAAGTGTCCAGCGCTCAGCCGGGCCAGGACCCGCCGCACCGCCGCCGCCGCGTTGCGCTGACCGTGGCCGGCATAGGCGATCACCTCCGCCAGGCCATGGCGGTTGACCAGCTCCGCCAGCTGGCTCACCCCCAGCTGGTTGGCGGCCACCTGGGCCTGCAGGTCGGCCAGGAGCTGGTCGGGGTTGCGCACCGGCCAGGGGCCGGCGGCCAGGCGCTGCCGCCAGGCCCCTTCATCCCAGCAGCCCGCCTGCACGAAGGGCACGTTGTCGAGCAGCAGCCCCTCCTCGGCGATCGAGCGGCTGAAGGCCGGCATCGAGCCGGGGCTGATGCCGCCCACATCGGCATGGTGTCCGCGGCTGGCCACGAACAGAACAGGTGGCCCGGCGAGATCTGCGCCGGAGCCGGCGGGAACGAACACCGGCGTGATCGCGGTGATGTCCGGCAGGTGGGTGCCGCCGTTGTAGGGGTCGTTGCTGAGCACCACATCCCCCGGGGCAAGGGGGTCCCGCTCACCGCGGCCGATCGCCGCCAGCAGGCCGGCGACGCTGTCGCCCATCGAGCCCAGGTGCACCGGAATGTGGGGGGCGTTGGCCACCAGGGCGCCGCGGCCGTCAAACACGGCACAGGAGAAGTCGAGGCGCTCGCGGATGTTCACCGAGCGGGCGCTCTGCTGCAGGCGCGCGCCCATCTGCTCGGCCACCGCCATGAAGCGGTGGTTGTAGAGCTGCAGCAGGGTGGGATCCGGGGCAGCTGCAAACTCGGCAGCAGCAGCAGCGCCAGCCCCGGCCAGGGGGGCCTGGGATGCCTGTTGCTCCAGCAGCAGGACACCGCCGCGCAGCAGGCGCGCCTGCCAGCCGGCCTCCAGCAGGCTGGTGGAGGTGGGATCGGTGATCAGCGCCGGCCCCTGCAGCCGCTGGCCCAGCTGGAGCTGATGGCGCTGCCAGTGGGGCACCTGCAGCCAGCGGTCGTGCTGCCAGAGCGGACTGGTGGCCGGTGCTGACTGCTCGTGCTCGGGCCCCCCTGGTTCTGCCACCGCAGGCTTTGCCACCTCGGAAGCACCGCTGCCGGCCGCGGCTGCCGGAGCTTCGCCGCTGCCGGCCTCCAGCTCCACCAGCAATCGCTCCACCACCAGCGTCTCGCCGCCTGCCTCCGGCAGGTAACCGAAGCGCCGGCGGTGGCTGGCAGCGAACTGCCGCCGCAGCTCCGCCAGCTCGGCATCGGCCGCCACGGTGGTCACCGCGGTGGTCGCCATGGCGGGCCAGAGCACCTCCAGCCCCTGCTCCCGGCCGGGATAGCGCAGCTCCAGCCGCACGCCCACGCGGGCCGGCGGGCCGTCCCCGGCCAGCTGCCTGGCCCCTGCCTCCACCAACTGGTCGCGAGCCTGGCGCAGCCGGGGCAGCAGCTCCGCGCCAAGCGGTGCGGCCAGGCTGCGCTCCAGCAGCAGGCGCTGGCGGGCCATGCCGATGCCATAGGCCGAGAGCACCCCGGCCAGCGGGTGCAGCAGCACCCGGCGCACCCCCAGCACCTCGGCCAGGCGGCAGGCGTGCTGGCCGCCGGCACCGCCGTAGCTCACGAGCAGGGCGCCGCGCAGGTCGTGGCCCCGCTCGATCGAGATGCGGCGGATGGCACTGGCCATGGTCTCGATGGCGATCGCCAGGGCGCCGGCCGCCACCTGCTCGGGGGTGATGCGGGGAGCCACCCGGGCCATCTGCGCCGCCAGCTCGGCGAAGCGGGCCCGGGCGGCCTGGGGGTCGGCGCCCTCGTCACCGCCGGGACCGAACACCGGTGGCAGGGCCGTGGCGGGCAGCCGGCCGAGCAGCAGGTTGGCGTCGGTGACGGTGGCCGGACCACCGCGGCGGTAGGCGGCCGGCCCCGGATTGGCCCCGGCCGATTCGGGCCCCACCAGCAGCCGCTCGCCGTCGAAGTGCACGATCGAGCCGCCGCCAGCGGCCACGGTGTGGATCGGCAGCATCGGCGCCTGCAGCCGCAGCCCGGCGATCTCCGTTTCCGGCTGCCGCTCCCAGGCCAGCTCCCCCAGCTCCGGCGCGAAATGGAACACGTCGGTGGAGGTGCCACCCATGTCGAAGCCCACCACCGGCTGGTCGGGCAGACCTTCGACCGCCAGCGCCTGACGCGCCACGGCCACGGCGCCGACCATGCCACCGGCCGGCCCCGAGAGGATCGTGTCCTTGGCGTGCAGCAGGGCCGGATCCGCCAGGGCGCCGCTGGAGCCCATCACCCGCAGGCGCGGCCCTGCTGGCGGCTCCCCGCCCAGGGCTGCGCGCACCTGGGCCAGGTAGCCATCCAGCACCGGCGCCACCGCCGCCTCCACCAGGGTGGTGTGGCCGCGGGGCACCAGGCGCGGCTGGGCGCTGAGCTGATGGGAGAGGGCGATCTCGGCAAAGCCGAAGGGCGCCAGCCAGGCCGCCAGTTGCTGCTCATGGGCCGGCTGGCGGCAGCTGTGCAGCAAAGCCACCGCGCAACTCAAACAGCCGGCAGCCTGGGCCTCGCGCACCGCGGCGCGCAGGGCCCCATCGAGCTGCAGAGGCTCCAGTTCCCGGCCATCGGCGGCCAGCCGGCCGCCCACCTCGATCACCCGCCCATCGAGGGGGCGGGGCCGCTCGATCGCCAGGGCGAAGATCTCGGGACGGTGCTGGTCGCCGATGCGGAGCAGATCGGCGAATCCGCGGTTGATCAGCAGCAGCACCGGCGCACCGCGGTGCTCCAGCAGGGCGTTGGTGGCCACGGTGGTGCCCAGGCGCACCTCCTCCACCAGGCCGGGGGGCAGGAGAGCATCATCGGCCAGCCCCAGCAGCTCGCGCAGGGCGCGCACCGCCGGATCACCGGGCCGCTCGGGCTGCTCGGAGAGCACCTTGCGCACCCGCAGCGCACCGGCCGGATCACAGGCCACCACGTCGGTGAAGGTGCCGCCGCGATCGATCCAGAACCGCCAACCGCGCCCGCTGCCTGCAGCCTGCTCCGCCATGGACGGCAGCGTAGGCAGGCGGCCCAGCCCCTGGGCTCAGCCGGGCGGCTCGAACACCACCTGACCGAACACGTTCTGCACCACGAACAGCAGCACATACCCCAGCAGGGCAGCCAGCACTGGCGTGGACACCCAGCCCGAGGCGATACGGGCCAGCATTCCCCAGCGCACCTGACGCAGACCACGCGGCCCCTGCAGCAGGGCCACCCCCACCACCGCGCCGATCACCGCCTGGGAACTGGACACCGGGATCAGGGGAATCGGCGGCAACCCCAGCCCCGCCAGAGCAGAGGCGAGTCCCTGGGAGGAGAACAGGAACAGCACCAGGGCATTGGCCAGGACCACCACCAGCGCCCCGAAGGGCGAGAGGGGCATCAGCCGGTCGCCCACGGTGAGCATCACCTGGCGCGAGTGGGTGTACACGCCCACCGCGATGGCCAGGCCACCCAGCAGGAACAGCTGCTGGGTGCCGCTCACCACGAGCCCGCCCGGCAGGAGCACGGCGGGAAAGGGGGCCGCGGGCACGAACACCCCCATCACGTTGCCGATGTTGTTGGCCCCCAGGCTGTAGGAGCCGAACACCCCCGCCAGGATCAGACCCAACCGCAGCACGGCATCCTGGCGCAGCAGATGCAGCCGGCTGCGGCGCAGCAGCCCGGCCCCCACCACATACAGCACGGCTGCCGTGGAGGCCGCCAGCAGCGGGCAGAGCACCCAGGTGGCCACGATGCGGCTGAGCTGGCTGAGATCGGTGGCCGATCCGCTGAACCAGTTCCAGCCCACGATCGCCCCCACCACCGCCTGGGTGGAGGACACCGGCAGGCCCGCCCGGGTCATCCAGGCCACAGTGAGGGCGGCGGCCAGGGCGGTGGTGAAGGAGCCGGCCAGGGCATTCACAGCCCCCAGCTGGCTGAGGCCTTCGCTGGCGCCGGCGCCGGCGCTCACGGCACCCAGCACCACAAAGATGCTGCAGAGGAAGGCTGCGGTGGAGAAGCGCAGCATGCGGCTGCCCACCGCCGAGCCGAAGACGTTGGCGGCGTCGTTGCCCCCCAGCGACCAGCCCAGGAACAGACCGCTGGAGAGGAACAGCAGACCGGTTGCCAGCACTACAGCGCCCGCTTGATCGCCAGGATCGAGAGCTCGTCGCTGATCTCCTCGGCCAGGTCGGCCAGACCATCGATCAGCGCCAGGGCATCGCGGCCGAGCAGCTTCTGGTCCAGGGTGCGGGCAGAGGAGAACAGGGCGGTCTTGAGGCGCACGGTGATGCCATCGGCCTCGGCCTCATGGATGCGGATCTGGTTGATGTGGTCGCGCACGGCCTCCGGGTTGCGGAAGAAGGCCCGGGCCCCGAGCACCGCCGCCTGCACGCTCTGCACCACCACGGCCACCAGATCCTTCACATCGGCCAGCGACTCGCGGCGGGTGAGCACCTCGGCATAGGCAATCAGAAACTCCTGGAAGGCGTTCTTGAGCGCATCCACCAGCCCGTAGAGATGGCTGAGCAGGCGCAGCACATCGCCGCGGAACTCGGGAATCAGCATCTCGCTGTAGAGGGTGTCCACCACCCGGCGACGCAGCTGGTTGCAGCGCTCCTTGAGCTGGATCAGCTGCTGCAGCTTCTCCTCGGTTTCGGGGGCCAGGCCCCGCTCCAGCAGCAGCACCATCCCCCGCTCGAACTGGATGCCCCCCTCGGCCACCTTGTCGAGGAACTCATCGATCCGCAGCTCCAGGGAACGGGTGTGGGCGAACAGGGCCTGGGGGTGGTGCATCAGCGGTAGTTCTCGAACTGGAGCGGCACCTCCAGATCCTTCTCCTGCTCGCGCAGCAGGGCGATCACCTGCTGCAGGTCGTCCTTGCTCTTGCTGGTGATCCGCAGGCTCTCGCCCTGGATGGCCACCGTCACCTTCTTGATGCTGTCGCGCACGGCCTTGCTCAGCTTCTTGGCCAGCTCCTGGCTCAGCCCCTTGCGCAGCTTCACCTCCTGCTTCACCTTGTTGCCACCCACGGCCTCCGGGTCCTGGAAGTCGAAGATCTTCAGGGAGAGGTTGCGCTTGGTGGCCTTCTGCAGCAGCACGTCGCTCACCGCCTGCAGGGTCATGTCGCTGGCGGTGGTGATCGTGAGGCTGGTCTCCTCCAGCTCGATCGCGGTGCCGGAGTCCTTGAGGTCGTAGCGCTGGCTCACCTCACGGCGCACCTGGTCGAGCGTGTTCACCAGTTCCTGGCGGTCGAAGTCGGAGACCACGTCGAAGGAAAAGGTGTCAGCCATCGGAACGGTTGCGGCCTGGGGCGGCGGGAGATTTCCCGGAGCCTAGAAAAGCGCTGACGCTCCGGCCCGCCCCTCCCGGGCCTGCCATCGTTGCCTGATGCGGGGGGCTCTGACAGCTCAGACTGGAGCGCGCTTCCAGCTGCACTGCTCACCATGGCCACCACCGCCGCCCTCGCCCCCTTTGCCTGGTCGCTGCTGCTGGCGGCCGGGGTGGTGGTGTTCAGCACCGTGCCCCTGGGGGCCGCCCGGTCCCAGGCCAACTTCCAGATGGCCGACCTGGCCGCTCCGCGGGCGATGTTCGAGCGGCTGCCGGCCTGGGGCAAGCGGGCCGCCTGGGCTCACCAGAACTGCTTCGAAGCGTTCACGCTGCATGCCCCGGCGGCCCTGCTCTGCCTGCTGGCTGGTGTGGGCAGCCCGGTGGCGATCGTGGCGGCCTGGCTCCACCCGGCGCTGCGGCTGGCCTACATCGGCGCCTACGTGGCCAATATCCCACCCCTGCGCGGCCTCTGCTGGGCCGGCGGCCTCACCTGCAGCGGCATCCTCTATGCGGAGGGATTGAAGGCGGTTCTGGCCGGCTGACGGCCCCTCAGGCCGCCTGCAGCTGGGCCAGCTGGTCGCGAAGCCGCTGGGTGAGGCGGGTCTGCACCAGGGCGCAGAGATCGTCCACCAGATCCCCCTCCACCTGCCAGATGGTGCGGGCCCCGTCCCGGGTGCAGCGCAGCAGCCCAGCCCTCTGCAGCTGGCCCAGCTGGCGGCTGATGTGCGACTGGGAGAACCCCGTGGCCTTGATCAGGCTCGCTACGTCCATGGGCCCCTGCTTGAGCTGGCAGAGCAACTGCAACCGGGCGGGCTCACTGAGCAGCCGAAAGAACTGGCTGTATTCCTCCAGCAGCTCTGGGGAAGGCATGGAACCCGGAGCGCCCATGAAAGCGGCATATGACGATACTGGCATTATGCCCCAGTTCCTGGCCACGCCTGGGGCAGGATGCCCCACACGTTCAGCCGCAGCCCCTCCTCCGATGATTCCGCCCCTCACCACCGGCCTGCAACGCTCACCGGGCCCGCGGGGCGGGGGCTGGGTCCTGGCCATGCTCACCCTGCTGTTGGCCAGCGCACCCCTGGCCGTTGACGCCAGACCCCGACTGGCCCAGGCCAGTGCCAGCCCAACCGTCCGACAGACACCCACCTGGGCGCGGCATGACTGGCAGCGTCGCCGCCCCTGGAGCCACGGCTGGTACGGCATTGGCTGGCAGAACAACGTCCCCACCTGGGGGTGGTGGACGCCCCAATCCGCCGCCTGGGGCCTGCCCAATCTGGCCGCGGCGGCTGAGATCAACCGCGCGGTGACCAAGGCCATTGACGCCAAACAGAACACGATCGCCGTGGCGGACAGCAGCGATCAACTCGTGTACGGCTCCCTGAGCGTTCCCAGCGAACGGCAGGTGACCTTTGTGGTGCTGCGCAATGGCGAGCGTTTCAGCATGACGGCCGACTGCCAGAACGGGCGTCTCAACGGCAGCGATCCCAGCAGTGCCGCCGCTGCCCAGCTGCTCCATGCGGCCTGCCAGGTGGCCTTCGGGCCGGGGTGAGGGCGGTCTTCAGTCGAAGAACATCAGGCTCACCACCTTGCCCATGTCCTCGGCCACACGCACGCTCGCCAGCAGGGTTTCGCTGTCGTGAAAGGCGTAGCAGATCAGCTGGTCGCAACGGCTGATGATGTCCTGATTGCAGAGGCTGCTGGCCATCGGCAACGGCAGTTCATCGTGTTCGGGCTTCTCCACCAGGTGGAGCACCTGTTCGAGCTGGTCGCGGGATTCTGTGGGCTGGCGGTCGAGGCTCTGGGGCAGAAGCACGGTGAGCCGACCGGGATCGATCTCCAGCACACTCCTGATCACTGCTGCGTTCACCCCCTGGGCACCGGAGGTGATCAGGTTGTGGCCCTCCTGGGCCAGGGAACGGGCCACCAGCTCCACCAGGTGGATCGACACCACCGGCACGTGGCGGCTGCCGAGGATGGCAATCCGACGCTTGCTGCGGTCCTGAAGCATGGCCAGCTCCTGGGCCAGCGTATCGATCCGATCCAGTGAGGGAATATCCAGAGACCGGGTCACCACAGGCCCACGGGCGGCCTCTTGAAACTAGCAGCGCTGCAGGGTGATCAGGGAGTGGCAACGGGCAGGCCAAGCCGGGCGAACAGGCCGCTGAAATCGCAGTGCTCCTCCACCAGCCGCACGGCATAGCTGGCCTTCACCGCCTCGTGCAGGCGCACATGCCCGAAGGCCTGCTCGATCACTTCCACCGTGGTGAGGGTGTCGTGCTCCACCTTCAGCAGGGGCACCTCCAGCTCCTCCGCCCGCGAGACGAGCTGGGGCAGGGGCTCCCCGGCACCGGTGAGGATCAGGCATTGGGTGGAGGCCTCCAGGGCCGCCAGCTGGATGTCGGTGCGGTCAGCGCCTGTGACCACGGCCATGTTGCGGCGGCGACGGAAGAACTCCATCGCCGAATTCACGTTCATGGCTCCGATCGAGAGGGTTTCCACCAGCAGATCGAGCCGGTCGTGGCAACAGAGCACCTGGGCCTCCAGTCGCCGCTCCAGCTCCTCCACCGTGACGCTGCGCAGCAGGGGACTGCGGGGCATCACGCCGAGCACCGGCAGTCCCAATCGCTCCAGGGCCGGTGCCACCTGCGCGCGAATCGGGCCGATGGCCTCAGGATTCACGGCGTTGAGCACCACCCCGGCCAGCCGCTGGCCGAGGTCCCGCCGGGCAGCCAGCAGGGCATCGAGGCTGCGGCTGTCAGTCCAGGGATGCACCAGCAGCACGTCGGCCCCCAGGCCGCTGGCCAGCTCGGCCAGGCTGAGGCCATAGAGCAGGCCTTCATAGAGGCTCCCCGCAGCCTCCAGCAAGGCCAGGGAATCCGCAGGCCCCTCCGCCAGCTGCAGGCGCAACTGCTCAAAGCCGGGTCCCGGTGCCAGCTCGCCGCTGAGCATGCGCCGCTCTGCCGCCCCGGGCTCGAGCGCGTGCAGGGAGGGAATCAGCCGCTCCTCCGCCAGGCCCAGGGTGGAGCCCACAAAGCGCACGTCCGCATCCAGCAGGGCATCGCCTGGGGGCAGCATGCCGGGCTCGGGGGTGGTAGCCAGCGGTTTGCCGAAGCGCAGGGGCACGCCCGCCTTGATCAGCTGGCGTCCCAGCCCCAGCACCACGGCGGACTTTCCGCTGAAGGGTTCACAGGAGCCGATCAGCAGAATCGGGGCCATGGAGCAAGCTGCGGCTCAGCACAAATTAGGTGACCCGCTGCATCGATTCAGCTGTCACTCTCAGGAGCGCCCGGTTGTTCGCCGGTGAGCAACCAACGCCAGAAGCTGTCAGGCAACTGACCGTCCTCACGCTGCATCAACCAATACACAACCTCATAGGCTGGGATGGTGAAGCTGTAGCCGAAATCAGGGAGCTGGGGAAACTGCAACGTGCAGGCCAGGGGTTCGAGCGGCGCCGGCTCGCCCTGCCACCCCAGGATGAACGGGTGGCTGCGGCCATCGGCCAGGCGCCGCTCCCCCCGCCATTCCCCCTGGTGGAGCTGGGCAACAGCCGGCTGCAGAAGGTGGCGGTAGGCCACCCCCCCGCAATAGGGGGCGAACAGAAGCACCTGGGGCTCCAGTTCCGGGGGGGTGGGGACGCGGTCGGCAGTGGAAGTCATGGTGTGCCCGACAGGGTGGGGTGCCCGACAGGGCTTGGTCGCAGCGCAGCACGGCACCAGCCCACAGCCCACAGCCCAGACCCTAGCCGCGGCCAGCACGGCAGAAGGGCCTCGGGGGGTCGCCCATAGTGGGGACTGATGCCCTGGCAGAGGGGTGTGGCGGTGGTGAACAGTCCCTGTGTAGCGATCACCGGCGCCAGCGGAGCCCTGGGCCAGGCCCTGCTGCGCCGCTGGCATCAGCGTGGGGCCCGCCTGATCGCCCTGAGCTGCGGACCCCGGGATCTGGCGCTGCTGGACGGCAACGGCCAGGCCATCCCCCTGCGGGACGAAACCTGGTGCGTGGGCGATGAGGAGCGCCTGCGCCCCCTGCTGGCTGAGGTGGACATCCTGGTGCTCAACCACGGCATCAACGTGTACGGCAACCGCAGCCAGGACGCCTGTGACCGCTCCCTGGAGGTGAACGCCCTGAGCAGCTGGCGGCTGCTGGAGCTGTTCGCGGCGGTGGTGGCCGAGCGCCAGACCGCCGCCGACCCCACAGACTCCGCCGCCCCCAGGCCCCGGGCCGAGGTGTGGATCAACACCTCCGAAGCCGAGATCCAGCCTGCGCTCAGCCCGCTCTATGAACTCAGCAAACGGCTGCTCGGCCAGCTGGTGAGCCTCAGGGCCCTGGATCTGGCCGGGCCTCAGCTGCGCATCCGCCGGCTGGTGCTGGGGCCGTTTCGCTCGGCCCTCAACCCGGTGGGGCTGATGGGTGCCGACTTCGTGGCCGGTGGGATCCTCCGTCAGGCCCGGCTGGGCTGCAACCTGATCATCGTCACCCCCAACCCGCTCACCTATGTGCTGATGCCGATGGCCACCCTCAGCCGCTGGCTCTATTTCAGGCTGCTCACCAGGGCTTAGACATCGCGATCCGTGAGAATCTCGCAGCCGTCGCTGGTCACGGCGATGGTGTGTTCCCACTGGGCCGAGAGGCTGCCGTCCACGGTCACCACCGTCCAGCGATCCTTCAGGGTGCGGCAGGCCTTGCTGCCGGCGTTGAGGATCGGCTCCACCGCCAGGGTCATCCCCGCCCGCAGCTTCATGTTGGGGAGCTCGCGGGTGCGGTAGTTGAACACCGAGGGCTCCTCGTGCAGATTGCGGCCCACCCCATGGCCCGTGTAGTCCTCCACCACGGCATAGCCATGGGCCTCCACGTGGTCCTGCACCGCAGCGGCGATGTCGAACAGGGTGTGACCTGCCCGGATCTGGGCCAGGCCCTGCATCAGCGACTCCTGGGCCACGCGGGAGAGACGGCGCGCCTCCTCGGGGGTCTCCTCGCCCACGCAGATGGTGACGCAGCTGTCGCCGTGGTACCCGTCGAAATAGGCCCCGGTGTCGATCTTCACCAGGTCACCGGCCTTGATCACCCGCTTGCCACTGGGAATGCCATGCACCACCTCGTTGTTGATCGAGGCGCAGATGCTGGCCGGAAAGCCGTGGTAGCCCTTGAAACTGGGGGTGGCGCCCATCTCGCGGATGCGCTTTTCCGCATAGACATCCAGGTCGCCGGTGGTGAGACCGGGGGCAGCCAGGTCGATGATCTCCCGGAGCACCGTGGCCACGATCCGGCTGGCCTGGCGCATGGTCTCGATCTCACGGGCGCTCTTCACCTCCACGCCCCGGCGGCTTTTCTGGATCCTCGGACCGGCCTGCACCAGGGGCCTGGGTGTGCTGTCCTGCCCCATCCCACCGCCGCCGGCCTGGCTGCGGCCCGTGCCGGTGGTGCTGGCAAGCAGGTCGGCAAAGAGGTTCATCGGACGGCCTGCGGGCAACTGGCTTCTCCAGGCAAGCTATCAACGGTTGCAGCCCCCCTGTGCCCGCATCCAAACCCAGACCGCTGGCCCTGAGGCTGCGCCAGGCCCACGCGGCCCTGGCCCCTCTGGTGGTGCTGCCCCTGCTGATCACCGTGGTCACGGGCCTCGGCTATCGCCTCCTGCGGGACTGGGGCGGGCTGGGGCGGGATCGGGCCCACCTCCTGATGGTGTTGCACGAGGGTGAGTGGCTTACGCGCTGGTTGGGCAGCAACGGCGAAACGGTGTACGTCCTGCTGAACGGCCTGGGATTGCTCTGGATGCTGGCCAGCGGAGGGGCGTTGCTGGTGCAGCGCTGGCGCCGAGGGGTGGGCTGACCCCCCAGCCGTTACAGTGGCGGTTTGGAAAGCTGCCGCGGCATCGCCGCAGCCAGCTCGCCCAATCTGCGCAAGCCCAGCCGTCCCAAGCGAGACCCTGACGTCGATGACACCCGAAACCGTAGAGCCCGCCTTGGATGCGGCAGTTGACGCAGCGGAGCAGGCCCCTGAGCCATCGAGCGCTGAGCCTTTGGCCTCCGAGACCTCCAGCGCGGAAGCCAGCCCTGCCGCCGTGGCCGTGACCACTGGCAAGTTGTGCGCAGCCGAGCTGATCCGGGCCTTCGAAGCCGAACAGCTCAAATCTGAGCTTCCCGACATCTATGTGGGTGACACCGTGAAGGTGGGCGTGCGCATCCGTGAGGGCAACAAGGAACGGGTCCAGCCCTACGAGGGCGTGGTGATCGCCAAGCGCCATGGCGGCTTGAATGCCACGATCACCGTGCGCCGCATCTTCCAGGGTGTGGGGGTGGAGCGGGTGTTCATGCTCCACAGCCCCCAGGTCGCTTCCGTGAAGGTGGAGCGACGCGGTAAGGTTCGCCGGGCGAAGCTGTTTTATCTGCGTGACCGTGTGGGTAAAGCCACCCGCGTCAAGCAGCGCTTCGATCGCTGAGATCAGCTCCACAAGGAGCTGGCTTCACCACCTCCAACTGGGGATATCGGGCTCTGCGCCGTTAGTTCAGTTGGTAGAACGCAGGTCTCCAAAACCTGATGTCGGGGGTTCAAGTCCTCCACGGCGCGTTCGATGTCCCCAGTAGACGGATTCAGCTTCCATTCCTGACACCCAGACATGGGTTTCTGAGCTTGGATTGTTTTGCTCCCGTCCTTGTTAGCCCTGCTGTTTTCCCTTCCCGAACATGGAGTTGGATCTTCAACCCGGAGATGTGGTCAAGGTGCTCGAGTCCGCAGCCCTTGGCTGGGTCCGGGCCCGTGTGATCCGGGTCAAATCCGGTGGCCGTGTCGTTGTGCAGAGTGATCAGGGCAGGGAATTCACCGCCCGCGGTAATCAGGTGCGCCTGATTGAGCCCGCCGGTTTTCGTCCCTGAGTGCTCGCACCATCCATGGTCGCTCCCCGCGAGGTCCGTTGCGGCCTCGCTCCCACTCCTTCGGGGGTGGGTTTTTTCTGGTCTGGATCGCCATGCAGTTGCCCCCAACACGGCCAGTTGACGAGAGGGGGGGCGGCAATGGATACTTTCTTGGTCGCGGCGCAGCAGCGGCGATCAGCCTGATCCAAACAGGATCATTCAACTCCATTCAGTCGCCCGGGGCCACGTCCCGAGTCCGCTGAATATCCGGCCGCCAGGAAGCTTCCTGGTTCAGGACAAGTCTGGGACTGTAGTTCAATCGGTTAGAGCACCGCCCTGTCACGGCGGAAGTTGCGGGTTCGAGCCCCGTCAGTCCCGTTTTTTTTCAGGAGAGCCAGCGGTGGCAGCTGAGGCCAATCCAAGGCGTGCAATCCGCGTGCGCCTGGCCCCCAGTCCAACTGGCACCCTGCACATCGGCACGGCCCGCACGGCGGTGTTCAACTGGCTGTTTGCCCGCCACTGCGGCGGTTCCTTCCTGCTGCGCATCGAAGACACCGACAAAGAGCGCAGCAAACCGGAATACACCTCCAACATCCTCGAGGGCCTGCAGTGGCTGGGCCTGCACTGGGACGGCGACCCCGTGATCCAGAGCGAGCGGGTGGAGCTGCACCGCGCCGCCATCCAGCAGCTGCTCGATTCGGGCCACGCCTACCGCTGCTACGCCTGCGAGGCCGAGCTCACCGCCATGCGCGAGCAGCAGGCCGCCAGCAAGCAGGCCCCCCGCTACGACAACCGGCACCGCGATCTCACCCCGGAGCAGGAGCAGGCCTTCATCGCCGAGGGCCGCGAAGCGGTGATCCGCTTCCGCATCGACGACAGCCGCACGATCAGCTGGAGCGACCTGGTGCGCGGCGACATGCGCTGGAGCGGCAGCGACCTGGGCGGCGACATGGTGATCGCCCGCCGCGCCCCGGCCGACCAGATCGGCGATCCCCTCTACAACCTGGTGGTGGTGGTCGACGATGCGGCCATGGCGATCAGCCACGTGATCCGCGGCGAGGACCACATCGCCAACACCGCCAAGCAGCTGCTGCTCTACGAGGCCCTGGGCCACCCCGCCCCGCTCTTTGCCCACACGCCGCTGATCCTCAACAAGGAGGGCAAAAAGCTCTCCAAGCGCGACGGCGTGACCTCGATCAGCGATTTCCGGGCCATGGGCTACACGGCCGGAGCCCTGGCCAACTACATGACCCTGCTGGGCTGGTCGCCGCCGGAGGGCATGGGCGAGCGCTTCTCCCTGAAGGAGGCAGCTGCGGCCTTCAGCTTTGCGCGGGTGAACAAGGCAGGCGCCCGCTTCGACTGGGACAAGCTCAACTGGCTCAACGGCCAGGTGCTGCGCGAGCAGGGAGCTGCGGCGCTGCGCGAGCAGCTGCTGCCGCTGTGGGCCGCTCGGAGCTGGGGCCAGCCGGGAGCGGCCAATCCCGTGCACGCCGATCCGGCCTGGCAGCTGGAGCTGGTGGACCTGCTGGCCCCCTCACTCACCCTGCTGGCTGATGGGGTGGACCAGGCGGAGCCCTTCTTCGAGCGCCCACCGCTCAACACGGCGGCCGAGGGCCAGCTCGCCGCCGAGGGCGCCCTGCCGTCCCTGACGGCTCTGGCGACGGCCCTGGAGGCCCGCGATCCGGCCGAGACCCTGAGCGCCGATCAGGCCCAGGCGCTGCTGGGCGAAGCTGCCGGGGCCGCCGGCGTGAAGAAGGGGGTGATCATGAAGAGCCTGCGCGCCGCCCTGCTGGGTAGCCTGCAGGGCCCCGACCTACTCACCACCTTGCGGCTGCTGCAGCGCAGCGGCGACGCCCTGCCCCGCATCCAGCGCTGCCTCTAGCTCCACCAGGCCGAGCCTGCGGGCCAGTGGCCCGGCCGTCAGGCCCTGCAGGCCGACGGTGAGCAGGATGGTGAGAAACACCAGACCCTGAAGCCGGCCGGCCCCCAGCACGCCGGCCTGCTCCAGGCGGATGGCGAACAGGCTGGCCACCGCCGCGGTGACCACCCCCCGGGGCGCCAGCCAGGCGAGCAGCACCTGCTGCTTGAGCGAGAAGCCCATGCCCCAGGTGGCCAGTCCGATCGTCAGGGGGCGCTGCAGCACCATCATCGCGAGCACACAGGCCACGCCGCCCCAGCCCAGGGGGCTGAGCTGGGCGAAGCTCACGTCGGCGGCCAGCAGGGGAAAGAGCATGGTGATCGCCAGCTGGGCCAGCTGGCGGATCAGGTCATCAAGCCCGGCGGCATCGGTGTCCGGCCGGCGGCCCACCACCACCCCGGCCGCCACGGCTGCCGGCAGGCCGGACTCGGGCAGCAGCAGCTCGCAGCCGGTGAACATCAGGAACAGGCTGCCCAGGGTGAGCTGCAGCCGCAGGGCGCTGGCCTGCTGGGCGGGGATGCGGCGCAGGGCCTCGGCCAGCAGCCAGCCTGAGGCCGCCCCGATCGCCACCCCACCGCCAAGTCGCAGCAGCAACCCGGTGGCCAGCCCCCGCCAGCCCTGCAGATCGCCGAGGGTGAGCTCCAGCAACAACAGGGCCAGCACCGCCCCGATCGGTTCGAGCACCAGGCCCTCCCCCTCCAGCACATCCCCCAGGGGGGGCGTGAGACGGATCTGGCGCACCAGCGGATTCACCACCGTGGGGCCTGTGGCCAGCACGATGGCGCTGAACACGGTGGCCAGGGCCCAGTTGAGGCCGGCCAGCCAGTGGGCCAGCACCAGGCCGCCCAGCAGGGCCAGCACCAGGCGCACGGCGCAGATGCGCAGCACGGCCTGGCGGGTGCCGTCGGCGGGCAGGCGCAGGTTGAGCCCGCCCTCGAACAGCACCAGGCTCACCAGCAGGCCGGTGATCGTGCCCAGACCATTGCCCAGGTCGAGCGGCTCCACCAGGCCCAGGCCCGCCCGGCCGATCAGCAGACCGGCGCTGAGCAGCAGCACCACCCCAGGCAGCCCCGTGAGCCAGGCCAGGGCCTGGGCCAGCGCCCCCGCAAACACGGTGACGCCCCAGAGCAGCCCCAGCCGCTCAGGCGTCATTCATCGTCGAGGGCGTTGAACCGGGGCTCCACCCGGATCGCGATCACCGAGCTGGGGCGCACAACCAGGTACTCACCCTCCAGCTCGGAGATCGGCACGTTCACGTAGGTGTCGGCCGTGGCGGCGGCGGTGAGCACCCCGCCGTACCACTGCTGGAAGGCATCCAGGGTGGCGAACATCACGGTTTCCGTCTGGCCTCCGCTGAGATGGAGGTGGACGGCATAGCGCCGGGGGATGCGCGACATGGCTCCTGGCCAGGGCAGCCCTCAGGATGCCCCAAGGGTGCAGCCGGCGACCAGCGCCAGTGCTGCGGCTGCAGATCCCCGGCCAGGTAGAGGGGATGGCGGGGCCGGCCGGCAGCTGTGACCCCCAGGCAGATGCAGGCGCGCCCAGTGCCCTCCGCCACCAACCTCTCCTCCAGCAACGCCAGCACCGCAAGGTCGCGGCCATGCCATCCCCCCTGGTGGCCCCAACCCAGCCAGAGGTGCGCCTGGGGCTGGGCCTCCAGCCGGGCGCGGATCCAGGCGTCGGTCTCGCTCCCCACGGGATCCGCGGCCCGGCGCAGCCCCGCCGGCGAAGCACTGATGCGGGCAAACAGGTTGAGCACCTCCAGGGCGCCGTAGCCCCAGGAACGGGCAAAGCCCTGCAGCCGCCTGAGGGTGGGGTCGTCGCGCCGCCCGTCGGCCCGCGAGGGATTGAGGCCGATGAAGATCAGCCGCGGCCGCCCATGGGACCACACCCGCTCCAGCCACCAGCGGTAGTGGCCGCAGGGGCTGAAGGCGGCCCTGCCCAGGGCAAGCGGCAACTGGTTCATCGCACCGGATCCGTTGCCATCCACAGTTTGGACGCTCCGATGGGGAGCGCAGCAACCCGACCGCAGCCCTGAGCTCTGGCAGGCTGACCCCCACGCCCCCTGAGCGCTGTGGCCCCCAGCCCCAAGCCCCTGCTGCTGCTGATCGACGGCCACTCGCTGGCCTTCCGCAGCTACTACGCCTTCACCAAGGGGGGCGATGGCGGCCTGAGCACCCAGGCAGGGATCCCCACCAGCGTCACCTACGGCTTCCTCAAGGCCCTGCTCGACAACTGCAAGGGGCTCCAGCCCGATGGTCTGGTGGTGGCCTTCGACACGGCCGAGCCCACCTTCCGCCACGAGGCCGACGCGGCCTACAAGGCGCACCGCGACGAGGCGCCGGCGGAGTTCTTCCAGGATCTGGCCAACCTGCAGCGGATCCTGCAGGAGGGGCTCGACATCCCCCTGGCAATGGCCCCCGGCTACGAGGCCGATGACGTGCTCGGCACCCTGGCCAACCGGGCCGCGAACCAGGGCTGGCGGGTGCGCATCCTCTCTGGCGACCGCGACCTGTTCCAGCTGGTGGACGACGACCGCGACATCGCTGTTCTTTACATGGGCGGCGGCCCCTACGCCAAAAACAGTGGCCCCACCGAGATGCGCCGCGAGGGGGTGGTCGCCAAGCTGGGCGTCACGCCCGAGGAGGTGGTCGACCTCAAGGCCCTCACCGGCGACAGCTCCGACAACATCCCGGGCGTGCGCGGGGTGGGCCCCAAGACCGCCATCAACCTGCTGGCCGCCTACGAGCACGTGGATGGCATCTATGCCGCCCTGGAGCAGCTGGAGCAGGCCGGCCCCAAGGCCAAGGATCCCAGAGGGGTGCTCAAGGGCGCCCTGCTGGAGAAACTGCGCGAGGGCCGCGACAACGCCTACCGCTCGCGCATGCTCGCCGAGATCCTGGTCGACATCCCCCTGCCCGAGGAGCCCCGCCTGGCGCTGGGAACGGTGAACAGCGAAGCCCTGGCCGGCAGCCTGGAGGAGCTGGAGCTCCATTCCCTGGCGAGACAGGTGGGCAAATTCGCCCTGCTGTTCTCTGCCACGCCGCCGGAGCCCAGCGAGGGGTCCAGCCCGGCGGGCAGCGCGGCGATCACAGCCGCCGCTGGGGAAGTCAACAGCGCTGCCAGCGAGCGTTCCACAGCGCTTGGCACGAGCACCCCATCGGCCGCAAGCGGCACCACGCCCCCCTCCACCAACCAGCTCGCCGCGATCCCCCAGCTCCAGCCCGAGCTGATCACTTCCCCCGCGGCGCTGGAGGCCCTGGTGGCCCGACTGCTGGCTGCCACCGATCCCGCCGCGCCGATCGCCCTCGACACCGAGACCACCGCCCTCAATCCCTTCCAGGCCGAGCTGGTGGGCATCGGCCTGGCCTGGGGCGAAGGGCCAACCGAGCTGGCCTACATCCCCATCGGCCACCAGGCGCCCGCCGCCGAGGATCTGCTCAGCGAGCCCCCGCCGGCCCCCCAGCAACTGCCCCTGGCTGCCGTGCTGAGTGCCCTGGCCCCCTGGCTGGCCAGCGGCGAGCACCCCAAAACCCTGCAGAACGCCAAGTACGACCGGCTGATCCTGCTGCGCCACGGCCTGGCCCTGGAGGGTGTGGTGATGGACACGCTTCTGGCCGACTACCTGCGCGATGCCAACGCCAGGCACGGCCTGGAGGAGCTGGCGGAGCGCAATTTCGGCTTCCGGCCCACCAGCTACGGCGACCTGGTGGCCAAGGGGGCCACCTTCGCCTCGGTGCCGGTAGAGGCAGCGGCCCAGTACTGCGGCATGGACGTACACCTCACCTGGCGGCTCACACCCCTGCTGCGGGCGCAACTAGCGGCCCTCGGCGAGCAACTGCCCCTGCTGTTGGAGCAGCTGGAGCTGCCGCTGGAGCCCGTGCTGGCCGCCATGGAGGCCACCGGCATCCGCATCGACACGGCCTACCTGGGCGAGCTGAGCACGGAGCTCAGCCAAACCCTGGACCGCCTTGAAGCGGAGGCGAAACAGGCCGCCGGCGTGGATTTCAACCTCGCCTCCCCCAAGCAGCTGGGCGAGCTGCTGTTCGACAGCCTGGGCCTCGATCGCAAGAAGAGCCGGCGCACCAAGACCGGCTGGAGCACCGATGCGGCCGTGCTGGAGAAGCTGGAGGCCGACCACCCGGTGGTGCCGCTGGTGCTGGAGCACCGCACCCTCAGCAAGCTCAAGAGCACCTATGTGGATGCCCTGCCGGCGCTGGTGGAGCCGGAAACCGGCCGGGTGCACACCGATTTCAACCAAGCCGTCACCGCCACCGGCCGCCTCTCCAGCAGCAACCCAAACCTGCAGAACATCCCGGTGCGCACCGAGTTTTCGCGGCGCATCCGCCAGGCCTTCCTGCCCCAGCAGGGCTGGCGGCTGATCTCCGCCGACTACTCCCAGATCGAGCTGCGCATCCTGGCCCACCTCAGTGGCGAGGAAGCGCTGGTGGAGGCCTACCGCACGGGCGATGACGTGCACGCCCTCACGGCCCGGCTGCTGCTGGAGAAAGACAGCGTGACCCCCGACGAGCGGCGCCTGGGCAAGACCATCAACTTCGGGGTGGTGTACGGCATGGGCGCCCAGCGCTTCGCCCGGGAAACGGGCGTCAGCCAGGCCGAGGCCAAGGACTTCCTGAGCAAATACAAACAGCGCTACCCGAAGGTGTTCGCCTTCCTGGAGCTGCAGGAGCGGCTGGCCCTGAGCCAGGGCTACGTGGAGACGATCCTGGGGCGCCGGAGGCCCTTCGCCTTCGATCCAGGTGGCCTGGGCAGGCTGCTGGGCAAGGATCCGCTGGAGATCGATCTCGAGACCGCCCGCCGCGGCGGCATGGAGGCCCAGCAGCTGCGGGCGGCGGCCAACGCCCCGATCCAGGGCTCCAGCGCCGACATCATCAAGCTGGCCATGGTGCAGCTCCACCGGCGCCTGGGCGAGGGCGGCCTGCCGGCACGGCTGCTGCTGCAGGTGCACGACGAACTGGTGCTGGAGGCGGCCCCCGAAGCCCTCGACGCCGTGCTCCGCCTCACCCGCGACACGATGGAGCAGGCCGTCACGCTCAGCGTGCCCCTGGTGGTGGAAACGGGCGTCGGCGCCAACTGGATGGACGCCAAGTAGGGCCAGGGCCCAATCGGCAGCCAAGCCGAGATCGAAACCAGAGATCGAACCCAGTGTCAGCCGCGCACGCCGTAGAGCAGCCGCCCGATCCACTCCCGCAGGGCCCGGCTGCTGCTGTCGAGCCCCCCGGCCGACGGCAGATAGCGCAGGGGATCGGCCAGCGGCTGGCCCGCCCAGCGCCCCGTGGCCTGGAAGTCCACCGGCAGCGGCAGCACGCGCAGGCCCTGGCGCTCGAACAGCCGCTGGGCGCGGGCCATGTGGAAGGCCGAGGTCACCAGCACCACGGCGCTGCCTGGAGGCAGCTGGGCGGCGATCTCCTGCGCCTCCTCGGCGGTGTTGCGCACCCGGGCGGTGCTGCGCAGATCCGCCGGCGGCAGGCCGAGGGCGATCGCCTGCTGGCGCAACACATCCCCTTCCGGAGGCAGTTCGGGCATGGTGGGCCACCAACCGCCAGTGAAGACCAGCAGTGGACTCTGGCCCCGCCGGCGCAGCTCCTGATAGGCCTCGATACCGGCAAAGAAGCGATCGGCATCGCCCCACTCACTCAACCGGGCCGGACCCGGCGCCGGATGGCGCCCGCCCCCCAGCACCACCACCGCCGCCAAGGGCAGGCGGGGCGCAGCCGCCAGCACCGCGGCCGCCGTCTGCCGCCGGTGCGGCCACTCCAGGCTGCGCCAGAGCCCTTCGGCCGTGAGCGGGGTGGCGAACAGCCAGAGAATCAGCAGGGCGGCCCGGGGCGGCCAGCGCCCTGGGCGGAGGACGCCATAGAGGAGCAGCAGCAGCGCCAGGCCCAGGGGCAGCACCAGCAGGGGCAGCAGCTTGCTCAGCAGGAACATGGCGGTCAGAACAGGGGGTGTGGTGGTGCAGGCGCCTGCGGCGGGCAGATCGGCCGTGCCAATCCTGGGCTGTGCGGCTGCCGCGGGGGCACCCGTCCGGCCCGCTGTGGCACGATCCAGATCCAGCCAGCCGGTACCCGTGACCCTCCAGCTCAGCAACACCCTCACCAGGAGCGTGGAGGAGTTCCGGCCCCTCGAGCCCGGCAAGGTGAGCATCTACTGCTGCGGGGTCACGGTCTACGACCTCTGTCACCTGGGCCATGCCCGCAGTTACATCAACTGGGACGTGCTGCGCCGCTACCTGATCTGGAGCGGCTACGCGGTGACGTTCGTGCAGAACTACACCGACATCGACGACAAGATCCTGGGCCGCGCCGCCGAGGAGGGCAGCTCGATGGAGGCGGTGAGCGAGCGCAACATCGAGGCCTTCGTGGCCGACATGGCCCGGCTGAACATCCTGCCGGCCGACCGGATGCCACGGGCCACCCAGAGTCTGGAGGCGATCCGCGCCCTGATTCAGGAGCTGGAGGCCAGAGGGGCCGCCTATTCAGCGGATGGCGATGTGTATTTCGCCGTGATGAAGCACGCCGGCTACGGCAAGCTCTCCGGCCGCGATCTGGCCGAACAGCAGGACAACGCCTCCGGCCGCGTGGCCAGCGAGGAAGAGGCCCGCAAGCAGCACCCCTTCGACTTCGCCCTGTGGAAGGGGGCCAAGCCCGGAGAGCCCTGTTTTGAATCCCCCTGGGGCCCCGGCCGGCCGGGCTGGCACATCGAGTGTTCGGCGATGGTGCGCGAGGAGCTGGGCGACACGATCGACATCCACCTGGGCGGCGCCGACCTGGTGTTTCCCCACCACGAGAACGAGATCGCCCAGTCCGAAGCGGCAACGGGCTGCGAGCTGGCCCGCGTCTGGCTGCACAACGGCATGGTGAATGTGGGCGGCGAGAAGATGAGCAAGTCGCTCGGCAACTTCACCACCATTCGCGCCCTGCTGGATTCAGGCGTCTCGCCGATGACGCTGCGGCTGTTCGTGCTCCAGGCCCACTACCGCAAGCCCCTGGATTTCACCGCCGAGGCCCTGGAGGCGGCCGCCGCGGGCTGGAGGGGCCTCAACGCCGCCCTGGAACTGACCAACCGAGTGACCCATGCGGCCGTTGCCGATCGCGACCCACGCCCTGCCGACGTGCAAACCCCTGCCCGGCGGGCCAGCGATCCGGCCGGGCTCCCTGCCGACCTGGCCGCCGCCCGGGCACGCTTCGTGGCGGCCATGGACGACGACCTCAACACCGCGGCCGCCCTGGCGGTGCTCTTCGAGCTCGCCCGCCCCCTGCGGGGCCTGGCCAACCGGCTGGAGCGCGGCGATCCAGCCGCGGCCGAGGAGGTCCAGGTGCCCGCCCTGGGCGCCCAGGGGGCTCTGCTACAGGAACTCGCGGCGGTGCTGGGTCTCAGGCTCGAGCCCCAGCAGCCCCCGGCCCTGGATCGGGCAGGTGGGCCCAGCGAGAGCGAGATCGAGGCCCTGATCGCCCAGCGCCAGGCCGCCAAGGCCAAGCGCGACTTCGCCACGGCCGACCGGATCCGCAGCCAGCTCAAGGAGCAGGGCATCGAGCTGATCGACAGGCCCGGCGGCGTCAGCGAATGGCTGCGGAGCTGAGCCAGGGCCCGGCCTCAGCCTCCAGGCCGCTGCTGGTCCTTCATCGTGCGCTCGATCCGGCGGATCCGAGCCAGGGTGAAGGTCCACACCTCCAGCTGGAAGCTGCGCTCGCGGTCACCGGACGCCACGGCATCGCGGCACTCCTGCACCAGCGACTCCAGATCGTCGCCCCGTTCGAAGGCTTCCCAGAGCTGGCGCTCCAGCCGGGCCCGCTCGATGAAATTCCAGCGTTGAAAGATGCTCATGGCGGCATCTTCGCGCAGGCGGAGTGCCCAAGCTCAGCCCGCCCAGTGGCGCAGCAGATCAGTGAGCGACACCACCAGGCCCAGACCGATCGCCGGCGGAGAGATCCAGCGCAGGGCCCAGAGCAGGGCCCGCACCTGGCGTGAATCACTGCCCGCCTGCAGCAGATCGGTGCGGTAGCGGCCCGGCACCTGCCAGCCCAGCAACAGGGCCATCGCCAGGCCACCTGCCAGCAGAAGCACTCCGCCGAACAGAGCATCCATCCGCTCCAGCACCCCCACATCCAGGGCCGAGGGCAGGCCGAGCACGGCGATCAGCGCCACACAGAGCCACACGGCCCGGCGGCGGCTCCAGCCCAGCCGGTCCATCAGTGAACTGGCCGGCACCTCCAGCAGCGACACCGAGGAGGTGATCGCCGCGATGTAGGCCAGCGCGAAGAACAGCACCGCCACCAGCCGGCCGGCGCCCCCCAGGGAGGCCAGGCCGGTGGGCAAGGCGATGAACAGGGCACCCACCGTGCTGCCGCTCACCACATCCCCCAATCCGAAGCTGGCCACCACCGGGAAGGTCACGCAGCCGGCCATCAGGCCCACGGCCGTGTCCATGCCCACCACAGCGGCGGCCTCACCGGGGATGCCGCTGCGCCGGTCGAGATAGGCGGCGTAGGCCAGGATCGCTCCGATGCCGGTGCCGATCGAGAAGAAGGCCTGGGTGAAGGCGTTGCGGATCGTGGCTGGATCCAGCAGCTTGCCGGCGTCCCAGCGCAGCAGGAAGGTGGCGTAACCCTGGCGTGCCTCCGGCAGAGCGGCCGCCCACAGGGCCAGGGCCAGCAACAGGAGAAACAGCAGCGGCATGCCCCAGCGGCTGAGCCGCTCGATGCCGCCGCGGATCCCGGCCGCCACCACCAGGCCTGTGAGACCGAGGCTGACCAGGTGGCCGAGCAGCGCATCGCCACCGCTGCTGATCGTGGCGAAGTAGGCCTGGGCTGCGCCGATATCGGCGGGCAGGGGGCTGAGCAGGGCGTGCAGCAGGCTGCGGCCCGTCCAGCCCATCAGCACGGCGTAGTACGAGAGGATCCCCATCGCTGCGGCCAGGAACAGCCAGCCCAGGGGCTGCCAGCGGCGCCCACCGGCGGTGAACGGGGCCAGCAGGGGGGCATGGCCGGTGCTGCGGCCCAGCACCATCTCGGCCACCAGCACCGGCAGACACACCAGCAGCACGATCAGCAGATAGAGCAGCACGAAGGCCGCCCCGCCCCCCTGGGAGGCTCGGTAGGCGAAGCCCCAGAGATTGCCCAGGCCCACGGCGCTGCCCGCCGCCGCCAGCACAAAGCCCAGACCCGACCCCCAGCGCTCCGGTGGCTGGCCGCGCCCCCGTTGAGAGATGCTGCTGATCCAGGGCATGGCTGCGGCGTCAGAGATCGGCCCAGTTTCCGGCACACCGCAAGCGCAGGGGCCGGCCCGTGATCGGATGCAGCAGCCGCAGGCCGGCGGCATGGAGCTGCAGGCGGCTCACCGGTGGACCGCCTGGGCAGCAGGTGTGCGCGTAGAGCGGATCCCCCAGCACGGGATGGCCCAGCCAGGCCAGGTGCACCCGCAGCTGGTGGGAGCGGCCGGTGTGGGGCTGCAGCACCAGGGTGCACCAGCCCAAACCGCGGCTGCAGGGCCGATCAGGCCCACCCGGCCCAGGGCACCGGTGCACCTGAAGCAATCGGTCGAGGCGGCGCCAGCGGCTGAGGGCCGGCTTGCCCCCGCGGGCAAGGGGCACCACGCCGTAGCGGGGCGGCCGGGTGGCGATGCGCCCCAGCGGTTGCTCGATCCAGCCGCGCCGTGCGGCCGGCACCCCGTGCACCCGGGCCAGGTAGGTCTTGCGCACCCGCCGCTCGGCGAAGGCCGCACTCAGCCGGCGGTGGCTCTCGGCATCACGGGCCAGCAGGATCAGGCCGGAGGTGTCGCGATCAAGGCGGTGCACCAGCCTGGCCTCCGGCCAACAGCGCTGGGCGCGGCTGATCAGGGAGTCGGCCAGCTGGGGCCCCAGGCCGGGCTGGCTGAGCAAACCGGACGGTTTGGCCAGGGCCAGCAGCCAGGGATCACTCCAGAGCAGCTGGGGCTCAAAGCGGGGATCGATCGGTGGGTTGCGATCCCGGACTGGGAGGTCTTCAGCCACCCATCTCCGCCACGCCCGCCCGCTGCTGCAGCCACTCCAGCCCCACCACCAGTGCCACACCCACCGCCCCCAGCAGGAGGGCCGCCAGCAGGGCACCACCATCGGGGGGAGCCGCCAGGGCATCGCGCAGCACCACGAGCTTGCCCTTGGCGTTGGTGGTGCTCTCCAGCACGGTGCGGAACGGCCAGATCTTCCAGAGCGAGCCGGCCATCACCCCCACCAGCAGGGCCACGGTCTGGCCATGCCAGCGCTCCAGCAGCCAGCGCAGCAGCCGCACGAAGGCCGCCAGACCGATGGCGCAGCCCAGGGCAAAAGGCACCAGAGTGGCGAGATCCAGGGCCTTCACTGCCTCCATCACGTGCTGGTACTGGCCCAGCACCAGCAACAGGAACGAACCGGAGATCCCGGGCAGGATCATCGCCATGATCGCCACCGCCCCGCTCCAGAAAATGGTGAAGGGGTCGTGGGGCATGGTCACCGGCACCCGAGTGACGAACACCAGGGCGGCTGCCGCGCCCAGGGCCATCGCCACCAGGCCACTCGCGCCCCAGTGGGCGTGGCGGGCGATCAGCACGATCGAGCCCACGATCAGCCCGAAGAAGAAGGCGAACAGCCACACCGGATGGGCGTCATAGAGCCAGGTGATCGGTCTCACCAGCAGCAGCACCGAGCCGGCGATCCCGGCCAGCAGCGGCACCAGAAAACCCAGGTGCACCCGGGCCATTGCCTCGCCCCAGCGCCGCTGGGCGAGCAGGCGCAGCAGCTGGAGGTCAAAGCCTGCCACCGCCTCCAGCAGCCGGCCGTAGATGCCCATGATGAAGGCCATTGAGCCGCCGCTCACCCCGGGCACCACATCGGCGGCGCCCATGGCCAGGCCGCAGCCGAGCACGTAGGGCCAGCCGGGCGTGGGGGAGTGGCGAGGGGCGTCTGCCATGACAGGAGGCCTGTTGTTGAGGGGCATCCTGCCGGGCGGAGGCGCCCGGTGGGACACTGGTGCCCCTGCAATCTGGAGCCCCGCCGTGAAAGCCCTCTCCGTGCTCGGCTCCACAGGCTCAATCGGCACGCAGACGCTGGAGCTGGCCGAGGAGTTTCCCGATCGCTTCCGGGTTGTGGCCCTCACCGCCGGTAACAACCTCGACCTGCTGATCCAGCAGATCCAGCGCCACGCCCCCGAAGTGGTGGCGCTGGCCGATCCCGCCCGCGTCGCCGAGCTGCGCGAGCGCCTGGGCGCCCTGGAGCCCGGCGCCCGTCCGGCCCGTCTGCCTGAGCTGCTGGGCGGCAATGAAGGCCTGGAGGCCGCCGCCGCCTGGCCCAGCGCCGATCTGGTGGTCACCGGCATCGTGGGCTGCGCCGGCCTGCTGCCCACCCTGGCCGCCATCCGCGCCGGCAAGGATCTGGCCCTGGCCAACAAGGAGACCCTGATCGCCGCCGGCCCGGTGGTGCTGCCCGAGCTGGAGAAGAGCGGCTCGCGCCTGCTGCCGGCCGATTCCGAGCACTCCGCCATCTTCCAGTGCCTGCAGGGCACCCCCTACGCCGAAACGGCGCGCCTCTCCACCGGCACCCCCACGCCGGGCCTGCGCCGCATCCAGCTCACCGCCAGCGGCGGCGCCTTCCGCGACTGGGACCCCGCCGATCTGCCCAAGGCCACCGTGGCTGACGCCACCAGCCACCCCAACTGGAGCATGGGCCGCAAGATCACGGTGGATTCGGCCTCCCTGATGAACAAGGGCCTGGAGGTAATCGAGGCCCACTACCTGTTCGGCCTCGATTACGACGATATCGAGATCGTGATCCACCCCCAGTCGATCATCCACTCGATGGTGGAGCTGGCCGATTCCTCGGTGCTGGCCCAGCTCGGCTGGCCCGACATGAAACTGCCGATCCTCTACTGCCTCAGCTGGCCCGAGCGGCTCGCCACCCCCTGGCGCCGGCTCGATCTCACCGAAGTGGGGCAGCTCACCTTCCGCAAGCCCGACCCGGCCCGCTACCCCTGCATGGAGCTGGCTTACGCGGCGGGGCGTGCCGGCGGCACGATGCCGGCGGTGATGAACGCCGCCAATGAGCAGGCCGTGGCCCTCTTCCTCGACGAGCAGATCCACTTCCTGGAGATTCCCAAGCTGATCGACGGGGTGTGCGAGCGCCACAAAGCCGACCTCACGACCAATCCCTCCCTGGACGACGTGCTGGCCGTGGACGCCTGGAGCCGTGAGGCTGTGCGCGAGGCTGGAGCCCGGCTGAACGCCACGGTTCACGCCCAGGCTCCGGCGGCGCTGCCGGCCTGAGCCAGTCGCCGATGGATTCGCCACCTTCCCCCCTGCCATCCCCCCAAGCCACCGCCGCCGGGCCGATCCCGGTGAGCCATCACCTGCTCCTCTGCGCCACCCCCAGCAAGGCCCTCTGCTGCCCCGATCCCGCCATCGGCGCCGCCAGCTGGGACGCGCTCAAGCGTCTGGTGCGTGAGCTGGGGCTGGAAGACCCCGCCCGCCCCGGTGGCATCGTTCTGCGCAGCAAGGCCGATTGCCTGCGCATCTGCACGGACGGCCCCGTGCTGCTGATCTGGCCCGATGGGGTGGTTTACGGCGGCGTGACGCCGGAGCGGATCGAGCGAATCCTGCGCGAGCATCTGTTGGCAGGGTGCCCCATTCCTGGCTGGATTGTGCGTGAATACAGCCTCCGTGAAAGCTCCGAGCGACGCTCGGCACATGATGGGCCCCATGGCAGGATCCCGAAAGGGCCCAACGAGATCGGTCGATGGTGATGCTGCGTTCACTGCTGGAGATCCCTGCCAATCATCGATCTCTGTTTGGCGAATCGGAGGTCATTGCACCTGAGCCGCTGATCATTGAGGAGGGAGCAACCGTCATCCCACGCCACTTCAATATTCGCGAGAGCAAGGACTGGGCCATCCGCTTCAGCCAGGGAGTATTTAATGCCAATGGCGATCATATTGAGGCCTTGAGCGACATGCGGGGCAACCGCAAGCTCTTCTTCCCGGCTCCGCGCCTTGAAGAGGCCGTTGGCTACCAACCAGCCAATGTTAAAGGGCGCAAGTTCATGCTCTATGGAGGCACCCTCTTCGAACATTTTGGCGACATGCTTGTTGACACATGCCGTGCCTATCAACTGCTGCGTCTTTTTCGCCACAGCAAGGAACCAATCTGGTTTCATTACGCAGCACCACGATCAGCCCGCAGCTTTCGCGCCGCCACCATTGAACAATGGCTGCAATGCCTCGGACTCGCCGAGCGCTTTCGGCTGATCCGCCGGCCCATGCGAGCCAAACGACTGGTGTCATGCCCTCAGATCTACCGTGACCTGAAATTCATCAGCGAGGACTATGCGCCTGCAGCGAGAGCTGCACTGCAGCCAAAATTGCGTCGCCAACTGGCGGCGCTCGCCCCCGAGGGCAAGCGCATTGCCTACCTTTCGAGGCACAAACTAGCAAACGGAACCAGCAAGTTTATTCAGGAAGGTGAACTGGTCGAACAGCTTCGAACCATCTCAAGAGTTGACATCATCTACCCTGAGGAACTGAATTTTGAAGAGAAGCTCTCCCTATGGCGAAGCCATTCCTACATCGTCGGCTTTCCCCAGGGCTGCATGATGCTCAAGCCATTTGTCCCTTGTGAAGAACCAGGGCGAATTGCAGGCATGATCTTTCTAGTGGCGGGGCCAAAGTGCCTGCCAAGCAACTGGCTGAGCGTGGAGAAAGTCTGCCGATTCGGCGATTTTTACCTCGACTGCCACGGCCACCCCGAGCAAGACCCCGACCCCAACACCTCTGGCTTCACCCGGGCCAACTCCATCGATGTGCCCCGAATTGTGAAATCCATTCGTGAATTGGCGGCCTCGCTGTCCTAACTGTCATGGGCAGGCTCAGATCAGCAATGCCCATGGGCAGCTGTTGAGCGTGCCTTGAACCAGCCCGCCACCCAGATGTCGGCCCAGCTGGCCTTCCCCGCCTGTGCCCCCCGATCGACGGCGTGAAATCCGTTGTGGCCACCATGGCTGGGCAGGCAGAGATCGAGCCATGGCGGAGTCTTCGCCTGCAGAGTCAGAACGTAGGCAGCGGGCACCCACGGATCATCCAGGGCGTGGACCAGCAAGGTGGGCGGAAGGCAAGCACCGTTGAGCAGCGCCATCAACGGTGAAGCCTGGCGGTAGTAGTGGTCCACCGTGGGATGGCCCCAGCGCGGTGCGGTCACGACCGCATCGAACTGGCGGATCGAACGCAGCTTGCGCAACGGCACAGCGAAAGTCTGGGGCTGACGATCGGCCAGAGTCTGGCGGATCAAGCCCCGCAGCAGGACCTTCTGGTAAAGGCGGTTGCGTGGCGCGTCGATCTGCCTGGCGCAGGCATCCAGATCGAGGGGGCTGCTGACGCAGGCCAGGGCGTCGAGGCCATCCGGCTGCTCCAGCAAAGCGTTGAGCAGCACCGTTCCGCCCAGGGAGAGCCCCGCACCCAGCAGGGGCAATCCGGCCGCCCGCAGTCTCGCTGCCGCCAGCACCGGCAGCAGGTCACGGTTACAGGCCGCCGCGTAGGTGCCCGTGGCCAGTCCCCGGGCTTCGCCGGCACCGCGCAGGTTGAGGCGCCACACCCCAAAGCCCTGCTCCTGCAGGATCAGCGCCAGACGCCGCACCCCCGGCCTGCCGCTGCACCCCCCCAACCCATGCACCAACAGCACCCAGGCCCGGGGCTCAGATTTCACAGGCCGGTCTTCCAGAAGCAGCAGACTGCCACCGGTGGGGAGAGAAACGGTCCAGGGCCTGCCCCGATCGGCGGGCAGCCGGTCGGGATGCACGGTGTCACGGATGGTCTGCAGGTCCGGCCCGATCCAGGGCCAGCGCTGCCGAAAAGGCGGGGGCGGCCCATGCGGTGAGGGTTGCATGCCGGCCTTCAGCGGGCCCTCAAGCGGCGCTGCGCAGTTCGGTTACCAGAGACTGAAGCACCGCCTTGGCATCGCCGAACACCATGGCTGTCTGGGGCAACTCGAACAGGGCGTTGCGGATGCCCGCGTAACCGGCTCCCAGGGAACGCTTCACCACGAACACCTGGCGGGAGCGGTCCACCTCGAGCACGGGCATGCCGTAGAGAGGGCTGGCGGGGTCGTTCTTGGCGTCCGGATTCACCACATCATTGGCCCCCAGCACGATCACCACGTCGGTGCGCGGAAATTCGGGGTTGATGGTGTCCATCTCGGCCAGCTGCTCGTAGGGCACATCGGCCTCAGCCAGCAGCACGTTCATGTGGCCCGGCATGCGGCCGGCCACGGGGTGAATGGCGTAGCTCACCTCCGCCCCCTTGGCCTCGAGAAGCTTGGCCAGCTCGCGCAGGGCATGCTGGGCCTGGGCCACGGCCAGGCCGTAGCCAGGCACGAACACCACGCGCTCGGCCCCCTCCAGGGCGAGGGCGCATTCCTCGGCGCTGCAGCTGGTGATGCGGGTGTAGCCGGCCTCATCGCCGCCACCGCCCACGTGGCCGCCTGCCGAGGCACCCAGGGCACCGCCGAAGAGCACGTTCAGCAGCGAGCGATTCATCGCCGTGCACATCACCTGGGTGAGGATCAGGCCGGCCGCCCCCACCATGGCGCCCGCCACGATCAGCAGCGGACTGCCCACCACAAAGCCGGCCGCCGCCGCCGCCACCCCCGAGTAGCTGTTCAGCAGGGAGATCACCACGGGCATGTCAGCACCTCCGATCGAGAGGGTGACGCCGATGCCAAGCAGGGTGGACGCGCCAACCAGGATCCAGAGGGCCTCTCCGGCCGGATTCCCGGGCAGCGCGATCGCCGCCACAAGCGCCGCCACGGCCAGGGCGATGTTGAGGCCATGGCGCACCTGTCCCTGGGTCCAGCCAGGGGTGCCGATCCACCCCTGCAGCTTGCCCATTGCCACCACGGAACCACTGAACGTGACCGCGCCTACGAACACCGACACCACGATCGAGATCGCCTCAACCAGACCACCGGGCTCCTGGAACAGGGCCACCCCCAGGGCCACGAGCAGGGACGCCATGCCTCCACAACCGTTGAACAGGGCCACCGTCTCAGGCATCGCCGTCATCGGCACGCGCTGGGCTGTGAGCAGGCCAGCCAGGCCACCGAGGGCGGTGCCGATGGCAATCCACAGCCAGGCTGCAGCGGTAAGCGGCGACTGAATCAGCAGGCCGAGCACGGCCAGGCCCATGGCCAGGGCAGCCAGGCCATTGGCGGAGCGGGCTGAGCGAACCTTGGAGAGCCCCTTGAGCCCCAGCGCCAGCAGCAGCACGGCCAGCAGATCAATTGCCCAGCCAAGGGCCACGTCAACAGTCATCAGGAGTCGTTCCGGGAAGGGGATTTGGCGGGCTTGCGGGAGAACATCGCCAGCATCCGGTCGGTGACCAGGAAACCTCCCACCACGTTGAAGAGAGCAAAAGCCAGGGACGTCGAGCCGAGCACCAGCAGGGCGGTGTTGCCATCGGCCTGAAGGATCAGGGTGAGCGAGGCGAGCACGGTGATGCCACTGATGGCATTGGCTCCGCTCATCAATGGCGTGTGCAGGGTGGGCGGCACCTTGCCGATCAACTCGAGCCCCAGCAGGCTGCCCAGCAGCAGCACCCAGAGGGCCTGATTGAGGTCGTTCATGCCGCCACCTCCAGCACCTTCTCGGCGGCCTCGCCCAGCACGTCGGTGCGCAGGCAGTCGCCGGCATGGGTGAACAGGCAGCCCTGCACGATCGGATCCTCCTGGTTCAGTCCCATTCCCTCCTCCGTGGCCGGTGGCGTATCCAGAAGGTGCTCCAGCAAGGCCGCCAGATTGCGGGCATAGAGGGCGCTGGCGTGCTGGGCCACGCTGCAGGGCAGGGCATCGGCGCCGATCAGGATCACCCCCTGGCGCTCCACCGTCTGGCCGGGGACGGTGCCCGCGCAGTTGCCCCCCTGGGCCACCGCCAGATCCACCACCACCGAGCCAGGACGCAGGTGGTCGAGCATCGCCTCGCTGATCAGGCGCGGGGCCGGCCGGCCGGGCACCTGGGCCGTGCAGATCACCATGTCGGCCAGGGCCAGCTGTTCGCAGAGCTGCTGGCGCTGGGCCTCCAGGAAGGCCTCGCTGGCCGCCTGGGCATAGCCGCCCTGCTCGGCCGGGGCGGGCACCTGCTCCGGAGGCGCCAGGAAGCGACCCCCCAGGGATTCCACCTGCTCGCGGGCCGCCGGGCGCACATCGCTCACCGTCACCACCGCCCCCAGCCGCCGGGCCGTGGCCACCGCCTGCAGCCCGGCCACGCCGGCTCCCAGGATCAGGGCCCGGGCCGGCTGGATCGTGCCGGCCGCGGTCATCAGCATGGGCACGTAGCGGTTGAGAGCCGCCGCGGCCAGCAGCACCGCTTTGTAGCCGGCGATGTTGGCCTGGGAGGAGAGCACATCCATGGTCTGGGCCCGGCTGATGCGTGGCAGCAGCTCCAGGGCCAGGGCCGAAACGCGCCGGCTGTTGAGCAGCTTTGCCAGGGAATGGGCTCCGTAGGGTGCCAGCAGACCGATCAGCACGGCGCCGTTGGAGAGCTGCTGAAGCTGCTCCTCTGCGGGGGGGTGCACGCAGAGCACCACCTCCGCCTCGGCCCAGGCGCCGTGATCGGCAGGCAGCAGTTCGGCGCCCGCTTCGGCGTAGGCCTGATCGGAGAAGCCCGCAGCGGCCCCGGAGGCGGTCTCCACGCGGACCCGCAGACCACGGGCGCAGAAGCGCTGCACCGTTTCGGGACTGGCAGCCACCCGGGTTTCACCCGCACGACTCTCCCTGGGAATGAGCAACTGGGTCAACGACGGCACGGTCGTACTCAGACCATTTGGGGGCCGACCCGCCCATGGCGGCAACCTTTTCGGTTCATTTGTGGGGATGGACCCACAAACGGGCAGCCGGGAGCACCGGTGCCGCAACCAACAGCCGGCGGGGCGGCTCTGGTCAGAACAGTGGCAGCAACTCCTGCTCCAGACATCTGGCCAGCCCCCTGGCCCCACGCCGGCGCAGCTGGCGGGCCCGCAGGATGAGCGGATCGATATCGCAGTCATGCCGCCAGCAGCGACTGAGATGCCGGCGCACCCCTGCGGCGGGGTCATCCCCGCGGCCGTCGCCGCGGCGCAAGCGCACATCGTCGGGATGGGCCATGCGAAGAGGGGCCGAAAGCCCGGAATCAGGCCCGAAGTTAGGCAGGCCTGCCCCGCCGCCCATAGGCCAGATCACTCATCTGACCGGCCTGTTGCCGGGACCTGATCCCACAATGGCCTCCATGGATCCCTCGCCCGCCCCTCTTTCCTTTCAGCTCGGCGGGCGGCCCCGCTCCGGCGGGGGGGCTGCAGCTCCTGAGGAGGTGCAGCCCCGCCAGTGGCAACGCCAGTTGATCCAACTGCTGCGGGCGCGCCTGGTGCAGGAACGGCCAGGCGGCCAGGACGTGCTGATCCACGCTGGACCTGGTGCGGGCAAGACCCTGGGAGCCCTGCTGGGCTTTCGCCAGCTGCAGCGCGAAGGCCGGCTGCAGCGGTTCGTGGTGTTCTGCCACCGCACCTCGATCGGGCTGCAGTGGCACCAGGCGGCGAACCGGCTTGGGCTGAGGCTGCTCAACTGGGAGGCGGTGCGGAGCGACAGCCCGGCCGCCGCCACTCCTGCGGCTGCGGATGGGGGCAATCCGCCCTGGGATGGACTGTTGCTGAGCTACCAGTGCGCCGCCCGCCATCGACGGCTCCTTGAACACCAGGGGCTCGGGGGCACTGCCTTCAGCTGGCTGGCGATCGCGGATGAGGTGCACCATCTCGGCCTGGATCCGGAGGAACCCGAGGCCGCCGCCTGGGGCCACGCCTTCAGCAGCCTCACCGCCTCAGCCGCCCTACGCCTCGGGCTCACGGGCACGCCGTTCCGGGCCGACAACCTGGCCTTCTGCGCGGCCCGCAGGGAGCGGCTGCGGCAGGGTGCGGAGATCGTGGAGCGGATCGTGCCGGATCTCTGTGTGGAGCCGCGCCAACTGATCAGGGCCGGCGATGTGCGTCCCCTGGAATTCCGCTTCCAGGACGGTTGGGTGGACCACGGCCGCCCCGCCGCCGACGGCGAAGGCAGCGGCGACAGCGAGACCTCCCCCCTGTCGGCGGAGAACCGTGAGAGCTGGCGGGCCCGCAACCTGCGGCGGGCCATCCGCCTCGGCGACGGCAGCAGCATCGCCCTGCGGCTGCTGCTGGGGGCGCGGCGCCGGCTGGAGCAGCTGCGGCAGCAGCAGCATCCTGGTGCCGGCGGCCTGGTGATCGCCCGGGATATCGCCCACGCCGAACAGATCAGCGCCCTGCTGCGGGAGCAGGGTGACGCCGTGCATCTGGTGCATTCCCAGGATCCCGGTGCCGCCGAGCGGCTGGCCGCCTTCCGCACCGGGCAGGCCGACTGGCTGGTGAGCATCGACATGTGCGCCGAAGGGTTCGACGCGCCGCGGGTGCGGGTGGTGGCCTACCTCACCACTGTGGTGACCCGCAGCCGCTTCGTGCAGGCGATCACCCGGGCGGTGCGCATGGACGGGAACAGGGCCAGGGAGGAACCGGTCCCGCGCCTGGCGTCCTATGTGTACGCGCCGGCCGACCCCCTGCTGATCCAATACGCCCGCAGCTGGTCCTTGAGTGAGCCCTACCTGCTGAGCTGCAGGCAGGCCAGCTTGCCCGGTCCGGGACCCGGGCTGGCGGCGCCAGGAGCCCATCCCCTGCAGGCCATCGATGAGCGGGCCGGGACCTTGCTGCGGGTGCGGGGCCCGGAATTACCCCGTTTCGTCCAGCCCCCATCGGCTCGGCAGAAATCGGCACGACAGGAAAAAGAATCCGCCTGAACCCACCAATGAATCCTTCAATTATACCAGACCGAAAGAGTTGCGCTTTTGGTTAGAGCAACTGATCGTCAGCGCCATGCCTGCAATCCCGCGGCAATCGGGCGATTTGCGAACAACTGCTCCCCGGAGAAGGGCTGAACGGCGCAGATGGGCACAGAAAGTTTGCGACGTTGTGTCAACCAATACCCCAGATTCAGGCGCTCCCCGGCAGCGTGGTGCCACCAACGGGGGCAGCGGATCATGGACGCCGCAGTGAATCGCAGACTGACCGTTGCCGTGAGCTGGGCCCTGGCACGCAGGGCCACCCTCGACGCGCTTGAGCACTATGAGGAGAGCTACGCCCTCACGGAGGAATTTCGTGAATGGCTGGTCTGCCTGGAGGATCACCCCCACCTGCTGGAGCCGAGCGTGCTGATGGTGCCCCGCAACCTTGCCGACCTGCACCCGGGCTCGGGCAGCAGCCATGGGTCGAACCCAGAAACTGACGGACTGCTGGAGATCTGAACGACGCCAGGCCCAGCGATCCATTAGCGTTAAGTCATAGTTGATCCGCCTTAGCCGTGGTTGCAGCGCCTCCCGTTCCCGAGCGTCCGGCCATTGAAAACCTGGTGATCGTGGGCTCGGGCCCCGCCGGCTACACCGCCGCCATCTATGCCGCCCGCGCCAACCTCAACCCCCTGCTGATCACCGGCTTTCAGGACGGCGGCATCCCGGGCGGCCAGCTGATGACCACCACCCACGTGGAGAACTTCCCCGGCTTCCCGGACGGGATCCTGGGTCCGGAGCTGATGGACAAGATGAAGGCCCAGGCCGAGCGCTGGGGCACCACCCTGGTGCTGGCCGACGCCACGGAGATCGATCTGTCACAGCGACCCTTCCGGATCAGCGCCGACGGTGTCACCTACCTGGCCCAGAGCGTGATCCTGGCCACCGGCGCCAGCGCCAACCGCCTCGGCCTGCCCCAGGAGGAGCGCTTCTGGAGCAGCGGCATCAGCGCCTGCGCCATCTGCGATGGCGCCACCCCCCAGTTCCGCAACCAGGCCGTGGCCGTGGTGGGCGGCGGCGACTCGGCCTGCGAAGAGGCCGTGTACCTCACCAAATACGGCGACCACGTGCACCTGATCGTGCGCTCCGGCCAGCTGCGCGCCAGCAAGGCGATGGCCGACCGGGTGCTGGCGAATCCGGCCATCACCGTGCACTGGAACCGCCAGGTGGCCGATTGCGGCGGCAGCGACTGGCTGGAGGCGATCAGCCTGCGCGACGTCGTCAGCGGCGCCAGCGAGGAGCTGGCGGTGAAGGGCCTCTTCTATGCCATCGGTCACACCCCCAATACCCGTCTGGTGCGCGGGCAGCTGGACGTGGACAGCCACGGCTACCTGGTGACCAAGCCCGGCCGGCCGGAAACCAGCATCGAGGGCGTGTTCGCCGCCGGCGATGTGGCCGACGCTGAATGGCGCCAGGGCATCACCGCCGCCGGCAGCGGCTGCCAGGCCGCCCTGGCCGCCGAGCGCTGGCTGAGCCACCACAACCTGGCAGTGGAGGTGAAGCGCGAATCGGTGGAGCCCCAGGCAGTGGGCGAACCGAAGCGCACCGCCGAGAGCGACGAGGCCAACTACAGCCCCGATGCTCTCTGGCAGAAGGGGAGTTACGCCCTGCGCAAGCTCTATCACGACAGCAGCAAGCCCCTGTTGGTGGTCTACACCTCCCCCACCTGCGGCCCCTGCCACGTGCTCAAGCCCCAGCTCAAGCGCGTGCTGGAGGAGCTCGGCGGCGCTGCCCAGGGCGTGGAGATCGACCTTGAAGCCGATCAGGCGATCGCCCAGCAGGCCGGTGTCACCGGCACCCCCACCGTGCAGCTGTTCTTTAACAAAGAGCTCAAACAGCAGTTCAAGGGCGTGAAGCAGCGCAGCGAATTCAAGGCCGCAATCGAAGCGCTGCTGGGCGTGCCTGCCTAGCGGCGACGGGGGCCGCCGGGTCGGTTCCCTCCGGGACGGGGACCGGCAGCGCCGGCGTTGCGCTCCCGGTAGGTGATGCGGCCTCGGGTGAGGTCGTAGGGGCTGATCTCCACCAAAACCTTGTCGCCGGCGAGCAGCTTGATGCGGAACTTGGTGAGCTTGCCGGCCGCACGGCAGAGGCACTGGTGACCGGCAGGCTGCTCCAGGGTCACCAGGTAGAACCCGTTGCCCTGTTCCTTTTCGATCACACCAGAGGTCTCAATCATGCAGGGGGCTCAAACCGGTACAAATTGATCACTCATTCTAAGCGTCGCCCTGGCCCCGCCCCCCTTCGCCCTCCTGACAACGGCACTGGCCCAGTGGCGATAGGGTCGAGTCCCTCGGATCCTGTCCCTGATGGTGCTGCCTCCCCTGTCGATCGACCTCGGCCTGCTGCTGATCTCGATCGGCGTGGTGAACCTCTGGAAGGCACGCCAGTCCTGACCGGCATCCGCCTCTGACCACCCTCCTCTTCCACAAGCCCTACGGGGTACTGAGCCAGTTCACCCCGGAAGCGGGCAGCCGCTGGGGGTGCCTGGCCGATTACATCGACTGGCCGGGGGTGTACGCCGCCGGCCGTCTGGACGCCGATAGCGAAGGGCTGCTGCTGCTCACCGACCAGGGGCGCCTGCAGCAGCGTCTCACCGATCCGGCCTTCGGCCACTGGCGCCGCTACTGGGTGCAGGTGGAGGGCGATCTGAGCAAAGCGAATCCAGATGCAGGCGCAGCCGTCGAGCGGTTGCGATCGGGGGTGATGGTGCAGGGGAGGACCAGCCTCCCGGCCCGGGCCCGGCTCCTGGCTGGAGCCGAGGTGGAGGCCGCCGTGCTGCCTGAACGCCAACCGCCCATCCGCCAGCGGCTGCAGGTCCCCACCAGCTGGATGGAACTGGAGCTGCGGGAGGGCCGCAACCGCCAGGTGCGGCGCATGACCGCGGCCATTGGCTACCCCACCCTGCGGCTGATCCGCATGGGGATCGACCTGATGGACAATCTGCCGCCCATCAATCTCAGGGGCCTGGAACCCGGTCGTTGGCGACCTGCGACCGCCGAGGAGGATGGGCGGCTGCGCCAGCTGCTGTGTGGGCCTGTCCCCGGCCGGGGCGGCCGGGCCGGTGGGGGGAAATCAGGCCAGGGGGGCGCCGGCGGATAAGGGGGCCTGGCCCCCTCATCCCAGGCCGTCACGCAACTCACGCACCGTCTGCAGCTGGCCGTAGTAGTAATTGGCGCGGGCCCGGCGGTCCGGGTCCTCCAGGCTGTCGAGGGCATCAAAGCCGAGGGTCTGCCAGAGCTCGTGGCCACAGGCCCGGTTGAGCTCATCGCAGGCCTCACTCTCCAGATTGGCCAGGCGACGCTGAAGGTTCTTGATCTGGGCAACCGACATCAACAGCACTCCCGGAAACGCAAGCTACGACTCATAGTACAGATGCACCAGAAGGAGTGACTCGGCTGGCTTGATTGGGCTGACCCGCTCTGGGAAGCCTGCTGCTCAGAAGGGCAGTTTCTTCTTGGCATCCTTGTCGAGGTCGGCCTCCATCTCCCGCAGGCGCTTGAGGATCGTGTCGTAATACTCCCGCAAGTAGTCCTCCAGGCTGGTGGTGTCCGCCGGATCCAGGCCGAAGGCGGCATAGCTCTCTTCCATCGGCGCATCCAGACGCCCACCGCCGCTGATCACCCGGTCGAAGGCCAGTCGCTCGGCCACATTCAGGCTGGCCTCGAAGAAGCTTGTCACCGCACGCATCAGTTGCAACAGGACCGGCGGCACCCGGAACAGACGGGCGTCCTTGCCGGTGTAGCGCTCACAGAGCTGGGTGATCTCGCCCGTGGTCCAGGCCCGGGGGCCCACCACCGGGAAGGCCCGACGCACGGTTTCCGGGCGCTCCAGGGCCGCCACCGCGAAGCGTGCCATGTCCTGGGTGTTCATGTAGGCGATCGCCGTGGGCGTGCCGCTCACCCACACCGTCTGGCTCTCCAGCACGGGGATGGCGAACTGACTGATCAGGCCCTGCATGAAGGCCACCCCGCGCAGGATCGTGTAGTCGAGGTCGGAGGCCTCCAGCCACTGCTCGGCGCAGGCCTTGATGTCCATCAGCGGCACGTCGCGGTGGCTGCTGGCCGCCAGCAGCGACACGAACACCAGTCGCTTCACCCCGGCCCGCTGGCAGGCGCTGAACAGGTTCTGCTTGCCGGTCCAGTCAATCTCGTAGGCACTGCCTGGATCGGTGGCCCGGGCTGTGGCCGCGTCGATCACGGCCTCCTGGCCCTCGAGGGCGTAGTCGATGCTGTCGGGTTCGAGCAGGTCGCCGCGGGTGAGCTCGCAGCCCCACTCCTGCAGGAAGGCCGCCTTGCGCGGCGAACGCACCATGCAACGCACCTGGTGGCCGGCGTCAAGGGCCTGACGGGCGATCTGACGACCGAGGGTGCCCGTGGCGCCGACGACCAGAACCTGCATGTTCAACCCTCAAGCGCGCCTGAGCCTAGGGGTGCGCTCGCCTCCGGCGAGAGCGGGGGAGCCGGGCGGCAAGGGCTGAAGCGGCTCAGTCCTCGTCGGCGAACTTGAGCAGGAGGGCACCGCCCAGCAGGCCCACGGGAATCAGCACCCAGAACAGGGCTGCGATACCGAAGATCTCGGAGGCCATGGGCTGGGGCGGATGGAGGGCACTCCTATTTAGCAGCAGCCGCCCGGGCCATGGCCAGCAGCTCGCCCCAGGGGGCATCGCTGCGGATCTGGGCAGGCATCACACCGCTGGCCGTGGCCTGGTGTCCCCCCCGGTGCAGGGCCGCCTGCAGCCGTTCCAACCGGGGCGGGCCGCCCCCCAGACGACGGCCGATCTCGGCCAGGGGCCAGCAGCGGGCAGGCTCACCGCGGTCGGCCTGCAGGGCGGCCAGCAGGCGGGCGGCCGGCGCCGCCAGGCTGGCCGGCGACTCCTGCGCCCTGCGCCCCATGGCCTCGAGCGTGGGCGGATGCTGCAGCGGCCCGGTCCACAGGGGCCCGCTCACCGCCAGCGGCGGCGCCTGCTCCGCACCGCAGAGGCAGGCTGACCAGCCCCGCAGCCGCAGCAGCGACTGCACCTGCTGGTCGCCGCAGCCATGGCAGTGGGCCAGCAGGCCCAGCTGGCCCTCCTCGCCGGGGGCGGGGCGGCGGCGCAGACGCACGGCCGTGCGGAAGGTGCGGCCCTCACTGAAGCTGAACAGGGGCTCCACCCCGCGGCCCAGAATCCAGGCGGCCCGGGCCACTGCGCCCAACTGCAGCCGCAGGGCCAGCTCCCAGCTGGCCGGATGGGCCCGGGCCGCCGCCCCCAGCCGGCGGATCGCCGCCACCCGGTCGTGGCCCGTGGGCGAGCGGCCATCGGTGCTGGCCAGGTAGAGCACGCCCTCGAAGGCCACCGCCTCCAGGGCCAGGGGCAGCAGGGCCACCGGCGCCCCGAAGGCGTCGAGATCCACCAGCTCAAAGCGCCGCTCGCGCAGCAGACAGGCCGCCAGCAGCTTCTGGGCGGTGCAAGAGCTGAGCTGCAGGGCGCAGGCGCCCTGGCGCAGGGGGGCCAGGTTGGCGCGCAGCAGCGGCAGCCGATCGGGGTCGGCGTCGTTGGCCCACACCGACTCCGCCCCCGCCTCCAGGCCATAGCGCAGGGCACGGATGCCGCAGCCCGCCATCCCGTCCAGCACCCGCAGCGGCCCCGCCGCCGCCAGCTCGCGGGCCAGCAGCACGCCCAGGTCGCGGGACGGCCGCGATTCCGGGCGAAAGAAGCCGTCGCCGGGCTGCAGGCGGGCCCGCCCTTCGCAATAGTGAGCGGCAGAACTGGAAGCGGGAGGAATCAGTTGCACAGCAGCCACGGCCAGCCTGGCAAGGCAAGTGCCGGCTGGGGTCGCCACAGCCAGTGGATCTGGCGCGGCCAGAGCTGCCACTGGCGCCGGCTCGGCGACCCCAGCCACCCCCCCCTGCTGCTGGTGCATGGCTTCGGGGCAGCCAGCGGCCACTGGCGCCGCAATGCCGCCGTGCTGGCGGCGGCCGGCTGGTGCGTGTACGGCATCGACCTGATCGGCTTCGGGGCCTCCAGTCAGCCGGCCCTGCGGCTGGACAACCGCTTGTGGGCGCGCCAGCTGCAGGACTTCCTGGCCCAGGTGGTGGGCCAGCCGGCCGTGCTGGTGGGCCACTCCCTGGGGGGTCTGGTGGCCCTCAGCTGCGCCGTGTTCTTTCCCTGCTGGGTGCGGGCGGTGGTGGCGGCCCCCCTGCCCGATCCGACCCTGCTCAGCGACCTGAAGGGCCAGGCCCCGCGCCGGGGCCCCCTGCGCCGGCGGCTGAAGCGCTGGCTTGTGCGGCTGCTCTGCCGGCTGTTGCCCCTGGAGCTGCTGGTGCCGCTGCTGGCCCACTCCCCCCTGCTCGACCTGGGCATCCAGAGCGCCTATGCCACCCCCGTGATCGGCGATCAGGAGCTGCACAGGGTGATCGCCAGGCCGGCCCGGCGACCAGGAGCAGTGCGGGCCCTGCGGGCGATGAGCATCGCCATGGCCCTGCGGCCCCACGGCGCCACGGCACCGGCCCTGCTGCGACGGCTGCGGCGGCCGCTGCTGTTGATCTGGGGCAGTCGCGACCAGCTGGTCCCCCTGCGGGTGGCCCAGCTGGCCCTCAGCCACAGGCCCGGGCTGCCCCTGCGGGTGCTGGAGCGCTGCGGCCACTGCCCCCACGACGAGGCTGCCGAGGCCTTCAACCTCACCCTGCTGCAGTGGCTGGCTGAACTGCCCCCGGCCCAGTCCCCTTCGCTGGCCCGGTAATTTGGCTGAATTGCCCATCCAGCCCTGTCCGCAGCCATGAAGCACACCCTCTCGGTGTTGGTGGAAGACGAATCCGGGGCCCTCAGCCGCATCGCCGGCCTGTTTGCCCGGCGGGGCTTCAACATCGAGAGCCTGGCCGTGGGCCCGGCTGAGAAGAGCGGCGTGTCTCGGCTCACGATGGTGGTGGAGGGCGACGACCGCACCCTCGGCCAGATGACCAGGCAGCTCGACAAGCTGGTGAACGTGCTCGGAGTGATCGACCTCTCCACGATCCCCGCCGTGGAGCGCGAGCTGATGCTGCTCAAGGTGGCCGCCCCACCCCGCCAGCGCAGCGAGATCCTCGAACTGGTGCAGGTGTTCCGCGCCAAGGTGGTGGACGTGGCCGACGAGGCCCTGACCCTGGAGGTGGTGGGCGACCCCGGCAAGCTTGTGGCCCTGGAGCAGGTGATGGAGCCCTACGGGATCCTGGAGATCGCCCGCACCGGCCGGGTGGCCCTGGAGCGTGCCTCCGGCGTGAACACCGCCTGGCTGAAGGTCACCGCCTCAGACAAGCGGGTGCCCGCCTAGCCGGCCCCGGGATCAGGAGCCGGCTGCGGCCGCTGCGCCGCCCTTCACCAGCTTGCCGCCTTCCACCACGGTGGCTCGGATGATCCGATCGCCCTGCTCGATGCGGTCGACCACCTCCATCCCCGCGCTCACCCTTCCGAACACGGCATAGCGACCATCCAACTCGGGCAGGGCCTGCAGGGCCACGTAGAACTGGGCGCTGGCCGAATTGGGATCGGCAGAGCGGGCCATGGCCAGGGCGCCGCGCTGGTGCACCAATGCCAGCTGGCGGCTGATCTCCGGGGCGGTGAGTTCCCGGCCGTAGGTGGGGGACTGGTCCTGCTTGAGGCGGAGCTCCAGGGGAATCAGGCGGGCCTCGCCGTTTTCGATGAAGCTGCCCTGGCCGTACTGGCTGGTGGGAGTCATCGGGTTGGCGCTGAGGGGGTCACCGCCCTGCACCACGAAGGGCGAGGGCTGGCGCACCACCCGGTGAAACGCCGTGCCGTTGTAGGCCCCCTTCTGCACCAGATCCACGAAGTTGCCGGCGGTGAGGGGGGCGGCAGCGCCGTCGAGCTGAAAGCGCACCTCCCCCTTGCTGGTCTGCATCGCCACGGTGGAGCTGCCGCTGAGACAGGGGGTACTGGCGGTGGCGCAGCCCACCGGACGCGAGGCGTTGCCCTCGGCGGCGCAGCCGCTGATCACACCGCTGGCCATCAGACAGAGGCCGCCCAGCAGGAGGGATCGCAGCCAGAGAGGTCGGCTCATACGCCCTCCAGGGGCACGCCCAGGAAGCGCGCCAACTGGGCACCGGAGAGCTCCAGATCGGCCAGGGGCATGGGCTCGCCCACCCTGGTGAGCGGCAGGTCCCGCCGGCCCTGCACCTTGAGAGCCAGCCTGCGGCGCGGGTTGAGCCCGTCGCGCACCTCCACCTTCACCGCCTGGATGTCCCGCAGGGGAATCGCCACGTCGATGCGCTGGCGGAAGCCACGCCGGGAGATGGTGGCCTGACCGGCGGCCCGGTCAAAGCGGTTGCTGCCGCTGCCCACATCGATGCCGATCACCGCCCACAGGTAGGCGGAGAGCAACAGGGCAGCGACGCCATAGAGACCCATCACCAGGCCCTGGGGCACCCAGTCGAGCTCGGCGGGATGGCCCACCGGCAGCAGGTCGCGCTGCAGATAACTCGACAGGCTGGTGAGCAGAAAACCCACACCACCCAGGCTCACCATCAAGGCCACCAGCAGGTTGGAGGGCCGGCGTGAGCCGAGCACGGGCTGCTCCAGCAGGTCGTCGGACGGGGGCATCCAGCTCCTGAAAACGGGGAAGGGCCATCTTGGCGCCCGGCGCTCGCGCTGCGGGTGGCGGGGGCGGAGCAGGAGGCGCCGAGGGGCTGCGAAAACCAAGATCAGGCAAGCGATTTCAGCCCGTTGCAAAGCACCTCGCGCTGCCTGGAAACATTGTTACCATCTCCCGGTATTCCGCTCTTTCCATGACGATCGCTGCAGGGCGCTTGCCGCAGCGGGGATGGTTCGACGTCCTCGATGACTGGCTCAAGCGCGACC
>JBBASM010000011.1:0-108047 GCA_040399285.1 Prochlorococcaceae cyanobacterium
CGGCACCAGCATGGCCGCACCAGCCGACCCGTGACAGACTTTCAGTCGGCCCTGCATTCCCGGCAGAGCGTCTGGATGATTCTCTAGGGCTCCATATGCTTGAATGGTAGAATCTTGCCTAGAGAGACTCCTTAAGGCAAAAAACGTGAGATACGCTTAAAAAGCCTAGATACTGCAGAGCTTAGATAAACACGCAAACCCTTGGAGTCTACTTCTCTATATCGGAGTATCCAGGGATAAAGAAAGCGATAGCGTTCGCGCTCCATAATCTCCTTACCGCCACGCCTCCACATAAATGCGTGGCGGTCGGCATCCCTAGAAGGAAGAACAAATGTAGGATGTGTAATGGGCCCAAGAGGAGCAACATTGCACCTACCGAATGGGAACAGGCTTTTTGTATGGGAAGCGTCATCTCCATAACCAATATTTTTAATCAATGGGACATTTGACCATGCATGCAATGCATTATTCATCCATGAAGCCAGCCACCACTCATAATCCCAATGCTTTAACGATGATGGGTTACTGAACTGATCATCAAGCAGATTTCTCCAGTAAGTTCGTTCGCATGGAATGGGGAACACATCGCTGAAACGGTCAGAGTCTCGAAACTCAGCCCAATCTCTCTTTGCAGCTGGGAAAACATTCCACGCCCGAGCCCAAGTCGCCCACCCCCACGAATCTCCATTGATACTGAAATAATAACTAGCTTGACCTATTCTTGCTCCGGCCTGAAAGTTAGAGCCACAAATACTCCATATTCGATGGTCATTTGCAAACCGATGATTTAGGGCAGAGCACAGGGAGAAGAAGTCCTCATGGGGCACACAATCATCTTCAAGTATGATTCCAAATTTAACGTGATCAAAGAACCATGAAATAGCAGTAGTAACTGATGCATAGCATCCTTGATTGGTGTTATGATAAAGCTTGTAAACGTTGCATTCCCAATCGATGAACTTGTCGATTGCATTGCGAACAAGGGTAACCTTCTGCCCCTCTGCGCCACCCCAATCTCGAGGTCCATCACAGGAAACATAAACTGTTGCAGGTGAAACAGTCCGCAATGCATCAATAACTCTTTCTACAGCAGAAGGCCGACGCCAAGCAAGTAATAGGACAGGAATTTGGTTTACTTCAGAAGCGTTCATCTAGAAAGAAGAAATATGTTTAATAAATCTAATGATTGAACCCAGAAAGCAATCAAAAAAAACATGGATAATCGTTGCAAGACTTGGCTTTATATCTCCGTGAAAGAACTTAAAGGTAAGCCATGCAAGTGGATAGCCTGGATTAAGTGGATTGGCTTGCATGGAGTAGTGATTAAGAAGGCGCTGGAAACGAGGAGTCCTTTCATAGGCTGTTGGATTTATATTTGAAGTATTATTAGTTGATTTAGCATTTACCAAACATTCAAAGCCAGGAGGATATAACAGTGAATAACCCGCTTTATGCATTTGATAGGTTAGCCAGAAATCCGAGAGATAGTGAGGTATTGTGAATGGAATAGGGCCTGCATCCAACCATGACTGAGGAGAAGATATCAGTGCATACGTAGAAGCTAAATTTTCATGCCTATCACTATCAACTCTTGCAAGGGTTGCAGCGGATGGATCCCATCGATACCTTGGCATATCACTGATAATAGTCAAATCCGCGATAGAAGCAGTTTTCGGGTTGAATTGGGCCAGTTTGTGAGCGGCAACAATTATATGCTGAGGATGATAGGATGAAAGACCTGCAATTATTGCATCACTACAGAATCTAATATCGTCATTGCAAACCATAACTAGCTCGCGAGTTCCTGAATCCTCCTTGGAGGGGTAATTCATAGTGCCATAGCCAAGTAGTTCACGCTTTACAAGTCTTCTAATACAATTCAGCGCACCGCCCCAATAAGCGTTTCCACCAAGCCGGATAACACGGTGGGGAGCCCAAACCGAAGAAACAGATACAACTGTATTGTCAGTACATCCATCATCCAGCAACCATAACCGCGACACCACATCTTTAGGCACCATAGCCAACAGATGAGATACAAATGCCGTTGTGATTTGCGAACGATTATGAACAGGAAGGAATATGTTAAGGCGTAATCCCGAAAAAGATGACCGAGAGGAGGTTATCATTTATATTGGTGAAATATACTATTATACATCCAGACCCTAAAGGAGTGACCAGGAGTTACATTCAGGCAAGAGCATCCGCACTTCTAAACAGTACGGTAAAGCAGTAGACACTCTATCGACAGAGAAGAAGGGTAGTAGCTGCTTGATCCCTTGCTCAATCGCGTTTCGCATTAAGATTCTCAAGCGCCTGGCCATACAAATTTTTATATGGCCCCGCCAAATCTGCTGGATCCCAGAGCCGCTCGGCCCTCTGCCGCGCTGCCTGCCCCAGCTGCCACCGGCGCTGCGGATCCTCCAGGACCCAGCGGATCGCCGCTGCCAGCGAGAGCGGATCAAACGGCTTAGCAAGCACGCCGGTGATCTGGTTATCGATGATGTCAACAAGGCCGCCGGTGGCGAAGGCCACCACGGGGGTGCCGCAGGCGTGGGCTTCCAGGCCGGTGTTGGGCAGGTTGTCCTGGCGGGAGGGGATCACGAACACATCGGCGGCGGCATAGAGCAGGCGCAGGCTGAGGTCGTCGTGCAGGTGGCCGCTGTAATGGATGGGGAAGCCGAGATCGGGGGGCTCGGCCGGCCGGCTCTGGCCGAACACCAGCAGCTCCAGCTGCTCCAGCGGCGTGCCGGCCACCTGGCTGCGGAGGTGCTGCAGCGCTTCCAGCAGCAGATCCGCCCCCTTGCGGGGATCGGCGCTGCCGCCCATGGCACCGAACAACACCAGCGGACGCTCGGGTGGCAGTCCCAGCAAGGCCCGGGCCTGGGCCTGATCGCAGGGAGCCCACACTGTGAGGTCGACCGGATTGGGGATCACCTTGATCGGCCAGTCGCTCATCAAGGTGCTGCGGCGGGCGCAGTCGGCCAACCACTGGCTGGGGCACACGATGTGAATCGGCCGGCACCAGGCGCGCCGCTTGCGCAGCCAGGTGCGCCGGTTGAGGTCGGGTCCGCCTTCATGGGTGGGCCGGCTATCGGGGCTGTAGCCCTCCGCGAAGCGTTCATCACTGCTGGCAGTTTCGCCTGGCAGGGGCGGACTGGTGTAATGCTCTGCGCCGCAGAAGGCCCACTGGTCGTGCAGGGTCCACACCAGGGGCATGGGCAGGCGGCCAATCTCCTCGATCGAGAGGGTGGAGAAACCGACCCAATGCAGGTGCACCAGATTGAGCTGATGCTGTTGGTGCCGCAGTATCAACTCACTGCCTAGGCCGGAAGCGGGCCAGGCAAAGGTATGCAAAACCGGGTTATCCGTGCGAAATCCGCGACGCGTGCGCTGCGTTATGCGCGGATGGATCCGACGCCAGAGTGTGTTCTGGGGTATGGCACCACCAATCACGGTGGGATCGTCTGAAGACTTGGCGATCACCCGCATCTGCGATGTGAGGCCATGAGCTTCACCATGCTCCACCAGACTGTGATGGATGCGGTAAGCAGCACGGGCGGCACCGCCGATGATGTCGGAGGCGTTGACGTGGAGGATGTTCAACGCGTTCAGAACCGCTCCACAGCAAATCCCATGAGGCCGGCTGTCTCAGCCATCACGGCATCGGTGGTGGCGAGCATCGGGAGTCCCGCCTGGGAAGCCAGGGTGAGATGCAGGGCATCCAGGGTGCGCAGCGGCTGGTGTGGGTAGCGCGCGATCAGATTGCTCGCCTCCGTGAAGCGGGCATCATCAAATGGATAGCGCTGCAACCAGCCACGATCGATGTCTTCCAGGAACGCAGCGAACAGCAGCGACTCCAGTTCAGCGGTGAGATCGCCCATCCGCCGGCGCCGGCTGAGCAACGAGCGCATTTCCGTGAGCGTGAGACTGCTGATCACGGCTGAATCGAGGCCCTGCAGAAACGACACAAAGACGTCCGTACCTGATTCGTTGAGATACCACTTGGCCAAAGCACTGGTATCGAGATAGGCGCGCCGCTCAGCAGGCATCCCGTTCTGCTCGGATCAGCTCAGCTGAGCTGGTTTGCAACTGAGCCATCCGTTGGAGCAGGTCAGCATGGCTGGGAGCCTGGCGGCGCCGCTCGATCGGCAACACCCGAGCGATCGGCTGTCCGCGCCGGCTGATCACCAATTCCCCCTCCACTTCCACCAGCTCCGCCAGGCGGCCGATGCTGGCGCGCATCTCACGGACATTGAGCTCCTTCATGGCCACCCTCTATGTGCTGCAAGTCTAGCGGTTGCAGCACATAGGAGCTGGTGTTTGAGCTTGGAGTGCTGGCCTGGGGGAGGGTCAGCCCCCAGGCGTCATGGTGCTGAGTAGCTTGCGGGGGTAGTGCAGCGGACGCGTCAAGGCCAGCTGAACCCGTAGGCGCCATGGGGTGATGTGGCGGGTACGCCACTCGCGCAACAGGAACAAGCGCTGGCTGCGGCGCTCCATCGCCCGCAGGCGAGGCCAATCCGGCTCTAGCACCTGAGCACGGCGATAGATGGTGGCGTGGCTGCCCTCGCAGGGGCCAAGCACCTCCAGGCCCAGGGCCTGGCAGAAGGCATCAAAGCTGTAGCGCAAGTGGAAGGTGCAAGGCAGGTGGCAGAGGACAACCGGGTAAAAGCAGTTAGCGATCACTAAATGACCCCCTGGGCGAACCGCATCCACCATTGCTGCCAGCAAGGCGAGGGGATCGGGCACATGTTCCAGCACATCGGTGCTTACCAGCACATCAACGGTCTGGCTGGTGAGTTGAGGAACAAAGTGAATATTTGGGAACGGCCTGCAACTGAGAACACCATGGAGAGGTGGGAAAGGTTCGCAGATGCTGATCTCGGATTGTGGCAGGGCTGCTGCCAGCAAGCGTGCCAAGGTTCCGAAGCCACCCCCGAAATCCAATATTGCCGAAGGTTTTAGGCTCGTAATCGTTTCAGTTATTGCATGTCGATGAGCTATTGAAATGGAATCATTTTCAGTATACAAGCCATTCAGGATCCAAACTGGATCGCCGTAGAATGATGATATGGATGATGAATCAAGCCTCTTGTTGTCGCACCCGTGCTTGAGCCACGCTTCATCGACAAGCTGCCAGAGCCTCTCGATTGATGGCCTCTCATTAAATCTCTTTAGAAGTAGAAGCAGCTCGCCAGATTCTTCTGCAATATCTTCGGACAAGGCAACTTGTGATGACATAAGTGCTAATTTAAACTTTCTGCAGGCATACCATTAGGGTATGTCCTTTAATCAGCTTCTTACCGCCGATAGCTAAGAACGACCTCAGCAATGGCACTGATAAGCGATTGTACAGAAGACGTCTAGCGTATATTCCAGCTGATGCTTCAAAGTTTTTTGCCCAAGACCCTATAAACCAATCGAAATGATAAGCCACTAAAGGCTCAAAAGCGACATTAACAACTTTGATTGGGAGAGTCTTTTCGAGAAAGTAGAAGACATCGCTACTCCAGTGAGACATGTGATGAGGAGGCTGATCTAGTAGATCATTGCGGTCAGGATCCAAGCGGCATGCTACTTCAGAATTGGGAACAGAAAGAATGAGGAACCCATCATGTTTCAATAATGCAAGGGCCTCTTCAAGAAAGTTCTTAGGATTAGGAAGGTGCTCTAACACTTGAAAGGCGCAGATAGCATCAAACGATTCAGCAAACTTGGAGCTTAGTGAGAACAGATCTTGTTCAAAGATTGTGAAGCCCATGCGTCGTGCTACTTGAGCCCCCTCCTTGTTAAGCTCAACTCCCGAAATGTCATTGCCGCAAGCATGTGCCTGCTTGAGAAACGCCCCTCGTCCAACACCAACTTCCAGTAGCCTGGCCCGTCTATTACGGCTGTATTTTTGTAATAGTTGTAGAGCGTATCGAAACTCCCACTTCTGATCCATGTAGTACCAGGGAAACTTCTGGAGCTGCAAATAAAGGCTTTCATCACCAGCGGCAGAAGCTGGAGTGTAAAAACAAAATCCAGACTGATTGTCCCTCCAGTACAGAATTTCTCCGCTTGATTTGGGAGGAGCCCAGTCAATAGCTAGTTCCTTGCGCCATCGGGAAGCAATTTGTTTAGCGTCAATCTTCTTTATGAGCGTACAGTCATCAGATCCAGACAGGGGGCTAATCATTTGCATTCCTAAAGCTATTTTCGAGAATGAAGAATACCCCGAAGAAGTACCTTCAGGTTGGTTCGCATCGTTTGCCTGTTCTGCATTGCAGCTCCGCAGAAATGATGATCAAAGCAGAAGCGATCAGCCGCCCCATCCCTCAGTACAAAGCTCGGATGGATCAAGTCGCCCAAGCCTCGATCCGCCACCGTGGGATCGGCAACGCCGGTGGTGTGTGTTGCATCCTCCCCAAAGCCCACATTGCTCACCAGGTTGCGGTTGGGCAAGGCTGTGAGGCCGCTGTTGGCGAGGCAGGTGAGTGTCCAGCGGTAGGCCCAGCTGTCGAGCTCGCCTGTATCCAGCAGACGCTCCCAGATGCCACTCCAGTAGTCGCGCTCTAAGGGGTCTTCAAAGACCGTATTCAGCAGGCCGGAATCGCGCAGCGCAGGCCACTGGCTGAGATCGGCGTCGTAGTGCTGCCAGCAACGGCGCCAGCTGGCCCAGCCCCAGCAGTGGTTGTAGCGCCTGAAGTAGCGGCTGCCGTCGCCGCGCCACTGGCCGATCTGGAAATTGTTGCCGCTGATGCAATAGTATCACGCACAGGAACGGAACAGGTGAAGACAAAATCATTGGCCGGGCTGCATGCATCAGCGAGCCCCTCTCAGCCTGTAGAGCATTGCACTGCACTGATCCTTAAACTCCGCAGGCAAATCCTGTAGATCTCCGGAGATGGGCGTCCGAGATCCAATAAATCTGCCGGCAGAAGATCTCCGAGGATCCGCAGCAATTACATCACTTTCGAACTCTTGGCCGTACTCAAGCCTAAAGGCTTCACTGACGAATTCTCCGCCTTCGTCATTAAGCATTAATCCGTAGACACTACGCAACAGCTTATTGATTTGCAAGCAAGGAGATTTCACCATCGGATCATACTCGCAAAAATAAATAAGACTGCTTGGTGGTGCCTCGAGGTAGGTTTCATAGAATGAGAGCCAAGCAGATAGACCGTTCCTATGGCAGAATAAAAGATCTGGAAATGAGGAGTACTCGTTAGATCCATGCATCTTGAGAAATCGGAAATACGACCTCATCAAGCCAAGAGGCTCACGAAAGAGGCAGATTGCCGATCGGAATCGTTTATCAAATACACTGTGGGTCTTTAACGGTGGGAAGGGAGCAAACGGCCTCATTGCCATTGCCGAAGCCCTTGCGACTGGAGACGAGGACTGGTCGATGTCGAGGTTGACACGAGTTGACGAATATATATGCGGCAGTTCATTGCAAAAGACATTTGAACGCCTAACCAGGTGGGTCAGGACAAAGAACAGGAGACTACCGCCCGACTTTGGATATTCAGCAAGAACTGGAGATAATTGCAGATGTCCACTCTCAATTTCGACAGCCACTCTGCTAGCACACGCATATAGCAGCCTAGAGGAAGCTTTGACCATACCAGCCCTCAGGTATTTGATCATTGGAACTCTTGATGATCCAGGAACAGTATTTAGCTGACCAGCCAAGAGCAGCTTGGCAATACTAAGCCAGGCCAAGAAGAGTCACAGAAGAGGGATCCTGACGTGCACCCTGACACACAGAATCTAGCGATAACAGTTTCAGGAACAAGAACTGTCTGACCGGGAATCCCTGCAGCTACAGAAATCTGATAGGAGCCATCTTTAAAAAGCTTGCGGGGCAACTCGAGGGTCAAGCGACGGACCCTTCTGGCATCATCTGTCAGATGATGAGCAACACTGAAAAGCTTATGACCCTGAGAATCTAGCACTGATGCAATAATTCTTGCAGATCTTGCCGATCCGGTCTTCGCCGTGACAAACATCGAGAGCATCGGGGAGTCCGAATAATCAACATTGCCGCTTGATGGAACCATTCCAATAGAGGAGATCTCGACGCAATCACTATCAAGAGAAGCAGGGAACGAGTCAAGACCTTGGGTTGCTTGAGCATCAAGGTAAACTGAGATAACACGATCGACCGACCCACTTTCAGCGAGCCTGCCACTCGCCAAACAAATCGCCGTATTTGCTAGTGCTCGGACTGCATTCATCTGATGGCTGACCAGGAGAACAGTCCGCCCCTCCCGCTCAGCAACATCCTCCATCTTCCCCAGGCACTTTTTCTGAAAACTGGCATCTCCCACCGCCAGCACCTCATCCACCACCAGGATCTCTGGCTCCAGGTGCGCCGCCACTGCAAACGCCAGCCGCACGTACATGCCGCTGGAGTAGCGCTTTACAGGCGTATCGAGAAACTTCTCCACCTCGGCGAAGTCCACGATCTCGTCAAACTTCGAGCGGATCTCCCGCCGTGTCATCCCCAGGATGGCGCCATTGAGATAGATGTTCTCCCGGCCCGTGAGCTCCGGGTGAAAGCCTGTGCCCACCTCCAGCAGGCTCGCCACCCGCCCGCGGATCTCCACACGGCCTGTGGTGGGTTCGGTGATGCGGCTGAGGATCTTCAGCAGGGTGCTCTTGCCCGCCCCATTGCGGCCGATGATCCCCACCCGCTCACCCCGGCGGATCTCGAAGCTCACATCCTTCAGCGCCCAGAACTCCTCTTCGCTGGCTTCGGCTGCCTGGCGCTGGGCTTTGCGCAGCTGCCCCGCCAGGGTGAAGGGGTTCAGCAGCCGGCCGACGGCCCTGGCCTGGCGAGCCACCACGTCCCGTAGGGCGGTGTAGCGCTCACTGGTTTCGTGGTGGAGAGCGTATTTCTTGCCGAGGCCCTCGACCCGTATCACTACGTCGGAATCGCTCATCGCTGCAGCGGGAAATCGGAAGCCAGGTGCTGAGCTGCGGCCAACGAAGAACAAAGCTTACGTGCCACCAATGGGAATGGGGCAAGGGTGGCCTGATCGTTATGCATCAAGGGATTACGCTCTTCTTTGAATTGCTGTTTGAGTTGCCGTAAGGCTTTGAGTGAAGGCCGTTGCTTTGCAGCCGAAGCTGCATTCACCCAGCACTGAAGCCATTGATCGAATCGCACAAAAGAAGTGGTGGCTGATGCGACTTTCGCAAAAAAAGCATGATGTTGGCGGGACTGTTGCTCTCCTCTGAGTTGGCCATCCACGCGGATGATCCGCTCAAAACAGGCGAACAGGTGCATGATGGCCTGCCGCTCGCTGGCCTCCTTCAGAACCTCCGCAGCAGCATCCCAATCTTTCCCAGAGAGGCGCACCAGCAATTTCAGCTCGACAGGAAGAACTCTGCCCTGGCTGGAGTTGATTTGCGCAGCTGGCGAATATCTTTGCAGGCTGGCGATAAAGAACTGATGCTTGCTTCGAAGCAATTGAAGTGTTTTCCAATGTCCGCCGCTGTCGAGCTCCATCCACCCCTCACCCCTCTGGCATCAGCAGGCTGAGGGCCTTAGCCAGGTTTTCTGGATTCAACTCCAGGTCATCCAGTCCCGCCTCATCGCAATAGATACTCCAGCTCCAGGGATCCCCGGAGCGATCTCCCTCCTCAGCGATCAATTTCACCACTGGGGTGCCTGCTTGGGAACTCCTGATATCCACACGCCCGCAGGCTCCCACCATCAGCGTTCCGCGCGGATCGAAGCGCAGCCGGAACGAGCCGATGTCTACGAGCCAGCAGTGCACCAGGTAGCTACCGATCAACTCCTCGTTGCGGGCTTCCTGATAGGGCTGAAAGGCGGCAGCGGACACACCGGCCTCCTTCAGCCACTGCTGCACCCGGCGAGATAGCTGCTCAAGCTCCCGCAACCAGGTCTCACGCCGCTCCAACCAGCGCTGCTGGCTGGGCTGAGGAGGGTGCTGATGCGTTGCCCTCTCGATCAGGAAGGAAAGGTTCATGGCAGGGCCGGCTCTGGCTCCATTCTGGGGTGGTTGAAGGATCTGTGCCGCCGCTCAGATCACATCCGCAAACCGCTTCTCCATCCGTCGGAACTGGCGGATCCCCGTAACCAGCAGCAGGGCCACGATTGCCATCGACAGCCCAAAGCCCAGCGGGTTGATGTAGGCACCCCGGCCGATGATCGCCCAGCGGAAGCCCTCGATCACGCCCACCATCGGGTTGAGGGCGTAGAGCAACTGCCACTTGGCCGGCACGATCGCGCTGGAGAAGCCCACCGGGCTCACGTACAGGCCGAACTGCACCAGAAACGGCACCACATACCTGAAATCCCGGTATTGCACATTCAGGCTGGCCAGCCAGAGGCCGGCGCCCATGCTGGCGGCAAAGGCCACGGCCACCCAAAGCGGCAGGGTGAGCAGTCGCCAGGTGGGCCACCACTGATACCAGAGCATCAGCACGGCCAGGATCACAAACGAGATCAGGAAGTCCACAAAGCTGGTGATCACGGCCGCCGCCGGCACGATCAGCCGCGGGAAATACACCTTGGTGAGCAGGTTGGCATTGGAGATCAGGCTCTCGGAGCAGCTGCTCAGCGCCGTGCTGAAAAACTGCCAGGGCAGCATCGCCGCAAACACCAAGATGGCGTAGGGCGCATCCCCTTCGGTGGGCAACTTGGCCAGCCGCCCGAAGATCACCGTGAACACCACCATGGTGAGGAATGGGCGGATCAGCGCCCAGGCCACACCGATGAATGTTTGCTTGTAGCGCACTGTGATGTCGCGCCAGGCCAGGATCGCGAACAGCTCGCGGTAGCGCCACAGATCCTTCCAATACTGCTTCTCGATCCGGTTGGGCTCGAGCACCAGCCATTGCCTGGCTGGATCCACTCCCCTGCTGCGGGCACGCATTGCTGGCTGGTTCATGCAGATAGGGCAATCCAGTGAGGGTTGGCATCGGCGAACGACGCAATTTCGTTAAGAATGGATGCTGTGGAGATCTGAGGCGCCCAGCCCCAGCTGCTGCTGGCCTGGGCGTGATCAAGCACCACCCAGGGCAGGTCATAGGGCCGGGGCGCCGGGTTGGAGCGCACCGGGTTGGGGCCCCAGCGCTCGGCGCACCAGTGGCTCAGCTGCTGGAGGGAATGGGCTGAGCTCGCCCCACCGCTCACATTGGCCAGCCGCGGCTTGGAGCGATCGTCGCCGGCCTGCAGGTGCAGCACCAGCAGGGCGGCCAGGTCGCGGGGGTGGAGGCAGTCACGCACCTGGTGGCCCTGGCCGTCGAAGCCGATGTATTGGAGTGGCCTCTTCTCCCGCCAGCTGTGCAGCCAGAAGGCAAAGATGCCCTGGTCGGCCTTGCCGAACTGACCGGCCCCGGCCAGCACGCCGCAACGGTTGATGCGCACCGGCAGATCGAAGGCATCGCCATACTCGAGTGCCAGCACTTCCGACGCCAGCTTGGTGGCGCCGTAGAGCGACACCGGTGCAGCGGTGGAGAAGGTTTCATCGATGCCGGCGGCACTCAAGCCCGGGGTGCTGGCCAGGGCTTCTGCCGTGGGGGCGAAGGCGCCATCACGGGGCTCCACCGCCAGCTGGGCCAGGGGCGGAATCGAATACACCCGGCTGGTGGAGAGCAGCACAAAGCCTGCGCCCCAGCGCTTGCAGGTCTCCAGCATCTGCACCGAGCCCAGCAGGTTGTGCTCCACCAGTTGGCGGCTACTGGCCTTGCCATCCACCCCCGCCAGCACGCTGGGGTTGGCTGCAGCATCGATCAGCCAGTCGTGCGGCTCCAGCCCCTCCAGATCGGCCGCCTGGCGGATGTCGCCATGGAGCACGCGGATGCCCCGCTGCTCCAGGCGCTCCAGGTTGCGCCAGCTGCCCCGGCGGCTGAGGTTGTCGAGGCCGGTGATCTGCAGATCGCTCAGCTGCTCCTGCAGGGCTAGGCAGAGCTCGGAGCCCACGAAGCCGCAGGCGCCGGTGATCAGGAGGCGCATCAAACAGCCACTTCGCGAGTCTGCCAGTTACGCACGATCTGGCCGATCGTGTCGTTAAGGCTGATGCTGATGTCCCACTGGGGGTAGTGCTCGCGCATCTTGGTGAGATCGCTGATGTAGCAGATGTGATCGCCGATGCGGTTCTCATCCACGTAGTCGAACACCTGGGCCTTGCCGGAATGCTGCTCGGCGATCTGGAACGCCTCCCAGATCGAGCAGGAATTGGCGCGGCCGCCACCGAGGTTGTAGACCTCCGCCACCCTGGGCTCGGTGATGAACGACTCGATGAAGCGCGCCACATCGTGGGAGTGGATGTTGTCGCGCACCTGCTTGCCCTTGTAGCCGAACACCTTATACAGCCGCCCCTCCAGGTTGCACTTCACCAGATAGCTCAGAAAGCCGTGCAGCTCCACGCCGCTGTGGTTCGGCCCGGTAAGGCAGCCGCCGCGCAGGCAGCAGCTGGGCATGCCGAAATAGCGGCCGTATTCCTGCACCATCACATCCGCCGCCACCTTCGACGCGCCGAACAGCGAGTGCTTGCTCTGGTCGATCGGGAAATCCTCGGCGATGCCGTTGACATAGGCCGGATCGTCGTAGTCCCAGCGGGTCTCCAGTTCCCTCAAGGGGATGCTGTTGGGCCGGTCGCCATACACCTTGTTGGTGGAGAGGTGCACAAACGGGCTCTCGGGGCAGCTCTGGCGCGTGGCCTCCAGCAGGTTGAGCGTGCCCACCGCGTTGGTGTCGAAGTCGTCGAAGGGGATCGCTGCCGCCCGGTCGTGGCTGGGCTGGGCCGCCGTGTGCACGATCGCCGTGGGCTTCAGCTCGGCCAGCAGGGCCAGCACCCCCGGCCGGTCGCGGATGTCCAGCTCGGCGTGCTGGAAGTTGTCCCCCAGCTGCTCCTGCAGGCGCTTCTGGTTCCAGCGGGTGTCGCCCTGCGGCCCGAAGAACACCGCCCGCTGGTTGTTGTCCACCCCCACCACGCGCCAGCCGCGCTGGGCGAAGTGCACGCACACCTCCGAGCCGATCAGGCCTGAGGAACCGGTGACGAGGAGGGTTGGGGTGGGCATGGAGGGGGGAAGGGGTGGGGGGCCGGCAGCAAAAAGCCCCCGCTGCCGGGGGCTCAGGCCGTGGGTGGTTCAGCTCAGGTGTGGGCGGCCAGCCAGGCGGCCAGGTCGGCCGGGCCCGTGAAGTCGAGCAGGGCGTCGGCCAGGGCTTCCAGTTGCTGCAGGGGCAGCGCCTGGATCTGGGCGGTGGTGGCGTCTGTGAGGGGGCCGCAGCGGCGGTTGAGCTGGCGGAGGGCCACGGCCACTTCGCCCTCCTGGCGGCCTTCCTGGCGGCCTTCCTGGCGGCCCTCGGCCAGCCAGTCCTGCACCAGCCGGGTGTGGCGCATCTCCTCGCGGGGGATCTCGGCGATCTGCATCAGTTGATCCTCGCTGTACTGCGGAAAGCGTTGCCCCAGCATAGAAAGCACAATCGCGCTCAGATCAGGTCGCCGGGCCACAACCTCGCGGCTGTTGGTCGGCAGTTCCGCCTCAGGGCGGATCGGCAGCGTGAGCAGGTTGAGCAGCGGATCGAGATCCGGCTGCTGGCTGAGCTCCTCGAGGCTGACCCAGTGCACCTGCTCCAGCACCGCCCGCAGCAGTCGGGGCGGATTGGCTGGCCCCAGCGTCAGGCGGTGGTGGGGCGTGATCACCACCACCTCCAGGTGCTCCAGCCTGGGGTGACGCTGCACAAAGCGCAGGCTCTGGGCCGAAAGCCGCCCGTGGAAGCTGGGATCGGGGTGCATCTGCACCTCAAGGAGCACCACCGGGAACTCGGGGCTGCCGGTTTCGGCGCAGCCGGTGCTCTCCCTGGGCCAGAGCACGCCGTCGAGGCGGTGGCTCAGTTCTTTGAGCTCGAGGGCCAGAAAGCGGTAGTGGCGATCGCCGGGGGCTGCCGGGTCGAGGCTCAGCGGGTTGGCGTTGGCGGCGGCTGAGCCGGGGAGGAGTGAGCGAATCAGATCCGGGGCGCTCTGGAAGACGCGGTAATACCAGCGGTCGGTGTTCAATGGTTGCGCGCGCTCGTTGCCGAAAAGGTAGACGCGGCCTGGGGTTGGGGCTGCAGCCCGTGCGGGGCCTGATGGATGTGGGGCCTCGTTGGCGGGTGGCGGCTGGGTGGGTTGTTCGGGGTGGGGGGGGGGGCTGGCGGCTCAGGGGGACGTCACTCCTGGCGCCTCAGGCTATTGTTCGCTTTTGAGACATTGGAGACACCAGATGTGGTGTGTGGGCTCTGGCACGCATGCACCTGATCAGGATCAGCGGCGTCCCAGCGGCCGGTCGCGGATGTCCAGCTCGGCGTGCTGGAAGTTGTCCCCCAGCTGCTCCTGCAGGCGCTTCTGGTTCCAGCGGGTGTCGCCCTGCGGCCCGAAGAACACCGCCCGCTGGTTGTTGTCCACCCCCACCACGCGCCAGCCGCGCTGGGCGAAGTGCACGCACACCTCCGAGCCGATCAGGCCTGAGGAACCGGTGACGAGGAGGGTTGGGGTGGGCATGGAGGGGGGAAGGGGTGGGGGGCCGGCAGCAAAAAGCCCCCGCTGCCGGGGGCTCAGGCCGTGGGTGGTTCAGCTCAGGTGTGGGCGGCCAGCCAGGCGGCCAGGTCGGCCGGGCCCGTGAAGTCGAGCAGGGCGTCGGCCAGGGCTTCCAACTGATCTATTGGTAAGGCCTGGATCTGGGCGGTGGTGGACTCGCTGAGGGGGCCGCAGCGGCGGTTGAGGAGGCGGAGGGTCACAGCTGCTGCCTCATCCCGCCGGCCCTCCTGGCGGCCCTCCTGGCGGCCCTCCTGGCGGCCTTGGCCAAAGATCTCGCGGTAGGCCACGCTCTGCGTGAACTCATCGATGGTGATGCTGCCCATGGCGCAGAGCTGGGAAATGGAACGGCCGTTGAACCTGCTGATCAGCGTAGCGGCGATCACATCGGCCAGATCCTGCTCCTGGGCCGTGCCGGCCACCTCTGCGCGGATCGCGGCGCTGCTGGCGGGGATCTGCGCTTCGGGCTGCACCAGCAGCGCCAGGGCCCGCAGCAACGGCGCTGCTGTGGAATCGGTGGCGGCGGGCTCCAGCTCGATCCACTGCACCCGTTCGCGCAGGAATTCAGCCACCGCCGCCGGCCGCCAGATCGGGCAGCAGCTCCAGGATCCGGTCGGGGCGGCTCTGGAACACCCAGTAGAAGAGCTTGTCGCTGGCAGCCATGGCGGCAGACGTGCTGCAGTGCAGATCTGTACAGGTTGTACAAAACCCTGCACGGACGCAGAAGGTCCGGCGACTTCGTCGACAAGGGCAGCAGCTCAGGTTCGGGCTGCAGCCCGTGCGGGGCCTGATGGATGTGGGGCCTCGTTGGCGGGTGGCGGCTGGGTGGGTTGTTCGGGCTGGGGGGGCCTGGCGGCTCCGGGGGAAGTCACTCCTGGCGCCTCAGGCCATTGTTCGCTTTTAGGGCATTGGAGACACCAGATGTGGTGTGGGGGCGCTTGATCAGGCTCACCAACAAGCCGTGTTTTCACGGATGCCCCTGAGTGCGCTCCTGTGTTGCCTTGGCGAGAGGCCTGAAGTGGCGGATGAGGTGAAGGTTGGTCTGGGGATCAAGCGGCTGGAGACGGCCGGCTGGCTCCTGGTGGCGACTCGCGCAAGCCACCGCCAGTTCAAGCATCCGATCCGGCCCGGCAGGGTTTCGGTGGCGGGAAAGCCCAGTGATGAGCTCGCGCCCGGCACCCTGCGCAGCATTTCCAAACAGCATTTCCAAACAGTCTGGAGTTCCCCTTCGATGACCAGGACTGACGCCGTGGTGATTGAACAGGCAGGAGCCGGAATTTCGGCCTACGTGCCCGACCTGCCGGGTTGTGTGGCCGCTGCCTCCAGCCGTGAGGCCGTGCTGGTCGAGATCCGAGCCGCCATCCAGTTCCACCTGGAGGGCCTGGCCAGCGATGGCTTCGTGGCTCCAGCCTCCAGCAGCTCGGTTGAAATGGTGAGCGTGTAGGTCTCTGGATCTGGGGCTGCAGGTCGTGAGGGGACTCTGGCGGCGGCCGCCGTTTTCGCTGCCCAGGTCCTGCAGGCCAGTCCAGAACGTCGCCCATCCCAGGCGGGCAGGGGCTTGGCGGGGGTGGTGCAGGCACTGGCGCCCAGCCAGGCGGCCAGGTCGGCCCATCAGGAGCGGGCAATCAGGCTCACCTGCAACCCCTGAACGCGCTGAAAGCTGGCATCACCCGTGATCATCACGGCATCGGGCCCCAGTTGCAGGCAGCAAGCGGCCTGCAATGCATCGGGTGTGCGCAGCCCATGGTTGGCGCGCAACTGCGTCGCCAGCTCCACCACAGGGGCGCTGAGCTCCACAACCAGCAGATCCGGCTGGGCAAACAACGCTTCAAAACGATCCAGGCTGGCTTGATCGCTCCGCCGCAACGGAGCCACACGACACTCCAGCAGGCTGAGGCGGCTCACCGCCAGGGCGAGATCAGGTGACCGGGCGGCAAGCTGCTGCAGGGTTGCCTGGGTGGCTTGGGCCCATGGGGCCTCACCATCCACCAGATAGATCAGGGCGCTGGCATCCAGGAAGGCAATCACCAGTCGCGCTCAGCCGCCAGCTCGGCATCGATCTCAGCCTTACTGCGCGGGCTTGTGGATGGCGGCAAGGACAGCAGCCACTGCAGCGCCGATGTTTCGGACCCAGGAGCGCGTGATGCCTGCAACTGCAGCTGGCGATAGTGCTGCTCACTCAGCACCACAGCAGCGGATCGGTTGCGCTTCAACAGATGGACCGGGCCATGCTGCAGGGCCTGCTCAATCGCTGCGATCCCACGGCGTTTGAGCTCAGCCGAGGTGAGGGCGTTCCGCTGATCCATGGCACAGCGATCGCTGGACATTTCAGCTTAGTACCAAGAACAGTACTGCAGAGATCCTGGGTTCGGGGTTGTTCCCGTGCCTCAGGCACTCATCCGCTCGATCAGGATCGGCATCGCCAGCCGGACCACCATCCACACCAGCAGCAGCAGCACCGCGGAGCCGCCCACCGCCAGCGCCCACTCAACGAGCAGCTGCGGCGGCAGGCCGGTGAACCAGGCGCGGGCATTGGGGATCAGCGGGATGCCTCGGTCGATGTCGCCCTAGAGCACCAGGCTCAGCAGCCCCACCGGAATCAGCAGGCCGCCCCAGCCCGCCCATGCAAGGGGGCGGGGGGGGCATCGGAAGAAGCACGCGCTTCGATCAAAGCTGCAGCACCGGCTCACCAGGGGCAGACAGCAGCCGTGCCGCCTCCCTGTCAAAGGTGGCCAGCCGCTCACCGCCCAGCGCTCGGCCGCCATAGGCGATCACCCCATCGGCAAAGTCGCCCCCCGCCGAGAGAAGCTTCAGCCCGGCACGGACAGCTGGGCGATCCACAGCCACGCCGCGGCTGACCATCAGCGCTTCGATGGAGGTGGCGCAGTCGCTGGCCGCGAAGCCATACACCCGCCGCAACACCCACACCAGCTCGCACAGCACCGGCACGGGGACCGCGATCATCTCTGCCTGGTCCAGCAGATCGGTTGCCCCCTTGGCCTGCTCAGCCGGCGGCCGCAGCCTCGTTCAACTCCTCCAGGCTCGCCCGGCGGGCGCTGCGCCCTGCCAGCAGGCCAATGAAGCCATGGATGCTGCCGGTGGCCTGCTCGGCATGGAGCTCCAGCCGCCCTCCCGGCAGCATCCACGTCTTCACCGGATTCCACGGCATCCAGGGGGGCCGAGAGCTGGGCTTTCGCCTGGGCCACGCTGAGTGTTCGCATCCTGGAGGTCATTGGTCAGATGACCAACCCAGCCGTGGCTGGCCATTCAGGCGTTGGCGGGGTTGCCATCCGCTTCCAACAGTCGGCCGGGAGCCCCGGACGATCGATGCAGAACCAGTTCGAGCACCGTTTCCAGGCGGATCACCCGACCCTGGAGATCGTCGAGGCGGCGTTGCTGCTCCTTCATCAGCCCGGCCATCTCTTCCACCTTGTCGTTCATCCGGATCACGGTGGTGAGCGCCGTGAGAAGCCGGTCTGTGACGCTCATGGCTGAGCGCCCAAGGCGGCTCTCACCTCGCTCAATGCCGCATCCAGGGTTTCTTCCGTGCGCCTGGTGCTGAGTTCCAGCTGCCTGAGGGCTGCTTCCACGGCTTCCGCATCCGCGTGGGAGCGCGTTTCGGATTCAGCGTTGCGGTGTGCGTACGCCGCTCCCGCCTCACGGAAAAACTGCCCGAGTGAAAGGCCAAGGCTGTGGGCCCGATCGGCATAGGCAGCCTTTTCCGTGGGTGTCATCAACACGGCGACCCGCTCTGTGGCTCGCTCTGGGGGATGCTGTGGACTCTTGCCGATTGCCACGATGGTCTGTGCATGATCAGCACATGCTAAGGCGGATACGGCAGCACTTCAGCTCATGCGGGATCTGGTGCATGTGGAGCCTCAGGAACAGCCACACCGCCGTGGTGGTGAGCGGATTGATCAGGATGTCGCGCACCGCCAGGCGCCAGGCCCAGAGGTCAGGCACCATCTCGCGCCACAGCCGCCGGCGGTGGGCCAGCTCGCTCTCGGGGCAGCTCTGGCGCGTGGCCTCCAGCAGATTCAACGTGCCCACCGCGTTGGGGCTGGGCTGGGCCGCCGTGTGCACGATCGCCGTGGAGTTCAGCTCGGCGTGCTGGAAGTTGTCCCCCAGCTGCTCCTGCAGGCGCTCCTGGTACCAGCGGGTGTCGCCCTGCGGCCCGAAGAACACAGCCCGCTGGTGTTGTCCACCCCCACCACCCGCCTGCCGCGCCCGGCGAAGTGCACGCACACCTCCGAGCCGATCAGGCCCGACGAACCGGGGACGAGGAGGGTGGGGGTGGGCATGGGTGGTGAGGGGGTTGGGTGGGCGCGTCAGCGATAGACCTCACGGCGATGGCCGATGCGCACCACCAGGATCACCAGTTCGCTGCGCTGCCATTCGTAGACCACGCGGTAGTGGCCCACCCTCAGACGCCGCAAACCCTCGAATTCACCCTTGAGGGCGGAGCCGGCAGCTGGGGTGTCCCAGAGCAGGTCGATCGCCTCCACCACCCGCTGGCGATCGGCCTTGGGGAGCGCGGCGAGTGCCTTCGACGCGGAGCGCTTAATCCGCAGCGAGCAGCGCATCGCGCACCTCAGCCCAGTCGAGGACGGGGTCGGCAGGGTCCTTCAGGGCTGCCACACCGCAGCGCAGATCCTCGATGTCGTCGAGGTAGTACTCGATCGCCTGGCGGATGATGTCGGCTCGGCAACGGTTGAGCTGCTGGGCGGCAGCATCCAGCTCAGCGCCGAGGGTGTCGGGCAGCCGGGCCGTGACTTGGATCATGGGAACCCCGCAGCATCACGGTGATGTCAGTGACATCATCCTAGGGCTCCGGGCCGGGGCGCCTCAGGCCATTGTTCGCTTTTGAGGCATTGGCCACACCAGATATGGCGTGGATTCCGAGAGCGGGATGCTGTTCATGTGCATGATCACCACATGCTGAAGCGACTGGGAGGGGCTGGCTGGCGAACAGGGTGATGGACCTTGGGGCGCGGCTGCGACCTGGGCAGGGACTGGTGGGAGCAGGGCCTTGTGGGAGCAGGGCCTTGTTCGCGGCGGGGGCGCCAGCGGTCGCTGGACCGCCGTTCAGTTGGGGCTGGCTGGTGGCGGGGGTTGCAGCCGTCCCTGCGCCTCGAGATGCTCAAAGTCAGCACGCTTGAGGATGGGCGCTTCAGCGCTGTAGCCGTGCGTTTCGAGAGCATCCTTCAGGCCGCCGATGGCGGCAGCGGCGAAGACGTTGGCGTCGCTCACGCATGACACGAGTTGCTCAAGATTGCGGTGATCGCGATAGTCCGAGGGGTCACAGGCATCGGCCAGGATGCCCAGTTCATCACAGAGATCCAACAACGCCACTACCCGCTGATGGCAGCGAACAAAGTTAGCCAGGCCACCGTTTTCTGGGCTGCTGGCGTACTGGGTTTTGCAGAAGTCATACCACTGCCACTGTTGCGATCCCTCGGCGTGGATGGCCAGCCCGAAGGAGCAGTGATGGCTTCCTTCACCAGGGAAGGCGGTAAAACCCACCAGCTGGCGGCAACTGGGGATCGCCTGGCGGTTCCTGAAAAAGGCGTCGTAGTCCTCCACTGTCATGGCGCCATGTTTGACGCAGAACAGGGGATCATCAGCATCCGTGCGGCAGATGCCCTCGCCTTGCAATTCAATCAAGGGCCCCAGCTCCGGCAGGTCGAGCTGCGCTGCACCCTGATGCAGGGCGACGATCCTGCGGCGCGCTTCCTCTGGCGAAGCGTCCGCAAGCGAAAGTGTGTAACTGATGGTCAAACCCATCGGCTTGAAGTGGCGGCAGTCTGGTGCGGTGGGGCGGCTGTGGGGGGGACGCAGGGTTCCGCGGTTTCACGGAGTCCAGGCTGGTTCGCTGCCGATAGCGTTGTGGCCTCGTCCCATCAGGCAGCGACGCCATGGGCTACGTGCACGCCAGCATCGAGCTGAGCAACCCGGGTGAACCGGATCTGAAACCGATCACCATCCAGGCGCTCGCGTGCCTGGATGCTCTGCATCCCGGAAGCCATGGCGGTGGGGCTGAAGCTGGAGCAGCAATCGGAGCGGGAGGTCACCGGGGCCGATGGCCGCACGATGCGCGTTCCCTACGTCGGCCAGTGAAGGTGACCTTCCAGGACCGCCTCTGCCTCGTCGGGGCACTGGTGCTTGGCGATGACGTCCTGCTGGGAGCGGTGCCCATGGAGGACATGGACCTCACCATCCATCCCTCGCGCGAGCAACTGGAACCCGACCCACGCCATCCGACCACCCCCCTGTCCTGGTGCGCATCCCGCAACTCAGCCCGGCCGAGGACGGAGCCGCCCAGGGTGAACACCCCTGCACTCAACCCGCCCAGATCTCGGCCAGCTGCAACTGCAACCCGGGAAAGTCCGTCGTGGCCTCCACCACATCAATCTGCTCCAGCCGTTGCGGGGCACCACTGGCGGTCCACACGTCCACGGCCTGCTGATGGGGCAGCAACAGCCAACCCAGCCGGGCGCCGTTGGCCTGATAGGAGGCCATCTTCTGACGCAAGGCACTCTCGCCCCGGGGCCCTTCGTCGCTGGGGCTGGCGAGTTCCACCACCAGGTCGGGGCAGAGCGGCGCGAAGCTGCGGCGCTCTGCCGTGCTGAGGGCCTGCCAGCGATCCAGGCCTACCAGGGACGCGTCGGGGCTGACGACCGAGCCATCGGGCAGCCGAAAACCCGCGGAGCTGTCAAAGACTTTCCATCCCCCCACACGCTTGGTGTAGGGCTTGAGCTGAAAAGCGCAGGAGCTGAGTGGCGCGTTCGGGCTGGGATGCCCGGCGGCGCAGGGGGGAGGGATGCCTGCGCCCTCGGGCTGATGTTCGCTTTTGAGGGGCCAATGACACCAGATGTGGTGTGGGTTGGTGTGAGATGTGGTGTGGGTTGGTGTGATGTGGGGTGGTGGCGCGTCGTCGCTGGTCGAGCTCGCGGCGGCTCATGGTTGGGGATCGAGGTGGGCGCTCATGGCTGGGGGTCGGGGTGGGCCTGGCCGTGGGCGATGCGGATCAGGCGCTGGCAACCCACCAGGCTGCTGGCGCGGTGGGCGATCATCAGCACAGTGATCTGGGCACCGAGGTCGGCGATGGACGCCAGCACCTGGGCTTCGGTGGCGGTGTCGAGGGCGCTGGTGGCCTCGTCGAGCACGAGCACCACCGCCTGCCGGTAGAGGGCCCGGGCCAGGCCGATGCGCTGGCGCTGGCCACCGCTCAGGCGCACGCCCCGTTCCCCCACCGGCGTGTGCAGGCCCTGGGGCAGGGTGTTCAGCACATCCGCCAGCAGGGCCCGTTCAGCGGCCAACTCCAGGCGGGGCCAGTCGATCTGGCGGGCCGGCAAGCCGAAGGCGATGTTCTCGGCGATCGTGCCGTCGAGCAGGAACACGCTCTGGGGCACGTGGGCGATGCCGCTGCGCCAGCGCCGCAGTCGCTCGCCGCGCAGGGGCTCCCCATCCACCAGCAGCTCTCCGGCCGTGGGCTCGAGCAGGCCCATCAGCAGGTCGACCAGGGTGCTCTTGCCGCTGCCGGTGCGGCCGACGATGCCCACCCGCTCGCCGGGGCGGATCGTGAGCTCCGCGTGGCGCAACACCCAGGGCTGCCCCGGGCCGTAGCGGTAGCTGGCATCGCGCAACTGCAGGGCTGCGTGGAAGGGCAGGGCTGGGTTCTGGGGCGGGGCCGGTAGGGGTTGGGTGGGCTCGGGGTGTGGGTCGGGGATCGGTTGGTCGAGGTAGGCCAGCACGGAGTGGAGGGCGGGCTGATGGAGGCGCAGGCCCGTCCAGTTGGCGTAGATCAGCTGCAGGGTGGGCAGCAGGCGCTGGGCGCCGAGGGCCAGGGCACCGAGCAGGGGCAGGGCGCCCAGCACGCCGGTGCGGCTGGCGGTGAGCTGCAGGGAGGCCAGGGCGATCAGCGCCAGGCCCACCCCCTCCATCACATAGCGGGGCGCCAGGGCGATCACCTCCCCCTGGCCCCGGTGGCGGCGCAGACGCCGGTCGGCCTGGCCGTAGACGCGGCTGTAGGTGGCCTGGCTGCCGTCGAGAATCACATCCCGGATCGAGCCCAGCCCCTCCTGCAGGCAGCGGATCCGCTCCGCCTCATCGGCGCGCATTGCCGCCCCCAGCCGCTGCAGGCGGCGGCGGCTGAGCAGCAGCAGCAGGCCGTAGCCGCCTGCCAGCACGGCCGCCATCACCAGCGTGACCCGGGGATTGAGCACCAGCAGCACCCCGGCCAGGGCCAGGCCCACCAGGCCGCCGCTGCACAGCTGCAACAGGCCGCCCAGGCCATTCACCACCTGGTCCACCTCATTGGCCACGGCACTGATCAGGTCGCTGCTGCGGCGCTGCAGCAGCAGGGCGTAGGGCTGGTGCAGGGTGCGGCGGTAGAGCTCCGCGCTCAGGTCGGAACCGATGGCCTGCACCAGCCCACTGGAGGCCCAGAGCGCCAGTAGCCGCAACAGGCCGGCCAGCAGGGCCGCCAGGGCGAACAGCAGGCAGAACGGCAGCAGCAGATCTCCGGGCTGCTGCCAGCCGAGCCAACCCGCCAGCAGCTGCACCTTCGCCGTGCCCCAGAGCCGCTGGGGTTCAGCCAGCACGGCCAGAAACGGCAGGGCCGCCCCCAGGCTGAACATCTCCGCCAGGGAACTCAGTAGCAGCAGCGCCAGCACTCCCGCCAGCTGCCAGCGACGCCGGCGGTTGAGGTGCCGCCAGAGCCGCGGCAGGTCGTGGCGCAGGCGCGGCACGGGCCGGGCCTCAGGCCCCGCGGCGCGAGACATAGAGATTCTCGCCGCGGCAGGCCTCCACAGGGAAATCGCCCACCGCCGCCCAGAAGTGCCGGGAGCAGCCCGGCTCGTAGCGGTCGTGCAGCTCGATCACGATCGAGGCCACCTGCTCCAGCCAGCTCAGGTCCCGCCCCGGCGCGAACAGCTGGGCCTCTGCTCCCTCGATGTCCAGCTTGAGCAGATCCACCGGGCCGTGGCAGGCGATCAGCTCCTGCATGGTGAGGGTGTCACAGCTGGCTGGGGAACGTTCTGGGGAGCAGGTGGATGAACGGGTTGGGGAGCTGGGGCTGGTGGGCAGGTGGGTGCGCACGGCGCACTCGGCAGCGAGGGAATGGTCGAGCACCAGGCGGGTGGACTCGGGCCAGAGGGCCCGGTTGATCAGCACGGCCCGGGGATGGGCTGAGCAGTTGGCCTCCAGCAGGGCGAAGTTGCCGGGGTCGGGCTCGATGGCCACCACCGTGGCGGCCGGAAAGCGCTGCAGGAAATAGCGGGTGGCGCTGCCCACGTTGGCACCGGCATCCACGATCAGCGGCGGGCGCTCCCCTGGCCGGTGATTCTCCAGCAGGGGGAAGGGAAAGGCGTAGTCGCCGCGGAAGAGAACGTCGGCCACCATCAGCACATCGGTGCCCCAGCTGCGCACCTGAAGCTCCCCGGCCGGGGTGTGCAGCGGGGCGGTGCGGGCGCCGGCCAGCCGGGCCCGCAGCAGCCGCAGGGCATTGCGGCGGCCCACCAGGGTGGCGATGTGGCGGATGCCCCGAAAGCAGCGCGGACTGAACGGCAGGGTGGCTGGGTGGGTGATGGGCTGGATTCTGGTGGAGGATCAGGCCTGCAGCGCAGGGATGTGGGCGCGCCAGGCAGCAACCGCGGCGGGGGTCTTGAACCAGCCGTGGGCGCCAAAGGGCAGCCCCGCCAGGTCGGCCAGATCGCGCTCCACGTAGCGATCCAGGCAGAAGCGGCAGGCCGTGGCGTAGTCGGGAACGGTGAACCAGGGCAGCACCCTGGGCAGCACCTTCCCAAAGATCACGTCCTCATTCAGGCCAAGCCGCCGCTGCACCAGGTTGTGGCGCTGGCGCAGCCGGCAGTCGCCGCTGAGCAGCAACCGCAGCAGGCGCAGCAGCCGCACCCCGGCGCCGCGCAGGTTGTAGCCGCGGATCACGCTGGGCAGGTCGGCCAGCCCCACCAGCCGGGGATTGCGGGCAAAGGCCTGACGGAAGGCCGCTAGCGCGCGCAGGGAAAAGCCGCCACAGCCCACGGCCTGGCAGCCCGCCTCGCCGTAGGCCGCACCCTCGGGGTAGATCGGCGCACCTAGATAGGCGTAGGGCTGGCGGCACCAGTGCAGCAGCTCGTCCCGGAACACATAGCTGTCGAGCTGGGCGATCAACAGATGGCTGAACCCCTGGTAAAGCTCGTAGAACCAGGGCTGCAGCATCAGGTGGTTGTAGGCCGGCACATCGGCCAGCCAGGGATCGTCCACCAGATGGAGCTGCAGCTGCAGGGCGGCGAGATCGAGACGGGCCGCCAGCCAGTCGCCCAGCAGGGGAGCGAAGCGCCGCGGCGCCAGGATGGCGATCGGGTGGGGGGCCAGCACCGAGGTGATCGAGGCAAAGCTCGCCCACTCCAGAGTTGACAGTTCCAGCGTGTAGAGGGGGATCACCACCACCGGGCGGATCTCGCTCGCCGGTTGGGGGTCGCGTGAGGGGGCGAGCGGACGGGGCAAGGGAAGTGAGGAACCTGGGGCCTGAGCAGGCAGCCTGAGAATCAGTGGCCCGGGGGGAACGGCCAGCGCACCGCACGGCTGAGGGCAGGCCAGAGGGGCTGGCTGCTGGCGGACTGCTTCAACAGCTGGGGACGGTTGGTGCTCACCAGCAGGCAGTTGAAACTGCGATCCGGGCTGGGCAGCAGGGTGGCGAGAGCCTTCTGTGCTCGGGGCAGGGGCTCGGGCTTCGGCGGCAGCTCGGTGAGCGCATCCCGGTCTGATTGCAAGGTGCCCCTGGCGGTGAGACAGGTGGCGGGACTCGAGGAGGCGGGACTCGGGGAGGCGGGACTCGAGGAGGCGGGACTCGAGGAGGCGGATCCGGCCTGAGCTGGGGAAAGACTGGCCGGATCCAGCGCGGAGGCGGCCCAACTGGCCATGGGCGTGAGCCGCACCTGGGCACCAGCCGGACCCTCAAGGACCGTGCCCGTGCCCACGGCCAGGGGGCTGAACAGGGGCCGATAGGCCCGGGGCTGGGGCGGTTTCGGCAGCGCGGGGGAGAGGCTTGAGCTGGAGCTGGAGAGAACCCGCCAGCCTGGCGGCAAAGGGAGATCGGCGGGCAGCTGGGGCAGCCGGGGCTGGCGGGGCAGCAGAAGGGGCTGGATCGTGGCCAGCAGCGCCAGGCTGGAGAGCGCGCCCAGCACCAGGCGGGTCTGGGGGCGTGAAGGGGTGGGGCTGATGTGGCGGCGCAACGGTCAGACCAGCGTTTCGGGGCTTGAGGGGGATCCTGCGGAGCCAGCCGCCAGGCCCCTGCCGGCGAGTTCCCGGTCGATCAGCTTGGTGTAACCCCAGCCCAGGATGAACACGGCGATCAGGGAGAACACCAGGCTGCCGTAGGAATCATGGAAGAAGTCGAAGCCCTGCTCCCCCCAGTCCTCGGGCACGGCCACCAACAGGGCGAGCAGGGCAATGCGCACCGCATTCACCAGCACAGCTGACACCAGGGCGATCGCCACGGCCAGAAACCGGTGCAGCCAGCTGCGCAGGGGAAACACCATCAGGAAGATGAGCACCACCACCAGGCTCACCACGATCTGGTCGATGCCGGTGCAGGTGCCCGTGATCGACACGCCGCCGGAACTGAGCATCACCTCGCGGCCGCTGAGGGCGGGCTCAAAGCCGAGGGCGGTGAGCAGCAGCCAGCTGAGCTGGGCCGTGGGGCGCTCCAGGTAGGGATTCAGGGCTGAGATGCGATAGCCCAGGGGAAACAACAGGGCGATCACGCCCGGCACCAGAAAGATGCGCAGGCGGGAGAAGGGAAGATTGAGCAGAGCCAGCCCCCCCACCAGCAGGGGCACCATCAGGTAAAGGAAGCGGTCCTGCTGGTTGAGCAGCCAGCCGCCGCGCCAGAGGGTGTAGCCGATCAGCGCACCACCCAGCAGCTGGGAGGCCCGGGATGGCCGCGGCCAGAGCAGGGGAAGCTGGTCCTCCAGGGCGATCGTGCAGCCGAACCAGATCAGCAGATTGAGCAGCTGGAACTTGGGGTCCACATCGGCCCAGTAGAGCTGCAGGGCACTCCAGGTGAACAGCAGGCAGGCCAGCAGCAACCAGAGAGAGCGGCGGTTGCCGGCATGGCGGCGCAGCTTCTGATCCACAACAGGGAGCCAGTGCCCGGGACGCCACTGAGGGGGAAGGGAGCGCAGAAGCTGGGAGCCCATCAGGCGCGGCGGAAGAAGGCCCAGAAGGCCCAGCCGTACAACAGAGAGGCCAGCAGCACGCGCAGGCTGTCGCGGCCGAGGGCAAAGCGGGCGCCGCTGGCCTGGCGGCGCAGATCTTGAAGCGAAGTGTCTCGGTTGCGGTTGGCCTCGGCGATCAGGTCGTCGAGCTGGGCTGAAGGAGCGGGCAGGGTGGCCGGGGCAGTGGCTGGATCCAGCCGTTTCAACTGCAACCAACCCTGGCGCAGGCGCTCGGCCGGCGCATCCCGCAGAGCCCCCTCCAGCTGCTCGAACTGCTGGCGCTGCTGCAGCGTGGCCTGGGTGAATTGAAGATCAAGATCTGACGCACCTCGCAGGAAGATCACCACCTGCAGCGGCGCCAGCAACAGCATTCCAATGGTGCCAGCGATCGCCATGCGGCGTACCCAGAGCTTGTTGCGCTCGATGGCCTGTGTGTCCCTGGCGGATTGATCCAGAGGGAAACGGTTTGATCCCGAGGAGTTCTGGGAACCCTGGTTCCTGAATACAACCGCGGAAAGTGCTGCCAGAGGTTGAACAATCAGCTTGCGGTATAAGCCCTTGGAGAGCGTTGCCAGGGAGAGCCCTGACCGTGACGAACGGCGGGATGAACGCGAGCTGCGATGGGAATGAATCTTCGAGGCTGAATTAGACGATGACTTAGATGATGGATTAGATGATGGATTAGATGATACTGATGATTGAGACGATGTTGGCGTACTCGATCTGGCAGCAGCTGAGGTGCTGACACCAGAGCGAGATGACCTGCGCGGAAGATCGAGAGTTCTCAGATAAGAGCCGTAGCGAACCAGGCAGAGGCCAACCAGGGCCAGGGAGCCCGCATCCACGATCAACCTGGAAAGGTTCTGACTCCAGGCGAGGTTGCGGAGTTGGAGCGGGAGCAGCCCACCCAGCACCGTGAGCACAAACACCGTGAACAGGGCCCAGCCGGCCGTGATCAGGATCACCAGTTCCTTGCGCCTGGTGGGCAGGGCTTGCGCACGGGAAGCACTGGCTCCACGAGCGGAGTGAGTGGTGGATGGATGAGTGGTGGACGGGGAGGATTCCATCTCCGCTCCAGGCTCGGACGTGGTGCTCAAGGGTGCGTGATGGCGCTCAGATGGCATGCATATTGCCAGGGTTATTGCCAGCAGGTTGGGGTTCAGGCTCAGCGCTGGGCTGGGACAGGCGTCGCTGCAGCTGGGCCAGAACGCCGGCGGGCAGGGTGAGCAGGCGGAGATCGCCGCCGGGGCCGCGCTGGAGGCGCCAGTACAGCACGCTGTTGCAGGCCGGACAGTGGAAGGCCTCGATCCAGTCCTCGGGCAGGGGGGTGAGGCCCTGCCGCTGGGCCCACTGCAGGAAGCGCTCGCGTTGCACGGGGCCGGCCTTGATCTCGCCGTCCGGGCCGGCCGCCAGAAAGCGCTTGGCCGAAACGCTGCGCAACCCCTGCTGGGGATGGTGGGGACAGGCCAGGTCGCGGCGGGGACGGCGCCGCCGCGGGCGGGATGGCTGCGCTGGTTGAGGTCCCTGCACGGTGGGTGGACACACGGGTGGCGTGGGGGCACTGGCGGGACCGAAGTCAACCAGCCGAGTGCACGTGCGCGGGGACCGCAATCCAAGGGAAGCGTCTCAACCGCGTCACGCGGCCTCTAGGGCCTGGACAACTGACTGCCTTGAGAGACAGTAAAGATGACCTTAAAAGATTACCAAACCGGCCAATCAGGAGAAATTTAGAAAAATGAAAGACCTGAATGTGATCATGGTTGGCACTATGGCCTTTGCCGAAAGTCGGACGCTGTGCACCTGAAATCTCTCAAAACCGTAGCAGCCCCGCCGCGTTTTCTCAAGAGCCATGGACCGGAGGAAAGCCCGCGAGGGTTCACTCTGCAGCAAAAGAAAGATCCAGCACATCTGGGGGCACTTCGCTGGTGACGAGCACTACCGATCGGGCAGCTGGGCGGCCGACTGCAGCACGGCCCGGGCCAGCCGGGGCGCCAGCCGCGGCACTGCCAGAAAGGCGGCACTGAAGCCCACGAAGCTCCACAGGCCCGGCGGCGCCCCGGCCACCGGGCCCGCCAGGGGCTGGCCGTCCGTGCAGAAGCTCACCGGCACCTGCTGAAAGTGGCCAGGCCAGTGGGCCAGCGCCGGCAGCAAGGGCGCCAGGGCCTGGCGCAGCCGCCGCTCCTGCAGGCCAGGGTCGGGGGGATCGCCGGCCGCCAGGCCGGGGCGCACCAGGCTGATCTGCCCCGCCAGCCAGTGATCGCCCCAGGGCAGCAGGCCCGGATCCGCCTGCCAGGCCTCGGCGGCCAGGCCGGCGGCTCCGGCCTCCAGGGCCAGCCGCTGGAAGCGGGCCGGCAGCCGCATCGCCAGCGGGCCGGCCCAGGGCCAGCCTCCGTGCTGGGGCTCCAGCTCCAGCACCCCCGCCCAGCTCACCCGCAGGCGCTCGGGCAGCTGCGGCCAGAGCTCCCGGCTGCCGGCCCCGGCGGCCAGCACCACCTGGCGGGCCGCCAGGGGTTCGGGCGCGCCCGCCAGTTGCAGCTGCCAGGGCATACCGGCGGCGGCGGGCGGCAGCAGGCGCTCCACCCGGCCCCGGCGCCCGCGCACCCCCGCCCGCTCCAGGGCGCGGGGCAGCTGGCGGCGCAACACGGCGGCCTCCACCCGGCTGCAGGGGAGGGGCAGCCGGCCGCCCAGGGGGGCGCCCGGTCCCCAGGGGCGGAACCAGCGGCGCCGCCAGCCCAGATCGCCATGGCGGTTCTGCAGCCGGGCCCAGTGGCCGCCGGCGAAGGGGGCGAGCGCCCCGTAGCTCCACTGGCTGGCGCAGGCGCTGCTGCCGGCTTGGTGCGGGCCCGCAGCATCCACAAGTTGCACGGAGATTTCCGCCGCTGTCGTGGCAGATGCAGCCGCCAGCTCCAGGGCCAGCACCCCCCCGGCCAGGCCGCCGCCGATCACCACCACATCGACGGCAGCTGGCATGACAGCGCCTGGGGCCAGCGCGCTCAAGTCACACCAGCAGATTGAACGAGGTCACCACCTGGGCAAACAGGTCCTTCACCTTCGGCCAGCGGATCTCGTTGGTGCTGGCGGCGAAGGTGTAGAGGCGGCCCCGGTCCACCACCACCGTGGCCAGCTCGTGGCGGTCGCGATCCTGCAGGTGTACGGCGTATTCCAGGTCGTAGAAGGTGCGGCCGCCCTGCTGGCGCTCATCGGCCTGCACCAGCTCGGCCTGCCGGCCGCTGCCCTCGGGGGCGATCACGTTGCGGCGCAGGGCCTCGCCCACCGCCACCGGACTGCCCAGGCTGGTGAGATCGCTGTCGGGGGTCACCTCCGAGATCACCAGGCTGAGGGTCTCGTCGCTGTTGATCAGGTCGTGGAACACCACCGAGGGGCCGCCACTCACCTGGGCGCGGATCCAGCCGGTGGGATAGAGGAAGGCATAGCGGCCGTCCGGACTCTGGTAGCCGTTCAGGCCGGCGGTGGTGCCGCTGCAGGCCGTGACCAGCAGGGCCAGTGCCAGCGCCACCAGGCTGCGCAACAGGCCTGCCGGCGGCAGAAGACGGACGGGCGTGGCGGTCACGGGCGCGGCGGGCGGGGAGCTGGCGCCCATTCTGCTGGGCGCCGCGCCTACATTCCCGCCAGCGGCAGCACGGTCCTGAGCGGCTACACCCGTCCCCTGGCCCGGTTGATCGAGCAGTTCGAGCGGCTGCCCGGCATCGGCCCGCGCACGGCCCAGCGCCTGGCCCTGCACCTGCTGCGCCAGCCGGAGGACCAGATCCGCAACTTCGCCGACGCCCTGCTGGCCGCCCGCAGCCAGGTGGGCCAGTGCCGGCGCTGCTTCCACCTCTCCGCCGAGCCGCTCTGCGAGATCTGCCGCAACCCGGAGCGCCAGACTGGCCAGATCTGCGTGGTGGCCGACTCCCGCGACCTGCTGGCCATGGAGCGCACCCGCGAGTTCAAGGGCAGCTACCACGTGCTGGGCGGCCTGATCTCGCCGATGGACGGCATCGGCCCCGAGCTGCTGCAGATCCAGCCGCTGGTGCAGCGGGTGGCCGCCGAGGGCGAGGTACCGGTGGAGGAGGTGATCCTGGCCCTCACCCCCAGCGTGGAGGGCGACACCACCAGCCTCTACCTGGCGCGCCTGCTGCGGCCCTTCGCACCGGTGAGCCGCATCGCCTACGGCCTGCCGATGGGCAGCGAGCTGGAGTACGCCGACGAGATCACCCTGGCCCGCGCCCTCGAGGGTCGCCGGCCGGTGGAGTGATCGGCAGGGTTGCAGGCTGGAACCGGTGATCTGGAACTGTCGGCGCAGCTGGCCCAGACTGCAGCGATGAATCGCTCAGCAGACTGGCTGCATCAGGCCGAGGCCGACCTGGCCCAGGCCCAGCTCAGTGCCGGTGCCGGCCACCATGAGTGGGCCTGTTTCGCCTGCCATCAGGCCGTGGAGAAGGCCCTCAAGGCGCTGCACCTCCGCCATGGCCAGCAGAGCTGGGGCCATGGCCTCGGGCGCTCCTTCCGCGACCTGCCAGCGGAGCTGGCCCAGTCCCTGGCCGTGGAGGTGGCGGATCTGGAGGATCGGCTCCGGGTGCTTGACGCCCTCTACATCCCCACCCGCTATCCCGATAGCCTGCCGGAAGGTGCACCGACCGATCATTTCGGCCGGCTGCAAAGCCAGGATGCCCTCGGCCATGCCCGTGCGCTTGTTGACGCAATCCGTGCTGCGCTGGCCCAGGCCTGAGCAGGTGCTCCAGGCGGTGCGCACCTGGGCCGAGGAACAGCGCCGCGCCCGCGCGAGCCTCAGCCGCGTGGGGGTGTTCGGCAGCTATGGGCGAGGCGACGCCGGCGTGGGCAGCGATCTCGATCTGCTGCTGATCGACGAGGACGCCGAGGGCCCCCAGCACCAGCGCCTGCGCCACTGGCCGCTGGAGCGCCTTCCCCTCAGCTGTGATGCCCTGGTGCTCTCGTCCAGGGAACTTGAGGAGCTGCTCGCCGGCGACAGTCGCATGGCCCGGGAGCTGCGTCGCGATCTGCGCTGGCTCGCCTGAGAATGGGCCGATTCAGGCGGCCGACTGTTCGACGTGTGATGCCCAGCCAACCCACCAGCCGCTACAGCGCCATCGCCCCGGCCGAACGGCTGCCGGCCTGGCTGCAGCGGCCGGTGGGCCGGGCCTCCGACCTGGCGGCGGTGCAGGCGGTGGTGAAGCAGCAGCGGCTGCACACGATCTGTGAGGAGGGCCGCTGCCCCAACCGGGCGGAGTGCTACGCCGCCGGCACGGCCACCTTCCTGCTGGGGGGCTCGATCTGTACCCGCAGCTGCGCCTTCTGCCAGGTGGACAAGGGCCAGGCGCCGATGCCCCTGGACGGCGCCGAGGCCGAGCGGGTGGCCGAGGCGGTGGCGGTGCTGGGCCTCTCCTATGTGGTGCTCACCGCCGTGGCCCGCGATGACCTGGCCGACCACGGCGCCGGCCTGTTCACCGCCGCCATGGCCGCCATCCGCCGGCGCAGCCTGGGCACAGCGATCGAGGTGCTCACCCCCGACTTCTGGGGCGGGCACCGCGAGGAGCAGGCCGGTCTGGCGGCCCAGCGCCAACGGCTGGCCACCGTGCTGGCCGCTGGGCCGGTGTGCTTCAACCACAACCTGGAAACGGTGGAGCGGCTGCAGGGGGAGGTGCGCCGCGGCGCCACCTACCGCCGCTCCCTGGGCCTGCTGGCGGCGGCCCGGGAGCTGGCGCCGGCGATTCCCACCAAGAGCGGCCTGATGCTGGGGCTGGGGGAGAGCGAGGAGGAAGTGGTGCAGACGCTGCGCGACCTGCGGGCGGTGGATTGTCAGCGCCTCACCCTGGGGCAATACTTGCGGCCTTCGCTGGCCCACATTCCCGTGGCCCGCTACTGGAGCCCACACGACTTTGACCGCCTCGGCGCCATCGCCCGCGAGCTGGGTTTCCAGCAGGTGCGCAGCGGGCCGCTGGTGCGCAGCAGCTACCACGCCGAGAGCGATCCCCTCTCTGCTGGCGGCCCTGCTCTGCCTCGCCCCGGCGCCAGCGGCAGCGGCTGCTGACCCCCAGGCTGAACCGGAGCCACCGCCACCTGCGCGCCCAACGGGTGCGGCCTGGTGGAGCACCGGCCTGGAGCTGCAGGCCCAGCCCCTGGCCAACCCCAGCGGCGGCCTGGAGCGAAGCGCCAGCTGGATGCAGCAGCTCACCCTGGATCTGCGCCTGGGGGAGGATGGGCAGACGCCTGCGGGGGCATGGCGGGGCCACCTGCAGCTGAGCCTGTTCAGCGGCCAGCCCGACCTCTCGGAGGAGATCGGGGCCGCCTTCCCCCTGCAGTCCACCGCCTATGCCACTGGCCTGTGGCTCACCGAGGCCAGCGTGGAGCGGCGCCCGGGTGCGGGACGCGTGGGGCTGAAGGCCGGCCTGTTCTCGATCAACCCCGACTTCGTGGCCGCACCCGTGCTGGCTGCCTACGTGCATTCGGCCCTCAACGACACGCTCAATCTGAGCGTGGGGGGGTTGCCGATCAATCCCGCCATCGCCCCGGGCCTGCGCCTGAGCTGGACGCCCGCCCCCGCGGAGCGCTGGGGCAGCTGGCAGCTGGGCGGGTTCTGGCTGGAGCCGATCGATGAGCTGGCCGGGTTGTTCGGGGTGAATCCCGACCTGCCGGCGGCTGAGGGCGGGGCCGTGCTCCTGCAGTGGCGCTACGCCCGTCTGCCGGGCCACACGCTGGCTGGTACGCCCCTGGCCGGTCCCCACGGCCCGGTGCCGCGCCGGCTGCCACCGCCGCTGCTGCAGCTGGGAGGCGGCGCGGTGCTCAGGGGCGAAGGCAGCAGCGGAGCCCTCACCGGCCTGCTCACCACTGCCGCGCCCCTGCCCCTGGGGCTCGACAACCGCCTCTGGCTGGGGGTGAACGCCGGCCAGGAGCGCAGCGACAATCCCGTGCCCCTGTTCCTGGCCGGCGGCTGGCTGAGCCAGGGGCCGCTGCCCGGCCGTCCCCAGGACGTGCTGGCCCTGGCCGGCGGGTTCAGCCGCCTCAATCCCCAGCTGGTACACGGCCGCAACCCCCATGAGGCCGTGCTGGAGCTGAACTACAGCTGGCGGTTGAACCAGCAGCTGAGCCTGCAGCCGGTGCTGCAGCTGATCCTGTCCCCCGATGGCCGCAACGCCGCGCCGATCCTGGCCACGGGCCTGGGGCTAAACCTGCGCTTCTGAGCCGATCAGCAGCCGGTAGGCGGCGTCGAGGCGGTGGAAGGCCTCCACATCGCCGCCCAGGTCGGGATGGTGGGCCTTGGCCAGGCGCCGGTAGGCCCGCTTGATCGCCGCCAGCGAGGCCCCGGGCTCCAGACCCAGCAGGCGCAGGGCGGCCGTGCGCGGATCCACGGGGCGCGCGGTGAGGCGCAGCAGGTCGTCCACCAGCCGCAGCGGGGCCTCGTTCAGCCACTCCGGCGCCCGCTGGCCGTGGAGGGCGAAGGCGGCACGCACGGCCCAGCGCACCCGGCTGTGGGGACCGCGCAGGGCCACGGCCAGCTCCGCCGGCAGCGCCGGCGAGCCCCGCTCCTCCACCAGCCCCCGCAGTCCCCCGGGCGGCCCCACGGGCAAGGCCTTCCAGCGGGGATGGCGGGCCATGGCGACCCCCCAGCGCTCCACCCGGGCGACTATCTCTCCATGCTGCTCCCCACCGGTCACGGTGCGGCCCCGCTGGTTTCGCTCCAGCTGCAGGTTCTGCAACTGCAGGCGCAGGCGGCGCACCTCGCGGCGCAGGGCGTCGTTCTCGGCCAGCAGGGTGTCCACATTGCTGGTCACCACCCCCCGCGAGGGCGATCGGCCACCGGCGCCGGTGCGGGGATCGAAACCCATCAGCTCAGGGCAGCAGCGGGCACAGGCGGCCCAGATCAGCGGTCATGCAGCAGCAACCAACTCCCCACAGCTTGGATCTCCTGCGGCCGCTGGGGGGCAACAGCTCAGCCCCAGAGACGCTCCACCCCGAGGCCATCGAAGGCGGCATCCGCCGAGATGAGGAGCAGGTCCTCCTGGCGGGCCACCACCGCGATCATCCGGTCGAAGGGATCTCTGTGGTCCCAGTCGAGCAGACGGCGACAGGGGCAGAAGATCGAAGCCGTCGGCATCGGCGCGGTTCAACAGGTCGGCGGCGAAGGGAAGCATGTCCGGCCATTGGCCCAGCCGCACCTTCTGGCCGATTTCATCAAGCAAGATCACACGCAACACAGCGCGATCGGCCTCCCCAATCCGCTCACAGGGCCCCCCAGTCGCCCAGTTCCTCTGCCGAAAGGGGGGCGAGGACGTCTGCAGGCGGGGGAGGGACCTGACCTTTCAGACTGCCGATCCGCTCCCCGGATCGTCGTGCCGGCACCAGTTCCGCAGCCGGCACGCCATGACGGGTGATCACAACCCGCTCGCCCCTTGCCACCGCCTCCAGAAGCTTGGAGAGGTGGGTCTTTGCCTCATGGACCGACGCCTGCATGGATCAAGGCCAGTCATCGCTGCAAAGGCTCTCCCCCGGCCAGCCGCCGGGCGCTGCGGGCCAGGCCCTCGGCGCAGTCGCCGCGCATCAGCAGCCCGGCGCCGCCCCAGAGCAGGCGCGGTGCCAGATCGGCCGCGCCGGCGCCCAGCTCGCGCAGGGGCCGGAAGCCCAGCTGGTGGAAGTAGCGCACCAGCCGCCGGTGCTGGGCCTCCCGGTCGCGGATCGCCAGCAGGGTGGCCTGGCGGCAGGGGGTGGCCTCCAGGGCCCAGGCGAAGGTGGCCGCCCAGATCAGCGGCCCCACGGCGGCCGTGTCCGTGCCCTGCACGCGCATCGTGTCGAGCCGCAGGCCGTTGGTGGTGGGCAGGGCCCAGCCCTTGAGCTCCCCCAGCAGCAGCAGCGGCGAGGCCCCATCAGCCCGATCGCGGCGCCGGGCCACCCCCACCCGCAGCCCCCAGGCCAGCCCCGCCGGCCGGCCCACCTGCAGGCGCAGCAGCAGCCCCCGCCGGCGGGCCTCCTGCTCGAGCTGGGCCAGGGTGGGGGTGGCTGAAGGGTTGATCAAGGCGATGGAACCGCCCCTGGGTCCACCCCCGGGTCAGCCTCGGCCAGCCCAGACCCCAGCCCGCAGCTGGGGCAGTAGGGGAAGCAGGCCAGGTGCTGGCTGCCGCAGCCGTCGCAGTGGCGCTGCAGCTGCAGGCCGCAGTGCATGCAGTAGTTGGGCAGGGCGCCCTCCTGGCGCGGCAGGCTGCGTTCGCAGCTGGGGCACTGGTGGCGGCCCAGGGTCTGCAGGGCCTTCTCGTAGCGGATCTGGCGCTGGCGCTGCTGCTGGGGCGCGGCCTGCTCCTGCTGTTTGCGCAGCAGGTAGGCGTTCAGCCAGCGGATCAGCGAGCGGCCCACCACCAGGGTGAGCAGGGCGCCCACGCCATAGCGGATGTAGGCGCCAAAGCTGGGCAGGTAGGGCACCAGCTCCACGAAGAAGGCGAACAGGCCGAACAGCAGAAAGCCCCACACGAAGGGCCACTGGTCGCTGCCCCGGTAGCGGCGGAACTGCCAGAGGGCCAGCAGCAGCAGCGGCCCCACAAACGCCAGCCGGATCCCGAAGGCCAGCAGCTCCGAGCGCTGGCGGGCCTGGCGGCGCAGCTGCTCCAGCTGCCCCTGGGGAGCCGCCAGCTCGCCCTGGGCGCGCTGCAGGTTGGCCTCCAGCTGGCTGCGCTGGGCCCGGAGCTGCTGCTCCTGGCGCAGCAGCCCGTCGAGCTGGCGGGCCCGGGCGATCACCTCCGGGTTCTGCTGCGACTGCTCCGTGGCCGAGCGGGCCGCGCGCCAGTTGTCGAAGCTGGTCTGCTCGCGGGCGGTGGCCTCCCCGGCCAGCAGCTGGCGCTCGGTGAGCCGCTCGATCTCGCCCTGCAGCTGGTCTCGGCGCTGCTGCAGGGGCTGCAGCTGCCGCTCAAGCTGGCCCACCCGGGCGGTGTCGAGGAAGCGCTCCTGGGGCGGCCGGCGGGAGAGCAGGGGCAGGTCGGCGATCAGCGAACCGCCCACCTGGATCAGGAAGTAGGCGAACAGCAGGGCGATCAGCCACTGGCCCAGGCGCACCAGCCGTTCCGGACCACGGGAAGGACTGAGCATCAGGGGTGGGGTCGGGCTCCCATGTTGGCCAATGGGGGAATGACAGGCCTATCCCTGCATGATTTGTAGACCGGCTGATGCGGGAACAAACGGCTCGGCCAGCAGCACCGCCTGCAGGGGCAGCGCCCCGAACAGATGGGGGAACAGCTCGCCGCTGACGGGGGCCGGCTCCCAGCGCACCGCCATGCCGGCGGCGGCTAGGCGCTGGGGATCCACCACCAGCAGCAGCAGCGCGCCGGCGGGCAGGTCGGCATAGAAGCGCGCGGCGGTGGCCTCCACCTGGTGGGCAGCGCTGAGGTGGATGAAGCCCACCTCCTCCAGGGAGCGACCGCGGGTGGAGTGGCGGTATTCGCCCGCGGCGCGGGCCTGCTGCCACTCCGGCCGCAGGGCCAGGTGATACAGCCAGCCGGGGGAGCGCCAGGGGCTGCGCTCCGCCCAGGGCGGGGCCAGCACCGCCTCCAGCTCCGGGCCCGCCAGAAACCGCTCCAGCCAGGCGTGCAGCGGCCCCAGGCCCGGCTCGGCAGCAAAGCCCGCCGGATCGGCCAGGCAGAACTGGCGCACGAAGGGCAGCAGGGCCCAGTCGGCCAGGGACGGTCGATCTCCCAACAGCCAGCCGCCGCCCGCCAACCGGGCACACCAGCCCCGCAGGATGGTGAGGCCCGCCTCGCGCTCGCCCTCCCCGGCGTAGCGCTCGGAGTACTTGAAGCGATCGAGGTGCTGCTTGAAGGGGCCATCGTTCTGCGTGATCAACTCCGCCATCAGGACGCGCTCGGCGGCGCTCCAGCTCGCCAGCCAGCCCTGGGGATCGCAGCACCCCAGGGCCCAGTGCATGATCGCCAGGCTCTCGTCGAGCACCGTGGGTTGAGCGGCACCATCGCCCTCAACGGTGAGCACGGGCACCGTGCCCTTGGCCGAGGCCGCCAGCAGCTCCGACGGTTTGGCGCGCAGGCTCACCTCGCGCAGCTCCAGATCACGGCCGGGCACCAGGTCCGCCGCCGCCAGGGCCAGCCGGGCCCGGATCGCGTAGGGGCAGCGGCGGAAGCTGTAGAGAACGGGCGTGGGCTCAGCCACCGTTGGGCCGCGAGCTCCGCTGCATCTGCCGCTGGCGTTCGCGAAAGCGGGCCCGGTCGCCATCGCTGAAGCGATCGAAGCAGTGGCGGCAGCTCACGCCCGGCTCATAGCCGGGCAATTGGCGATCGGCGGGGGAGAGGGGCAGGCCGCAGGCGTGGCAGAGGCTGTGCTCCCCAGGCTCGAGCCGGTGGTTCAGCGCCACCCGCTGGTCGAACACAAAACATTCGCCGCGCCAGCTGCTGCCCGCCTCGGGCCTCTCCTCCAGATAGCGCAGGATGCCGCCCTGCAGGTGGTGCACCCCTTCAAATCCCTGCTGCTGCAGATAGGCCGTGGCCTTCTCGCAGCGGATGCCGCCGGTGCAGAACAGGGCGATCGCCCGGGGCTGGCGCTCGGCCACCAGCGGCCCCAGCTCGCGCTCCACCCAGGAAGGAAAATCGCGGAAGCTGGCGGTGCCCGGATCGATCGCGCCGGCAAACGTGCCGATCGCCACCTCATAGGTGTTGCGGGTGTCGATCAGCAGGGTGTCCGGCTGAGCGATCAGGGCATCCCACTGCTCGGGCGGCACGTGGGTGCCCACCGCCGTGGCCAGGTAGGGGCGCACCCCTGGCTGGCCGAGGGTGACGATCTCGCGCTTGAGCCGCACCTTGAGCTGGTGGAAGGCCTGCTCCTGGGTGTGGCTGAACTTGGCCTTCAGCCGCTCCAGCCCGGGCACCCGGCGCAGGCGTGCCAGCACCGCCATCACGCCGGCCTCCGGTCCGGCGATCGTGCCGTTCACCCCCTCAGCCGCCAGCAGAATCGTGCCGCGCACCGCGCCGGCCGCAGCCAGTTCCTGCAGATCCTTGCGCAACGCCGGCCGCTCATCCAGCGCCGCGAAGCGATAAAACGCCGCCACCAGAACGGTCACTGCCAGGCCTGCACCCCGGCCGCCGCCAACAGCTCGCGGTCGGCCGCCACATCCGGATTGCCGGTGGTGAGCAGCGTGTCGCCGTAGAAGATCGAATCGGCGCCTGCCAGCAGGCAGAGGATCTGGGCCTCGCGGCTGAGCTGTTCGCGGCCAGCGCTCAGGCGCACGCGGGAGTGGGGCATGAGGATGCGAGCGACGGCCACCATCCGCACCAGCTCCAGCGGATCCACGGCCGGCTGCTCCTCCAGGGGCGTGCCCTCCACCGCCACCAGGGCGTTGATCGGCACGCTCTCGGGGTGGGGATCGAGGTTGGCGAGCACCTGCAGCAGGCTGGCCCGATCCTCGGGCCCCTCGCCCATGCCGATGATGCCGCCGCAGCACATCGAGATGCCGGCCTGGCGCACCCGCTGCAGGGTCTCCAGCCGCTCCTGGTAGGTGCGGCTGGTGATGATCCGGTCGTAGTGCTCGGGGCTGGTGTCGAGGTTGTGGTTGTAGGAGGTGAGGCCGGCCTCGGCCAGGCGCTCGGCCTGGCGGTCGGTGAGCATGCCGGCGGTCACGCAGGCCTCCAGGCCCAGCTCCCGCACACCCCGCACCATCTGCAGCATCGCCTCGAACGGGGCCCCATCGCGGATCTCGCGCCAGGCCCAGCCCATGCAGAAGCGGTGGGCGCCGGCCTCCCTGGCCGCCCGCGCGCGGGCCAGCACCGGCTCCACATCGAGCTCCGGCCGGCCGGCCACATCGCTGCTGTGGTGCATCGACTGGGGGCAGTAGGCGCAGTCCTCCTCACAGCCGCCGGTTTTCACGCTCAACAGCGAGGCCAACTGCACCCGGTAGCCCGGATTGGCCTCGCGGTGCACCGCCTGGGCCCGCCAGAGCAGCTCCAGCAGCGGCAGCTCCAGCAGCGCCTGAATCTCGGCGCGGCTCCAGTCGTGGCGAGTGGGCACGTGCGGGGGGGCGGGAGCTTGCGGGGTGGCGGTCACAGGCAGAGGAGACAGCTGGGTTGGTGGCGGAGCTCAGGGCAGGGCCTCAATTCTCAGGGCAGGGCCTCGATGCCGCCGAACCGGCGCTGACGGCTCTGGTAGTCCCGCAGAGCACAGAGCAGGGCGGCCTCGTCGAAATCGGGCCAGAGCACATCGGTGATGTGCAGTTCGGCGTAGGCCAGCTGCCAGAGCAGGAAGTTGCTCAGCCGCTGCTCGCCGCTGGTGCGGATCAGCAGGTCGGGGTCGGCTTCGCCGGCGGTGTGCAGTTCGGCGGCGAAGTGTCGCTCGTCGATCGCCGCCGGGTCGAGATCCCCGCGGGCCACCCGCTCCGCCAGCCGCCGCGCCGCCCCCACCAGCTCGGCCCGGCCGCCGTAGTTGGTGCACACGTTGAAGCGAATGCCGGTGTTGCCGGCCGTGCGGGCGGTGGCATCGGCGATCAGCCGCTGCAGCCCGGCCGGCAGCGGGCTGAGGTCGCCGAGGAAACGGATGCGCACCTGCTCCCGCTCCAGCCCCTGCAGCTCCCGCTCCAGCACCCGCTCGAACAGGGTCATCAGAAAGCTCACCTCCTCCCCCGGCCGGTTCCAGTTCTCAGTGGAGAAGGCGTAGGCGGTGAGGGTGCCGATGCCCCAGTCGCTGCAGAGGCGCAGGGTGCGCTTGAGCGCCTCCACGCCCTGGCGATGACCCATCACCCGCGGCAGGCCGCGGCCGCGGGCCCAGCGGCCGTTGCCATCCATGATCAGGGCCACGTGGCCGGGCAGACGGCCGGGATCGAGCCCGGCGGGCAGCAGCCGCGGCCGGCGTTCGGGCTCGCCCTCGTAGGTGCCGACCGGCTGATCCAGCTCAGCCAGATGTGCGGAGCTCAAGTCAGGACCGTTCAAGCCAAGACCGTTCTCATGGGTGTCGGTCGCCAGGGCGCGACTCATCCGCGGGCCTCCGGCGAATCCTTTCCCACGCTACGCCCCGTGGGGCGGGCCAGGGCGGCGCTGAGCAGATCATGGAGGCGGCTGCTGGTGATCGGCCGTTCTAGCCGCCCCTGGCTCGCCAGGGAGAGGGTGCCCGTCTCCTCCGACACCACGATCGCCAGACAGCGGTCGTGGCGCTCGGTGAGCCCCAGGGCCGCCAGGTGGCGGGTGCCGTAGCGGTTGCTCCCCTGCCGGGAGAGGGGCAGGATCACCCCCGCCGCCAGGATGCGGTTGCCGCGCACCAGCACGGCCCCGTCGTGCAGGGGGGTGTCGGCGGCGAACAGGTTGAGCAGCAGGTCCACCGACAGCTGGGCATCGATCGCCAGGCCGGGGTTGAGGAAGTCCTCCGGGCGCAGGTCGCTGCCCAGATCCACCACGATCAACGCCCCCCGGCGCAGCTGGGAGAGCCGACCTGCAGCTTCACTGAGCAGACCCACCGCGCCCGAGGCCAGCTGGTCGTCGTTGCGGCTGCCGAACAGCACCCCCAGCCGGCCGGTGCCCAGCAGCTCCATCAGGCGGCGCAGCTCCCCCTGCCAGAGGATGGCCAGGGCCAGGCTGCAGGCCAGCACCAGGGCGTCGAGCAGGGTGGTGGTGAGCGGCAGGTTGGCGAAGCGCTGCACCGCCCAGGCCAGAGTCACCAGAAGCAGGTAGCCGCGCAACAGCCAGAGGGTGCGCGGTTCGCTCACCCGTCCCAGCAGCAGCCAACCCAGCCCCGCAGCCAGGGCCAGATCGAGGATCAGGCGCAGGTCGGGAAGGCTGAGCAACGCGCCGGCCAGTACACCGGGACCTGCACCGATCCAGGACCCACCCACACCGCCATCCAGACCTTACACTTCAGGGTACCGGCGTAAGCCGGGCCGGCAGCACGTCGTAGCGCAGTAGCTCGTCCGGCTGCTCGCGCCGCTGTACCAGGTCGGCCTGGCCGTCATGCACCAGCACCGCCGCCGGCCGGGGGATGCGGTTGTAGTTCGACCCCATCGAGGCGTTGTAGGCGCCGGTGGCCAGCACCGCGAGGATCTCGCCACTGGTGGCTGGCGGCAGGGCCGCATCCCTGAGCAGCACGTCGCCGGATTCGCAGTGCTTGCCGGCCACGGTCACGGTTTCGCTGGCCTCGGCCTCGGGGCGGTCGGCCAGCAGGGCGGTGTACTGCGACTGGTAGGTGATCGGCCGCGGGTTGTCGCTCATGCCGCCATCCACCGAGAGATAGGTGCGGATGCCGGGAATCTGCTTGCGGCTGCCGATCGCATAGAGAGTGACGCCGGCGGTGGCCACCAGCGAGCGGCCGGGCTCACACAGCAGCCGGGGCAGCTCCAGACCGCGCTCCCGGCAGGCCTCTGCCACGGCGCCGGCCACCGCCGCCACCCAGGCATCGATCGACGGCGGGTCGTCGCTGGCCACGTAGCGGATGCCCAGGCCGCCGCCCACGTTGAGGTCGCTCACGGGGTGGCCCAGGGAGCGAGCCAGCTGCAGGGCGTCGGCCATCACGGCGGCCAGGTCGCGGTGGGGCTGGATCTCGAAGATCTGGGAGCCGATGTGGGCATGCAGACCAATCAGCCTGCCCCAGCCGCAGCCCGCCAGCTGGCGCAGCACCTGCTCCAGCTGGTCGGGATCGAAGCCGAACTTGCTGTCGAGGTGACCGGTGCGGATGTACTCGTGGGTGTGGCACTCGATGCCGGGGGTGAAGCGCAGCATCAGCCGCACCGGCTCGCTCAGGCTGGGGGCCAGCTGGCTGAGCAGCTCGATGTCGCGCCAGTTGTCCAGCACCACGGTGACGCCGTGGGCGGCGGCCAGGGCCAGCTCCTCGGCGCTCTTGTTGTTGCCGTGCAGCACGATCCGCTCGGCCGGCATGCCCCCGCCCAGGGCGGTGAGCAGTTCGCCCGCCGACACGGCGTCGAGCCCCAGGCCCTCCTCGGCCACCAGGGCGGTGATCGCCAGGGAGCTGTTGGCCTTGGAGGCGTAGAGGGCCAGGGAGGGGCCGGGATAGTGGCGCTCCAGGGCCTCGCGGTAGGCGCGGCAGCTGGCGCGCAGGGTGGCCTCATCGAGCACATACAACGGTGTGCCGTAGGTGCGCGCCAGCTCGCCGAGGGTGCAGCCCCCCACCTGCAGACGCCCCTCGCCATCGAGGGCGCTGCTCAGCGGCGCCAGGTTGCGGTTGGGGCTGGCCAGGTCCACGCTGGCCTCGAAGGGCCGCTGGCTGCCCAGGCTGGGGGGCTGGCTGGAGATCACCATGACCGGGGCAGACGGCGCGGGAATCAACGAATGTAAGGAATCCGGCGCGCCTGCTGGCCCGGCCGGGCCCCGGGCTCCCCTCACCCCGGTGTCCCTGGGGCCGGCTGAGCTGCAGGCCTGCCTGGATCTCGACCGGCTCTGTCTCGGCGGCCTGTGGAGCGCCCGGCAGTGGCGCACCGAGCTGGCCGACCCGCTGCGGGTCGGCCTGGGGCTGATGCAGGCGGGTCGCCTGCTGGCGATCGCCTGCGCCTGGCTGATCGTGGATGAGCTGCACATCACCCTGGTGGCCGTGGATCCGGCCCACAGGCGCCGGGGCCTGGCCCAGGGTCTGCTGCGGGCCCTGCTGCAGCGCGGGCGGGAGCTGGGGGCGGCGCGGGCCACCCTGGAGGTGGGCAGCGGCAACCCGGCCGGCCTGGCCCTCTACCGGGCGGTGGGCTTCCGCACCACAGGCGTCCGTCGCGGCTACTACAGCAACGGCGACGACGCCCTGATCCAATGGCTGGAGCTGGAGTGACATGCCCGGGGCGGGACCTGAATTGCACCCCGATCAGGCTCAGTTCCTGCCGTTGAACCCCGGGCCTTCACGCAGGGGCTGATTCACCGAACCCGGACTGGGCTGCGGCGGGTGCGGATAACCGGTTTCCTGATCTGATTCAGCCACGAATCAGGCTCGTTTCGTTGTAATGAAACAGCGCTGCGATCCCGCTGTGGCAGCGCATCTTGCCCGTTCCAGCGTCGGTTCACACCCCACCGCTCAACCCTGATAGGTTGGAACCAACGTGCAACAGGCCCCGCCCCATGTTCGAGCGGTTTACCGAGAAGGCCATCAAGGTGATCATGCTGGCCCAGGAAGAGGCCCGGCGCCTGGGTCACAACTTTGTGGGCACCGAGCAGATCCTGCTGGGGCTGATCGGTGAAGGCACCGGCGTGGCCGCCAAGGTGCTCAAGTCGATGGGGGTCAACCTCAAGGATGCCCGCGTTGAGGTGGAGAAGATCATCGGTCGGGGCTCCGGCTTCGTGGCCGTGGAGATCCCCTTCACCCCCCGGGCCAAGCGGGTGCTGGAGCTCTCCCTGGAGGAAGCCCGCCAGCTCGGGCACAACTACATCGGCACCGAGCACCTGCTGCTGGGCCTGATCCGGGAGGGCGAGGGCGTGGCTGCCCGGGTGCTGGAGAACCTCGGCGTCGACCTGGCCAAGGTGCGCACCCAGGTGATCCGCATGCTGGGAGAAACCGCCGAGGTGGCCGCCGGCAGCGGCGGTGGCAAGGGCTCCACCAAGACTCCCACCCTCGACGAATTCGGCAGCAACCTCACCCAGCAGGCCGCCGACGGCAAGCTCGACCCGGTGGTCGGGCGCCAGAACGAGATCGAGCGGGTGATCCAGATCCTCGGCCGCCGCACCAAGAACAACCCCGTGCTGATCGGCGAGCCCGGCGTGGGCAAGACCGCCATCGCCGAGGGCCTGGCCCAGCGCATCAACTCCGGCGATATCCCGGACATCCTCGAGGACAAGCGCGTTCTCACCCTGGACATCGGCCTGCTGGTGGCCGGCACCAAGTACCGCGGCGAGTTCGAGGAACGCCTCAAGAAGATCATGGAGGAGATCCGGGGCGCGGGCAACGTGATCCTGGTGATCGACGAGGTGCACACCCTGATCGGTGCCGGCGCCGCCGAGGGGGCCATCGACGCCGCCAACATCCTCAAGCCGGCCCTGGCCCGGGGCGAGCTGCAGTGCATCGGCGCCACCACCCTCGACGAATACCGCAAGCACATCGAGCGTGACGCCGCCCTGGAGCGCCGCTTCCAGCCGGTGATGGTGGGTGAGCCCTCGGTGGAGGACACGATCGAGATCCTGCGTGGCCTCAAGGAGCGCTACGAGGAGCACCACCGCCTCACCATCGCCGACGAGGCCCTGATCGCCGCCGCCACCCTTGGCGACCGCTACATCTCCGACCGCTTCCTGCCCGACAAGGCGATCGACCTGATCGACGAGGCCGGCAGCCGGGTGCGCCTGATGAACTCGAAGCTGCCCCCTGCCGCCAAGGAGGTGGACCGGGAACTGCGCGCCGTGCAGAAGCAGAAGGAAGATGCCGTGCGCGAACAGGACTTCACCAAGGCCGGCGAGCTGCGCGACAAGGAGGTGGAGCTGCGCGAGCAGATCCGCACGATTCTCCAGACCCGCAAGGATGAACCGGAAGCAGCTGCTGCAACGGCAGCCGAGGGCGACACTGCCACCGGCCCAGCCACCACAACCGTCACGGTTGATCTCGACCGGGCACCGATGGTCACCGAGGAGGACATCGCCCACATCGTGGCCTCCTGGACCGGCGTGCCGGTGCAGAAACTCACCGAGAGCGAGTCGGCCAAGCTGCTGAACATGGAGGAGACTCTCCACCAGCGCCTGATCGGCCAGGACGAAGCCGTGAAGGCCGTGTCGCGCGCCATCCGCCGCGCCCGCGTGGGCCTGAAGAACCCCAACCGGCCGATCGCCAGCTTCATCTTCTCCGGCCCCACCGGCGTGGGCAAAACCGAGCTCACCAAGGCCCTGGCCGCCTACTTCTTCGGCAGCGAGGAGGCGATGATCCGCCTCGACATGTCGGAGTTCATGGAGCGCCACACGGTGAGCAAGCTGATCGGCTCACCTCCGGGCTACGTGGGCTTCAACGAGGGCGGCCAGCTCACCGAGGCAGTGCGCCGCCGGCCCTACACCGTGGTGCTGTTCGACGAGATCGAGAAAGCCCACCCCGACGTGTTCAACCTGCTGCTGCAGCTGCTGGAGGACGGCCGCCTCACCGACTCCAAGGGCCGCACGGTGGACTTCAAGAACACCCTGATCATCATGACCTCGAACATCGGTTCGAAGGTGATCGAGAAGGGCGGCGGTGGCCTGGGCTTCGAGTTCTCCGGCGAAGCGGTGGAGGACACCCAGTACAACCGCATCCGCTCGCTGGTGAATGAGGAACTGAAGCAGTACTTCCGGCCTGAATTCCTCAACCGGCTCGACGAGATCATCGTCTTCCGTCAACTCAGCCGCGACGAGGTGAAGGAGATCGCCGAGATCATGCTCAAGGAGGTGTTCGGCCGCATGGAGGAGAAGGGCATCCACCTCTCGGTGACCGAGGCCTTCAAGGAGCGCCTCGTCGAAGAGGGCTACAACCCCTCCTACGGAGCCCGGCCCCTGCGCCGCGCCGTGATGCGCCTGCTGGAAGACTCCCTGGCGGAGGAATTCCTCAGCGGTCGCCTCGGCGAGGGCGACAGCGCCATCGTCGATGTGAACGACGCCAAGCAGGTGGTGATCCGCAAGGGCCTGGCCACTCCGGCCCTGCCCGAGCTGGCCGGCGCCAGCGCCTGATCCGCCGGTGATCGGGTCGTCCGCTCGCGGTTGTTGAATGAACGCCGTTCCCCCCCAGTCGGCCATCCACCCCGCCAGCCCAGCCACCCCCAGCGAAGAGCCAGCCCTCCATGCCATCGCCCCCGCCCAGGTGCTGCGGGGGCCCGGAGCCTGGGCTGAGGCCCTGCCGCTGCTGCGGCCCCTCGGCCAGCACGTGCTGCTGCTGGGTCGCAGCGCAGCCACGGCGGGCCTGCGCGGCCGGCTGCAGGCCGACCTGGAGGCCGCAGGGCTGCGGGTGACCCCAGGGCTGCTGGGGCATGACTGCTGCGAGGCCGACCTGGAGCAGCTGGCGCAGGAGGCCCGGGCGGCCGGGGCCGACCTGGTGCTGGCGGCCGGCGGCGGCAAGGTGCTCGATGCCGGCAAGCTGCTGGCCCACCGGCTGCAGCTGGCCTGCGTCACCGTGCCCACCAGCGCCGCCACCTGTGCCGGCTGGACGGCCCTCGCCAACCTCTATTCGCCCCAGGGGGCCTTCAGGGGGGATGTGGCCCTCGCCCGCTGCCCCGACCTGCTGGTGTTCGACCACGGGCTCGTGGCCCAGGCGCCGGCCCGCACCCTGGCCAGCGGCGTCGCCGACGCGATGGCCAAGTGGTATGAGGCGTCGGTGAGCAGCGGTGCCAGCAGCGACGGCCTGATCCAGCAGGCGGTGCAGATGGCCCGGGTGCTGCGCGACCAGTTGCTGCTCGACGCCGAGGCCGCCCTGCGGGAGCCCGGCGGCGAGGCCTGGGTGCGGGTGGCGGAGGCCTGCGGCCTCACCGCGGGCCTGATCGGCGGCATCGGCGGCGCCCGCTGCCGCACCGTGGCCGCCCATGCGGTGCACAACGGCCTCACCCAGCTGCAGGCCACCCACGGGGTGCTGCACGGCGAGAAGGTGGGCTTCGGCATCCTGGTGCAGCTGCGCCTGGAGGAACTGCTGGGCGGATCCCAGCTGGCGGCCCAGGCCCGCCGCCAGCTCCTGCCCCTGTTCCAGCGCCTGGCCATTCCCTGCACCCTGGCCGAGCTGGGGCTGGGCCAGGCCAGCCTGGCCCAGCTGGAGCAGGTGAGCGCCTTCGCCTGCGCTCCCGGCTCCGACCTCCACCACCTGCCCTTCGCCGTGGCCCCCACCGACCTGCTGGCGGCCCTGGTGAGCACCACCAGCGGCGAGCGCCAGCCCGCGTGAATCCGCCAGCCCTCTCGATCCAGGCGGGCGACCAGCAGTGCTGTGAGGCGCTGGTGCAGCAGGCGGCCACGGCCCTGCTCGATCCCCAGGGTCGCCAGCTGGCCGCGGCCGTGCAGTGGTGGCCGCTGGCCGGGCTGCCGGGCCGCTGGCCCCTGGCCGTGCTGGGGGCCGGTCCGCCCCTGCTGCTGCTGCATGGCTTCGACAGCTCCTTCCTGGAATTCCGGCGGCTGGCCCCCCTGCTGGCGGGCAGCTGCCAGCTGTTCATCCCCGACCTGTTCGGCTTCGGGTTCACCCCCCGGCCCCACCAGGGCCCGTTCAACCCGGCGGGGGTGCTGGCCCACCTGGAGGCCCTGCTGGGGGCGATTGCTGAGCGCGGGGGCACAGACCAGCCGGGGGAAGAGATCGGCCTGATCGGCGCCTCGATGGGCGGGGCGGTGGCCGTGGAACTGGCCCGCCGCCAGGCCGGCCGGATCGGCCGGCTGCTGCTGCTGGCGCCCGCCGGCCTCACCGGCCGGCCCATGCCCCTGCCACCCCTGCTCGATGGGCTGGGGGTGCGCTTTCTGGCCCTGCCCGCCGTGCGCCGCGGCCTCTGCCGCAGCGCCTTCGCCGATCCCGACCGCGACGTGGGCCCCGCCGAACTGGAGATCGCCTCCCTGCACCTGCAGGCTCCCCGCTGGGCCCAGGCCCTGGGAGCCTTCGCCCGCTCCGGCGGCTTCGCCGGCTGCGGCGATCCCCTACCGCCCCAGCCCCTGCAGGTGCTCTGGGGCAACCAGGACCGCATCCTGCGCGCGCCCCAGAAGCAGGCGGCCCAGGCGCTGCTGGGGGATCGGATCGAGGCCCTGGAACACTGCGGCCACCTGCCCCACATCGACCAGCCCGAGCGGGTGGCCGAGCGCTGGCTGGCCGCCCTGCCCCAACGCACCACCCCCGATGGCTGACCAGCCCCTGCTCAAGCTGCTCTCAAAGGCGCTGGAACTGTGGCTGCGCCAGCAGTGCGAGGTGGAGCAGTGCCTGGAGATCGAGCTGCTGGGCTCCGGCCGCGAGCTGCTGCGCGGTCGACTGGCGGGGGTGCGGGTGCAGGCCCGGGGGGTGACGTACCAGCAGCTCGAACTGGCCCTGGTGGACCTGCGGGTGGGCGATCTGCAGCTGCAGCTTGGCCAACTCTGGCGCGGCCAGCCCCTGCAGTTGCCCCTCGAGATCGCCATCACCGGGCTCGTGGGCTTGACCCCGGAAGCCCTCAGCCGCTCCCTGCTCCAGCCCCAGTGGCAGGCCCTGGCCGACGAGCTGGCCGAGCAGCTGCTGGGCGTCAGCCCGCTGGTGGGCCTGCGCATCCGCGACCAGCACCTGGTGTTCCAGGCCCAGGGGGTGGGCAGCAGCACACCGCTGGAGCTGGAGACCACCCTCCTGGCCGAGGACGGCGGCGTGCGGATCAGCGCCAGCGCCGGTGGCAACGACGCCCTGTTGCCGATGGGCCCGGCCATCACGGTGGAACGGGCGGCGATCGAGGCGGGCCTGGTGGTGCTGGAGGGCAGCGCCACCGTGATCACCGCCTGAGCCCACCGGGCCAGCAGTTCAGCGCTGCAGCAGGGGCAGCACCAGGGTGACCAGGGAAACCACCACCGCCGGCACGAACAGGAAGCTGTCGATCCGGTCGAGGATGCCGCCATGGCCGGGAATGGCGTCGCCGGAGTCCTTCAGGCCCGCATCGCGTTTCATCATCGACTCGGTGAGGTCGCCCACCAGGGCGAACAGGGCCACCACCGCCCCCAGCAGGGCCCCAACCAACCAGCCCCAGGGCCAGCCGATCCAGCTGCCGCCGATCGCCCCCACCGCCATGGCGCAGGCCACGCCGCCCAGGGCCCCCTCCACCGTCTTGCCGGGGGAGATCGGCGAGAGGGGCCGGCGGCCCAGGCGCCGGCCGATCACGTAGGAGCCGATGTCGGTGGCCACGATCAGGAAACAGGCCAGCAGGGTGAGGGCCAGGCCACCATCGGGCAGGGCGCGCAGCTTGATCCAATGACTGGGCAGAAAGCCCAGATAGAAGAGGCCGAACACCGAGGCGGCGATGTCGGCGATGGTGCCGGTGACCGGCTGCAGCAGCAGCCAGCCGCAGATCACAGCCCCTGAGGCCGGCAGCACTGCAGCCGCCACATCACCCGCGAGCCAGCCACTGCCCGCCTGGCTGGCCGCCTGGGTGCTGAACAGCAGCAGCTGCACCGCCACCAAGGTGGTTTTGGTGGCCGGCCGGATGCCCTTGAACTGGGCCATGCGGAAGTACTCCAGCAGGCCCAGGTGCACGATCAGGCCCACCGCCACCGTGAACCACCAGCCCCCCAGCCACACCACCACGAAGCCGATGCCCCCGGCCGCCCAGCCGCTGAGCAGCCGGGCCAGGGAGGTGGCCTGCCGGGGTCGGATCTCTGTGGACAAGCGGGCGGGGAGGGGGGATCAGGGGCGCTCGGCCGCAATCAGGAACAGCGGCTCGGCTGCTGCCAGCTTGGCCTGGCTGCCGCGCCGCTGCATGCGGTGCACCGTGGCCTGCACCACCTGCAGGTCGATGGCGGCCAGTTGGCCCAGGGTATCGGTGGCATCCACCAGCCCCTCGAGGCTGGCGGTGCTGATCACCAGCCGCCCCGTCGGCTGCAGCGCCTGCCACACCACCTGCAGGACATCCCCCAGGGGCCGGCCCACCTCCAGCAGCACCCGGTCGGGGTGGGGGGGCAGCAGGGCCAGGCCGTCGGGGGCGGCGCCGGCGTGGATGTGCAGGTTGCTGATTCCGAAGCGCTGCCGGTTCTGCTCCAGCAGGGCGATCGCCTCAGGGTCGCGCTCCAGGGTGTGCACCGCCCCGGCGCGCATCAGCCGGGCGATCTCCAGGGCCAGGGCACCGGTGCCGCCGCCCACGTCCCACACCAGGGAATCGCTCTGGGGGCGCAGGTGGGCCAGCAGCATCACCCGCAGCTCCATCGGCGTGGGGCTGAAGCCGGGGGCATCGGCGAAGGCGGCGTCGGGCAGGCCCGGCGTCACGAAATCCCAGTGGTAAGGGGGTGGGGATCCGGCCACGGCTCCGGCGCTGGCTCAACGGACCACAACCCTCACCCTATCAGCAATCTGGCCAGGCCAGCGCCGGGCCTGCTCCTGCAGCCAGGCCGCCCGCTCGCCATCGATCCGCTCGCCGGGGATCAACAGCGGAATCCCCGGGGGATAGGGGCAGATCGGCTCGGCGGCGATCCGGCCGGCGGCGGCGGCCAGGGGCAGGGACTCACTGGCGGCCCGCCAGGCCAGGCCCAGCGGCAGCTCCGGTTCGGCCACCAGCGGCAGGGGTGGCCGGCTGAAGGGCGGCAGCGGCGGCCCGCCCAGGGCGGCCTTCAGGGCCAGCAGGGCCCGCGGCAGACGCCACTCCACCCCGGCAGGGGGACGCTCCCCCAGGCAGAAGGTGAGCGTGCCCGGTTCCGGCAGCTCGGCCAGCACCCGCCGCTGCAGCAGCCAGGCATCGGCCTCCAGGCCGTTGATGCCCAGGGCGGCGGTGTGCAGCACCAGACGCAGCGGGTCCTGGTTGGCCACCAGCGGCAGGCCCAGGGCCTGGCAGCGGCGGCGCAGGCGGTGGCCGCAGGCCTCAGCGCGACGGCGGCGGCCCTGGCCGGCGGGGCTGGCGGCGGCCAGCAGGGAGGCCTCAGCCGAGGCCAGCAGCAGGGCACTGGGGCTGGAGGTCTGCAGCCAGAGCAGGGCCCGCTCCAGGGCCGGGAGCGCAACCCGCTGCCCCTGGGCCAGCAGCACGGCGCTCTGGGCCAGGCCACCGCCAGCCTTCTGGCAGGAGAGCACCGCCAGGTCGGCGCCGGCGGCCAGGGCTTCGCCGCGGCCATGGGCCTGGTCCACCAGCACCGGCAGCCCCGCCGCCTGCAACTGCTCCACCAGCGCCGGCAGCTCGGTCGCCTCCAGGCCCTGGTAGCTGGGCGACACCAGCACCGCCGCCGCCAGCGGACCACTGCCCAGGGCTGCGGCCAGCACCCGCTCCAACCAGGCCGGATCGGGCGGCAGCCACAGGCCCGTGGCCGGATCGAAGGGCAGGTCGAACAGCACCGGCCGCAGCTGACCCAGCAGGCAGCCGTGCAGCAGCGAGCGGTGCAGCTGGCGCGGCAGCAGCACCCGACTGCCCGGCGGCGCCAGGGCCAGCAGGGCCGCCTGCAGCAGCCCGGAGGCGCCGTTCACCCCGAACCAGCAGTGGTCGGCGCCGAGCAGGGCGGCGCAGCGGCGCTGGGCCTCGGCCACGCCCCCTTCCGGTTCCAGCGGCCCGCCGATCTCCGGCAGCTCCGGCAGGTCCCAGCGGCCGGGGGGCTGGCGCAGCAGCCGGGCCAGGGATGGCGCCAGGCCCCGGCCGCGGCCGTGGGCGGGCAGGTGCAGAGCCAGGGGGGGCAGCGGCAGAGGAAGTGGCAGAGGAAGCGGCCGCCAGGATCGGCGCAGCAGCAGGGCGGGCAACAGCGGGCGCATCACCCCGGCGGGCTGCAGTTTCTAGAGTCTGCCCAGTCCAGCAGCCGCCGCCCCCGGCGGGCCACGCCCTTGCCCGTCGCGCCCGCCACCCCTGCAGCTCCGGGGATCTCCTCCTCCTCCACCGGTTACCGCCCCGACGCCGACCTGCGCTGGCTGCTGCTGCGCCCATGGCTGCTGCTGGGCCGCCTCACCAGCGTGCTCTGGCAGCTGGGCAGCCTGGTGGTGGTGCTGCTGGTGCAGGGCAGCAGCAGCGATGCCGCCACCCAGCGGCGCCTCGGCCAGCGCATCCTGCGCACCCTCACCCTGCTGGGCCCCTGCTTCATCAAGGTGGGCCAGGCCCTCTCCACCCGGCCCGACCTGGTGCGGCGCGACTGGCTGGAGGAGCTCACCCAGCTGCAGGACAACCTGCCTCCCTTTCCCCATGCCGTGGCCCTGGCCACGATTGAACAGGAGCTGGGCGCCCCGGCCCACCAGCTGTTTGTGGAGTTCCCCGACCACCCGATGGCTGCCGCCAGCCTGGGCCAGGTGTACCGGGCCCGCCTGGCCGACGGCCACTGGGTGGCGGTGAAGGTGCAGCGGCCCAACCTCGACTGGATCCTGCGCCGCGACCTGGTGCTGATCCGCCTGCTGGGTTCACTGGCTGCCCCCTTTCTACCGCTCAACCTGGGCTTCGGGCTGGGGGAGATCATCGACGAGTTCGGCCGCTCCCTGTTCGAGGAGATCGACTACCGCCGCGAGGCCGACAATGCCGAGCGCTTCGCCACCCTGTTCTCTGGCCACCCGGAGGTGACCGTGCCGGCAGTGGAGCGCCACCTGAGCGGCCAGCGGGTGCTCACCACCACCTGGCTGCACGGCACCAAGCTGCAGGAACGGCAGACGCTGGAGGCGCAGCGGCTCGACCCGGCCGCCCTGATCCGCACCTGCGTGATTTCCGGCCTGCGCCAGCTGCTCGAATTCGGCTACTTCCATGCCGATCCCCACCCCGGCAACCTGTTCGCCCTGCCAGGCCGCACCGGAGCCATGGGCCATGTGGGCTACGTGGATTTCGGCATGATGGATTCGATCAGCGACGCCGACCGCCTCACCCTCACCGGGGCGGTGGTGCACCTGATCAACCGCGATTTCCGCGCCCTGGCCAACGATTTCGTGACCCTGGGCTTTCTCAACCCCAGCGCCGATCTGGAGCCGATCATCCCAGCCCTGGACGAGGTGCTGGGGGGCGCGATCGGCGAAAACGTGGGCGACTTCAACTTCAAGGCGATCACCGACCGCTTCTCGGAGCTGATGTACGACTACCCCTTCCGGGTGCCGGCGCGTTTCGCCCTGATCATCCGCGCGGTGGTGAGCCAGGAGGGGCTGGCGATGCGCCTGGATCCCTCGTTCCGCATCCTGCAGGTGGCCTACCCCTACGTGGCCCGGCGGCTGCTGGCCGGCGACACCGCCGAGATGCGCGAGAAGCTGCTGGAGGTTCTGTTCGACCCCCAGGGTCGGCTGCGGGTGGAGCGGCTGGAGAGTCTGCTGGCGGTGGTGGAGGGCGAGGGACCCGGGCCCGAGCTGCTGCCGGTGATGGGCTCGGGCCTGCGCCTGCTGCTCGGCCCCGATGGCGGCAGCCTGCGCCAGCGGCTGCTGCTCACCCTGGTGCAGGGCGACCACCTGCACACCGACGACCTGCGCGCCCTGGCCTCCCTGCTGCGCCGCACCTTCTCTCCCCGCCGCCTGGCCGGCGGCATGCTGGCCCGGCTCAACCCGCTCACCTCAGCTGCCTGAGATCAGCGGTCTGAGATCAGCAGGCTGTGCTCAGCAGGCTGTGATCAACTAACTGCCCGAGGGGATGGTGAGCCAGCACACCACAATCGTGAGTGAGCTGAACAGCACCACCACCAGGGGCCAGAGTTCGTCGAGGCGGGTGAGCCGCCGCTCCATCTGCTCCCGTTCCGCCCCCTCCGCCAGGGCCTCCATGTCGCCGTAGCGGCGGCCGATCCAAAGCACCAGCACAAACGCCACCAGCGTGACCACATAGGCCACCACATACACCATGTCGAGGAAGGTGAGGAAGGGCAGCTGGGGCAGTTCGGCCCGGTAGGTCTGCTGCAGGAACACCAGCGTGAGCAACACCGTGACCGGAATGCTGGCGCGGGCGTCCTGCTCATCCGGCCGCACCTTGAACACCAGCAGCACCATCGCCATCAGCACCGCCAGCGGCAGCAGCAGGCGCCAGAACGCCGCCCAGGCCGAGGTGCCGTAGGCGATGTCGAACACCACCTGGCTGTAGTCGTTCTCTGGCCCCCCCAGACCGAAGTTGGTGGCGTAGTGGTGGCGGTACTCGGCGATCGACCAGCCCCGGTTGAGCCAGCCGATGATGCCCGCATAGAGGCCGATCCCGCTGTTCTGCAGATCGGGTTCCAGGCGGAGGTTGGTGTAGTCGAGCCCGCCGTCGACGTCGTCCACCTCCAGCACCAGCGGCAGGCTCACCGTGGTGAAGGGATAGTGGCGAAAGCTGGCGCGATCGATGTAGAAGCGGCCGATGTAGCCGAACAGCTGGTAGTAGCTGCCGTCGTTGAGCTTTTCAGGTGTCTCGGAGACGGGCCGTAACACTGGCTCCGCGTCCGACACCAGGCCATTGAGCAGGTTGATCCGCTCGGCGATGCCGACCTGCTGGGCCTCCAGCAGATCCTGCAGCGGCTGATCCCAGCGCAGCCACACGTAGCCGTTGGAGGAAAAACTGGGGACGCTCAGATCGAGGTCGTAGGTGCTGTTGGCGTAGACGCCCACCTGCAGGTGGTGCTTTGCCCGCTCCAGGGCCTGCTGATCTTCGGCGGTCTCCACCTCGCTGAGCCGCTCCCCCCGCAGGGAGGTCCAGTCGCCGGCGCGCAGCCGGCCGGGATCGGTGGTGAGGGCCCGGGAGGCGGAGGTGAGCCGCAGCGCATCCCGGTTCTGCATCGGCACCACATCGATGTGGGCCAGCCCCAGCACCCCCAGAATGATCGCCAGCACCAGCGAGACGGCGGCCAGGATGTTCCAGCGCTTCTGCTTGCGCGCGGCCATGGCAGCCCGGGCTGATCGCCTGAGCGTACGGGGGCGCTGGCTGGGCGGCACGGTGGTGCTGCTGCTGGCCATGGCTGCAGCAAGGGCAGCCATCCCCGCACCCTCTGGCCCAGCCACCCAGGCGAGCGGCGCCGCGCCGCCGCCTCTTCTTCTGGGCCAGTCGGCCCCCTTCTCCGGCCCCTCGGCCCAGCTGGGCCAGGAGTATCGCCAGGGGGCGGAGGCCTGGTTCGCCGAGGTGAACCGCCGTGGCGGCATCCACGGCCGGCCGATCCGCCTGGTGAGCCGCGACGACCGCTACGAACCCGAGCTCACCCTGCGCAACACCCGCCAGCTGCTGGAGCAGGACCGGGTGCTGGCCCTGTTCGGCTATGTGGGCACACCCACCAGCAAGGCCGTGCTGCCCCTGGTGGAGCGGGAGCGCGTCCCCTTCGTGGCCCCCCTCAGCGGCGCCCAGGCCCTGCGCCAGCCCCTGCGCGCCACGGTGTTTCACCTGCGAGCCGGCTACCAGGCCGAGATCGATCAGCTGGTGGATGCATTGGTGCGCGATGCCCGCCACCGAATCGCCGTGCTGGCCCAGAACGATGCCTTCGGCGACGATGGCCTGGCCGCCAGCGAACAGGCCCTGGCCCGCCATGGGCTGAAGCCGGTGGCCACGGCCAGGGTGGAGCGCAACTCGAGCCAGGTGGGCGTTGCCGTGGCAAGGATCGCTCGCGCCAGGCCCAGCGGGGTGATCATCATCGCGGCCTACCCCGGCTCGGCCGCCTTCAGCCGGGAGTTGCGCCGGCGCCGCAGCCCAGCCCAGCTGATGAATGTGTCATTCGTAGGCACCCGCGGCCTGCAGGACGCGCTGCCGGGGGGCGAGGCCAGCGGCATCGGCATCACCCAGGTGGTGCCCTTTCCCTGGAACCGGCGCCTGCCGGTGGTGGCCGACTACCAGCGGTTGATGCAACGCCGGTCGCCCATGGCCAGCTTCAGCTTCACCAGCCTGGAGGGCTTTCTGGCCGCCAGGATGGTCACTGAGGGGCTTGCGCGGGCGGGGCCCCGGCCCAGCAGGGAGGCCCTGATGCGCGGGCTGGAATCGATTCGCCAGCTCAACCTGGGCGGCTTCGCGCTGGATCTCGGCCCGAAGGACCGCGAGGCCAGCACCTTCACCGATCTCACCTTCCTGGGGGCCCAGCGCTGGGAGCCCTGAGGCGAGAGCTGGCTAGGGTCAGCCCCTGCCCGATCCCCGCCCGCCGTGCCCCCTCAGCCCTTCCCTGCCCCCGTGAGCCTGAGCGAGGCCACCAGCGACCTGACCAGCGGCGACTTCGGCGACCTGGACATGGCCGAGCTGCTGCTGGAATTCGCCCCCATCAGCCAGCCCCCCTACCTGGTGGCCGGGGCGGGGCTGGCCATCGGCGTGCTCTGCGGCCTCACCTTCGCCCGCCTGGTGCAGGACCGGCTTGAAGGCTGGAAACAGGACAGGCTGGCCCTGCTGCCCCTGGGCAATGCGGCCACCACCCTGCCCTACATCGGCGTGGTGATCGGCGTCACCCTGTTCATCGGCGGCAGCCTGCAGGTGTTCGGCTTCTCCAGCGGCGCGGCGCTGCTGGTGAGCTTCATCCTGTCGCTGGGCACGGCGGGCGCCCTCTGGGTGCAGCTGGAGCGGCTGATGGGCCAGGTGCAGGACGGCACCTTCAGCGCTGTCGATTTCGACAATTTCGACCAATTTTTCTAGGCAGCCTGTTCGTCCAGGCCGCCCATTTTTTAAGCCGCCAGGTAGCCGTCGAGCATGCGCGACTGGGAGCGGATGCCCTCCAGGCCCTTGCGCTCCAAGTTACGGGTCTTGTCGCGGCTCATGCCCAGGGTCTTGGCGATCGAGCTGAGGCTCATCGGCTCCACCATGCCGCTGCCGTCGCTGTCGATGCCGTAGCGCATCTTCAGCACCCGCCCCTGCAGCTCCGGCAGCTGCTCCAGCAGGGCCCTCAGATCCCCCTTCAGGCACTCCCCGTCCAGACGCTCATCCGGCAGCTCTCCATCCCCCGCCAGCAGATCCAGCAGCTCCGTGTCATCTCCATCGCCCACCTTCGTCTCCAGACTCACCGGCTGACGCGCACGGCACAGCAGGTCCTTCACCTCCTCCTCCGGCAGCTCCACCCACTCCGCCAGCTCCGTCACCGTCGGCGTTCTCCCCAGTTGCTGGCTCAGCTCCCGCTGCCCCTTCTTCAGTTTGTTCAGCGTTTCGGTGATATGGATCGGCAGACGGATCGTGCGGCTCTTCTCCGCAATCGCCCGCGTGATCCCCTGCCGGATCCACCAGTACGCATACGTGCTGAACTTGTACCCCCGCGTCGGATCGAACTTCTCCACACCCCGCACCAACCCGATCGTTCCCTCCTGGATCAGGTCCAGCAGCTCCATATTCCGCTTGGTGTACTTCTTCGCCACGCTCACCACCAGCCGCAGGTTCGCCGCCACCATCCGCTCCTTCGCCCGGCGCCCCGCCCGCAGCCGCTTGCGCAGCACCTGCTCGCTCAACCCCGCCGCCGCCGCCAGCTCCTCCTGGCTCGGTGCCGTGCCGCCAGCGCGCATCGTGAGCTCCTGCTCCAGCTCCTCGATCGCCACCAGCTCCTGCACCTGACGACCCAGCGTGATCTCCTGCTCGTGCGTCAGCAGCGGCACCCGGCCGATGTCTCGGAGATAGCTGCGCACCAGGTCGGCACCACCGCCGGCGGCGGCCTCCTGCGCGGGGCTACGGGAGCCGTTCGAGCCGGGATTCGAGCCAGCAACAGTTGGCGCAGCCACGGCGAGGATGGTCATGACGGGCAGTTACGAAACGTTCCTGTTTCGTTAACCTACCACCCTTGGGCGGGATCGACCCCTGGCCAGGATGGGCAGATGGCTGCTGAACGGCTGCAGAAACTGATCGCCGCCGCCGGACTCTGCTCCCGCCGCGGCGCGGAGGAGCTGCTGCGCCAGGGCCGGGTGCGGGTGAATGGCCATCCGGCCGGCCTGGGCGACCGCGCCGATCCAGAGCGGGATGCCATCGCGGTGGACGGCCGCCCCCTGGGGGGCGCAGCCGCCCCCCTGCTGCTGCTGCTCAACAAGCCCGCCGGGGTGGTGAGCAGCTGCCGGGATCCCCGCGGCCGGCCCACCGTGCTCGACCTGTTGCCGCCACCCCTGCGCCGGGGCCAGGGCCTGCACCCGGTGGGCCGGCTCGACGCCGACAGCCGCGGCGCCCTGCTGCTCACCAACCAGGGGGACCTCACCCTGCGCCTCAGCCACCCCCGCTACGGCCACCACAAGACCTACCGGGTGTGGGTGGAGGGCCAGCCCGGGGCTGAGCAACTGCGGCGCTGGGCCGTGGGAGTCCCCCTGGAGGAGGGAGCGAGCGCGCCGGTGGGGGTGACGGTGCTGCAGCGCCGGCCGGAGCGCTGCCTGCTGGAGCTGGTGATGGCGGAGGGGCGCAACCGCCAGATCCGGCGCACCGCCGCCCTGCTCGGCCATCCCGTGCTCGACCTGCAGCGGGTGGCGATCGGACCACTGGCCCTGGCCGACCTGCCGGAGGGGCAATGGCGCCACCTGGAGCGCCGAGAATGGGATGCCCTGGCCGCGTCAGTCCCCTGAGCCGCATCGCCGCACCGCCCCTGCTCGCCCGCCTGAGCCGTCTCTGGCGGCGGGGGCAGCCGGCGGCCAGCCCCAGCGCCGCCGGCGAACCGTCGGCCGATCCCCTGCTGGCGGCCGGCCAGCTGTTGCGCGAGGCCCGGGAGCGGCGGGGCCTGGGGCTGCGCCAGCTGGCCCAGGAAACCCGCATCAGCACGCCGGTGCTGGAGGCCCTGGAGCGGGGCTGGCGGGATCGCCTGCCCGAGTCCGCCTACCTGCGCACGATGCTGCCGCTGATTGAGCGGCACCTCGACCTGGAGCCCGCCAGCCTGCAGAGGCTGCTGCCCAGCGAGCCCCTGCCTGGCCAGACGCTGCGCAGATCCAACCTGCTGCGCCGCTTCACCCCCGGCTCGATCGACGTGTTCACCACCTGGCAGGGCACCCTGCTCTACGGCCTGCTCACCCTGGGGCTGATCTACGCCCTCAACCTGCAGCAGCAGCGCCTGGCCAGTGCCGGCTGGCGAGCGGTGGCCCCCCTGCCGGCAGCCCCGCAGCCCGCCAACACCAACCAGCTGCTGGAGACCTACCCGGAGCTGCGGCCCCTCGATCAGGCCGGCGAGGGTCAGGCGCTGCGGCTGTGGCGCCGGGCCAGCTCGCCGTAGCCCTGCAAGGGGCCGTCCAGGGTCGCCAGCGGGGCCGTGAGCCGCCAGGTCCAGTTGGCGCCGAGGGTGCCCGGGGTGTTGAAGCGGGCCTCGTCGCCCAGTTCCAGCAGGTCCTGCAGGGGCACCACCGCCAGCTCCGCCGGGCTGGCCAGAGCCAGCTCGAGCAGCTGCCAGCCCGGGGCGTTCACCGGGGCCCGGAGCTGGTGCTCCAGGCGCTGGCGGCTGGCGTGGTCGAGGGCCTGCCACCAGCCCAGCGCCGTGGCGTTGTCGTGGGTGCCGGTGTACACCACCCAGCGGCTGCCCTGGATGTTGGCCGGCAGGTAGGGGTTGTCGTCGTTGCCGTCGAAGGCGAACTGCAGGATCTTCATGCCCGGCAGGGCGAAGCGGTCACGCAGGGCCTCCACCGCCGGGGTGATCACGCCCAGATCCTCGGCCACCAGGGGCAGGCGACCGCCGCGCAGGCGACCGCGCAGGGCCTGGTGCAGCCAGAGCAGGGCGAGCAACGGGCCGCCGGGGGAGGGCCGCCAGCTGCCCTTCTCGGCGGTGGGATCGCCGCCGGGCACCCGCCAGTAGGCCTGCAGGGCGCGGAAGTGGTCGAGGCGCAGGAGATCGAACAGCTGCAGCTGGCGGCTGAGGCGGCCCAGCCACCAGGCGAAGCCGCCCAGCCAGTGCCGCCACCAGCGGTACACCGGCGTGCCCCAGAGCTGGCCGGTGGCGGAGAAGTAGTCGGGCGGCACGCCGCTCTGGGCCTCCAGGCTGCCGCCGCCGCCAGGCGCCAGGGAGAACAGGCCGGGATGGCTCCACACATCGGCGCTGTCGTGGGCCACGTAGAAGGGCAGGTCGCCGAACAGCTGCACCCCCAGGCCGTGGGCCTGGCGGCGCAGGGCCTGCCACTGGCCCTGGAGCTGCCATTGCAGCAGCTGTTCCTCCAGCAGCAACTGGGCATGCTGGCGGTCGAAGCGGGCCAGGGCGCGGCCGTGGCGGCGGGCCAGGGGCCGGGGCCACTGCCACCAGGGCTGGCCGTCGTGCAGGCGGCGCAGCACCATGAACCGGCAGTGGTCGCGCAGCCAGAAGGCCTCGCGGCGGCACCAGCGGCGGAAGGCCCGCTGGCGGCCTGGGTGCTGCTGCGGCCAGGCCAGCCGCAGGGCCTCACCCAGGGCCTGGCTGCGGCGCTGCTGGTGCGCCGGATCGAGCCGCTCACCAGCGCCCGCCGGCAGCGCGGCGGCAGCACCAGCCTCGAGATAGCCCTGCTGCACCAGCTGGTCGGCATCCAGCAGCCAGGGATTGAGGGCCGAGCCGCTGGGGGAGCTGTAGGGGGAGCCGGTGCCGTCGGTGGGGGCCAGGGGCAGCAGCTGCCACACGCCGATGCCGTGGCGCCCCAGCAGGGCGATCCAGTCGGCGGCGGCCTGGCCGAGGGTGCCGCAACCGCCCTCCCCGGGCAGGGAGGTGGGATGGAGAAGCACCCCGCAGCGCCGCTGGGGGATGCTCATGGGTGGGGCAGCCGGTAGCGGCTGATGATCGTCTGGGCGAAGGCGGGGATGTGGGCCGCCACCTTGCCGGGATGGTTGCGGCGCAGCCAGAGGGCGTTGCGGGTGAAGTGGGAGTCGATCGAGAAGCGGCCGTATTCCAGGCCCTTCGGCCCGAAGCGCTCCACGAAGAAACCCACCAGGTTGGCCAGCCACAGGGGAAGCTTCAGCGCCTTGTCGTAGGCCTCGATGCCCTGCTGCACCGCCGCCCTGCGGTCACCTCCTGAGGTCACCGGCGCCACGTCGAGCTCGCTCTCCACCAGATCCAGCAGCTCCTGGCCCCTGGGGTTGCGCACCGTGAGCCACTGCCGCCCGAAGGTCGCGCCCATGTAGCCCACCACCAGGTCGGCGCCGGCGTTGGTGTAGTCGAAGCAGCTCAGGCAGCTGGGGGCGAACACGTTCTTGAGCTTCGGGGTGTCCAGCCCGAAGAAGGGCACCGTCTCCTCGCGGCCGTCGCTGTGGCGGAAGTGGATGCGGAAGTCCTGCATGAACTCGTAGTGCACCACCGTGTCTGGGGAACTCACCGTGCTCTCCAGGAAGGTCTGCAGCCCCTGGCGGCTCACGTTGTCCACACAGGGGAGCCCGAGCACATAGAGCTGATCGAGAGGCAGGGTGGGTTGCACGGCGCGCAGGGCCTGGATCTGGCAGCCCACACCGATGGCCAGGAGCTTGCTGATGCCACTGCCCGGCAGCTGCTCCAGCACCTCCAGGTTGGGCGAGAGGGTGGGCTTGTTCACCCGGGCGCTCAGCACCTCCTCCGGCTTGCGCGCCAGGAGAGGCACGGGGGTGAAGCGGTCGTCCTCGCTCTGGCCCACACACAGCACCGCATCCACCAGGCCGGTCTCCAGCGCCCGCACGCCGATGCGGCTCACAATGCCGGTCCACTGGGCGCCGGCGAGGGGCTGGCGCAGCCTGGCGGTGAGCATGCGCTGCTGTACCCCGAAATAGAGCTCGTCCTCGTTGGCCAGGTCGCGGCTGCGGCCATGGGCCTGCTCCTCCATCGCCTCGAAGCGCTGCTCCAGGAAGGCACAGCTGGTCTTCACATAGGCCACCCAGCGGCTGTCGCACAGACCGCACTGGCTGCAGAGGTCCTTGGCCGGGTAGACGCTGCCCTTGGCCAGGGGCCGGGCCTTCTCATGGGGAGCCGGCACGGGCAGGCCGATCACTGGCCACAACCTATCGGTTGCAGGCCCCAGCAGGGCCCCAGCAGGGGATTGGGTCAGAGTGGGGGCATCTGATACCGGGACGCCCGTCCCTCCTCCTCGCCGCGATGCCGCCCCGCGCCAACCGCAAGCCCCCCCAGGATCCAGCGCCGCGCGGGCGGCTCCGCTTTCCATGGATCGGCCTGCCCTCCATCCGGCTGCCCCACGTCAGCCGCCGCCAGTTGGCCACGGCGGGCCTGGCCGGCGCCGGCGCCCTGGCCAGCATCACCGCCATCGACCTGATCTGGCCCCTCAACCAATCCCAGCCCGTGGCCGAGGCGGGCGACCTCAGTGCGGTGGCCAAGCCCGCCAACCGGGCGGTGACGCTGCTGGTGATCGGCCTGGACAGCGACGGGCTCAGCGACGTGGCCAACAACGCCGCGCCGGCGGGCGCCGCCAATGCCGATGCCCTGATGCTCGTGCGCTTCAACCCGGCCGGGCCGGTGCAGGCGCTGCCGATTCCGGCCACCCTGGCCGTGCAGCTTCCCGGAGAGAAGAAGCCCCGCTCCCTGGGCAGCCTCTACCGCAGCGGCGGGGTGGCCCTCACCGCCGATGCCGTGCGCGATCTGGCGGGGCTGCCCAGCGGCAAACCCGACCGCTATCTGGTGATCAGCCGCCAGGGGCTGCGGTTGCTGGCCGATCGCCTGGGTGGCGTGGAGGCGAACCCCAGCCGCACGATGCGTCACAGCGACAACAGCCAGAAGCTGAAGATCGATCTGCAGAGCGGCCTGCAACGCCTCAATTCCACCCAGCTGGAACACCTGGCCCGCTGGCGCGATCCGAAAAAGCCCCTGGAAACCCGCCTCACCAACCTGCAGGAGGTGGCCCGCAGCCTGCACAGCGAACTGGAGCTGCGCCAGGGGCAGTTGTCCCTGCCCGACCTGGTGAGCGGCCTGCAGGGGCAGGTGCAGACCAACCTCAGCCGCACCGAGACCCTCAGCCTGCTGGTGACGGCGCTGCAGCCGGACACCACCGTGCAGTTCGCCACCCTGCCGCTCGATCCCCCCCGCAGCGGCGAGGGTGCCGCCGCGGCCAGTCCGCTGCGGGAGCGGGTGCGCGAGCTGCCCAAGCCCTTCTGGATCGAACCCAAGCCAGCCGCCAAGCCCTCCTAGGCCAGGCGCTGGCGCTCCAGCACCGCCCAGCGGGCAGCACAGGCGCTGGCCAGGGCAGCGGCCTGCTCGTCGCTGGCGGAGGCTGAGAACCCGCCCAGCCAGGGCAGCCCCTCCAGCCGGCGCTGCTCGGGCCACCAGCTGCCGCCCCAGTGCACCAGCCCCAGGCAGGGCACCTGCCACTGCTGCACCAGGGCGGTAAGGGCCGCCGGCAGGCCCGTGTCCAGCTGCTCTGGCGCCAGCAGCACCAGCACCGGCTGGCGCCAGGCCCCCAGGGCGGCGGCCCAGTGGCGGCCATCGGCCAGGGGCAGGCCTGGGTCAAGGGGCAGGGGCACCAGGCCGGGGGGACCCGCGGCCAGGGCGGCCAGGGCGGCATCGGGGGCCAGGGGATCGAGGGGAGCCAGCAGGGGCAGCCCGAGCACCCTGGACAGGGCCGGCGCCGCCTGGCCCTGGAGAGCGGCCAGGGCCGCCGCCGGACCGGCCGCCAGCAACACCAGGGCGGGCGGGCGGCCCGCTTCGGCTGCCACGCCGGCGTCCGTTGGAAACGTCATGGTTGTTTGCACTTCCCGGGCCTGCACGCTTCTACCATCGGAGTCCGCCGACGCGCCCGCGCCCGCCGTGACCCGTTTCCTCACCGCCGACCGGCTGGCCCAGGCAGGCCACGCAGCGGAGCACGCGGCAGGGAACGGCCACGACACCCGCCGCCTGCGCCTGTTCAGCGGCACCTCCAACCAGGACCTGGCCCGGGAAATCGGCGCCTACCTGGGCGTGCCCGATGGCCCGCGGGTAATCAAGCGCTTCGCCGACGGCGAGACCTACATCCAGATCCAGGAATCGATCCGCGGCTGCGACGTGTTCCTGATCCAGCCAACCTGCGCTCCGGTGAACGACCACCTGATGGAGCTGCTGATCATGGTGGATGCCTGCAAGCGGGCCTCGGCCCGCCAGGTGACAGCCGTGATCCCCTACTACGGCTATGCCCGCGCCGACCGCAAGACGGCCGGCCGCGAGTCGATCACCGCCAAGCTCGTGGCCAACCTGCTCACCAAGAGCGGCGTGGACCGGGTGCTGGCCATGGACCTGCACTCCTCCCAGATCCAGGGCTATTTCGACATCCCCTGCGACCACATCTACGGCTCGCCCGTGCTGGTGGACTACCTCAGCACCCGCGACCTGGGGGAGGTGGTGGTGGTGTCGCCGGACGTGGGCGGCGTGGCCCGGGCCCGGGCCTTCGCCAAGCAGATGAATGACGCCCCGCTGGCGATCATCGACAAGCGCCGCGCCGGCCACAACGTGGCCGAGAGCCTCACGGTGATCGGCGATGTGGCCGGCAAGACGGCCGTGCTGATCGACGACATGATCGACACCGGCGGCACGATCTGCCAGGGGGCCAAGCTGCTGCGCCGCAAAGGTGCAGCCCGCGTGGTCTGCTGTGCCACCCATGCGGTGTTCTCGCCGCCGGCGGCTGAACGGCTCTCCGAGCCTGGCCTGTTCGAGGAGGTGGTGGTGACCAACTCGATCCCCCATAGCGAGGACCGCAATTTCCCCCAGCTGCGCGTGCTCTCGGTGGCCAACATGCTCGGCGAGGCCATCTGGCGGATCCACGAGGAGAGCTCGGTGAGCTCGATGTTCCGCTGAGTTGAAGCGATTCCACTGAGCTCGATTCCCTGAGACGCCTCCTTCACCTGCCACCCCAGCTGCCGATGACCGCCCGCGTGCCCCTGGGCCGCTTCGCCCGGCTCAAGGCCCTGCTGCCGGCAGGGGTGAACCGCATGTTGGCGGCACTGGTGATGAAGGGCTTGCTGTTGGGGGGTCTGCCGCCTGCCGCTGACGCCGAGCCGGCGCGGCGCATCGGCGTGTGGCTCACCAACAGCCCCAGCCCCCTCTACTACGACGGAGCCCGCATCGACCGAGCCGTGACCGAACTGGCCGGGGCCGGCTTCACCACGCTCTATCCCAACGTGTGGAGCCGGGGCACCACCTTCCACCACAGCCGCTGGGCGCCGATGGAGCCGGCACTGGCGAAGGCCAATCCCAACCTCGATCCGATCTGCCGGATGACCAGGGCTGCCCAGCGCCGCGGTCTGGAGGTGATCCCCTGGTTCGAGTACGGCCTGATGGAGCCGGCCACCGCCGAGGTGGTGCGCAATCAGCCGGAGTGGGTGCTGGCCAAGCGTGACGGCAGCACCGGCGTGGCGATGCACAACACCACCATGGTTTGGCTCAATCCGGCCCACCCGGGGGTGCGTGAGCGCTTCATCGGCCTGATCACCGAGGTTGTGCAGCGCTGCGGTGTGAACGGCATCCAGCTCGACGACCACTTCGCCTGGCCGGTGGAACTGGGCTACGACGCCTACACCCGCGCCCTCTACCGCCAGGCCACGGGCAGCGAACCTCCCGCCGATCACAACGACCGCTTCTGGATGCGCTGGCGCCGCCAGCAGCTCACCGACCTGCTGCGGGAGCTGCGGGCCAGCCTGCGCCAGCTCGACCAGCAGTCCGCCACGGCCGCCGCCCGCCAGGGCAAGCCCAAGCCGCCGGCCACCGTGGTGAGCCTCTCGCCGGGGCCGTTCCGTTTCGCTTACAACACCTGGCTGCAGGACTGGGAACTCTGGGCCGTGGGCGGGCTGGTGGACGACCTGATCGTGCAGAACTACGCCTTCTCGGTGAAGGGCTTCGAGAAGGACCTCAACCAGCCCGCCCTGGTGAAGGCCAGTGGCTGGGGCATGCCGGTGGAGATCGGCATCCTGGCCGGCTTCGGCGGCCGCACCCCGGACATGGCCACCCTGGGCGAGAAGGTGCGCCTGGCCACCCGCCGCGGCCACGGCGTGATCTATTTCTACTGGGAGGGGCTCTGGGGCGTGCACGCCGGCAAGGAAGGGGCGGCCCAGCGCCTGGCCGCCTTCCGCCAGCTGCACCAGAGCGTCAATGGCCAGGGCACCTCGGGCCGAGCCGGGACTGCGGCCATCCCCCCACCGCCACCGCTGCCGGCCCTACCCCAGGGGCAGGGCCGGCGCCGCTGAGTCTCAGCCCGCGGCGAGGCACAGGCCCACCACCTCGCGCGTGTTGGCCGAGAGCTCGCCGGCGGCCAGCTGCTCCAGGGCCGCCGCCATGGCCGCCGAGCGCTGGGGGCCGTAGCTGCGCCAGCGGCTGAACACCTTGGCCAGCCGGGAAGCGGTGATCGGATTGCGCCGGTCCACCGCGGCGATCTGGCTGGCCATGAAGCGATAGCCGGAACCGTCGGCGGCGTGGAACACCGGTGTGTTGGCGGCCAGCCCGCCCAGCACCGCCCGCACCGAATTGGGGGCCATCGGGTCGTAGCGGGGGTGCTCCAGCAGCCGGGCCACCCGCGCCAGCCCATCGGCCAGGGGGGCCGCGGCCTCCATGGCGAACCAGGCATCCAGGATCACCGGCCTGTGCTGCCAGCGCTGGTAGAAGGCCTCCATCCCCGCCCCTCGCTCAGGGATGGCCAGGGGCTGCAACGCCCGCAGACCGGCGCGGGCCAGGGTCATCGAGGGGCCGTCCACCGCGGCACGGGCAGCGGCGATCACCTCCTGATCGCCGGCGGCAGCCCGCCAGCTCCAGGCCAGGGCGGTGAGCCGGCGCGCACCTTCACCGGCCGGCCACAGCTGATCCCAGCCGTCAGCGCAGCTGGCCAGTGCCTGCGTCAGCGGTTCGGCCAGGGCCTCGCCGAACCGCCGCTGCAGCCCCTGCTGGGCGGCAAACAGGGCCAGGGGATCGGGCTCCTGGCCGCACGCCACGGCAGCGTCCTCCAGCTCCGCCAGCCCTGGCAGGGCCAGCAGAGCGCTGCAACTGGCATCAGAGAGAGAAGGGTCGGCCAGGATGCGCCCGCAGGCGTCAACAAGCTGCTCCTCCAGCGACTGGGCCAGGGCACCGTCACCGCTGGCGCGGGCCAGCAGGGCCTGGCGCCACAGCTCCTGGCCCGCATCCCAGCGGGCGAAGGGGTCGGGATCGGCCGCCAGCAGGTGCACCAGTTCGGCGCTGGGCCGGCCCAGCTCCAGCTTCACCGGCGCCGAAAACTGCCGCAGCAGCGAGAGGGCCGGAGGATGGTGCTGGCGGGGCAGGTCCACCAGCCGCAGCCGCTGCTCCGCCTGCTGGATCACCAGCAGGCGTGTGCCACAGGGATGCTTCGTGGCCGGCTCCGCCTCCCCCTCGAGCCGCACGGCCAGGGGCACGCCCACCTGGTCGATCAGCCCCAGGGCCAGCGGAATCACCAGCGGCTGCTTCTCGGCTTGCCCGGGGGTGGGCGGCGTGTGCTGGCGGATCTGCAGCTCCAGCACGCCCGCGTCCCCATCCCAGTGGCGCTGCACCTGCAGCACCGGCGTGCCCGCCTGGTGATACCAGCGGCGGAACTGGGCGAAGTCAAAACGGGGGGAGGTGGGATCGGCAACCTGGGTTTCAGAAGACCAGGCCTCGGCGGCGGCGTCCTCCATCGCCTGCACGAAGTCGGCGCAGGTGGCGGCCGAGCCATCGTGGCGGGCCACGTAGAGCGCCATGCCGCGCATGAAGGTCTCCTCACCCAGCAGGGTGTGGAGCATGCGAATCACCTCCGAGCCCTTTTCGTAGATCGTGGTGGTGTAGAAGTTATCAATCGCCTGATAGGAGTCAGGCTGCACCGGATGGGCCGTTGGGCCAGCGTCTTCGCGAAATTGCGTGTTGCGCAGCAGGGCCACATTTTCGATGCGGTTGAGAGCAGCACCGTGCAGATCCTCCGTGAAGCTCTGGTCGCGGAACACCGTGAGGCCTTCCTTCAGCGACAGCTGGAACCAGTCGCGGCAGGTGATGCGGTTGCCAGTCCAGTTGTGGAAGTACTCGTGGGCGATCACACTTTCAATCCGCTCAAGTTCAGCGTCGGTGGCGGTTTCGGCGTCGGCCAGCACCAGCTTGGAGTTGAAGATATTGAGGCTCTTGTTCTCCATGGCGCCCATGTTGAAATGACGCACCGCCACGATGTTGTACTCATCGAGGTCGTACTCCAGGCCGTAGCGCTGCTCATCCCATGCCATCGCCCGCTTCAGTGAGGCCATGGCATGGGCGGTGTAGGGGGCGTCGCCCGGCTCCACGTGCAGCCGCAGGGCCACGCGGCGGCTGCCGACGGTGGTGAAGGTGTCCGCCACTTCCTCCAGCTGGCCGGCCACCAGGGCGAACAGATAGGAGGGCTTGGGGAAGGGGTCGTCCCAGACGGCGTAGTGGCGCCCGCCCGGCAGAGGGCCGGTCTCCAGACAGTTGCCGTTGCTGAGCAGCACCGGACAGCGGGCCCGCTCGGCCTCGATGCGCACCCGGAAGCGACTAAGCAGGTCGGGGCGGTCGGGGTGGAAGGTGATACGGCGGAAGCCCTCGGCCTCGCACTGGGTGGTGAACAGGCCGCAGCTCAGGTAGAGGCCCTCCAGGGTGGTGTTGGCCTCCGGGTGAATGCGCACCCGGCTCTCCAGCACGAAGGGCTGCCGGGGTGGCTCGGGCAGCAGCAGGCCTTCGCTGTCGAGGGCATAGGCCGCCCCGGAGAGCGCCTGGCCGTCGAGTTGGAGGCCGAGCAGCTCCAGCTCGAGGCCCCGCAGCCGCAGCGCACCGGGTTCCACCTGCGGGTTGGGCCGGAAGGCCAGACGCGCCTCCACCTCGGTGTGGTCGGCGTGGATGCGCAGGGTGAGATCGGTGCGCTCCAGCAGCTGGGGGGCGGGACGGTAGTCGGCAAGACGCACCGTGGACATGGCGGAGGGCGAGAAAAGGGCAGGGAGAGGGGGGAGACTCAGCGGCCGCGGCGGGGGGGGGCGGAGCGGGCCGGGGCGGAAGCCGGGGCTGGGGTGGAAGCCGGGCTGGTGCGGCCCTCAACCTGGCGGAGGCTGGCCTGCACCGCCTGGCGCACCGCTTCGGGCACCTGGTCGGGACAGGCCTCCACCGCGCCCAGCAGGGCCGAATTGATCGCCCCCTTGCGCAGCTCCTCGAGGCTGAGGGGCTTGCTGCCCACCAGGCTGATCACGCTGCCGTGCTGGCTCTGGATCAGCTGGGCGATGGTCTCGCCGGCAATCGCCACCGCCTGATCGAAGCCCACCCCGGCACTGCGGGCGACGCACACGTTCAGCCCGGCGATCCCGCTGTAGAGGGTGATCTCCTCCTCCCCGGCCGGAGGAGAAGGGGTGACCGGCGCCGCGGCGGCGGGCAGGGGCCGGCCGGCGACCAGCACCAGCCCCAGCAACACGAGCATCGGTGCAGGGAGCCAGGGAGTGGGCTGGGCGGCGGAACGCGGCAGAGCGGACAAGGCGTGGGGCCAGGGCACAGGGCCATGCTGCTGCATCAGGAGAGCAGGGGAGTGCCGGCCTCCTCCACCCGGATCTCGTGGTGGTTCTCAACCAGTTCCAGCTCGCCGTCCTTCCAGGAATAGATCGATCGGGCCCGGTAGCGGTCCTGATCCACCAGGCGGATGTGCTCCAGGATGTCCCACTCCTGGTAGTGGGACTCGAAGACCAGCTCGTGCTCATCCACCTGGCGGATCTGGCTCTTGGTGGGGCTGCCGCACAGGTAGCCGCGGCTGCGGCGCAGCTGGTGACCGCAGAGGTAGGCCTCCATGGTGCCGTTGGCCACGTAGCGGGGCTTGCGCTCGAAGAAGTCGTACTCCTCTTCGGGCCACCAGGTGAAGCGGTAGGCCGCCTCGCCCTCGATCGGCTCGGAGAAGGTTTCCACCCGCAGCATCATGTCCACCCGCAGGGCCTCGCCATCGGCGAAGAAATACAACCGCCGGGAGCGCCACAGGCCGAGGTTGCGGGAAAACCAGCGGCGCAGGCTGCTGTCGAGCTGAATGCGACTGGCAAGCATCACACGCGGGTTGGCCACGGACGGGCCGATGCTCCTGTCATAGCCACGCAGATCCCATCTGCCCATGGCTCCTCCAGCCCGTTCACCAATTGTTCCGTTTCCCAATAACCTTGCCCCTGTGATCGCCATACCCTCCTCAACCGGAGCCGACGACCCCGGCCAGGGCGCAGACCGGCAGGAGCTGCGGCTGCTGCTGGTGGCGGCCAATCACCACCTGGCCAGCGCCGATCTGCGCAACCTGCTGCAGATGCTCAAGAGCGATGAGGTGGGCTTTGCGGTGAATCTGGAGCTGGCCGATCCGGCCCGGCAGCCGGAACTGCTGGAACTGCACCGCCTGGTGGCCACCCCGGCCCTGGTCAAGCTCTCCCCCCTGCCCAGGCAGGTCTTCGCCGGCAACGCCATCACCCAGAAGCTGCGCACCTGGCTGCCCCGCTGGCAGCAGCAGCAGGTGGTCACCGACCTGGGCATGAGCCTGGAGCCGATGGAGATCGACGGCAGCCGCAGCCGGCGGGAGCTGCAGCTGGAGGACCAGCTGCTGGTGCTGCGCCAGGAGAACGAGACCCTCACCGAGCGGCTGGGGGTGCAGGAGCGGCTGCTGCGGATGGTGGCCCACGAACTGCGCACCCCCCTCACCGCCGCCAAGCTGGCGGCCCAGAGCCACGCCCTGGGCCAGATCGACACCGAGCGCTTCCAGGACGTGCTGCGGCGCCGGCTGAACGACATCGAGGCCCTCTCCCAGGACCTGCTGGAGGTGGGCACCACCCGCTGGGAGGCCCTGTTCAACCCCCAAAGGCTCAACCTGGGCACGGTGGCGGCCGAGACGATCCTGGAGCTGGAAAAGCTGTGGGTGGGACGCCGGCTCCGGCTGGTGACCGACATCCCCGCCGACCTGCCGGACGTGTACGCCGACAGCCGGCGCATGCGCCAGGTGCTGCTCAACCTGCTGGAGAACGCCCTCAAGTACACCCCGGACGACGGCGAGGTGAGCCTGGCCCTGCTGCATCGCACCAGCCAGTGGGTGCAGGTGAGCATCTGCGACAGCGGACCGGGCATCCCCGCCAGCGAGCAGCAGCGCATCTTCCAGGACCGGGTGCGCCTGCCCCAGACCTCCCAGACCACCTCCGGCTACGGCGTGGGGCTGTCGGTGTGCCGGCGCATCGCCGAGGTGCACGGGGGCCGCATCTGGGTGGTGTCCGAGCCCGGCGAAGGGGCCTGTTTCCACGTGACCGTGCCGGTGTGGCAGGGCCAGGGTCAGCCCTCCTTGACGAACGGTCACCCCGACCCGTAACGTCCAGACATCGGCGCAACGGGTCGGATCTGCCATCGGATTCCGCCTCCCAGGATCATCAATCGATCCGCATCCGAGCCACCTCAAGGTCACCGATCCGCGACATCAATCGCCTGGGTCTCTTTCAGGTGAAGCGCAGGGATGCACGCCGTGGCCTCGCCCCCATCGTCTAGAGGCCTAGGACACCTCCCTTTCACGGAGGCGACAGGGGTTCGAATCCCCTTGGGGGTATTGATTAAGCTCGGAAACGACCGGGCTTCTGAACAGCCCTGAGGCGGCAGCCTTCGAGCCCGATCAGGCGGCAGCTGTTCCGGCGCGCTGGCTGGCCTCCTGTTGCACGCCGCGCAGGTTGCTGGCCAGGTCCTGTTGCAGGCGCTGTTCGATCAGTCCGATCGGCATGCCCGGTTTGCCCTGCACCGTGAGGGAATAGAGAAGTCGGGTGCTCATGGCGTCGCAATCCACGCGCCAGAGCCCCTCAAAGCGGCGGAAGTCGCCACTGAGCATGGAGAAGCGCAGCTCGCCGCGCTCAGGATCCTCCTCAAGTTCCAACTCCACCCGGGCACTGAAACTCAGGCCGCAGAACTGCTGGCTGCCCACCTGCTCCAGACCCACCCGATTGCCCCGGCGCCAGATCTGACGCGAGCTGCTGAGGTTGGGGATGTAGCGGTTGAGATTGTTGTAGTCGGTGAGTACGGCCCAGATCCACTGGGGATCGAGGGGCAGGCGCAGCAGCACCGCCAGCCTCCGCGCCCCCTGCTCCAGCCGCTCCATGTCCTGCTGGATCGTGTCCAGGCTGCAGCTGGCATCGGCAGGACCGGGGCCCGGCTCGGGCTCCAGCTCGGCCGCGTCAGCAACCTTGCTCAGACCAGCGGCCGTTGAACGGGCAGCCGTAGCTGGGGAGGAAAAGAGGGTGAGGGGCACCAGGTGGATCCAACCCTGTGATCTGGACGACAACCTAACCGCGCCGAGCGGGCTGCGGGATCCAGGCAGGGGGTCTCTATGATCTGCCGGATTTTGATCCCTCCACCATGCGTGTTGCCACCGGTCGCACCAGCCAGTCCGACAGTCGCATGTTTTCAGTGGTGGTGGAGGGTTTCGGCCTTGGCCAGCAGCGCCAGGCCGAGCGTCGCTTCACGGTGGCGTTCAGCCAGTTGCAGCAAACGATGCAGACGATCGCCCAGCAGGGTGGTCGAATTTCTTCGGTGACGGCCGTGGACGCCCTCGGCAGCACAGCAGCCACCTCCGCGGATGCTGCCCCCAGCCAGCCGCCCGCGCCTGAAGCCCCCGCTCCTACTCCGGCGGCCGAAAAGCCAGCCGCAGCCAAGCCCGCCGCCAAACCCGCCGTGTCCCACGCCGCTGTCCCCGTCAACACCTACAAGCCGAAGGATCCCTTCATCGGCACCGTGACCGAGAACTACAGCCTGGTGGGGGAAGGCGCCATCGGCCGGGTGAACCACATCACCTTCGACCTGGCCGGCGGCGAGCCCCAGCTGCAGTATCTGGAGGGCCAGAGCATCGGCATCATCCCCGAGGGCAGCGACGCCAACGGCAAGCCCCACAAGCTGCGCCTCTACTCGATCGCCAGCACCCGCCATGGCGACGACATGGCAGGCCACACCGTGTCGCTGTGCGTGCGCCAGCTGCAGTACGAGAAGGACGGCGAGACCATCAACGGCGTGTGCTCCACCTACCTCTGCGACATCGAACCCGGCGCCAAGGTGAAAATCACTGGGCCTGTGGGCAAGGAGATGCTCCTGCCCGACGACGAGGACGCCAACGTGATCATGCTGGCCACCGGCACCGGCATCGCGCCGATGCGCACCTACCTGCGCCGCATGTTCGAACCCTCCGAACGGGAGACGAACGGCTGGACCTTCCGTGGCAAGGCCTGGCTGTTCATGGGCGCCCCCAAGACCCCCAACCTGCTCTACGACGCCGACTTCGAGCACTACCAGAGCGCCTTCCCCGACAACTTCCGCTACACCAAGGCGATCAGCCGCGAACAGCAGAACGCCAAGGGCGGCCGCATGTACATCCAGGACCGGGTACTGGAGCACGCCGACGAGATCTTCGCGATGATCGAAAACCCCAAGACCCACGTGTACATGTGCGGCCTGAAGGGCATGGAGCCGGGCATCGACGAGGCGATGGCAGCCGCCGCCTCTGCCAAGGGCCTGAACTGGGCCGAGCTGCGCCCCGCCCTCAAGAAGGCCGAGCGCTGGCACGTGGAAACCTATTGATCAGTGGCTTCCAGGCTGGACGCCCGCCGCAATCTCCGGCAGTGACCTGACCCTCAGCCCGCCTCCGGCGGGCTTTTTTCTGTTTCCCACACACAGACCGTCACAAACAGTCCCAGCCCCTCGGCGGGGCGGCCCGGTTTGGTTAAACCGAAGGCACCAGCACACTTCCCCATGCAAGCCGTCCTCACCAACCCCCTGCGGGTGGGCCTGCGGCAGGAACGGGTGATTCCGCCCCAGTGCATCGTGATCTTCGGGGCCAGCGGTGACCTCACCCACCGCAAACTGGTGCCCGCCCTGTTCGAGCTCTACCGCCAGCGGCGGTTGCCCAGTGAATTCGCCGTGCTGGGCTGCGCCCGCCGCCCCTGGAGCGATGAGGAGTTCCGCAGCCGCATGGCCGAAGCGATGGCCGCCACCATCGCCAGCGATCCCGAGGCCTGGGAAGGCTTCGCTGCGGCGCTCTACTACGAGCCGGCCGACCTCTCCGATCCGGCCTCGATCGTGCGCCTGGGCGAACGGCTCGACCACCTCGACCGCCAGCGCGCCACCCGCGGCAACCGCACCTTCTATCTCTCGGTGTCGCCGGCCTTCTACGGCAGCGGCTGCCGCGCCCTCGCCGCCGCCGGCCTGCTGGCCGACAGCGAGCGCAGCCGGGTGGTGATCGAGAAGCCCTTCGGCACCGACTACGCCAGCGCCCAGGCCCTCAACAAGGTGGTGCAGGCCTGTGCCAAGGAGAACCAGATCTTCCGCATCGACCACTATCTCGGCAAGGAGACGGTGCAGAACATCCTGGTGCTGCGCTTCGCCAACACGATCTTCGAGCCGATCTGGAACCGCAACTACATCGCCAACGTGCAGATCACCGCTGCAGAAACGGTGGGAGTGGAGGAGCGGGCCGGCTACTACGAGAGCAGTGGCGCCCTGCGCGACATGGTGCAGAACCACCTCACCCAGATCCTGGCGCTCACGGCGATGGAGCCCCCCGGCCGCTTCGACGCCGAGGCGATCCGCAACGAGAAGGCCAAGGTGCTGCAGGCCGCTCGCCTGGCCAACGACAACGAGCCCTGGACCTGTTGCGTGCGCGGCCAGTACACCGCCGGCGGCAGCAGCAGCAAGCCGATCCCCGGCTACCGCCAGGAACCCGGGGTGGATCCCAACAGCACCACGGAGACCTATGTGGCCACCAAGCTGTTCGTGGACAACTGGCGCTGGCAGGGCGTGCCCTTCTACATCCGCACCGGCAAGCGCCTGCCCAAACGCCTCAGCGAGGTGGTGCTCACCTTCCGCGAGGCGCCGGTGCACCTGTTCGACGCCGCCGGTGGCGCCCCCACCCCCAACCAGCTGATCCTCAGGATCCAGCCGGACGAGGGCACCAACATCCGCTTCGAGGTGAAGGCACCGGGCTCGGGCATGCGCAGCCGGCCTGTGGACATGGGCTTCAGCTACGACGAGAGCTTCGGTGAACCCAGCGACGAGGGCTATGTGCGCCTGCTGGCCGACGCCATGCTCGGCGACCCCACCCTGTTCACCCGCAGCGACGAGGTGGAGGCCGCCTGGCGCCTCTACACCCCCGTGCTGGAGCTGATCGAGGACGCCCCCTGGCAGCTGCCGGTGCAGCCCTACGAGGCCCGCACCTGGGGTCCAGCCGCCTCCGACTCGATGCTGGCCGAGGACGGCCTGGGGTGGCGCCGCCCCTGATCCGCCGCCGCTGCAGACACCGCCCGCTCTGCATTTTCCCGACAGGACTGACCGCACCCCGCCTCGCTCACCACCATGTCCGCCCAACTCACCCTCCAGGCCCCCACCGCCCTGCCGCCCCGTGAGGTGGCCAGCTACCTCGAGCGGCTCTGGGGCGAAGACCTGCAGCACTCCGCCGGCGCCGCCACCTTCTCCCTGGTGGTGTACGAGGGGTCGTGGCTGCAGCAGCAGCTGATCCGCACGGGCCGGGCGGAGGGACCGATCACCGGCCTGCTGGAGCCATCCCTGATCGAGGCGGCCAAACAGGCCGTTCCCGCCCTCGGCCTGCCCCTGAGCACCGCCGTGATGGACCAGCGACTGGCCTGGCAGCTGGGGCAGCAGCCCGGTGCGGCCACGGCGGAGGACCAGCGGGGCCAGTTCGTGGATGCGGCGATCAGCGCCCACATGCCGCGGCGGCTGATCACCCTGGCCCCCACCCTCGATGCCGACCGGCCCCTGGAAACCCTGGTGGCGGCCTACTGCCCCCTGCCGGAAGAAGGAGGTGGCGGAGCCGCCTGCGGCGACGTGGTGGTGCTGCGCGGCGGCCGCAACGCCCTGCAGGGCAACCTGGAGCTGGTGCAGCCGCTGATTCCCACCGATCTGCCCTGCTGGGTGTGGTGGAACAGCAGCCTGGATGAAGTGCCCGAGCTGCTGGAGGCCCTGGCCCCGGCACCCAGGCGACTGGTGGTGGACAGCTCCCTGGGCCAGCCGCGCCGCTGCATCGACCTGCTGGTGGACCGGATCGCCGCGGGGCAGGCGGTGAACGACCTCAACTGGCTGAGGCTGCGCACCTGGCGTGAATCGCTGGCGATGGTGTTCGACCCGCCGGCCCGCCGCAATGCCCTGGAGCACGTGGTGCAGCTGGACATCGACGTGGAGGGCGACCACCCACTCAAGGGCCTGCTGCTGGCGGCCTGGATCGCCGACCGGCTGGGCTGGCAGCCGCAGGAGTCGTATCCGGTGGAGGCCGACGGCATCGGCCCGGGCATCGGCGCCAGTTTCCTGCGGCCGGATGGGGCGGCGGTGCGGTTCCGGCTGATGCCCGTGCCGGTGGGCAGCCCCAAGATCCACCCCGGCGCCCTGGTGGGCCTGCGCCTGGTGTGCGCCCCCGAGGGCCGGCCGCCGCTCTGCGTGATCCTCTGCTCGGAGTCGGGGGGGTGCATGCGCCTGGAAGCCGGCGGCATGGCGGCGATGGAGCTGGCCGAGGACGTAGTGCCCCTGCCCAACGAGAGCGAGGAGAAGGAGCTGGCCCGCCTGCTCTCCGGTGGCCACGACACCACCAACCCGCTGATGGCCTCAGCCGCCCGACTGGCCGCCCAGCTGCTGCCCCAGTGAGCCCAGGCCCCGGGAGGGGCGGGCCTGGCAAGCTGCCTCGATGCCCTGCCTGATCGCCGCGCCCTGCAGTGGCAGCGGCAAGACCCTGCTCAGCCTCTGCCTGGCGGCCCTGGCCCGCCGGCGGGGGCTGCGCCTGCAGCCCTTCAAGGTGGGTCCCGACTACCTCGACCCCCAGCTGCTCAGCCGGGTGAGCGGCCTGGCCTGCCGCAACCTCGACCCCCTGCTCTGCGGCGAAGCCTGGGTGGAGCACTGCTTCACCTGGCACGGCAGCCGCGCCGACCTCACCATGGTGGAGGGGGTGATGGGGCTGTTCGACGGCCGTGGCCCCAGCAGTGACGGCAGCTCGGCGGCGGTGGCGGCCCAGCTGGGACTGCCGGTGGTGCTGGTGGTGGAGGCCTCACGCCAGGCCGGATCGCTGGCGGCGCTGGTGCGCGGCTTCCGCGACCACGGCCCACCGCCGGTGCACCTGGCGGGAGTGGTGCTCAACCGGGTGGGCAGCGCCCGCCACCACGCCCTGCTGGCCGAGGCCCTGGCGGCGATCGAGGTGCCGCTGCTGGGGGTGTTGCCCAGCCACCCCGCCCTGGAGCTGCCCTCACGTCACCTGGGGCTGCTGCCGCCGGGCGAGATCGCCGACCTGGCTGCCCGCAGCGAGGTCTGGGCCGAGCTGGCGGAGCAGCACCTGGAGCTGGATCTCCTCTGGCCGCTGCTGCAACCACCTGCCGGCCACCACGCCCACGATCCGATCCCCAGCCTGCTCAGCGCAACCAGCGAGACCGGCTCAGCGCCCCTGCCCCTGGGGGGAATGCCCATTCCCGTGGCCGTGGCCAGCGACGCCGCCTTCCACTTCCGCTACCCGGAGGCCGCCGAGCTGCTGGAGGCCTGCGGCCTCGAGCCCCGGCCCTGGAGTCCCCTGGCCGATCAGCCCCTGCCGCCGGACTGCCGCGGTGTGCTGTTGCCGGGCGGCTACCCCGAGCTGCACGCCGCCCAGCTGGCGGCCAGCGGCCGCAGCCTGACAGCCCTGCGCCAGGCCGCCGCAGCCGGTTTGCCGATCGTGGCCGAGTGCGGCGGTCTGCTGCTGCTGGGCCAGGAACTGGGCGACGGCGAGGACCGGCCCCAGCCGATGGCCGGCGTGCTGCCCTTTCGCGCCCGGCGGGGGGAGCTGAGCCTGGGCTACCGCCAGGCCACCGCCCTGGGCGACGGGCTGCTGCTGCGCCGCGGCGAGAGCCTCTGGGGCCATGAATTTCACCGCTGGCAGCTGCAGCATGCCCCGGATGCCGCCGAGCCCCTGTGGCAACTGGAGGGCTGGGGCTGTCCGGCCCGGCCGGAGGGCTGGCGCCGCGCCAATGTGCACGCCAGCTGGCTGCACCTGCACTGGGCCGGCTGTCCGGCCATTCCCGCCCGCCTGGCTGCTGCCGCTGCCGCAACCCCCGCGTGCCAGCCTGGGAGGTGAGCAGCGGTACTGGCGCCGACCATGTCCTCCTCCAGCTCGTCCAGACGATCGCCACGCACGGCCCTGCCCCTGGGCTGGATGCCCGGGGATTCCCTCTCCCCCGGCCGCAGCAGCCAGGCCCGGCGGGCTGAGGCCAATGCCCGACGCTTCCTGCAGCCCGGCGATCCGCGGCTGGCCAGCACCTCGGAGCGGTGGCAGCTGTTGGTGCGCGGCCTGGTGCAGGGTGTGGGCTACAGAGCCGCCTGTTGCAGCCGGGCGCGGGAACTCGGCCTGGGGGGCTGGGTGCGTAACCGTCCCGATGGTTCGGTGGAGGTTCAGGCGGAGGGCCCCACCAGCGACCTGGCGGAGCTGCGCCTGTGGTGCGAGCGGGGTCCCGCCGCGGCCCAGGTTGCCGGGGTGGCAGTGACCACCCTGGGCAGCACGGGGCAGGACTGGTTCGAAATTCACGCCTGAGGCAGGCCCTTCCTTCCCGTGCGCACGCGCTGATGACCCCTCGGTTCACCACTCTCTGATGGGTGCCCTTCTGGCCGAACTGGCCGCCTTCGCCCTGGCGGTGGGATTTTCCCCCCTGCACATCGCCCTGCTGCTGCTGTTGTTGCTCGGGCCCCAGCCCCTGCGCCGCGCCGGCTGGTTCGTGGCGGGCTGGCTGCTCACCACCGCCGCCGCCGTGGGGCTGCTGCTCACCGTGGGCCATGGCCTGGTGCTCACGATGGAGAAGGGCAGCGGCCACCGCACCGGCCTCGACCTGCTGGCGGCCGGGGCCCTGCTTGGCCTGGGCCTGAAGGAGCTGCTCAGCCGCGAGGAGGAGGGCCAGGCCCCGGGCTGGACCAACAAGCTCGAACAGTTCTGCGCCATGCCCCTGCCGCTGCTGCTGGGGGTGAGTGCCGGCCTGGAACTGGCGAGTCCGGATGATGTGTTCCTGCTGGCCAAGACGGCCGGCAGCCTGCTGCAGGCTGGACTGGGACTGGGCGGCGAACTGCTGGCCACGGCGGTGTTCACCCTGGTGAGCGGCCTGCTGCTGCTGCTGCCGCTGCTGGCCCTGGTGGCGCTGGGTGCGGAGCGGGTGCAGCCGCTGCTGCGCGGCGGCAAGCAGTGGCTGTTCGCCCGCGGTGATCTGCTGGTGGGCCTGGTGAGCATCGGCCTGGCCCTCTACCTGGGCTGGCAGGGAGTCGATGGGCTGCGGCTGGGGCTGGGCGCCTGACGCTGCCGGGATGGGCGGGTGAAGTGGATCCAGGGCTGCAAGATCACAGCAGAAAAGCAACACCATTCCCATCACGATACCGATCACAAGCAATCCCGGACCACATCTGATTCCAGAGTAACGAATGATTGCCTGCCCTCAATCACCCACAAACGATGCTCACACTGAGAGCAGATCGAGGAGCGGCAAATGGCAATTCAACTCACCAACAAAGGCTGGACGAATGGCAAGAGCAAGAACTGGACCAATAGGAGTGACAAAGTCAAGGCAAAACGACGTGGAATTACCCAATCGTCCCGCGTGAAGTCCTTCACATTGGCAGGAGACGACGTGATTGATGGCACAGCCAAAAACATCAGCGGACTGAGCATCGGCGGGGATCTCAAAACCCAAGCAGGCAATGACAGTGTCATCGGAACGTCATCTGTCCAGTCCGGCCTTTACAACGAAGGCCTGATTGACACAGGCCGCGAAAACGACAGGATCAAAGGAGTATCCAGAGACTCAAGGGGACTGGAAAATCAAGGTGACATCTACACCCAGGACGGCGCTGATCTGATCATCGGCACCAGCGAGCGCCAGGAAGGTATCAGCAACAGCGGCACCATCAGCATGGCTGGCGGCAACGACACCCTGCGCGGCTCTGGCCTGCTCGCTGGACTGCGGAATGATGGCTACATCTCCATGGGCACGGGATCGGATCGAGTTGATGTTCTTAACGGTGGTTTCAGTGGCAACGGCTATCTGGATCTTGGGCCGGGCTTCGACACTGTCATCGGCTTCGGTGCCCAGACCGTCGATGGCGGAGGTGATCGCGATACCTTGCTGCTTGCGAAAGGCCGATACACCATCGCCGACAACACCGACCCATGGGGCAACACCTTTGGCAAGGCGATCACCGACAGAAGCGGAACCACCATGGTGGCGGCCAACATGGAGACCATCGGCAGCGCCCTTTCCGGTGAGCAGGTGGCCCTGACCAACGGCACCCTGCTGATCAATGCCATGGGCGAGGTGAGCTACCTCTAGGGCCCATCCCCGGCCTGGCTCTCCTGATCGGCCAGCCAGCGGCGCCAGAGCTCTTGCAGGTCCCCGGCCGCGGGACCGGCCATCAGGGTCACGGCGGTGCGGGCCCGGCTCACGGCCACGTACACCAGCTGGCGGCGCAGCAGCGGATCCTTCGGCCAGAACACGTCGGCATCCACGAACACCTCGCCGAAGGTGCTGCCCTGGCTGCGGTGCACGGTGAGCACGGCGGCCGGGCCCAGGGAGGCGAAGGCATCGCGCAGCAGAAAGAACCGCCGCCACAGGGCCTTGGCGGCGCCCTTCTCCTGGCCGCGGGCTGCGGAGCGCAGCCGGGCCAGCACGCCGTCGAGGCTGGCGCGGGCCGGCGAGCCCAGGGGCGGCAACAGGCGCAGCTGCAGGCTGCCCTCGCCCACCTCCACCGTGGCCGTGAGCGTGTCGATCACCGGCACCGCCATGGCCGGCAGCAGCAGGTCGCCGGCCAGATCACCGGCGCTGAGGCCGAAATCGGCCAGGTCGGTGCGCTCGGGCTGCACGTCACGCACCACCAGCTCGCGGTTGGAGCCGAGCACCATGTCCGGCTCCTCCGCCAGCTCCTCCCCCTGGCGGCAGGCGGGGGCCATCACCGCCGCCCGGGTGATCAGCACCTCACCGGGCAGCACCGCCAGCTGGTCGGCCATGGCGCCGTGCAGGGCGCGGCGGGCGATCGGCACCAGCTGCTCCAGGGAGCGGTTGGTGTAGCAGAGAATGCGGGCCAGGTCGGGGTTGTCGGTATCGACGCTGCGGCGCAGGGCTGCCTGGGCCTGCTCCAGCCACTGGCGCCGGGGCAGCACGGCCACCTGGCCGGCGGCCTCACGCACGGGCGGCAGGGGTGGCGGCGGCCGGCAGGGCAGGGCCTGCTCGCGAATGCCCTGGGCCAGACGCAGCACCGGGCCCTGGTGGCGCACCACCTCGCGCAGCTCGGCCCTGGCGGCCCGGCCCAGGGCAAACACCGGACTGCTGGCCTCCCCCACCGGAGGCAACTGGGCCGGATCGCCCACGAACACCAGCCGGGTGCGGAAGGGATGGGCGCAGCGCAGGCTGATCTCCAGCAGCTGGGAGTCCACCATCGAGGCCTCGTCCACCAGCACCAGACCGAGGTGCTCGAGGGCCAGGGCCGTCTGCTCGGTTTCCTCGCAGCGCTCCAGATCGCCCTGGCGGCGCAGCTTCAGCCGCAGCAGGCGGTGGATGGTGGAGGGGAACCAGGTGGGGCTCAGACCGGCCGCCGCCAGCTGGCCGCGCAGCACGCCCACGGCCTTGTGGGTGGGTGCCACCACGGTCCAGCAGAGACCACTGGCTTCAACCTCGGCCAGCAGCTGGCTGGAGAGGAAGGTCTTGCCCGTGCCGGCGTAGCCGCTGAGCACGAAGGGGATACCTTCGGCAGGCGCCGCCAGCCAGGCCGAGAAGACCTCGGCCGCCGCCTGCTGGTCGACGGTGAGGGCGGGCTCAGGCAACCGGTGCGATCCAGCCCCACACCTGGGCGAGGTGCAGGGGAGAGCCCACCAGCACCAGGCCGGGCAGGGCCACCAGCGGACCGATCAGGGCGCCTACCAGCACCTGCAGGCGGGTGTGGCCCAGGTTCTGCTTGAGCGGGCGCTCGGGCAGGTGGCCTGCCACCAGACCGCCGGCGTCGGCCACCAGGCCATTCACCCGCTCGGCGGTGAGACCGGCGGCCCGGCGCACGCCGGAGGCGTCGTAGAGCACCACAAAGCAGAGCGCGGCCGCCAGGGCGAAGAGGGGATCACCGAAGCCCAGCTGCCAGCCCAGGCCGGCAGCGGTGCCGGTCATCAGGGCTGAGTGACTGGAGGGCATCCCGCCGGTTTCCAGCAGCACCCGCGGATTCCAGCGGCCCTCCACCACCAGCTCCACCACCAGCTTGGAGAGCTGGGCCACGCCGCAGGCGGCGAGTCCCCACCACAGGGCGGCGTTGTCGAACAGGTCGCGGATCATCAGCAAGAGATGCCCGGAATCGGGCGAAGCCAGGGTGCTCATCGATCGCGACTGGTGATGTAATCGGCCAGGGCCAGGAGCGGCGCCGCCCGCAGGCCCCCATCCTCCCCCCCGGCGTAGGGGGCCAGGGCCGCCTTGGCCTCGGCCACCAGGGCCTGGGCCCGCTGGCGCGAATCCTCCAGCCCGAGCAGCTTGGGATAGGTGGTCTTGTCGGCGGTGAGATCCTTGCCGGCGGTCTTGCCGAGCACCTCACTGCTGGCGGTCACATCGAGGATGTCGTCGATGATCTGGAAGGCCAGGCCGATGCCCCGGGCATAGACGCGCAGGGCCTCGAGCAGGGCCTCCGAAGCACCGGCGATCAGGGCGCCACAGAGCACGCAGGCCCGCAGCAGGGCACCGGTCTTGTGCAGGTGGATGTATTCGAGGGTGTCGAGATCCACATCCTTGCCCTCGCACTCCAGATCCACCACCTGGCCGCCCACCAGGCCCGGGGCACCGGAGGCCAGGCTCAGCTCGGCCACCACGGCCAGCAGCCGCTCGGCCGCCACGCCGGGGCTGCGCAGGGCCACCATCTCGAAGGCGCGGGTGAGCAGGGCATCGCCGGCCAGGATGGCGTTGGCCTCGCCATACACCTTGTGGTTGGTGGGCCGGCCGCGGCGCAGGTCGTCGTTGTCCATGGCCGGCAGATCGTCGTGGATCAGCGACATGGTGTGCACCATCTCCAGCGCCACCGCCGTGGGCATCGCCTGCTCACGGCTGCCACCGGCCAGCTCGCAGGCCGCCAGGCAGAGGATCGGCCGCAACCGCTTGCCCCCGGCCAGCAGCGAGTAGCGCATCGCCTCGCGCAGGGATTCGGGCCGCTCCGGGCCGAGGGAGCCATCCAGGGCCGCCTCCACCTGCAGCCGGGCGGCCTCCAGATAGGCGGCGAAGTCAAAACTGGCCGGTGCGCCCGCGGAGGCGCTGTCTGTGGTGGTCACCGCCGCGGTCATACCGATGGGATCGCTCGGGCGAATTCTCTCAGGCAGCAGCCTGAGGCCAGAGCAACGACACGCAAAGCAACCCGAAGCCGAAGCAACGCAGGGGCGAGACCTACAAGTGTTAATATATTTACGTTACTGTGGGCGGCGGCGGCGCTTCCCGCTCCTCTTCAGACTCCTCGTCGCAGATGTCCTCAGGTGGGAAATCAGCCCAGTCCCGCCTCGATCGCCTGACCGGCCTTGGCTATCAGGTGTTCAAGCGCAAGTCATCGGCCTACATCCTGTTGGGGGGCCCCCTGTCCTGGCGGGATGCCCAGAAGACGGCGAGACGGCTGGGTGGAGATCTGGTCACCATCAACGGGCGTGGCGAAAATGATTTCATCACGCGCAAGTTCGAACCCCTGGCCGCCGATGATTGCGGCCTCTGGATCGGCCTCAACGCCCTGCGCAAAGCCAATCGATTTGAGTGGAGTGATGGCTCCAGTTCCGCTTACAGGCACTGGGTGAAAGGCGGCATCCCCGGGTACAGCACCGGCATGCCAAGTGACGACCCCAGCCGTCGCTTCGTGCACATCTACTTCAATCCGGCGGCCGTGGGATTCTGGAAGAATGCGAACAACACCTATCACGATGTTCTGATCGGTGGTGGCATAGCCGAAATCAGCCTCTGAAAATTCAGCCTCTGAGCCTTCAGCGCCACGCCATCCCACCTCCCTAGGGCTTGCCGGCCTGCATCGGTTATGCGGCCCAGGCTCACACCACCAGATCGTCAAGGCCATGGGCCACGCCATGGCGGCGGCACCAGGCCACCACCGTGTTCACCAGCAGCATGGTCACGGTCATCGGGCCCACGCCGCCGGGCACCGGGCTGATGGCGCTGGCGATCGGCTCCACCTCCTCAAAGCGCACATCGCCACAGAGGCCAGTGTCGATGCGGTGGATGCCCACATCCACCACCACGGCGCCCGGCTGCACGTGCTCGGCGCCGATCATCCGCGGGCGGCCGGCGGCCACCACCAGCACGTCGGCCTCGCGGGTGAGGGCGGCCAGGTCGGCGGTGCGGGAATGGGCCACGCTCACGGTGGCGTTGGCGGCCTGCAGCATCAGGGCCATCGGCTGGCCCACCAGGATGCTGCGGCCCACCACCACCGCCCGCTTGCCGGCCAGTTCAATACCGGCCGCAGCCAGCAGGGCCATCACGCCGGCGGGTGTGCAGCTGCGCGGGCCGGGTTCGCCCTTGAGCAGCCGCCCCAGGTTGAGGGTGTGCAGGCCGTCGGCGTCCTTCTCCGGATCGATCGCCAGCAGCAGTGGCCCTTCAACGAGGCCAGCGGGCAGGGGCAGCTGCAGCAGGATGCCGTCGCAGGCGGGGTCGGCGTTGAGGCGCTGCACAGCCACCAGCACCTCCTGGGCGGGGGTGGCGGCGGGCAGGTGGGCGCCCAGGCTGGTGATGCCCACCCTGGCGCAGGCCTTCTCCTTGTTGGCCACATAGACGCCGCTGGCGGGATCGTCGCCGACACGCAGCACGGCCAGACCCGGGGGGCGACCGATCGCCGGCAACTGCCGGGCGATGGTGTCGTGCAGGCGCCGTTCGATCGCGGCGGCGAGCTGCTTGCCGTCGAGGCGGAGGGCCATGCCGGTGAGATGGGGCTGACTTCCAGCTTGCCCTCTGGCCAGGCGGGCTAGCGTTGCACGATGCGGTGGCGTTGGCTGCGAACCCAGTGGCGGCACCTGCTACGGGTGGAGCGCCCCCGGCAGAGCCTGGCCTGGTGGCGCCCGCAGCACACCCTGGCGGTGCTGCTGGTGTGCGCCATGGTGGCCCTGCTGGCCAGCTGGCCATGGCTGGTGGAGCCGAACCTGCGGGCCGGCATGGTGGCGCCGTTCACGGTGCGGGCACCCCGGGACGCGCGGGTGCTGGACAGCACCGCCCTGGAGCAGCGCCGCGAGCAGATGCTGCCCCGCACCACGGTGCAGGTGGTGGACGAGCAGGCGAGCGAGCTGCTGCGCCAGCGTCTCGATGGGGCCCTGGCGCTGATCGAGGTGCAGGCCGACACGGCCGACTCGCTGGTGAAGCCGGTGCAGCTGAGCCTGCGCGAGCGGGCCTGGCTGCGGCAGCTCTCACCGGCCCAGCGAGTGGCCTGGGAGCGGGAGGTGCGCCAGGCCCAGCTGCGCATGCTCAGCCAGGGGTTGGCGGCCGGCGTGGCCGAGGGCCAGCTGCTGCAGGCGGCGACACTGCAGCTGGAGGCCCAGGAGGAGCCGGGGCGGGGGCTGGGGGCCCGGCTGCTGGTGCACGCCCTGCAGGGGCAGTCGAACCTGCGCAGCGACCCCGCCTTGAGCCAGCGGCGGATCGAGGCCCTGATCAACCAGGAGGGCGTGCCCACCATCAGCGTGAAACAGGACGACCTGGTGGTGCGCCAGGGGGAGCCCATCAGTTCCCAGGCCTTCGATGTGCTCGATTACTTCGGCCTGGTGAACCGCCGGCCCACACCATTGGCCTGGCTGGGGCACTTCCTGGAGGCCCTGGCGGTGAGTGCCGTGCTGATCCTGTTGCTGCGCCGCTGGCGGCCGAGCCTGGAGCCCCGCCAGGCGCTGCTGGCCCTGGCCACCCTGTTGATCGTGCCGGGGGTGACGCTGTGGCTGGGCCCGCTGGCCAGCCCGCTGCTGCTGCTGGTGCCGGCGGCCCTGCTGCTGGCCCAGGGGCTGGGCACCAGCTGCGGCCTGGCCTGGCTGGCCGCCGCCAGCCTGCTCTGGCCGGTGCCGCTCACCGGGGCGGTGGGCACCCGGCTGCTGCTGGCGGTGGCCACCGGGGCGGTGGCGGCGATGGCCGCCGACCGGCAGCGCAGCCGGGCCGGCCTGCTGCAGCTGGCGGTGCTGCTGCCGGCGGGGGCGGTGCTGCTGCAGTGGCTGCTGCTGCAGGGGCGGGGGCTGCCGGGGCAGCTCGACCTGCTCGGCGAGGGGCTGATGCTGGCTGGCCTGATGATGCTGGGGCTGCTGCTGGCGCCGCTGGTGGAAACCTCCTTCGGGCTGGTGACCAAGGCACGGCTGCTGGAGCTGGCCGACCTGGAGCGGCCCCTGTTGCGGCGGCTCTCCTGCGAGGCACCGGGCACCTTTGAGCACACCCTGATGATCGCCGGCCTGGCCGAGGAAGGGGCCCGCTGTCTGGGGGCGGACGTGGACCTGGTGCGCACCGGCGCGCTCTATCACGACGTGGGCAAACTGCACGGCCCCCAGTGGTTCATCGAGAACCAGGAGGGCGACCACAACCCCCACGACAGCCTCGACGACCCCGACGCCAGCGCCGCGATCCTGCAGGCCCATGTGGATGAGGGTCTGCGCCTGGCGCGCCGCTATCGCCTGCCCCGCCCCCTGGCCGACTTCATCCCCGAGCACCAGGGCACCCTGAAGATGGGCTACTTCCTGCACCAGGCCCGGGAGCGCAACCCGGCAGCGGCCGAGGAGCGCTTCCGCTACCGCGGGCCGGCGCCACGCAGCCCGGAAACGGCGATCCTGATGCTGGCCGACGGCTGCGAGGCGGCCCTGCGCTCCCTGCCACCTGGCACGAGCGAGGAGGAGGCCCGCCAGATGGTGCGCCGCATCCTCGAGGCCCGCCAGCAGGACGGCCAGCTGGCGGGCAGCGGTCTCAGCCGCGGGGAACTGGAGCTGCTGGTGCGCGCCTTCGTGCGGGTGTGGAAGCGGATGCGCCACCGCCGCATCCCCTACCCGATCCCGGCCCGCAAGGCCTTCAGCGCCTGACCAGCACATGGGCCAGCTGAGCTTTGCCAGCCTGCAGCGCCAGCTACAGCCGCACTGGGGGCGGCTGAACGCCGAGGCGCCGGCGGATGTGGACGTGCTGCTGGTGCCCTCGCTGTCGCTGGAGCGCAGCCAGATGGAACTGGTGACCGGCGCCCACCACTACGAGGAGCGCCAGCTGTTCTCGCTGGTGCGCCTGCGTCACCCCGGCGTTCGCATGGTGTACGCCAGCAGCAAACCCCTCGGCGAACTGGTGGTGGATGCGGTGCTGGAGCTGCTGCCGGGCGTGCCCACCTCCCACGCCCGCCGCCGCCTGCACCTGTTCGACACCGACGACGCCTCCGACCGGCCGCTCACCGCCAAGCTGCTGGAGCGCCCGGCCCTACTCAGCCGGATCGGCGAACTGCTGCGCCCGGGCCGCAGCTTCATCAGCTGCTTTGTGGTGAGCGACCTGGAACGGCAGCTGAGCGAACGGCTGCAGGTGCCGCTGCTGGGCTGCGACCCGGCCCTGGCCCACTGGGGGAGCAAGGCGGGTAGCCGCGAGCTGTTCGCGCGCTGCGGCGTGCCCCATCCCCCCGGCAGCCCCCTGGTGCATAGCCTGGACGACCTGGCCGAGGCCTGTGCCGAGCTGTGGGAGACCCACCCCCAGCTGCAGCAGCTGGTGGTGAAACTGAACGAGGGCTTCAGCGGTGAGGGCAATGCCCGCCTGGCGCTGGCGCCGCTGCAGCTGGCGGAGCACGGGGCTGCTGAAAGGCGCCGGCTGCTGCGCCAGGCCCTGGAGCAACTGCCGATGCCGGCGCCGCGCTGGCGGGAGCTGGTGGCCGAGCAGGGGGCGCTGGCGGAGGCCTGGCTGGAGGGGGGAGAGGCGCTCAGCTCGCCGAGTGTGCAGGGCACGATCCACCCCGGCGCCCCCGGGCCGGGCACGGTGGAACTGCTCTCCAGCCACGAGCAGGTGCTGGGCGGGCCGGACGGGCAGACCTACCAGGGCTGCAGCTTTCCCGCCGCCGGGGCCTATCGGGCCGAGCTGCTGCGCCACGGCCGGGCGGTGGGCGAGGCCCTGGCCGCCGCCGGGGCCCTGGAGCGCTTCGCGCTGGACTTCATCGCCCGCCGCTTCGGCGACCGCTGGGACCTGCAGGCGATCGAGGTGAACCTGCGCCAGGGGGGCACCACCCACCCGTTCATCGCCCTGGCGGCGATCACCGGCGGCGCCAGCGACGGCGAGGACGGCCTCTACCGCGCCCCCACCGGCACGCCCCTCTACTACCGCGCAACCGACACCCTGCAGCATCCCGGCCTGCGCGGTCTGCTGCCGGTGGACCTGATCGACATCGTGGCCGAGGCTGGCCTGCACTTCGATCCGGCCCAGCTGCGCGGCAGCGTGTTCCACCTGCTGGGCTGCCTCTCGGAATTCGGCAAGCTGGGCATGACCTGCATCGGCCGCAGCGCCGCCGAGGCCCAGGCGGTGTACAGCGCCACCGAGCGCCAGCTGCTGGCGGGGGCGGCGCGCCTGGCCGGGCGTTAGGCGCCGGCCCAGCTGCGCTGGTGCCAGCGCCAGGCGTCCGCCAGGATCGTGGCCAGCTCGGAGCGCTGGGGCCGCCAGCCCAGTTCCGTGCGCGCCAGGGCGGCATCCGCCACCAGCTCGGCCGGGTCGCCGGGGCGGCGGGGGGCATCCACCACCGTGAGCTCCCGGCCAGTGACGCTGCGGGCCGCCTCGATCACCTGCTGCACCGAGTAGCCGCTGCCGGTGCCGAGGTTGTAGATCCACTGGCCGGGGTTGCTGCGCAGCCGCTGCAGGCCGAGCACGTGGGCGGCGGCCAGGTCGCTCACGTGGATGTAGTCGCGGATGCAGGTGCCATCGGCGGTGGGATAGTCGCGGCCATACACCTGGATCGAGGGCCGCCGGCCGGCCAGGGCCTCCAGCACCAGGGGGATCAGGTGGGTTTCCGGGTCGTGGTGCTCGCCGATGTCACCGGCGGGGTCGGCGCCGGCGGCGTTGAAGTAGCGGAAGATCACGCTGGGCTGGCCGTAGGCGGCGCCGAAATCGGCCAGCAGCTGCTCCACCATCCACTTGCTGCGGCCGTAGGGGTTGATCGGCTGCTGGGGGGTGCTCTCGCGGATGGGGATGTGCTCGGCAACAGGGATGCCGTAGGTGGCGCAGGTGGAGCTGAACACCAGCGGAATCGCCGTGCCGCGCCGCAGGCCCTCCTGGCGCAGGGCCTCGAGCAGCACCAGGGTGTCGCCCAGATTGTTGCGGTAGTACTTGGCCGGCTCGCTCACGCTCTCGCCCACGTAGGCGTAGGCGGCGAAGTGCAGCACGGCCTGCACCGGTCCGGCGGGCAGCTGGGGGTGGGCACCGGTGAGCAGGGCATCGAGCAGGGCGCGGTCGCCCAGCTGGCCCACCACCAGCGGCACCGCCAGCACGTCTTCGGCGATGGCGCGGTGGCCATACACCAGGTTGTCGAGCACCAGAACGGCCTCGCCGGCCTGCTGCAAGGCCCGCACCGTGTGGCTGCCGATGTAGCCGGCGCCGCCGGTGACCAGAACCGTCATGGGGAAAGGGGAGCTTGGGGGAGGTTGGCATAGCTCTTCTGCTCCACCATGTCACTGCCGCTGGCCAGGTTGATGGCGCGCTTGAGGGCGGCCCGGCGATCGTTGAGCTGATACACCCTTCGGGCCAGCTCCACGAAGGAGCCGCCGAAATCCCCGCGCCGATCGCAGGCACGGATCGCCTCCTCCACATCCCAGAGCTCGCCATTCACCTGCTGCAGTTCCAGGTGCAACGGCCCGGGCACCCTGGGGGCCAGCGGCTGGAAAACCTGCAGTAGCAGGGCATGCTCGCGACTCACGTGCTCCAGCGCTTCTCCCTGGAGGTGCTGCTGCTTGAGGGTGAGGATGGTGAGCTTGTCCACCAGCTCACCGATGGACACCGGAATCAGAAGCATGGCTGCAGGCTAGAAAGCAGTCAGAGCACCTGACCCAGGCCCTCGGCCAGCACGAACAAGCCCAACAGGGTGATGGCAGCGGAAAGCGTGAACACCGAGGGAAATCCGCGGGAGCGATCAGGTCCACAGACTCTGCAGCACCTGGCGGTAGAGCGCATCCGGCGCGAGGCCGGCGATCAGATCACCGCGGCTGTCGAGCTGGCCGAGGCTGGGGTAGCGGCCCAGCCAGGGGTGGGCCAGCTGGCGGCCCACCGGATCGCCGTAGAGAATCGCCACCGAGGCACTGCCGTGGTCGGTGCCGCCGGAGGCGTTCTCCTGCAGGCGGCGGCCGAATTCACTCACGGCCAGCAGCAGCACCTGGGGCCGGGGGCGCAGCTGGGCCAGGCCGGCATCGAGCAACTGCAGCGCCTCCGCCAGCTGGCTGAGCTGGCGCTGGTGGCGCGGCCCCTGGTTGGCGTGGGTGTCATAGCCCCCATGGGAGAGGGCCAGCACCGGCGGGCACTGGGGGGAGGCCAGCAGCCGCAGGGCCAGGGCCATCTGCTGGCCGAGGGAGCCGGCCGGTGGCTTGAGGCCTGCCGGCAGGGGTTGCAGACCCTGCTGCAGCCGAGCCAGCTCGCGGGCCCCGGCGCTCTCCAGCTCGAGCATCCGCCGCAGCACCGGGTTGCCTGACGCCAGGCTGGGATCGAGCAGCCAGGGGCTGGGGTTGCGGAGGTTGTCGGCGGCGAGCTGGAGCGCCAGGGCCCGCCCCCCCTCCAGGCTGGTGGAGCCGGTGGGGCCGAGGGCCAGCAGGGGGCCGGCGGCGCCGCGCTGATCCAGGGCGGCGGCCAGCCAGCCGGGACCCTCACCGCTGGCCAGGCCCGCGGACCACTGATCCATCGCCTTGAAATGGCTGCGGTTGGGCACAGGCCAGCCCACCCCGAGGGCAAAACTGAGCCGGCCCTGCCGCCAGATGGGCTCAAGCGGGGCCAGGGCAGGGTGCAGCCCCAGGCCCTCGCTGAGCGGCAGAGCGTCGTTAAGGGCCAGGCGTGAGCGGGCCTGGCGGTAGAGGGGATCCCGCCAGGGCACCACGGTGTTCAGGCCGTCGTTGCCGCCGCGCAGCTCCAGCAGCAGCAGCACCCGCTCGGGGCGTGGCTGCCGGGCCTGCTCGGCGAGGACGGGTGGTCCCAGGGCGGCGGCGGCCAGCAGCTGGAGGAGGGAGCGGCGCTTCATGCCAGTTGCCACACGGGATCGGCGAACAGCTGGGCGAGCTGGGCCCGGTTGCCCGGGGCCGGCAGGTTGATCTCCAGGGGCGGGATCGGCGTGAGCGTGGGCAGCAGCTGGGGGGGCAGGGCCGCCGAAGCCCACACCTCCTCATCGGCCAGCAGGGCAGCCAGACCGCGGCGCCGGGCCTGCAGCCAGCGCAGATTGATCCACTCCTCATTCACCGGCCAGCCCTTCACCGAGGGGGGCTCGAGCACCGGCTGGCCCATGCGGGGCAGTTCGCTGCGGGCGATCTGCAGAGCGTCGGGATGGCGGCTGCCCAGCAGGGCCAGGCTGCGGCTCACCACCAGGATCGGATCTTCGAGCCGCTTTCCCCGGGCGGCCCTGGCTTCCGGCGCGTCCTGCAGGGCCTGCATCAACCAGGGCAGCGAGAGCCGCTGACGCCGCCAGTCGTCCGCCAGGGCCTGAAGCCGCGCCGATGGCGGCAAGGTCCCCACCAGGCCGCGCCAGAGGCGACCGCAGATGTGGCGGGCGGTGGCGGGCTGGGCCGCCAGCCAGGCCGCCAGGCTGACAGCATCGAAGGGGGCGCTGCGACCGAGGATCGTCTTCATGCCGGAGTCATGGCGACGGGGATTGAGCACCATGCGTCCCTCCTCCGACAGCTGATAGCCGCTCAGGGCCCGGGCCGCCTCGCGCACATCAGCTTCCCTGTAGTTGCCCTCCCCCAGGCTGAAGAGTTCCAGCAACTCCCGGGCCAGGTTCTCGTTGGGCCGGGCGCGGTGGTTGCTGGGGCCGTTCAGGGAGATCTGCAGAGCAGGGTCGAGCAGCATGGCGGTGAGCAACTGGCCGTAGCTGCCCGTGAGCCGGGCTTCGATCGTGGCCAGCTGGCCCCGCAGCAGGGCAGGGTGCGGCAGCTGGCGCCAGCTCACCGCAAAGATTCCGGTCCAGAGCTGCACCAGACGGGCCCTGCCCCGCTCAGGCCCGAAGGCCAGACGACTGACCCAGTCGTGCTGCAGCTGGCGGGCTGCCTCCACACGACAGCGCTGGCGGTCCATGCGATCGCCGATGGCGGCACAGGGATTGACGCTGGAGGCCTGCACGGCAACTGGATGGCGCACGGGCCAGTGTGGCAGCAGCGCCCGGGATCCCGGGCCCGGCTTTCAATCGAGCATGCTTAGATCGGACGAGTGCGTCGCCTGATCGACGCCGGGCACCGCAGCGACAATCCCCCATCAGCATGACTTCTGCGAAGACAGCCCTGATCACCGGCATCACGGGCCAGGACGGCAGCTACCTGGCCGAGCTGCTGCTGGATAAAGGCTACGCCGTGCACGGCATCAAGCGGCGGGCGAGCAGCTTCAACACCACGCGGATCGATCACCTGTATCAGGACCCGCACGAGCTCGATCAGCGGCTCACCCTGCACTACGGCGATTTAACGGACAGCACCAACCTGATCCGGATCATCCAGCAGGTGCAGCCGGATGAGATCTACAACCTGGGTGCCCAGAGCCACGTGGCGGTGAGCTTCGAGGCGCCGGAATACACGGCCAACAGCGACGCCCTCGGCACCCTGCGCATCCTGGAGGCGGTGCGCATGCTGGGGCTCAGCCAGAAAACGCGGATCTACCAGGCCAGCACCAGCGAGCTCTACGGCCTGGTGCAGGAGATCCCCCAGAAGGAGAGCACCCCGTTCTACCCCCGCAGCCCCTACGGGGTGGCCAAGCTCTACGCCTACTGGATCACGGTGAACTACCGCGAGGCTTACGGCATGTATGCCTGCAACGGCATTCTGTTCAACCATGAATCGCCGCGGCGGGGGGAAACGTTCGTGACCCGCAAGATCACCCGGGGCCTGGCGCGGATCGATGCGGGCCTGGACGAGTGCCTCTACATGGGCAATCTCGATTCCCTGCGCGACTGGGGCCACGCCCGCGATTACGTGGAGATGCAGTGGCGGATGCTGCAGCAGGAGGGTCCACCGGAGGACTTCGTGATCGCCACCGGCCGGCAGGAGAGCGTGCGGCGCTTCATCGAGCTCACCGCCGCTGAGCTGGGCTGGGGTGCGATCCAGTGGGAGGGCCAGGGGATCGAGGAAACCGGGAGGCGCAGCACGGGCGAAGTGGTGGTTCGGATCGACCCGCGCTACTTCCGACCGGCCGAGGTGGAAACCCTGCTCGGCGATCCCTCCAAGGCCCACGAAAAACTCGGATGGACACCCACCACCACGCTCGAGCAGCTGGTGGCGGAGATGGTGGAGCACGACAAGGAGGAAGCCCGCAAGGAGGCCCTGCTGCGGCTGAAGGGCTTCAAGGTGGTGGGCTCGATGGAGAATCCGCCCACCAACCCCCTGGCCGTGGAGCAGGCCCGCGCATCCAAGGGTTGATGGCAGAAGACGTTCGCTGGCAACAGCGCTTCAGCAACTACCAAAGGGCGCTGGCCCAGCTGGAGAGTTTCCTGGAGCCCCCAGGCCTCAATGAACGGGAACAACAGGGGTTGATCAAGGCCTTCGAATACACCTTCGAACTGAGCTGGAACACCCTGAGAGACCTGTTGCGCAGCCAGGGAGACGCCTCACTGCTTGGATCCCGGGACACCCTGCGGGAGGCATTCCGCCTTGGACTGATTGAAGATGGGGAAACCTGGATGTTGATGATCCAGGACCGCAATCTCACCAGCCACACCTATAACCGCTCCACCGCAGAGGCGATTGCCGCGAACATCATGGGGAAGTACATTCGCTGCTTCCGGCATCTGCGTGGCAAGTTGGAGGCGCGCCTGCTGGCGGAGGCGCCATGAGTGCCATCGAAACCGAAACGACTCCCATCCCCGGCATCCCCGAGCAGACCCAACAGAGGCTGCTGCAGTGCCTGACGACCCAGCCCCAGCTGCGGGCGGTATGGCTGTTCGGCTCCCGGGCCATGGGCCGCCATCAGCGGGGATCGGACATCGACCTCTGCCTGGAAGGGCAGCAGTTGTGCCACACTGATCATCTGATGTTGATGGCGGCTGTGGATAATCTGCTGCTGCCCTGGCGGGTGGATCTGGTGCTGCGCCATCATCTGCCCGCCGAGCTCGAGTCCCATGTGCAGCGGGTGGGACGCTGCCTGTGGAGGAAGCCATGACATCCCCGGCAACTCTGCTCAACCCGTCCGACCGCATCCATGTGGCGGGCCACCGCGGCATGGCCGGCAGCGCCATCTGCCGGGCGTTGCGCCGTGGCGGCTATGGCGATCCCGCCCAGGGGGGTGCCCTGCTCACCGCAACGCGGACCGAGCTCGATCTGCTCGATGGTCCGGCTGTGCAGCGCTGGTTCGCCGAGCAGAAGCCCACGGTGGTGGCCCTGGCGGCGGCCAAGGTGGGCGGCATCCAGGCCAACAACAGCTATCCGGCCGATTTCCTGCTCGACAACCTCAAGATCCAGAACCATGTGATCGAGGCGGCCTGGCGCAGCGGGGTGCGTCGACTGCTGTTCCTGGGCAGCAGCTGCATCTATCCCAAGTTCGCCGCCCAGCCGATCCGCGAAGAGGCCCTGCTCAGCGGAGCGCTCGAGCCCACGAATGAGTGGTATGCCCTGGCCAAGATCAGTGGCATCAAGCTCTGCCAGGCCCTGCGTCTGCAGCACGGCTTTGATGCCATCAGCCTGATGCCCACCAACCTCTACGGCCCGGGCGACAACTACCACCCCACCAACAGCCACGTGCTGCCGGCCCTGATCCGTCGCTTCCAGGAGGCGGCCGACAGCGGCGCCGCCAGCGTGACCTGCTGGGGCACGGGCACGCCGCTGCGCGAATTCCTCCATGCCGACGACCTCGGCGAGGCCTGCGTCTTCGCCCTCGAACACTGGGATCCTGGAGCTCCCGACTCCCCGCGCGATGACCAGGGCGCGCCGCTGGCCTTCCTGAATGTGGGCACGGGGGTGGACCTCACCATCCGCCAGCTGGCCGAGGCGGTGGCGGCGGCCACGGGCTTCACGGGCGAGATCCACTGGGACAGCAGCAAGCCGGATGGCACCCCCAAGAAGCAGCTGGACGTGAGCCGGCTGGCGGAGCTGGGCTGGCGGGCCCGCATCCCCCTTGCCGAGGGGCTGGGCCAGGCGGTGGCCGCCTACCGCCAGGAGCGCGCCAGCGGGGGATTGCGGGCGGTGTGAACGGGGATTGGCCCAGGGAGTCCATGCTTTACTTGCATCAGCGTTGCGATCTGCAGCAGGGTTTTGGAAGCCGAAAGGAGCCCGGCCAGTGCACCAGCGCACTTGAAATCAGGCCGTTTGCGTAAAGGACTCATCCTGGCCGGTGGCAGCGGCACCCGCCTGCACCCCATCACCCAGGGGGTGAGCAAGCAATTGCTGCCGGTGTACGACAAGCCGATGATCTACTACCCGCTGAGCACCCTGATGCTGGCGGGAATCCGCGAGGTGCTGGTGATCACCACCCCTGTGGATCAGCCGGCCTTCGAGCGCCTGCTGGGGGACGGCAGCCGCTGGGGGATGAGCATCCAGTATGCGCAGCAGCCCAGCCCGGACGGTCTGGCCCAGGCCTTTCTGATCGGCGCCGACTTCCTGGCCGGCTCCCCGGCCGCCCTGGTGCTGGGCGACAACCTCTTCCACGGCCACGATCTGGTGCCCCAGCTGGCCGCCAGCAACGGCGACAACGCGGGCGCCACGGTGTACGCCTACCCGGTGAGCGATCCCGAGCGCTACGGGGTGGTGGCCTTCGACCGGCAAGGCAAGGTGACCAGCCTGGAAGAAAAGCCAGCCAAGCCCAAGAGCCGCTATGCGGTGACGGGCCTCTATTTCTACGACCACACCGTGGTGGAGCGGGCCCGCCAGGTGGTGCCCTCGCCCCGGGGCGAGCTGGAGATCACCGATCTCAACCGCATGTACCTGGAGGATGGCCAGCTGCGGGTGGAGTTGATGGGCCGGGGCATGGCCTGGCTGGATACGGGCACCTGCGACTCCCTGCATGATGCCGCCAGCTACATCCGCACCCTGGAACATCGCCAGGGCCTGAAAGTGGGCTGCCCGGAGGAGGTGGCCTGGCGCCAGGGCTGGATCAACAACGAGCAGCTGGAACGGCTGGCCCTGCCGCTGCGCAAGAGTGGTTACGGCAACTATCTCCTGCAGCTTCTCGGGGAAGGCGACGGTGACCACATCGCCTTGCAACAGAGCCTGGAGGTGCCCCATGCAGGTTGAGCAACTGCGCAGTACCGGTGGCCAGGTGATTGAGGGCCCCCTGCTGATCTCCCCCAGGGTGTTTGCCGACGGGCGCGGCTTCTTCTTCGAGAGCTGGAACCAGCGCCGCTTTGACGAAGCCGTGGGCACCCCCACCATCTTCTGCCAGGACAACCATTCCCGCTCCAGCAAAGGCGTGCTGCGCGGCCTGCACTACCAGCTGGAGCCGGAACCCCAGGGCAAGCTGGTGCGCTGCACGGTGGGGGCGATCTTCGATGTGGCGGTGGACCTGCGCCGCAGCTCGCCCACCTTCGGCCAGTGGGTGGGTGCCGAATTGAGCGCTGAGAACCAGCAGCAGCTGTGGGTGCCGGTGGGCTTCGGCCACGGCTTCCTCACCCTGAGCGACACCGCCGAGGTGCTCTACAAGGCCAGCGGCTTCTGGAGCAAGAGCTGCGAGCGTTCCCTTCTCTGGAACGACCCTGACCTGGCGATCGCCTGGCCGCTGGATCGCCTGAACGGCAGTGCGCCCCTGCTGGCGGAGAAGGATGCCGCGGCGCCGGGCTTTGCCGAAGCGTCGGCTGCCGGGGAGGTGTTCGCGTGAAGGTGCTGCTCACCGGTGCCGCCGGCCAACTGGGTCAGGCATTACGCCAACAAGCACCCGCAGGGATCGACCTGATCGCCACCAGCCGCGGCGGTGGTGAGGGCCTGGTGGCCCTGGATCTGGCCGATGCGGAGGCCTGCCGGGCCGCAGTGCTGGAGCTGAAGCCCGACTGGGTGCTCAACGGTGGCGCCTACACCGCGGTGGACAAGGCCGAGAGCGAACCGGAGCTGGCCCTGGCGGTGAACGGTGGCGCGCCGCGGGCCTTTGCGGAAGCACTGCTGCAAACGGGCGGCCGGCTGCTGCAGGTGAGCACGGATTTCGTGTTCAACGGCCAGCAGGGCAGCCCTTACCGCCCCGAACAGGCTCGCGATCCGCTGGGGGCTTACGGCCGCACCAAGGCCGCCGGCGAGGAAGCGGTGGAGGCGGTGCTGGGAGGCAGCGGCCGGGGGGTGATCCTGCGCACCAGCTGGGTGATGGGGCCGGTGGGCAAGAACTTCGCCCTCACCATGCTGCGGCTGCATCGGGAACGGGGCGCCAGCGGCCAGACGCTGGGTGTGGTGGAAGACCAGGTGGGCTGCCCCACCAGCACCCACACGCTGGCGGCTGCCTGTTGGCGCGTGATTGCAACGACGGACACCACGGCCGGGCTGCCGGCAGTGCTGCACTGGAGTGATGCTGGAGCAGCGAGTTGGTACGACGTGGCCGTGGCCGTGGGCGAACTGGCCCAGGAGCTGGGGCTCCTGCAGCAGCCGGCGCCCGTGAACCCGCTCACCACAGCCGAGTACCCGCTGCCCGCACAGCGGCCCAGCTATTCCCTGCTCGATTGCTCCAGCAGCCGCAAGGCTCTGCAGCTGGCGCCCACGCCCTGGCGCCAGGCCCTGCGCCAACTGCTGGAGGCCGTGGCATGACCTCAACCGCGGTAGAGCTCAGCCAGTTCAGGGCTGGTGAGCAGGTTCAACAGTCGCTGGAGTTTGCGGCGGTTGCTGGCGGAGGGGTCGAACTGGAAGGCAAGTCGGCCTCGATCAAGTCGATTTCGCAGTGCATCCAATCGAGCAACGCGATTGCTTTCTCGAGCTGTTTCAGACGTATCTCTCTGGCGGGATCGCGCCGCCAGTTGAGCATCCGCAAAAACGAGCGGAAGGGAGACAGCGATGAGCCAGACGCCCCATTGCTGCTCGAGAGGAAGCTGGCGGTGGTGGAAGGCGACCTGGTCGTAGGAGGAAAACAGAGCAATCAGGCCGACAACAGTGCCAAAAACGGCTTCATGCAGGGCTTTGCCGTCAAACCCCAGGCGCCACCAGGGGGGCGAGGCATCCACATCCCAAGAAGCTCGATCCACCCTAAGCAGCCCAACCCGATTTCGGCACCCATCATTCCAGTACGCCCGTACTGCTATGCCCCGTGACAGCTCTGTCCATGTCTGAAGCCACCCCGCCCGACGTATCCGCCCTGCTCGCCGGCCGCCGCCGCATCCTGGTGACCGGTGGCGCCGGCTTCATCGGCGGGGCGGTGGTACGCCGCCTGCTGCGCGAGAGCAACGCGCTGGTGTTCAACCTCGACAAGTGCGGCTACGCCAGCGACCTCACCAGCATTGAGCAGGTGCTCGAGGGGCTGGGGGCCAAGGCCCACACCCCCGGCGGCGAAAGCCGCCACCAACAGCTGCGGGTGGACCTCACCGATGCCGAGGCCACGGCCGCCGCAGTGCGCCAGGCCGACCCCGACCTGGTGATGCACCTGGCAGCCGAGAGCCATGTGGACCGCTCGATCGAGGGCCCCGGCGCCTTCATCGCAAGCAACGTGACCGGCACCTTCCACCTGTTGCAGGCCGTGCGAGCCCACTGGAGCCAGCTACCGAGCGACCGCCAGGTCCACTTCCGCTTTCACCACATCAGCACCGATGAGGTGTTCGGCTCCCTGGGCGCCGAAGGGCGTTTCTCGGAAACCACCCCCTACGACCCACGCAGCCCTTACTCGGCCAGCAAGGCCGCCAGCGACCACCTGGTGAACGCCTGGCACCACACCTACGGCCTGCCAGTGGTGCTCACCAACTGCTCCAACAACTACGGCCCCTGGCAGTTTCCCGAAAAACTGATCCCGGTGGTGATCCTCAAGGCCGCTGCTGGAGAGCCCATCCCCCTCTATGGCGACGGACAGAACGTGCGCGACTGGCTGTATGTGGAAGACCACGTGGACGCCCTGCTGCTGGCGGCCACCCAGGGCCAGCTGGGCCGCAGCTACTGCGTGGGGGGCCACGGGGAGCGCACCAACAAGCAGGTGGTGGAGGCGATCTGCCACCAGCTCGACCAGTTGTTGCCCGCCGGAGCTCCCCACAGCGGCCTGATCACCCCGGTGAGCGACAGGCCCGGCCACGACCGCCGCTACGCCATCGACCCCGCCCGCATCAGCAGCGAGCTGGGCTGGCAGCCGCGCCACAGCTTCGAGCAGGGGCTGGCGGCCACGGTGCGCTGGTATCTCGATCACCTTGACTGGTGTCGCAGCGTGCGTGAACAGGGTGGCTACACCGGCAGCCGCCTGGGCCTGTTGGTTCCGGCAGGCCTCAGCAGCCCCTGAGAGGGCAACCGCTCCCCAGCACCGCCCAACCACCATTCCTCGTGACGCAACAGCAACGCACCCCACTTCTGCCCGCCGCCACCGAGCACCTGCAACAAGGTGACTACCGGGGTGCCTTGGGGGTGTACGAGGAACTGGCCCAGCGCTCGCCGAAGCTGCTGCCCGCCATCGGCTGGAACATCGACCTCTGCTGCCAGAAACTGCTGGAGCAGATCGGGAAGGATCCGGCGGCGGCCGCGGGCGGGGAATACCGCAGCTGGGTGCTGCGGGCCATGCAGGCCAGCCGCGATCCGCGCCTTAGCCACGCCCTGCCGGAGGATGGCAGGAAGCAGACCAAAACCGGGGTCACCACCCTGGTGAGTGTGGTGATGCCCACCTGGAACCGGGAACACACAATTGGCCACGCCATCCGCAGTGTGCTGTCCCAGACCCATCAGAACTGGGAACTGCTGATCGGTGACGACGGCAGCACCGACAACACCGAAGCCGTGGTGGCGGCCTTCGGCGATGCACGGATCCGCTACACAAAGCTGCCCAAGGCGAATGGGGCGGTGGCCCGCAACCACGGCCTGCGCAATGCCACAGGAGAATTGATTGCGTTCCTGGATTCCGACAACATCTGGTCGCCGGATTATCTCAGCACCGTGGTGGCGGCCATGGTCGAAGATCCAGAGGTGGACATGCTCTACACGGCGCTGTTGGACATCACCCTGAACGGTGAGGCCGTGACCGACACCCGCATCCATTACCGCGAGTTTGATTTCGCCAGCCTGGCTTACCGGAACTACATCGATCTGAACACGCTCAGCATCCGGGCAAAGGTGCCGAAGCTCCTGGGCTATTTCGACCCAAGCCTGCCCAGACAGCAGGACTGGGACCTGGTGGTGCGCTATGGCTGCCGCACAAAAGTGAAAGGCTTGAATCAGCCCTTGGTGTGCTACTTCCGCAATGAAGAGTGGGGGCAAGTGACGCACACGATGCAGAAGGTGGATACCCGCTCCAAAGTGATGAACAAGAACAAGAAGATCGTGGAGCGCTTCAAGCCGGCAAATCAGCAGAAGTGGCCCACCTGGGCCGCCGGCGCCAAACGCCGCCTGAGCATCAAGATCTCAGCACCAAATCTCGAGGAAGGTGTGCAGTGGGGCGACTATCACTACGCCCATTCCCTGGGGAAATGCCTGGAGGCCCTGGGCTGGAGCTACCAGGTGGACTGCCAGGATCGCTGGTATGCCGACGCCTGCGATGTGGCCCTGGTGTTGCGGGGTCGGCACCGGTTTCAGCCGGAGAAGATGCCCAACACGGTGAATCTGCAATGGATCATCAGCCACCCGGATCGGGTGAAGGGCAACGAGTTCGACGACTACGACCACATCCTGGTGGCGTCGTCGGTTTTCGCCAGGAAAGTGCAGAAGGTCACGGGCACGCCCGTAACCACCCTGTTTCAGGCTGGCAATGCGATCGATGCGAGCGATAGCTCAGATCGAACCTGGGCACGGGATCTGGTGTTTGTGGGCAGCTCACGCAACCAGAAACGGGACATGGTGGAGTGGTGCTATGAGCAGAACCTGCCTCTGCATCTCTACGGCACCGGCTGGGATCATGACCCCAAGGCCCAGGCCCTGCTGAAGGGTGACTATGTGAGCAACGAAGGGCTGGCTGAGTTCTATCGCTCATCCCGGATTGTGCTGAACGACCACTGGCCAGAAATGCGCTCCAACGGCTTCATCTCCAACCGGATCTTTGATGCCTGTGCCGCTGGAACGCTGGTGATCACCGATCCGGTTTCTGGCCTGGAGGACGTGTTCGGTGATACGGTGGTGGTGGCCCGCAACCAGAAAGAGCTGGCCCAACAGGTGCGCACCTACCTCGAGAATGAGGAGCAACGCCAGGCCAAGGCGGCGAAGGCCCATCGCATCGCCATGGGCAACCACACTTTTGCCCATCGCGCCAGCTTCATTGCAGAAGTTGCGAAACAATACCTGGATCAATATCTCTGCGCAGGCCAGCAGCTTTCCTAGGCAGTCCAGGAAGATCAACGAGGCAGGCCACTAAAAAGATTGAACTTGCGGCAAGCCTTTATCAACAGCTAGCGCTACAGCCTTCCTCGCATGTGCATAGATATGAGCCGACACGCCTTCAGGGGAGTTACAGCGCTTAAGATGGGATCCAAGGGTCTCAAGATAATCCGAGGGAGCCTTGTTTTTGGCGGCGATCGGAAGACAGAGAAAGCGATATAGATTAAGCGCCGATGGCGAACAATCAGAAAATAGATCAGCGACAGAAATGAGTCTCTTGTCGCTATCAAGAACATCACCTTCGTTCCCATCGCCTACTTGCAACATGATATCGTGCATGACAGAGAAGCAAGGAAATAGTTTCACAAGGGATGTGACGAAAGGAAGATTGTTAGTTGCGATAACAGATGAGATCGCAGGATCCAATCGAGGCTTGCTCCCAAGTGCTCCATGGCTGTTCATCGCTTCAAAGAAACGGATAAGCCGAGTTGAGCGGCGTTGCAAAACATTGTTGAGGCTTGGATAGACGATTCTTCTAAAACTCTGCGCAATAGACATTTGCTCAACATTAATACCAGCATTAGATGCGGTAGAGTTAACTGCGGCGGCAAACTTACGCTGAGTGAATGCGTCGATATCCGAAATAGAACAGATTTGCGAGAGAAAGTCGCATACAACATCCTCGCCAATTAAGCCTTTGCGAAAAAACGGCTTTATATGCACTCGATCGAGGCCAATCTTGTCTATCCAACGAATTACAGGCGAAGCAACATCCCGCATGTATCGATGAGGGGGGACAATCAAGAAAGATGCTTTGACCATCTGCTGCATCCTTGAGATATACTGACTTATCGGATCACGGATATATGCAACTACGTGCACACAATCGACATCGAAGTAATTCTGCAGGTAAGAAAGGACCAAGTTCGGCGTTGCGCCAAAGATATTCTCCACAGAGATAACAATTGACCGAACGGATGAATCTGATGCATAAATTTTGAGCTTGTCAAAGAGCTGATCACACGTGGCCCGCATTTCACTTAGATTATCAGGAGATACTCTCACGCCGGCGCCAAGTCGAGCAGCGAGACAAACATGATTGAGCGCAGAAGAAGGCGTGAGATAAAGGATGCCCTCCTCACGAAGAAGGCTACGTGCTGACGATAGATAGCTCTGAATGGATGTTGTTCCAGTTTTCCCTTCACCAATATGCAGAATTACATTCATGAGATTTGTATGCTTACTGTGCTGATGGATGCAAGGCAAATAGTCTAGCAGATTACTCTGAGCACTCTCAGACTTGACATTGATCGAAGGCCATCATCAAAAACAAGTGCAAGATAAGCTTGATCGCTCTTCTTGTGTAAGGCCCCCAATACGACATAGTGGTCATGGATTTACAGCGGTGAACGCCAAACCAAAAGCTGTCCAACAGGGGCGATAGACAGGCACTTAGTACTCATACATTGCGAAAGAAAGGCAAACATATAAGCAGGAAGACTGCGGGATCTCCGAAGTAACAGATTATTCATTGAATCCACGCGTAAACACAGAATTAATGCTGCAATAAGTAAGAGTTCATGTTTGCATCACCGAGGATGCTGAGTGGAAACAGCAGCAATAAGTTTGCTAGAAAACCAGGCTAGCTCCGCGAAACTGTGACAAATGGTGTTCCGTAATTCAAGAACACGAGGTGCGCCCTTGGTCAATCTTCTCCTACGTCTCGATCGAGGAGCGGATCCCAACCTGGCATCCGCTTCGGCAGATCCGTAAACTGGAAAGTCAAGCTCTGAATCGACTCGATACCACCCTCTGCGCGCTACAAGCCGAAGAAAGCCGGACCACAGTGCTCCTGGAGCTGCCCTGGAGCTGCTGGGTTTCTACGAGTTCGCTCAACAACCCCTCAACCCTTGCGAACATGAGGCAACCGCCTCATGTTGAAAATGGAGGAAATGACCTAGAGTCGTTTGATCAAATTCAGAATGTTCACGCTCTGCAATCACTATGTTAAATGATTTTGAATCAGTACAGTTTGATGAAAAGAAACAAGAGTTTCTAGTCGGAGAGCATGCTCTTCGAATAGAAGATCCCTTTAGCAAAGACTCTACTAATCTTGGCAGCAGACTATTCAGAGAGAATCAGTTCTATCCATTTTTACTCGCAAGAAGTTCATCCAGATCAGATCAGAGTCTTTTATTTTTCTTCAGCCGGAGAAATAATTTTATCATCGTGTGGGAAGTCGTTGAGGAAGGCAAGCTAAAGTACTTAAAAAGGCATCGTACTCGTGATCACGAAATCGCACTGATGCTATCGTTGACCCCTGAAAGCAATACATTAAGCCTATTAGGTATAGAGAATAGCTCTAAACATGCTCCTCCATGGGCATCCGAGAGAGCTTTAGACTTAATCAAGTTACTTCGCGAACGCAAAAAAGTTGATCCAATCTTATGCCATACCGGAATTTCTAAAGGCTTAACAAGTGCTGCATTCGCAGGCTACGCTGCCATGGTCAACTGCAGTACAGACACATTACTGGAATTCATCGATAAGACATGCAGCGCCACACACAAAGCTCTCATCATTGCATACTTTGATAGCTACAGCAAATCATTTGCAGAGTCATTCCGTCCTCACTTTTATCAAGTTGCACGATTCTGCGCACTTCGCGAGTTTTACACACTTATAACAGGAATGTATGTAACAGTCGATCCATTATCAAATCAGTACGTTACGTCCTGCTCAAGCGCTGCTTGGAAGACAGATAAGGGAACAATCTCAAGGATTATTAGATACAAATCACCTACAGGTCAATTTTTCGTTGAGCGCAGAGGCCCTGCATGGCTGGATGTAACAACGCAATCATTCTTCTCAAATGGCTTGTACATCACTGTCCACAGTCGGCAGCAATGGGGAGGCGTCAAGGAAGATGAATTAAGATTCATCATGAACTTTCTTTGCCATAATCATGATTGTAATGACAAAGTAAAGCCAATTCATCTGTACATAGATTTGGGTGGAAGAAATCTAGGTCATCTACTATGGAATGAGCTATCGGGTTACATAGAGTTCAATCGCATATCTAATGAGGTTGGCTTTTTGCCTTCACCTTTTTCGGTAAGTTTTCCACCTGCTATTTCCCACAAGTTTGCTGATACAGGGCCTCGAGCGTACTTATATCCTTTCCTTGATAAAGCAATACGTCTTAAGCATGATTGTGAATCTTTCTTGGATACTCCGATATCAACAGCGATTCAGATATCGGGATACACCCCAGCCCAAGACTTGCTAGATAGATTTACACTTGTATCACTTAGATATCCTTGTCTTTCCAAGAGTCTTGTAGAAGCAATCCTCGAAGATTTTACAATTCACGACACCGACCTTCTCCGAGTATTCATAAATATTCGCACGCACAACAAGCGCCATTTAAACATAGTTGAATGCATTGATGCTACGCTTAAGTCTCTTCGTAGCTCCCAAATGATTGACTTAAAGACCCTATCCTTAGAACTAGAGTATTTTTCCAAAGATGACAGCACGATTGAGTCCATAGCTCACTTATGCAAATCATATAATATATTATGTAATCACCATGTTAAATATGGAATACTTCAACTTTTTCAACTCGTGGCTCAGTCGAATATATGCATAGCTCCTATTGGAAGCGGAGCGATTGCACCAACTTGGATCTTTGATAAGCCTACTGTTCTTCATGCCGACAAGCGGCATATTAACCAACTTAGGTGGTGGACCAGCGTGGGCGGCAGCAAATCAAATCTCATCTCTATACCTGCATATGAGATTACCGACGAAAGTGACAGCTTTTATTCTGATTACCGAATTAACCCAATTGCTTATGCGGAAGCTGTCATGAAATCAGTTGTCATATCTCGTAATCCAGATGAGCGGTAGCCGTAGCCATAATAGCAAACATGACTAATCCCAATTTATAGACATTGTGTCTATTCTAATTCTTTATCTATCTTCTATGTGTGTTGACATGCCTGTATTGCTATCTAGCACTTGCGCTGGTATGCTCTTAAACTAAATCTCACTACCTTCATCAATTTCTCATGTCAGTCATTTCATCTTCTTGGAATTCAATCGGTATTATCGGAGCTGGAATATCCGGAGTCTCACTAGCAAGACTTCTAAAAGATCAGGGACTGCATTCAATTGTTTATGAAAGAAACTCTCAGCCTGGTGGATTAATTCACTGTAGCCTAGAAGATGGGAATCTATTTCACAGAGTAGGAGGCCATGTGTTTAACTCCAAGAATAGTCAGGTTTTAGATTGGTTCTGGGGATATTTTGATAAAGAGAAAGAGTTCATTCCTGCAAAGCGCAATGCAGTCATCTTCCTTAATGGTGAATTCATTGGCTACCCTATTGAATTCAACCTCAACACTCTAGATCTACTTACAGTATCCGAGATAAGGGAAGAACTATATATTCTATCACTGGATGATCAACTTCCACTAGAACGGTCTGCGAATTTCCACGACTTTCTTCTCCAAAGTTTTGGCAAGACGCTATGTAGCTTATATTTCTTTCCTTACAACACTAAGATTTGGAAGACAGATCTTTCAACAATTCCTCTCGGGTGGCTTGATGGGAAACTTCCAATGACATCACCCAAGCAAATCCTGAATAGCATGGACAAGGAAACGAAGGGTGACTCAATGGTTCATTCATCCTTTTTCTATCCACTGAGAGGCGGGTCTCAGTTCATCATAGACAGACTTAGTGATGATATACATATAGTCCAAAGTGAGATTAGTTCCATCTCAGTTGTTGATGGCGCTTTCGTGCTGAATAATTCACCGAATACTAGACATAATAAACTTGTTTATACTGGAGACATCCGTGAACTGGTAACAATCTTGCCGAGTGAAGTTCTTGATTACTTTGACATTTGTGATGACGAGATTCAACAACTCGCCTCCTTGCAGTCTAACTCGACATCAACAATGCTATGCGAATGTGATTCGAATCCTTACTCTTGGGTTTACATTCCAAGCAACTCGACCTCGATTCATCGAATAATCATGACAGGTAATTTTTCCGAGAATAATACCTCTCCCACCATCCAATCTGGCCGAACTACTTGCACTATTGAACACTCAGGTTATCTTTCACGTGATCAAATGGCATCAGAGTCTGCAAAGCTTCCTTTTAATATGCGACCAATAGCATATAATTATTGCCCTAATTCGTACATTGTGCATGCAATGTCCAGCAAACAGCTATTAAATACTATTGCCAATAAGCTTTCAAGCAAGAATTTCTACTGTTTGGGTCGCTTTTCCGAGTGGGAATACTTTAATATGGACGCAGCAATTGAATCTGCAATGCGCCTCGCAGACCAGTTATCCAAGTAGCACTTATACTCGCGATTTCACAACTTCTTCATCTGGCAAAGGCCAAAATCAAGCAAATGCTCTTGAAACTATTTTAGCCGTTTTATCTTGCATGAAATCAAAAGTAAGGACTAGGGAAGCTCTGGTTAACAGTGGTATGAGCGCCCTTTGAGAGCAACAAAGCGACCGTTGGCCGGATTTGAACGCTGAGCTCGCTTCCTTGTAGCAGTATGAGCTCATTTCAGCCTTATTTCGCCGCTATTTGAGCCTGAATCAGGGCGTTTAGGCACACCATCCCCATGCTCAAGCTTTCGCGATTAGCTGCCGCCGGGCCAGGAACAGATTCGTCAACGCTGCCAGCACATTGATCTTGCAGCGGTTCTTGGCCAGGCCGCGCAGCCGGGTTTTCTTAAAGCCAAACTGCTGCTTGATCACCCGGAATGGGTGTTCGACCTTGGCACGTATATGGGCCTTGGCCGTCTCGATCAGATCTTGCAGCCTGCCATCGGGGGTATCATGGAGAGCTCGGCGTTTGCCCGGTCGCATTGCTACCCGAAACTCCGCTGCCTTCCCTGCCATCGCAGGCCTTTTGGCAATGCCTTGATAGCCGGCATCGCCGTAAACAACCTCCTCATCGCCATGCAGCAACTCGGCAGCCGGTGTCAGGTCGTGCACGTTGGCAGCCGTGACCACCACCGAATGGATCAAGCCTGAATCCTTGTCCACGCCTGCGTGGACCTTCATGCCGTAGGCGAAGCCTTCCGCGAAGCGGTGATACCACTGGTTGCCTTTCTTGGTCTGGTGCATCTCCGGATCCCGCTTGCCGGCCTTGTTTTTGGTGGAGCTGGGCGCCGCGATCAAAAGTGGCATCCACGATCGTGCCCTGCCGCATCGTCATCCCCCGTGCGTTGAGGTGGGCTTTGACCGTCTCAAAGATCCTTGCGCCCAGCTCGTGCTTCTCCAGTAGATGGCGGAAGGTCAGGATCGTGGTCTCATCCGGGATCCGATCACTGATCAGCTCGATGCCGGCAAAGCGGCGCATGGTCGGAACCTCAATCAGGACCTCCTCCATGGCTGGGTCGCTGAGCGAATACCACTGCTGTTAAAGGTGAATCCGCAGCAACCGCTTCGCGGAAGCCAAGGGCTACGTGGCCAGCGGGTAGGGAGGCCGGCCGCAGGGCTGACTGAAAGTCTCATTATCCCGTCTCTGCGGCTCTGATTCCGACCCA
>JBBASM010000012.1:0-102722 GCA_040399285.1 Prochlorococcaceae cyanobacterium
CTTCGGCTTCCTTCATACCTCCCCCATCGGGGAGGTTTTTTATTGGCTTTTCGTTCGCTTTTTTGTTGGCCCGAGTTGTGTTGGCTGTGGATTGCCGAAGCGCGGCTGTGATGGGATGTGGTGAGTAGACAAGGGCCTGGGAGAAACATGCAGCCAGCGACCTGCGATCATCAAGCCCTGATGATTGGCCGAGGCAGCATGGCGGTCCCGCAGCAGCAGGCTGGTGCTCCGATCTCCGAGGCGGAAGCTCTGGCCCGTCTGCGCCAGAGCCACGACCCCTCGCAGCAGTACTACGCCGCCTGGTGGTTGGGGCGCATGCGCAGCCAGCATCCCGATGCCGTTCCCCTGCTGATCGCGGCCCTGCAGCAACGGCGGCCCCGCGATCCCGGGGCAGGCGTGGAGGAAAATGCCGTGGCCCGCAATGCGGCCCGGGCACTGGGCAAGCTGGGGCTGGCTGCCCAGCCAGCAATCAAAGAGCTGCTCACCGTGCTCGACGACCCCGACGACGGCCTGCGCGAAGCTGCAGCCCGGGCCTTGGGCGAGCTGGGGGCCGAGCAGGCCGTTCAGCCGATCTGCAGGCGCCTGGCCAGTGGGCTGGCTGGGGCAGGAGCGCCGAGGGCCGGCACACCGCGGCTGATGGAGCCCTGCGAGGCTCTGTTGGAAGCCCTCGGAGAGATCGGCTGTGGCTCCTCCAGGGCCGCGGGCGTGCTGGCAGTGGTGGAACCGTTCGTCCACCACGACCGTCCCCTGATTCGCAGCGCCGCGGCCCGCAGCCTGCTGCGGCTGAGCGGGGAGCCCCGCTGGGCCGATCTGCTGGTGGGCTTGCTCGACCATCCCCAGCTGCAGGTGCGCCGGGCGGCCCTGATGGACCTGGGTGCCGCCGGCTGGCGGCCAGCCCTGGAGCCGATTCGCCGCACTCTCGCCGAGAACAGCCTGAAACTGATCGCCCTCAAGGGACTGGTGGAACGCGGCAGCGGCGAACCGGGAGAGAAGGCCCTGCTGGCCTGCATGGACGCCTTGCTGTGAGGGACGCCATGACCGATCCGCAAACACTCCAGCAGCTGATCGACCGGCTGCGCCAGGCCAGCAGCAGCCAGGACTTGCTGCTGGCCACCCGCGAGCTGGCCGGTTGCGCTGCGGCCAGCGCCGCCCCTGTGCTGGTGGAGGTGCTCGGCTACAACAACCCTGGGGCCGCCGTAGCTGCCGTAGATGGACTGATTGCCCTGGGGCCGGTGGCCGTCCCTCCCCTGCTGCAACTCGACCCCGAAAACTACGGCGCCCGGGCCTGGGCGGTCAGGGCCCTGGCCGGCATCGGCGACGTGCGCGGGCTGGAGCTGCTGATCGATGCCCTCGGCAGCGACGTAGCAGCCAGCGTGCGCCGAGCCGCCGCCCGCGGACTTGGGAACCTGCGTCTGGGTGCCCTTGAGGCTGAACAGCGCCTGATCGTGCAGTCGCGCAGCCTGCAGGCCCTGCTGGCCGCCACTGTCGATGGCGAATGGGTGGTGCGTTATGCCGTGGCCGTTGGCCTGGAAGGTCTGGCCGAGGGCCTGGCACCCACCAGCGACGCCCTGGCCCAGGTGCGACAGGGACTGGTTGCGCTCAGCGAAGCGGCCGAAGCCAACCCACCCGTGGTGATGCTGCGCGCCAGGCTGGCACTGTCGCGCCTCCCCCTGCCATGACGCCTGACCGACGGGTGCTGTTTGTGTGCCTGGGCAACATCTGCCGCTCCCCAGCCGCGGAAGGGGTGTTTCGCCATCACCTCAGCCAGGCGGGCCTCAGCGACAGCGTGCTGGTGGATTCCGCCGGCACCGGCGGCTGGCACGTGGGCAAACCGGCCGATTCCCGCATGCGGGCCGCAGCGGCCCGCCGGGGTCTGGAGCTCACCAGCAGGGCCCGCCAGCTGGAGGCGAGCGACCTCGGCCGTTTCGACCACATCCTCACCATGGACGATGACAACCTGGCGACGGTGCAGGAGCTGGCCCGGCGCGCCGCCGCAGCCGGCCTCAGCCAGCGGGCAACGGTGGAACCGCTGGTGCGCTACTGCCGCCTCCACAGGGTGCGGGAGGTGCCCGATCCGTACTACGGAGGCGAGCAGGGCTTCGAGCACGTGCTCGACCTGCTCGACGATGCCTGCGCTGGCCTGCTCGAAGCGCTCAGCCGGCGCTAGCGGGCGAACTGGCGGCGTTGGGCTCGGGCCAGGCATCTTCGGGAATGCGCTGGCGGAACAGATCCACCAGGGCCTGGATCACCGCCTCGATGGCCAGGCCATCGGTGATCAGTTCCAATGCATCGGCCGCCATGCACAGGGGTGCCACCTCCCGGCTGGAATCACGGCGATCGCGCTCGGCAATCTGGGCTTCCAGCTCCTGCAGCGGCGGCACGGGGAAGCCACGCTGCTCCAGATCCAGGGCCCGGCGGCGGGCCCGTTCGGCCACGCTGGCGGTGAGAAACACCTTGAGATCGGCATCGGGGAACACGGCCGTGCCGATGTCCCGGCCCTCGGCCACCAGCCCCCCCCGCTGGCCCATCGCCTGCTGCTGGGCCGTGAGCGCCTCGCGCACACAGCTGTGGGCGGCCACCTGGGACACCTGCTCGGTGACCTCAGGGCTGCGGATCGCCTCGGTCACTTCATGACCATTGATCCGCACGCACTGCTGGCCATCGGCGGCCGTGGAGAGATCCAGATTCAGCTCCTGCAGGCAGGCGGCCACAGCGGCGCCGTTCCCTGGTTCAGCTCCCTGGCGCTGCACCCACCAGGTGACGGCCCGGTACATGGCACCGGTGTCGAGGTACACCAGGCCGAGGCGCCGGGCAAAGGCCCGGGTCACGGTGCTCTTGCCGGCACCGGCAGGTCCATCGATGGCGACGAGTGGAGAACGGCTCATCAGGAAAGCGTGGTCGATCAGGCGGGCGGGGCCGCAGCGGATGGCCGCCGCCAGCAGGCACAGGCCCTGCGGTTCCGGAAGCGGCTCCAGGGTATGGGCGGCCACCAGCTGGGCATACTCCACCACACAGCCGGCCGCCTGCAGGTGCTGCAGCAGGCGCTGGGCCAGCTCGGCCCTGCCGGCGGCTTGGTTGGCCTCGGCCTTGATGGCCCCCAGGACAGCGGGGAGTAAGGCCGCCTGGCTGCGCTGCGCCTCCGACAGATAGCGATTGCGCGAGCTGCAGGCCAGACCATCGCGCTCCCGCACCGTGCCACAGCCCTCCACCAGCACCGGCAACCCCAGATCGGCCACCACCCGCCGCAGGATCACCAGCTGCTGCCAGTCCTTCTCACCCAGCAGCACCCGCTGGGGGCGCACCAGGGCCAGCAGGTGGGCCACCACCGTGGCCACGCCGTCGAAATGGCCGGGCCTGCCCGGTGCGCACAGGCTGTGCTGCAGGCAGGCGGGTGGCAGCACCCGGGTGATCTGATCGGGACCACCGGGCAGCATGTCGGCCTGGGCCGGGGCGAAGAGGGCATGGGCACCGGCCGCAGCCGCCAGGGCCGCGTCGCCATCGAGATCGCGCGGATAGCGCGCAAAGTCCTCCCCCGGACCGAACTGCAGCGGATTCACGTACACGCTCACCAGCACGGCAGGCCGCTGGCCAGCGCGGGGCTGGCTGGCCCTGGCGATCAGCTGGCCATGGCCGCTGTGCAGGGCACCCATCGTGGGCACAAAGTGCAAGGGCTGATTCAGACCACGTCGCCAGGCCAGCAGCTGGGAGCGGGTGCGGAGCAACTGGATGGCAGGAAGCACGTGGGAACAGCAAAAAGCCCACCCGCCAGATTGGCGGATGGGCCTGCATCAGAACGGGTGATGGACCGTCAATGACCCGGGGATGGTCGGCGCCGCAATCAGCGCAGCACTTCCAGACGCACCGGAGCAACACCGCTGGAGACGAGGCCAACCTGCTGGGCGGCGCCGTGACCCAGATCAATCACCCTGCCACCGCTGTAGGGGCCACGGTCGTTGATACGCACCACCGTGCTGCGACCGTTGTTGAGGTTGGTGACCCGAACCATGGTGCCGAAGGGCAGGCTGCGGTGGGCTGCAGTGAGAGTGCCGGGTCGGAAGACCTCACCGCTGGCCGTGCGGTTGCCGAAGAAGCCGGGGCCATACCAGCTGGCGGTGCCTTCAATCACCCGGGAGACCTGCTGGGAGGGAGCCATCGCCACGGTTGAGGCCAGGCGGACCGGTGAAACGGTGGGTCGGAGCAGGTCGTCGTTGAAGGGAAGGGGCTCAACTTCCCTGATGGCCAGGGGACCGCTGACGGGCACCTGGCTGAAGGAAGGATCCGCGCTGCGGGCCTGAACCGGTGCTGTGGAGAAGGCAGAACCGGCGATCAGGAGGGCGAAGGCACCCAGGGGAATGGAGAAACGCATAACAGGCGAAACTCGAGCAGCATCCGGGAAGCAGGGCACTCACCACCGGGAATGGAGGCGAAGCGCTGCGCTTAGACGCTTCCAGCTGCTTCGAACCTGATCGCTGGTGGTCATGACCCGTAGGGACCGAACCACGGCGATGGACCTTGGAGAAACCTGGAGGAAAGGAGACATGATGCTCGATTCCTGTGCTCACGGCGCTGAAGGCAATTTCGACTGAGCGAGAAAGCCAGGACGATCGTGAAGGCGAATTCCTCTAAAGAATCCGGGGCTGAAACGCTGGTGGAGTTCCTGACAGAAATAACAACGCCGCAAACGTAGGCGCCCGGAGCACAGCTCGGAAGATGCTCACCACCAGATCTTTGCGATCAGTTTTTGTGATTGAAGCCGCCCAGCCCTTTGCAGCACTGCGCAGGGGCACCACGAGCACCCCAAGCCCAATCAGACAGCGCAATCAATCTCATAAGGCGAACTGATCGCTTGCTGTGCCAATCCCGCTCCCGTCCACCATTGCCCCGCCATGCCAGCGAGGCGGCGAGGCCCCCGGGCCGGCGGCGTCGCAGGATCAGGGGGAGATGAGCGGATCACCCAGGGGCCAGGCATGGATTACCGGACGGCAGGCGTGGATGTACTGGCGGGCCGCGCCTTTGTGGAGCGCATCCGCGGCAGTGTGGAGTCCACGCGGCGGCCTGAGGTGGTGGGGGGCCTGGGCGGCTTCGGCGGCCTGTGTCGGCTGCCGGCAGGGCTGAAGCAGCCGTTGCTCGTGGCCGGCAGCGACGGGGTGGGCACCAAGCTGGAACTCGCCCAGGCCCATGGCCGTCACCATGAGGTGGGCATCGATCTGGTGGCGATGTGCGTCAACGACGTGATCACCAGCGGTGCAGAACCCCTGTTCTTCCTGGATTACATCGCCACGGGCAAGCTCAGCCCGGAGGCAATGGCGGAGGTGGTGGAGGGCATCGCCGACGGCTGCCGCCAGAGCGGCTGTGCCCTGCTTGGGGGGGAGACGGCTGAGATGCCCGGGTTCTACGCCCCTGGTCGCTACGACCTGGCCGGCTTCTGCGTGGCCGTGGTGGAAGCCGAGGCGATCATCGATGGCCGGGCCTTGGCAGCGGGTGACCGCATCCTGGCGGTGGCCAGCAGCGGCGTGCACAGCAATGGCTTCAGCCTCGTGCGGCGCATCCTCACGGACAACGGCATCGATCCCACGGCAGCACTGCCCGGCGGCGAGGGCACCCTGATCATCGATGCCCTGCTCAGGCCCACCCGGCTCTACGGCGCCCTGGTGAAAGCCCTGCTCCAGCAGGGCTTGCCCGTGCACGGGATGGCCCACATCACGGGCGGAGGGCTGCCCGAGAACCTGCCGCGCTGCCTGCCCGGCCACCTGCATGGCGCCATCGATCCGCACAGCTGGGAGCGCCCGCCCCTGTTTCGCTGGCTGCAGGACGCGGGCCAGATTCCCGAGGCCGACATCTGGAATACCTTCAACCTGGGTGTGGGCTTCTGCCTGGTGGTGCCCGCTGCGGCCGCACAGCAGGCCCTCCATGTCTGCAGTCAGGCGGGGTATCCCGCCTGGAGCCTTGGGGAGGTGCGCTCCGGCGCTCCGGCAGAGCACACACCGCTGGCCGGTGTGCCGATCTGAGAGAGGAGGCTGGTCGCCCCACCCCTGCGCCCGGTCTGCGGCCTTTCATTGCAACGCGTCCCGCAGCTGCGAAGCACCCAGGGCCCGTGTCTAGGGTGCCCCCAGGTACCGGATCGGGTCCAGCAGGCTGGCCGCTTCGGCACTAGGGACTGAGTTCCCCGGGAGCGCCTGGCCGCCCACCCTGCCAAGCCCCCGCAGACGCCCAATCACATCCGCGATCGTTGAGGTTCATCCGCATGGTCAATAGCCGTCTCCAGAATCCCTTCAGCGGGGGGCAGCGCGTCACCCGCCGCCGCAGTTCGGCCGGACCCGTTCCACCCGTCCGGCCCCAGCGCCCCCGGGAACCCCTCAACCGACCGCAGCGTCCCACCTTCCTCACGCTGCGCGACCACGGCAAGGTGTACGTGGCGGATCTGCCCCGCCTCTCCGATGGTCAGCTGGCCCACGTGGCCAAGGAGGCCAGGGATGTGCTGGAGAGCCTCAGCCGGCGGCTGGCCGAACTCTCCAACCAGCTTCAGCTCAACCAGATGGAGCAGGACAGCCGTATCCGGGCTGCCACCAAGCGGGATGTCACCGAGCGCTTCATCCGCGCCATCGAGGAGGAGCAGGAGCTCCGCCGCAACAATCCCCTGCTGCGGGCAGCCGCCGGGGAGTCCGTGGCCCGGGCCTTTCTGGAACTGGCCCGCCACCGGCTCAGTGGTGCCACGTTCGATTCGCTCCTGCAGGAAGCCCTGGCCGCCTGCGAACCCAGCGCCGCCGCCCCGGAAACCGAGGAGCACAGCGCGCCTACCCCACCGAACCCACCTCACCCCCTGCCGGTGGTGCTGACGCCGGAGACCAGACCGGCCCAGGCCTGCTGAGGCCGTCAGGCACTCTGGAAGGGATTGGCTGGCATGCGCAGGGCCGAGGCCCGGGCCAGTCGGTCCAGCTCCAGGCGTTCAGACTCCGAGAGCCGCCAGCCCAGTGCCTCCCCAACCCCGTCCACCTGCTGGGGGGTGCGCAACCCGGGAATCGGCATCGCCCCATGGGCCCGGCACCAGTTCAGGGCCACGGCGGCCAGGGATGCCCCGTGGGGCCGCGCGATCGCAGCCATGGCCTGCCGCAGGGGGACCAGGGCCGGTTGTAAGCGACGCGCCAGCAGCTGGCGAGGGGCCCCCAGGCCCGCCTCGGGGGCGGCTGCCTCGCCCCTACGGGCCAGCAGCCCCAGGGCCAGGGGGCTGTAGGCGATCAGACGGATGCCCAGCTCCCGGCACACCTCCGCCACGCCTCCCGGATCGAGGGGCTCTGGCGCCAGCAGGGACAACTGCACCTGGAGGCTGGCGATGGCCACGCCCCGTTCAGCCAGGCGCGCCTGCAGCCAGCGCAGCCGCCCGGGCCCCATGTTGGACAGCCCCAGCTCAGCCACCAGGCCGGCCTCCACCAGGTCGGCCAGGCCATCGAGCAGGGCCACCTCCTGCCAGGGGGCATAGCGGGCCGTACTCCAGTGCAGCTGCACGCGGTCCAGCTGGCCCCGCAGGTGCTCCCGCGAGGCCAGGAAGGCCCGCTTCAGTCCCTGGCGGCCGATCCGCCAGGGGAAGGGGGCCAATTTGGTGGCCACGCACAGCTCCTGGCGCAAGCCGGCGGGGAGAGCGGCACAGAACGTGCCCAGTAGCTGTTCGCTGCGGCCATTGAACCTCCCGGTGCCATAGGAATCGGCGGTATCAAAGAAGCGCAGCCCGCAGCCGATGGCGCGCTCGAAGGTGGCCCGCAGCAGGGCGTCCTGACCGGGGTCATAGCCCCAGAGGAAGCGATTGCCCCAGGCCCAGGTGCCCACCCCGATGCCGGGATCGCTCAGCGCCGCGGGGTGGGGATCGGTCATCGTGGATGGGCAAGCCAGATTCAGCGCGATCAATATGGATAATCCATGCCTACCTGCGGAGCAGACCGCGCCAGCCGGGACCTCCCCCGCAGCCAATCCGTTCCAGCCGGCCGGCGTCCTCTCGCCGCCGGACCCCGTGCTCTGCCAGCACTGCGGCCGCACGGCAAGCAACGGCATCAGCTGCCAGGGGAGCTGTGTGGCCGATTCGGGATACTGAGCGCCATGGCGCAGCGGGCCAAGGCAAGGCGAGGGCAGCAAAGGCAGCGACTGCTTCTGGCCATTGCTCTGGGCAGTGCGCTCAGCTGGATGGGCTGCCAGAGCGCCGGGCACACCGGCGGGTTCGGCCGCTGGCAGACCCGGGTCCGGCAGTGCAGTCTTGAACGCGGTGCCGCAGGCGGCGAACACGGCCCTCAGGCGAGGCGCTGCCATCTGGTGCGCCTGGAACAGAACCTGGAGGGCCTGCTGAGCGTGCGTTTCCTGGCCGATGGCGCAAGCCCCCAGGAGCGGGCCGAGCACCTGCTGTTCGCCGGGGTGCTGGAGCGGGGGCAACGGCCGATGCTCTGCCGCCCGGACGGACGCTGCCTGCCCCGCTGGCCCACCCGGCTGGCGGTGGCGACTGTTGCCGCCACCAGCTTTGACGGGCGCGGCCTGGCCACCACCGTGCCCCGCACCCTGCTGGCCAGAGGGAACTGTGAGCTGAAACGGACCGAGGTGCGCTGCCAGGCCAGCAATGACGCGGGCGAAGTCTGGAGTGCCCAGGCCCGGCTCTGAGCGAGCACGCTCCTCCAGTGGGAAGGGTCTTCAGGCCCCAGACCTGATCAGAACTGCCGGGCCGGAGCAGCAGAAAAGTGCCGGCAGCACGGTTGAGCGTGTCACCAATGGGGAATCAGAGGCGGCACCCAGATTCGAACTGGGGGTAAAGGATTTGCAATCCTCTGCCTTACCACTTGGCCATGCCGCCGGCCGGGGAGCAAACTCCCTGGAGCGGATCGTATCAGCCATGGCATGCCACCCCAGCTGTTGGTTCTGACCAATGGCCACGGGGAGGATCAGATTGCCCGGCAACTGATTGATGCCCTGCAGCGGCGCTCAGCGGAGCAGGGTTTAGCCCCGCAGCCGGTGGTGGTGCTGCCGCTGGTGGGCCAGGGCCAGGCCTTTGCCGCCGCCGAGGCGCGCGGCCTGCTGCAGCGGCAGGGGCCGCGCCAGACCCTTCCCAGTGGCGGCTTCAGCAACCAGAGCCTGGGGGGTCTGCTGCGGGACCTGGGGGCAGGCATGGCCGGCCTGAGCCTGCGCCAGTGGCGCTGGCTGCGGCACTGGGGCCGCAGCGGCCAGCCAGTGCTGGCGGTGGGAGATGTCTGGCCGCTGCTGCTGGCCTGGCGCAGCGGCAGTCCCTTCGCCTTTGTCGGCACGCCGAAGAGCGACTACAGCTGGGCCTCGCCCCCACCCCACGGCTGGGGGACCACGCTCCTGGCCGACGCCTACCACCGCTGCAAGGGCAGTGAGTGGGACCCCTGGGAGTGGCGGTTGATGGCCAGTGGGCGCTGCCGCTTGGTGGCGGTGCGTGACGCCCTCACGGCACGGGGGCTGCGCCGGCATGGCATCCCTGCCCTCGCTCCGGGGAACCCGATGCTGGATGGCTTCCGGCCAACGCTGCCGCCCCCCTGGCTGGCCGGCCAGCGGCGGCTGCTGCTGCTTCCCGGCAGCCGCATGCCCGAAGCACTCCAGAACGGCAGAAGGCTGCTGGCGGGCCTGGCAGCCTGGCAATCACCGCAGCCCAGCACGGTATTGCTCACCTGCGGCGACCAGCCCAGCGCGACCGACTGGCAGGTCCTGCTGAGCGACGGCGGCTGGCGGGAAGCGGCTGTGCCTGCGGACGCAGCGGCGGCCGGCGCCAGCCACTGCTGGCGGCGTGGGCCCCTCACCCTGCTGTTGGGAGCTGGGAGGTTCAGGAGCTGGGCACCGTGGGCCGAGGTGGGCCTGGCCACGGCCGGCACGGCCACTGAACAGCTGGTGGGGCTCGGGGTTCCGGTGCTCTCCAGCCCGGGCTCCGGTCCCCAGTTCAAGGCTGGCTTCGCCCGGCGCCAGAGCCGCCTGCTGGGGGGGGCCGTGCAGCCCTGTCGCACCCCCAGCGAGCTGGCCGCCAGCCTGGAGCGCCTGCTGGAAGACCCCATGCTGCGAGCCCAGCTGGGGCGCATCGGCCGCCGGCGGATGGGCCCGGCTGGGGGCAGCGAGCGCCTGGCCCAGCTGCTGCTGCACCAGCTGCTGGGATGATGGCGCATCACCCTGGGCGATTCCTGCCATGGCTGGCATCTCCGACCGGGCCTTGACCACCGCCTATGGCCGACTGGCCAGCCTGCTGGGGGTGAGCCTGGCCTCAGCGCGCCGCAAGGTGGAGATTCGCGCCGCCCGCGACGGCATTCGCGACAGCGCCGGCAAGCTGGCCCTGGCCGGGCAATTGCTGGCTGAGGCGGAGGCCAGTGGTCACGACAACCACGACCTGCTCACCTCCCTGCTGGAGGCGGTGGGCAACGATGAGAACTTCATGGTTGAAGACTGATCCGCCAGGGCAATCGGCCCGCCGCGCTCAGCGGTTGCCACCGCTGGAGTGCTCGAACAGCAGGTGAAAGCGCTGGCGATCCAGCTCGGCCATCACCGGCAGACAGCCAAAGCAGCGCTGGGCCAGGTCCCAACGCCCCTCCCGCTTCAGCATCACCTCCAGCTGATCGCGGGCCGGCAGCAGGTAGCGCACATCGCCGGCCGCGTAGGCCAGCTGGGCCTCGCTGAGGTCCTCCACCCGGCCCCAGTCGGAGCTCTGGGCCTGCTTGTCGAGCTCCACCCCCACCAGTTCCTGCACCACCTCCTTGAGCCCGTGCCTGGGGCTGTAGGTGCGTGCCAGTCGGCTGGCCACCTTGGTGCAGAAGATCGGCGCCACGGTGATGCCCAGGTTCTCCGCAAGGGCCGCCACATCGAAGCGGGCGAAGTGGAACACCTTCTCGATCGCCCCGTTCTCCATCAGGGCCTGCAGCCTGGGGGCCTGGCGCTGCCCCAGGGCCAGGCGGATGCAGCACACGTTGTCGTGGTCGTCGCAGATCTGCACCAGGCAGAGGCGATCGCGGCCGTGGATCAGGCCCATCGCCTCGGTATCCACCGCCAGGGCGCGGGCCCCGGCGTAGAGCGCCGCCCACTCCGCGTCCAGGTCGCCGTCGAACACGGCGAAACGGGCGGGGGCGGGCAGGTTGCTGGAGGGAGCGGCGGTCATCGCGGGGGTGCGGGGGTGGCCTGGCTCCCCATCGTGACAAGCCATCGGCCCCGAAGCTGCAGGCAGAATGGCGCGATGGCCACCACCGGCTCCACCCTGCTGCTCACCCTGCTCCTGGCTGTCGGCCTGGTGTTCTTTCTGCGAGCTGCCAGCAAGGACCGCACCACCACCGTTGAGGTGCGCTCCTCCAAACCCGCGCTCGAGGTGCTCCCCCGGCTCAGCAACTGGCTGCAGCAGCGGGGCTGGCATGCGGAGTTCAGCGACCCGGAGCGCCGCACACTGCGCTTTCGCGGCCAGGTGAGCTCCAGCCTGCCCCTGGCGGTGCTGCTCTCCTGCCTGGGAGGCCTGGGAGCCGGCTGCCTCGGCTTGGTGCTGCGCCAGCTGCTTCCCCAGCTGGGCTGGTGGCCCCTGCTCCTGATCGCTCTGGGGCCCCTGGCCGGCCTGCTCTACAGGCGCCGGGCCAGCCGGGATGAAACCGTGGAGCTGAGGCTGGTGAGCCACGATCTCGCCACCGGCAGCGCCCTGCGCCTGCGCGCCCACCGGGACGAGCTGATTGCCCTGGAGCTGGAGCTGGGCCCGCAGCTGGGTCTGTTCAGCGACGGCAACCTGCTCAGCTCGCCGATCTGATGGCTCTGCTCCGCCTCGCCACCGCCCCACCCCGCCGGCGCCGGGTGCTGGCCCTGGTCCTGTTGTTCTGCCTGGGGATGGGCTTGGCGGCCGCGGCCCAGGCGCCATCGGCCCTCGACCCCGACCCGCTCACCGGCCCCCGCAGTCGCCTCAGCGACCGGAAGGACTGGCTGGGGGTGATGCCGCTGCCCGCCCAGACCGAGATCCTGGTGCTGGCGGGCCATGCCGATTCCCAGGAGATGCCGGGCGCCGGTACCGCCGGTGAGGCCGTGGACCTGCGCGGGGCCGCACCGATGCAGCCCGGGATCCGCGATGAGCTGTACTGGAACCTGCTCACGGCCCAGGCGGTGGTGGAGCTGGGCCAGCAACGGGGCCTGCGCATCCGCTTCTACGCGCCTCCTGAACGCAGCATCGCCGATGGCAATGACCCCCGCACCAACTGGAGTGTGGGCAAGGCCCACGCCGCGGCCGGCGGCTATGCCCTGGAGATCCACTACGACGCCTACGGCCCCGATGGGGTGGGGTCGGGTCTGATCCCGCCGCTGCACCGCCACACCACCCGACTCGACGAGAGCCTGGCCCAGGCCTTCGGCTCCTACCCGCTGCTCTACCGGGAGGGACTGGGGGCACCACGCCGCGGCATCGCCATCCTGGAGATCGGCAAGCTGGAGGGCAACCTGGAGGCCGCCCTGCGCGATCCGAGCCGGAGCGAAGCCACGATCAACGCCATTGCCCTGCGGGTGGTGGAGGCCCTGGAGCGGGGGCTGGGGGCTGCCCCAGGGCCCGTGATGAGCCCCACGCCTCCGGTGGCCGTGGGTTCAGACCCGCAGCCCGCTGAGCGGATCAGCCCACCGCCCCGTGGGGGGCGCAGCGCTCCGCCAGCGCGGCGTCGCTGAGCCAGGCCTGGGGCCTGGTGAATAGCTCGGTGAGCAGGGCCTCCCGGCTGCCGGGCTCGCTCTGGTAGCCGTACTCCCAGCGCACCAGCGGCGGCAGCGACATCAGGATCGACTCGGTGCGGCCGTTGGTCTGCAGGCCGAAGATCGTGCCCCGGTCGAACACCAGGTTGAACTCCACATAGCGCCCACGGCGGTAGAGCTGGAACTCCCGCTCCCGTTCCCCGTAGGCGGTGTGCTGGCGCTTCTCGGCGATCGGCACGTAGCTGGGCAGGAAGGCGTTGCCGCAGGCACTGGCCAGGGCGAACAGCTGCTCCCAGTTCTGCTCGATCGGCCCGATGCGCTGGCTCTCGGCAGCTGCCGGACCCGTGGGGTCCTGGGCCTTGTAGAGCACGCCGCCGGGATCCTGGTAGTCGTAGAAGATGCCGCCCACGCCGCGGGTCTCGCCGCGGTGCTTGAGGAAGAAGTATTCGTCGCACCAGGGCTTGAACACCTGGTAGTAGGCCGGATTCACGCTGTCGCAGGCGCCCTTGAGGGTGCGGTGGAAGTGCTGGGCGTCCTCCAGGAAGGGGTAGTAGGGGGTGAGGTCGGCACCGCCGCCGAACCACCACACCGGGCCGGCCTCGAAATAGCGATAGTTGAGGTGAACGGTGGGGATGTAGGGGTTGCGGGGATGCAGCACCATCGAGGTGCCTGTGGCGAACCAGCGGTGACCCTGGGCCTCGGGCCGCTGGCTGAGGATGGAGGGCGGCAGCTCACTGCCCTCCACCTCGGAGAAGTTCACGCCGCCCTGCTCGAACACCCGGCCGGCCTTCATCACCCGCGAACGGCCGCCACCGCCCTCGGGCCGCTCCCAGCTCTCCTCGGCGAAGCGGCCCTCGCCATCGAGCTGCTCCAGGCCAGCGCAGATCGAATCCTGCAGACCCATCAGCAGGGCCTTGGCCCGCTGGCGCGAGTCGGTCGGCGGGGCTTCCAGGGCCTTGAGCATCAACACCGCGCCCCAGGGGCGCCCGAAACCCCCTCACCCTTTCAGGCCGCCGGGCCGGCGCACAAGCGATCGAGAGGCTCTGTCATGCCGGCCGCTTCTGATTGCCATCCCTAGGATCAGAGGCTGTTGAACCGACCAGATGGCAACGCTGGAGCAGGCCACCGCAGCCCTGGGTGCCCTCCGGGATGCCGGCAGCGGCCGCAGCCTGCTGGAGCTGGGCTGGATCGAGCAGCCACGCCTTCAGGGCGACCGGCTGGTGTTCCGCCTCAGCCTGCCCTCCTTCGCCCAGAGCCAGCAGGGGCGCATCGCCACGGAGGCGCGGGAGGCCGTGCTGGCCATCGAGGGCATCGGCGACGTGCAGATCGAGGTGGGGCAAGCCGCTGCCCACGAGGGGGCGCCGATCGGTGCGGCGGGCCATGGTCCGGCGGCCGGCCCCGGCGGTCAGCTGCCGGCCCGCCAACCGATTCCCGGCGTGAAGCAGGTGATCGCCATCAGCAGCGGCAAGGGCGGCGTGGGCAAGAGCACCGTGGCCGTGAACCTGGCCTGCGCCATGGCCCGCCGCGGCCTGCGGGTGGGCCTGCTCGACGCCGACATCTACGGCCCCAATGCCCCCACCATGCTCGGCGTAGCCGACCGCACCCCCCAGGTGCGCGGCGAGGGGGCAAGCCAGGTGCTCACACCGATCGAGAGCTGCGGCATCGCCATGGTGTCGATGGGGCTGCTGATCGACGCCAACCAACCCGTGATCTGGCGGGGCCCGATGCTCAACGGCATCATCCGCCAGTTCCTCTATCAGGTGGACTGGGGCGAGCGCGACATGCTGGTGGTGGACCTGCCCCCCGGTACCGGTGACGCCCAGCTCACCCTCGCCCAGGCCGTGCCCATGGCCGGGGTGGTGGTGGTCACCACCCCCCAGCTGGTTTCGCTGGCTGACGCCCGCCGCGGCCTGGCGATGTTCCTGCAGATGGGCGTGCCGGTGCTGGGAGTCGTGGAAAACATGAGTGCGTTCATCCCGCCCGACGCGCCGGACAAGCGCTACGCGATCTTCGGCTGCGGTGGCGGCGCCACCCTGGCGGAGGAGGCCGCCGTGCCGCTGCTGGCGGAACTGCCCCTGGAGCTGCCGGTGCGCGAAGGCGGCGACCGGGGCCAACCGGTGGTGCTGGGGGCGCCAGAGTCGGCCACGGCCCAGGCGTTCATCGCCCTGGCCGAACGGCTGCAGTCGCTCCAGCCCGTGCCGGCCTGAGACGATGGTCACCCTGCCGGGCCGCAGCCGATCGATGTTCGGCGGGCAGTCCCGCAGCCGCCGCAGCCGTCTGGCCTCGATCGACTGGCTGCTCTGGGGCATCCCCCTGGCCATGGTGGGGCTCGCCGGGGTGCTCATCGCCAGCACCCAGCGCCAGGCCGACTACGCAGACTGGTACCAGCACTGGATCACCGGTGCCTTGGGCCTGGGAGTGGCCCTGCTGCTGGCGCGGCTGCCGCTGCAACGGCTGCAACCACTGCGCTGGCCGATCTACGTCGGCATCATTGTCGGCCTGCTGGCCGTGCGCTTGGTTGGCACCAGTGCCCTGGGCGCCCAGAGCTGGATCAACATCGGCGGGTTCTATCTCCAGCCCTCGGAATTCGCCAAGCTCGGGGTGATCGTGCTGCTCGCTGGCGTGCTGGCACGCCATCCGGTGGAGCGCCCCGTGGACCTGGTGCGACCCACCGCCCTGCTCGGCATCCCCTGGCTGTTGGTGTTCATCGAGCCCGACCTGGGCAGCTCACTGGTGTTCGGAGCCGTCCTGCTGGTGATGCTGTTCTGGGCCGGCATGCCTGGAGCCTGGGTGGTGCTGCTGATCTCGCCCCTGGTGGCGGCGATCGTGGCGGGCACATTTCCCTGGCTGCTGATCGGCTGGATCCCGCTGATGGGCTGGCTGGCCTGGACATCCCTTCCCTGGAAACGTCTTGGCAGCGGCATGGCCGTAGGCGTTCAGATACTGTTCGCAGTCGCCACCCCCTGGCTCTGGGAGCATGGGCTCAGGCCCCACCAGCGGGCGCGCCTCACGCTGTTTCTGGATCCCGGCCAGGATCCGCTCGGCGGCGGCTACCACCTGCTTCAGAGCACGGTGGGCATCGGCAGCGGCCAGCTCTGGGGAACGGGGCTGATGCGCGGGGCGCTCACCAAGCTGCGCTTCATCCCGGAGCAGCACACCGACTTCATCTTCAGTGCCCTCGGCGAGGAAACCGGCTTCATCGGCTCGGTGCTGGTGGTGGCGGGCTTCGTGCTGCTGATCTGGCGGCTGCTGCAGATCGCCGGCCAGGCCCGCACCGACTTCGAATCCCTCGTGGTGGTGGGGGTGGGCGCGATGCTGATGTTCCAGGTGGTCGTGAACATCAACATGACCATCGGCCTCGGTCCGATCACGGGCATTCCCCTGCCCTTCCTGAGCTACGGGCGCTCCGCCATGTTGATGAACTTCATGGCCCTCGGGCTCTGCGCCTCGGTGGCCAGGCATGGCCTGGCCAAGCGGGGCCGCTGGTAGCCATGGCTGCCGTCACCCTCCAGGACGTGCGCACCTGCCTGACGGCTGGGGTTCCGCCGGGTCGCAACGACGATGACTGCGCCCGTCGCCAGTGGTGGGCGGCCCTGGCCACCCTCCAGGACGACCTGCTTCTGCCGGCAGGGGACAGCCGGGGCATCTGGCTGGCGGGGCCCTTGCCGGCCCTGTATGACCCCCAGCTGCTCGAACACCTGCGGGGCTGGGTCTGGACACCCGCTCCGATCGAGGGCCTGATCGGCCCCCAGCCCCCGCGGCTGCCGGGCAGTGGTCCGGTGATGGGGAGCAGCGGCCGAGGTGCTGCCGGCTTTCAACGGCTCACCCTGCTGGCGGAGGACGGCACCGACCCCCTGCTCCTGGTGATCACGCCCAGCGTGCAGGCCGGGCTGTGCCTGGATGGCCCTGCGGGCGGGAGGAGGCTGGTGGTGCGCTTTGAACCGGCGGTGCTGAGCGAGGCCCTCGCCCTGATCCATCAGCAACTCGCGGCGCGGGACGCGCGCCAGGCCCGGGAGCTGCGCCTGGAGATCGCTGAGCTCGGCGACCTGCGCAGCGACCCGGAGGTGGGCCAACGCTTCTGGCCCCGGCTGGCCGACCGACTGGCGTCGATGGCGCCCAGCGTCACGCTGCAGCCGGTGCTGGGCAGGAACAGCAGCTCCGCCCAGGCCAGCACCGGAGGGGAACTGGCCCTGCTGGAGGCCCTCACCCACGAGGTGCGCACGCCCCTGGCCACCATCCGCACCCTGATCCGCTCCCTGCTGCGCCGCCAGGACCTCTCCAGCCTGGTGCGCCAGCGGCTGGAGCAGATCGATGGCGAGTGCAGCGAGCAGATCGACCGCTTCGGGCTGATCTTCCTGGCGGCCGAGCTCCAGCACCAGGCCCCCGAGCAGGGAAGCGGGCCCAACGCAGGCGCCGGTGAGACGCGCCTGGCCCGCACCGACCTGAGCGCTCTGTTGCGCCAGCTGGCCGAACTGTGGCAGCGGCAGTTGGATCGGCGCAGCCTACAACTCGACCTGCAGATCACCCCGGGCCTGCCCACGGTGCTCAGCGACCCCGCCCGGCTGGAGACCATGCTGGGCGGGTTGATGGATCGCTTCAGCCGCGGCCTGCCCGGCGGCAGCAATGTGCGGGTGAGTCTGCAGCCAGCCGGCTCCCGCCTGAAACTGCAACTGAGCAGCTCCGACTGGCCCGACGGGGGCGCCCAGACCGAGGCCGAGCGTGGCAACCGACGCTCCATCGGGCCAGTGCTGAGCTGGAATCCCAGCACCGGCAGCCTGCACCTCAGCCGCCAGGCCACCCAGCAACTGTTCCGCCGGCTGGGGGGGCGGCTCACCGAGCGCAGCGGCAGCGGCCTCACGGTGTTCTTCCCGATCGGCTGAGCACGGCCTTTTCTTGACGGGGTGTGAAGACTCGCCGCCCTGCCGGAAAAGCGTCAAAACGACGGTGCTAGCTTCCCGCTGAACAAGTCTGCCGACACCTGAATCAGCCATGACAGCAACGGCGCTCAGCGGTCAACTCCCGAAGTACATCGGCAGCACAGGCGGCCTGCTGAACTCGGCCGAAACGGAGGAAAAATATGCCATCACCTGGACCAGCCCCAGCAGCCAGGCGTTTGAGCTCCCCACCGGGGGTGCTGCGGAGATGAACGCGGGCGAGAACATCATGTACTTCGCCCGCAAGGAGCAGTGCCTGGCCCTGGGCACCCAGCTGCGCACCAAGTTCAAGCCCCGGATCGAGGACTACAAGATCTATCGCATCTATCCCGGTGGCGACACCGAGTTCCTCCATCCGAAAGACGGCGTCTTCCCTGAAAAGGTGAATGAGGGCCGCACCATGGTGGGCCACAACTCCCGCACCATCGGCGCCAATCCGAATCCGGCCAACCTCAAGTTCACCGGCAAGAACACCTACGACTCCTGATCGCCGCCGGCATCAGCATTCTCCACGGGGCCCAAAGCCCCGTTTTTTATTGGGTTTGACCTGGCGTTCGGCCAGAGAGGACACGATCGGCGCCTATAAAGGCAAAGCCTGCAGCCGCTTCCCTTGGACACCGGTGCCCCGGATCAGGCCTTCCGCGATCAGGTGGCCGCTGGCCACACCTTCGTGCCGGTGTGGAAGCGCTGGCCGGCCGACCTGGAGACCCCCCTCACCACCTGGCTGAAGGTGGGCGCTGCCAGCGACCACGGCGTGCTGCTGGAGTCGGTGGAGGGAGGCGAGCGGGTCGGCCGCTGGAGTTTCGTGGTGGCCGATCCGCTCTGGACCCTCACCAGCCGGGGAGAGCACAGCGAGCGGGTGTGGCGGGATGGTCGCCGGCAGAGCCTGAACGGCAACCCCTTCCTGCTGCTGCAGGAGTGCCTGGCGTCGCTGGACTGCGGCACCGTCCCCGACCTGCCGCCGGTGGGCCAGCTGTTCGGCTTCTGGGGCTATGAGCTGATCCGCTGGGTGGAGCCCAGCGTGCCCGTGCACCCTGCCGTCGAGGGCGCACCGCCCGATGGCTGCTGGATGCTGGCCGACAGCCTGCTGGTGTTCGACCAGGTGAAGCGCCAGATCACCGCCGTGGCCTACGCCGATCTGAGCGGCGGTGCCGATCCTGGGGAGGCCCACCGCGCCGCCTGTGCCCGGATCGCCGAGCTGGAGGAGCAGATGCATGGCCCCCTGCCAGCGGGGGTCTCGCCCCTGCGCTGGCACGATGCACCGGCCGCGGCCATCGGCCAGAAGCTGCAGCCGATCAGCAACCGCAGCCAGGCTGATTTCGAAGCTGCCGTCGGTCAGGCACGGGAGCACATCGCCGCAGGGGACGTGTTCCAGCTGGTGATCAGCCAGCGGCTGGAAACCCGCATCCAGCGGGATCCCTTTGAGCTGTACCGCAGCCTGCGGATGGTGAATCCCTCTCCCTACATGGCGTTCTTCAACTTCGGCGGCTGGTACCTGATCGGCTCCAGCCCGGAGGTGATGGTGAAGGCCGATCCACTGCCGGGCGGCGGCATCAGGGCCTCCCTGCGGCCGATCGCCGGCACCCGACCCCGCGGTGCGGACGACGACGAGGATCGGGCTCTTGAGGCCGACCTGCTCGCCGATCCCAAGGAGCGGGCGGAGCACGTGATGCTGGTGGACCTGGGCCGCAACGACCTGGGCCGGGTGTGCCAGCCCGGCAGCGTGAGCGTGACCGACCTGATGGTGATCGAGCGCTACTCCCATGTGATGCACATCGTGAGCCAGGTGGAGGGGCTGATGGCCGAGGGCAAAACCGTGTGGGACCTGCTGATGGCCTCCTTCCCCGCGGGCACCGTGAGCGGCGCCCCCAAGATCCGGGCCATGCAGCTGATCCACGCCCTCGAACCGGATGCCCGCGGGCCCTACTCCGGGGTCTATGGCACGGTGGATCTGGCCGGGGCCCTCAACACCGCCATCACGATCCGCACGATGGTGGTGTTGCCCAGCGAGGAGGGGGACTGGCGGGTGCAGGTGCAGGCCGGTGCCGGCCTGGTGGCCGATTCCCAGCCCGCAGCCGAGTACCAGGAAACCCTCAACAAGGCCCGGGGCATGCTCAAGGCCCTGGCCTGCCTGCAATGAGCGCCATGGTGCCAATGACCCCAGCTTCCACCCTCCCGCGCCGGGCCATCCCGTCGTTGCTCAAGGGCTTTGAGGTGGAACTGTTCACCGGTCGGCCCGACGGCAGCGTGGTGGGCTGCAGTGCGGAGGCGGCCGCCGCCCTGGAGGGCTTCGTCACCGAACCCGACCACCGCAACCTGGAGTACGTCACGCCACCGGCCGGAGACTACGCCAGACAGCTGGCGCTGCTGCTGGAACCGCGCCGACGGCTGCGTCTCTGGCTGGCCGAACGGGGCCTCACCCTGCTGCCGGGGAGCACCCTCAGTCTGGGGAACAGCGGCCGGTTTGAGCGCTCAGATCCCGTCCATCATTACCACAGCTACATCGAGCGCACCTATGGCACCCGGGTGGTCACAGCAAGTGTGCACATCAACCTGGGGCTCACCGCCGGCAGCGGCTTTGAGGGAATGGATGCCCTGTTCGCGGGCCTGAGGCTGCTGCGCTGCGAAGCAGCCCTGCTGCTGGCCCTCAGCGCCAGCTCCCCCTTCCTCGATGGCCGGCCCACCGGCGCCCACTCCCAGCGCTGGCTGCAGTTCCCGCTCACCCCGCCCGAGGTGCCGCTGTTTCTCAACCACGCCCACTACGTGGCCTGGATGGACGAGCAACTGGCTATCGGCAGCATGCAGAACGTGCGCCACCTCTGGACCTCCGTGCGGCCCAACGGCGATCGGCGCCCCCACGATCTCAACCGGCTGGAGATCCGCATCTGCGATCTGGTCGCCGACCCCCTGCTGCTGCTGGCGATCACGGCCTTCGCCGAGCTGCGCCTGCTGCAACTGGTGGCCGATCCCCAGCGCTGGGATCCCCTCCAGGCCAGCCAGCTCCCCCCCGCCGATCTGGCAGGGCTGGCCGATCGCAACGACCAGGCCTGCGCCCGCACCAGCCTGGATGCCCAGCTCAACCACTGGCGGGATGGCAGCCCCGTGCGCTGTGGGGACTGGCTGGCCGCCAGCCTTGATGAGATCCAGCCCCTTGCCGAGCAGCAGGGGCTCAGCACCACCCTTGAGCCGCTGGTGCGGGTGCTGCGGGATGGCAATCAGGCCATGCGCTGGCTGGCCCGGCAGCGGGCGGGCGAGTCGATCGCCGGAATCCTGGGGCGGGAGGTGGCGGCCATGGCGGCCCAGGAGCAGCAGCTTCAGGCCCACCCCGCAGCGTCCCAGTCCGCTACCAGCCACACAGACGCACGGGCTGGCACTTTGGGATGATCGAGCCCTCCCGCACTGCCAGTTCGTTACCCATGCGGCAGTTCGTGCCTCCCGTTGCCGAACCCTCCCCCAGGGCCACCCGACTGCTGGGTGAACGCCTGGAGCTGGTGGAAGATCTCTGGAAGGCAGTGCTGTTGAGCGAGTGCCCCCCGGATCAGGCCGAGCGACTGCTGCGTCTCAAGCATCTCAGCGACCCCTCCGAGAGCGGAGAGGGGCTGGCCCAGGCCGGCAGCGAGGCGAGCGCCGCCATCGTGCAGCTGATCCGGGAGATGGATCTGGCCGAGGCGATTGCCGCGGCCCGGGCCTTCTCGCTCTATTTCCAGCTGGTGAACATCCTCGAGCAGCACATCGAGGAGGACAGCTACCTCGACAGCCTCAAGCACATCAACGAGCCCACGGTCGCCGATCCCTTCCTGCCGGCCCTGGCCAGCCAGAGCGAACCGGCCACCTTCCGCCAGCTGTTCGAGCGCCTGCGCAGCCTCAACGTGCCGCCGGCCCAGCTGGAAACCCTGCTGCGCCACCTCGACCTGCGCCTGGTGTTCACGGCCCACCCCACCGAAATCGTGCGCCACACCGTGCGTCACAAACAGCGGCGGGTGGCCAGTCTCATCCAGAAGCTGGAGCAGGGCAGCGGGCTCAACCCCCTGGAGCGCCACAATCTGCGCCAGCAGCTGGAGGAGGAGATCCGCCTGTGGTGGCGCACCGATGAACTGCACCAGTTCAAGCCCACCGTGCTCGACGAGGTGGACTACGCCCTCCACTACTTCCAGCAGGTGCTGTTCGATGCCATGCCCCTGCTGCGCCAGCGGGTGAGCACAGCCCTGGCCCAGAGCTATCCCGATGTGGAGGTGCCGCGCGCTGCCTTCTGCACCTTCGGATCCTGGGTGGGGTCCGACCGCGACGGCAATCCCTCGGTGACCCCGGAGATCACCTGGCGCACGGCCTGCTATCAGCGCCAGCTGATGCTGGAGCGCTACATCCGCTCGGTGGCCGAGCTGCGCGACCAGCTCAGCATCTCCATGCAGTGGAGCCAGGTGAGCCCGGCGCTGCTGGAATCCCTCGAACTCGACCGACTGCGTTTCCCGGAGATCTACGAGGAACGGGCGGCCCGCTACCGGCTGGAGCCCTACCGACTCAAGCTCAGCTACGTGCTCGAGCGCCTGCGGCTCACCGCAGCCCGCAACCGGCTGCTGGCCGATGCCGGCTGGGAATCTCCTTGCGAGAGCAGCAGCGGCAGCGTGCCACTACCCGGCGGCAACCTGGGGGCGAGCACCGGCCCCACCGCCCAGGAACTCCACTACGGCTCGGTGGATGAATTCCGCAGCGACCTGGAACTGGTGCTCGAAAGCCTGGAGAGCACGGGCCTGAGCTGTGAATCCCTGCAACACCTTATCAGCCAGGTCCAGATCTTCGCCTTCTGCCTGGCCAGTCTCGACATCCGCCAGGAGAGCACCCGCCACAGCGATGCCCTCGATGAGCTCAGTCGCTACCTACAGCTGCCGGTGCCCTACGGGGAGATGGACGAACAGCAGCGGATCGACTGGCTTCTCTCCGAACTGCAGACCCGCCGGCCCCTGCTGCCCGCCGCCGCCACCTGGAGTGAAGCCACGGCCGAGACCTTTGCGGTGCTGCGCATGGTGAAGCGGCTGCAGGCGGAGTTCGGCACCCGCATCTGCCACACCTACGTGATCTCAATGAGTCACACGGTGTCCGATCTGCTGGAGGTGCTGCTGCTGGCCAAGGAGGCCGGACTGGTGGATCCGGTGGCCCAGCGCTCCTCCCTGCTGGTGGTGCCGCTGTTCGAGACGGTGGAGGACCTGCAGGGGGCACCGGCGGTGATGGAAGCCCTCTTCCAGCAACCCTTCTACCGCCAGCTGCTGGCCGGCCGCGATGGCAACGAGCCCCTGCAGGAGGTGATGCTCGGCTATTCCGACAGCAACAAGGATTCCGGCTTCCTCTCCAGCAACTGGGAGATCCACAAGGCCCAGATCGCCCTGCAGCGGCTGGCCACCCGCCACGACGTGGCCCTGCGCATCTTCCACGGCCGGGGCGGTTCGGTGGGCCGCGGGGGCGGGCCGGCCTACCAGGCGATCCTGGCCCAGCCCAGTGGCACCCTGCGGGGACGCATCAAGATCACCGAGCAGGGGGAAGTGCTGGCCTCCAAGTACTCCCTGCCGGAGCTGGCCCTGTTCAACCTGGAGACGGTGACCACGGCGGTGATCCAGAACAGCCTGGTGAGCACCCCGGTGGACGACACCCCCAGCTGGAATGAGCTGATGGGCCGCCTGGCCGCCCGCTCCCGTGACTTCTACCGGGCCCTGGTGCATGACAACCCCGACCTGGTGGCCTTCTTCCAGCAGTGCACGCCGATTGAGGAGATCAGCAAGCTGCAGATCTCCAGTCGCCCTGCCCGGCGCAAGAGCGGCGCCAAGGACCTCTCCAGCCTGCGGGCGATCCCCTGGGTGTTCGGCTGGACCCAGAGCCGCTTCCTGCTGCCCAGTTGGTTCGGGGTGGGGGCGGCCCTGCAGGAGGAACTGGAGCGGGATCCTGCCCAGATGGAACTGCTGCGGCTGCTCTACCAGCGCTGGCCCTTCTTCCGCATGCTGATCTCCAAAGTGGAGATGACCCTCTCCAAGGTGGATATCGACCTGGCCCACCACTACGTGCAGGCCCTGGGCCGCGAAAGCCATCGCCAGGCCTTCGAGCAGATCTTCCAGACCATCGCAACCGAGTTCAGCCTCACCCGCGATCTGGTGCTGCAGATCGCGGCTCACCAGCGCCTGCTGGATGGGGATCCGGCCCTGCAGCTCTCGGTTGATCTGCGCAACCGCACGATCGTTCCCCTGGGTTTTCTGCAGGTGGCCCTGCTGCGCCGCCTCCGCGATCAGAACCGCCAGCCACCGATGAGCGAGCCCGGCAGCCCGGGACACGATGGCCGCACCTATTCGCGCAGCGAGCTGCTGCGCGGTGCTCTGCTCACCATCAACGGCATCGCCGCCGGCATGCGCAATACCGGCTGAACCGCCACGAGGTCACCCTGGGCTCCCTGCTGCTCCCCTTCCGCCACCTCACGCCCGCCCCGCGCCTGCGGGCGGGCTACCGTCTGCTGAACGATGGCCAGCCAGCGGCGAAAGCCCTTGACGCCCTGCTGGTGCAGTCGGGCGACAGAGCCCGCGGGGCGGAGCGCTGGCAGCGGGTGCTGGAGCGCAGTCTCTGGCATCTGCACATCGAAACCGAGGCCGGCCAGGTGGTGGGATTCGTGCGGGCCACCAGCGACCGGGCCCTGAACGCCAACCTCTGGGACCTCTGGGCGGATCACCACGACCCGCTGCAGGATGAATTGATGCAGGCCCTCGTACAGGCCGCGCTCGGCCGCATGCGCCGGGAACTGCCCGGCTGCAGCATCTCACTGTCAGCCCCACCCTGCGCCCAGGGGGCCCTGGAGCGCTGCGGCTTTGTGGTCGACCCCAATGGCATCAGGGCCATGGGCCTTGCCCTGCGGCCGGAGCCCCACACCTGAACAAGGCCATTGAGCCCGGTCAATGCCAAAAGATCCCCTCCACGGGTGTGAAGGGGATCTCCCTCTCTCGGATCCTGCGGCAGCCAACGAGCATGGAGGGACTCGAACCCCCGACCCTCAGAACCGGAATCTGATGCTCTATCCAACTGAGCTACATGCCCGCGCAGGTGGCCGGAAAGCGGACCTTGGCAGGGGGGCTTGGGGCCCGAGAGACAGGCCCGGCAGGGGCCTGCTGATCAACCTGGGAGACGAACCGGTGGATGAATCCAGGGTTGGATCCGGATTGTGGATCCAAGAATGGATCCGTAGTTGGCTGCCGAGGTTTCGCCCGGTGTGAGCCCGTTCAGAGCCCACCTCGGATGGATCTACCTTAACCGCTCATCGCACCAGGGCCATCCGGCTGCAACTTCTCAACCTGCAGCAGTTCCGCAACATCGAGCGGCTGGATCTCAGCCTGGAGGCACCGCGGCTGCTGGTGGTGGGGCCGAACGGGGAGGGCAAGTCCAACCTGCTGGAAGCGGTGGAACTGCTGGGCAGCCTGCGCTCCCACCGCACGGGCAGCGATCGCGACCTGATCCGTCACGGTCAGCCCGGCGCCGTGGTGCGTGGTCGCACCGCGGGCGACGACCTGCTGCAGCTCGAACTGCGGCGCCAGGGGGGGCGCAGGGCCAGCCGCAACGGCAAGCAGCTGGAGCGGCAGCACGAGCTGCTGGGCTCCCTGCGCTGCGTGGGTTTCAGCACCCTCGACCTCGAACTGGTGCGGGGGGAACCGGCCATCCGCCGCCACTGGCTCGACCGGGTGGTGCTGCAGCTGGAGCCGGTCTACGCCGACCTGCTGAGCCGCTACGGCCGGCTGTTGCGCCAGCGCAGCCAGTTGCTGCGCCGGCGGCTGGGCGGAGAGGCCCTCGATGCCCTGCTGGACAGCTTCGATCTGCAGATGGCGGTGATCGGCACCCGTCTGCACCGGCGCCGCCACCGGGCCCTGCAGCGCCTGGAGCCCCTGGCCGCCGCCTGGCAGAACCGGCTCAGCGGGGGCAGGGAGGCCCTGCAGCTGGCCTATCGCAGCGGCACCCCGCTGCAGGGACCGGATGCAGAAGAGCCCTGGCGGCAGGCCATGGCCAGCCAACTGCTGGCCCAAAGGCCGGAGGAACTGCGTCTGGGCCAATGCAGCGTGGGACCCCAGCGCGACGAAGTGGACCTGTTGCTGGCGGGACAGCTCGCCCGCCGCTATGGCTCCGCGGGCCAGCAACGCACCCTGGTGCTCGCCCTCAAGCTGGCGGAGCTGGAGCTGGTGCAGCAGGTGGTGGGCCAGCCGCCGCTGCTGCTGCTGGACGATGTGCTGGCGGAACTCGACCCCCAGCGCCAGGGGTTGCTGCTGGATGCGGTGGGCGACGGCCACCAGTGCCTGGTGAGCACCACCCATCTGGATGCCTTCACAGGGGGCTGGCGTCACCACTGCCAGGTGATCCGCATGCAGGCCGGCTGCGCACTCCCCTCAGCCGACACGTAAGGTGTGACGCTCATTCGGCCGTGTTCGATGACCCAGAGCCTGCCCTGCCTCCACCCCAACCCGGGATGGACCGGAGCCTCCATCTCCCCGGTACGCACCACCTCTGCAGAACGGACCACGGCCGGTCCCCTCGATGCGTCCCCGGCAGAGCCGATCAACCAAGCCACCTGCTCCGACACGGTGGGCAAGCACTGCATCCTCGAGCTCTACGCCTGCGACAGCGCCAGGCTCGACGACGAAGCCTTCCTCAGGGACACCATCACCGCCGCCGCGAAACGGGCTGGTGCCACCCTGCTCAACCTCATCACCCACCGCTTCGAGCCCCAGGGTGTGACGGGCCTCGCCCTGCTGGCCGAGTCCCACATCTCGATCCACACCTGGCCCGAATCGGGCTATGCCGCCGTGGATGTGTTCACCTGCGGTGACCACACCATGCCCGAGCGGGCCTGTGTCGTGCTCGCCGCCGAACTCGGCGCCGCCAGCCACAAGCTCACCAGCTTCCGCCGCGAAACCCCTGCCGCCATCGCCGGCAGTGAACGGGAGCCGGCCCTCATGGCCTGAGCACAGGTGGCCTGACCCCGCAGGGCCGGCTCAGAGCTCGCGGTTGAGCTTGCCGCTCACCAGTCCCTCCAGATCGAGGGCCACCGCGGTGAACCCCAGGGCCAGCAGCTCCGCCACCACGTTGCGTCGCAGCCCCTCATCGCCCCAGCGGCGGAAGGCCTCCGCCAGGCCGGCCGCCGGCAACTCGATGCGGGCGGTCGATCCCTGGCTGCGCACCCGCACCTCAGGCCAGCCCTGCTGGCGCAGCAGATCTTCAGCAGCCGCCACCTGCCGCAGACGGGCCGCGGTGATCGGCTCGCCATAGGGAAAGCGGGAGGCCAGGCAGGGCTGGGCCGGCTTGTCCCACCAGGGCAACCCGAGGGCCCGCGAGATGCGGCGCACCCCGACCTTGTCGATCCCCAGGTCCGCCAGGGGGGAGCGCACGCCGAACTCCCGGGCTGCTCGGATCCCGGGCCGATGGTCCAGCAGATCATCGCCATTCACGCCGTCCAGAACCTGGGCGGCGCCGGCCGCACGGGCAATCGGGGCCAGCAGCTGGTGCAGTTCCCGCTTGCAGGCGTAGCAGCGGTCGGCGGGGTTGCTGGCGTAGGCGGGGTCGGCGAGCTCGGCCGTGGGGATCTCCCGATGGGCCACCCCCAGCCAGCGCGCCTGCTCGGCCGCCTCCCGGCGCAGGTGGGGCGCCAGCGCAGGCGACACGCCGGTGATCGCCACCGCCCCAGGCCCCAGCTGTTCCCCGGCGATCGCGGCCACCAGGGCGCTGTCCACGCCACCGGAATAGGCCACCACCACCCGACCCAGGGCGGCCAGCTCCGCGCGCAGGGCGGCGAGGGCCTCCTCCAGGGGCGAAGGAAGCGGCTCCAGCAGGGACAACACCTTCAACCTGGGCATGCCCGGGGCAGTGGAGCGATCCTGGCAAACTCCGCCGCCTGCTGAGGCCCAGGCGCCACAGGCTGAAGCCCAGGTGAACCCCGATAACATCGATCTACGCACCAGCCCGCCATGAGCCCCAGCAGCACCCAGACGCCGCAGCGGGGCACCGGCCGGGGCATCGGCATCCGCACAGCCGCCGGCAGTGATGAGCGGGTCCACGGCCAGCTGCACGTGTATGACGGCGACGGCAAGGGCAAGAGCCAGGCCGCTCTCGGGGTGGTGCTGCGCACGATCGGCCTGGGCATCTGCGAGCAGAAACGCACCCGCGTGCTTCTTCTGCGCTTCCTCAAGGGCCCAGGCCGGGCCTACGACGAAGACGCGGCGATTGAGGCCCTGCAGCAGGGCTTCCCCCACCTGATCGACCAGGTGCGCACCGGCCGCGGCGACTTCTTCACCGCCGAGGAGGCCACCAAGTTCGACCGCCAGGAGGCCCAGCGCGGCTGGGACATCGCCAAGGGCGCCATCGCTTCCGACCTCTATTCCGTGGTGGTGCTCGACGAGCTCAACCCCGTGCTCGATCTGGGCCTGCTCGACGCCGGGGAGGTGTGTCGCACCCTGGCCGCCAAACCTCCAGGGATGGAAGTGATCTGTACCGGGCGGGGAGCGCCGCGGCAACTGGTGCAGCTGGCCGACCTGCACTCGGAGATGCGTGCCCACCGGCGCCTGGGGGATGGCGGCGACCCGAGCGGCTCTGTCGGCCTCGACGGCATCGAGATCTACACCGGCGAGGGCAAGGGCAAGAGCACCAGTGCCCTGGGTAAGGCCCTGCAGGCGATCGGCCGTGGCATCAGCCAGGACAAGAGCCACCGGGTGCTCATCCTGCAGTGGCTCAAGGGGGGCAGCGGCTACACCGAAGACGCCGCCATCGCCGCCCTGCGCGAGAGCTACCCCCACCTGGTGGACCACCTGCGCTCGGGCCGAGACGCGATCGTGTGGCGCGGCCAGCAGCAGCCGATCGACTACGTGGAGGCCGAACGGGCCTGGGAGATCGCCCGGGCGGCCATCTCTAGCGGCCTCTACAAAACCGTGATCCTCGATGAGATCAACCCGACGGTGGATCTGGAGCTGCTGCCGGTGGAGCCGATCGTGCAGACTCTGCTGCGCAAGCCCGCCGAAACCGAGGTGATCCTCACCGGCCGCTGCAAGAACCGCCCCGCCTACTTCGACCTGGCCTCAGTGCACTCGGAGATGGTGTGTCACAAGCACTACGCCGAGCGAGGGATTGATCTCAAGCGCGGGGTGGATTACTGAAGCTGAGAGCACGACTGAATCAGTAGCGCGGCACCTCGGGATCGACATGCTGGCTCCAGGCGTCGATGCCGCCGCTCACGTTCACGCCCTCGATGCCATGCCTGCCTAGAGCGATCAGCGCCTTGGCACTGCGGCCGCCGAGTTTGCAGTGCACATAGAGCTGTTTGCCTGCAGCCAGCTGGCGCACGTCCTCGATCGCCTCGCCGCTCTCGATCCGATCCAGGGGCACCAGCACCGAGCCCGGGATCACCGCGATGTCGGCCTCCTGGGGGTTGCGCACATCCAGCAGCAGGATGTCCTCGATCTGGCCATCGATCACGGTCTTGAGCTCGGCCACGGTGATGCTGGGCACAGCGCCCGCCTCCTCCTGACCCGGCGCAGTGCCGCCCACGCCGCAGAACTCCTGGTAGTCGATCAGAGAATCGATCACCGGCCGCTCAGGGCTGGGCCGCAGCTTGAGCTCGCGGAACTTCATGCCCAGGGCATCGAACAGCAGCAGGCGGCCGCTGAGGGTGGTGCCGATGCCAGTGATGATCTTCACGGCCTCGGTGGCCTGGATCACGCCGATGATCCCGGGCAGCACACCCACGACACCGCCCTCGGCACAGGAGGGCACCATGCCCGGCGGCGGCGGCTCGGGGAACAGGTCGCGGTAGTTGGGGCTCTCGGCGTCGAGGTTGAACACCGTGGCCTGGCCCTCGAAGCGGAAGATCGAGCCGTACACGTTGGGCTTGCCCAGCAACACGCAGGCGTCGTTCACCAGGTAGCGGGTGGGGAAGTTGTCGGTGCCGTCGCAGACCAGGTCGTAGGGCTCGATGATCGCCAGGGCGTTCTCACTGGTGAGCGCCGTCTCGTAGAGATCCACCTGGCAGTGGGGGTTGATCTCCAGGATCCGCGCTTTGGCCGATTCGATCTTGGGCTTGCCCACCCAGCTGGTGCCATGGATCACCTGGCGCTGCAGATTGGAGTGATCCACCACATCGAAATCGACGATGCCGATCCGGCCCACGCCGGCGGCTGCCAGATAGAGCAGCAGCGGCGAACCCAGGCCGCCGGTGCCCACGCACAGCACCGACGCCGCCTTCAGCCGCTTCTGTCCGTCCATGCCCACTTCCGGCAGGATCAGGTGGCGCGAGAAGCGGGCCACCTCATCGGGGCTGAGCTGAACGCCGCTGATATCGGGAGGAAGCAAGGCCGGCAGGAGGAATCAATCCTCCATTCTCCACGGCAACTGGCGGAGCTGACGATCCCCGTCCTCCAGCCACCAGGCCCGCAGCTCCCCATCCTTGCCCCGGATCACCATCAGGGCCGGGGGCACACAGAGGCGGCAATCGGTGCTGGAGGGCACGGCCCCGCTGGAGGGATGGCTGTGGGCCACCCCGAGCACCTGCCAGCCCCACTGCCGGGCCCAGCGCTGGGCCACCAGCTGCTCGCGGGGATCGATGGCGAAACGCTCACTCCGCTCCTCAGGCTGGGGCCACACGTTGCAGCAGGGCCACAGCCAGCGGATCTGCCACAGGCTCCTGCCGGCCTCGCCCAGCAGCAGGGCACAGCCCTCCTCGGGATGGGCAGCGGCCAGGAGCCGACCGAGAACGATCAGCACACCCCCATCTGCCGCCAGTCCGGTTGGCGTGAAGCTGGTCACACCGATACCTTATGGAGCATTGTCACGGCTTTGCTGCCCAGGTTCATGACCGATACCTCCGTCACCAATCCGGATCAGGACGCCGTGGATCAGGTCACCGAGGCGGTCGGAGACGCCGCCGCTGAAGCGGACGCCGCTGGTGTGAATTTCACCGAGCGCTACAGCGAAATCCTGGGCAAGGTGAACCAGACCCTGGACAAGGTGGACTGGAGCCAGATGGGCCGCATCGGCAAGTCGGTGGGCATCCTGCTGGCGGTGATCATTGCCCAGGTGCTGATCAAGGGGGTGCTGGACACCATCAACCTCCTGCCGATCGTGCCCGGCCTGCTTGAGCTGCTCGGACTGGTGGTGGTGGGCCAGTGGAGCTGGAAGAACCTCACCACCAGTGAAAAGCGCAATGCCGTGGTGGCCAAGCTGCAGCACCTGCGCCAGGAATATCTGGGCTGAACGCCATACGGGGCCCACGCCTGCGGCTGCAGTAAACCCATCCCGGCCAGGCTGCCTTCAACCGGGCGGCCTCTGCCGCAGAACGGAGCTGATGCACTGCTGGCTCTGGCTCCAGTAGCCGCCGCCGAACAGGTTGGCATGGTTCAGCAGGTGATACAGGTTGTAGAGGGGTCTACGCTGCCGATACCCCGCCGGCAGGGGCCACTCGGCTTCATAACCGGCAAAGAAGGCGGCGGGAAAGCCTCCGAACAGCGCCGCCATGGCCAGATCCACTTCCCGGTCTGCCCAGTGGCAGGCGGGGTCAAACAGGGCCGCATCGCCGCCGGGCAACAGGGCGGCATTGCCGCTCCAGAGATCACCGTGCACCAGCACCGGCATCGGCGCGTGACCGTTCAGCCACTGGGGCAGCAGCTCCAGCAACCGCCCAGCCCCCTGCAGCTCCTGCCCGGCCGCCGCGGCCCAGGCCAGCTGGGGCTCCAGCCGCTCTAAGCGGAAAAAGCCCGCCCAGTCCCCGTTCCAGTCATTGCGCTGGGGCGAGAGGCCGATGAAGTTGTCCTGGTCCAGGCCAAACCCCCGGCCGCCATTGCCACGGGCACTGGCCCGGTGCAGGCGCGCCAGGCCCTCACCCAGCTGCTGCCAGCCGGCGTTGGCCCCACTGCCGTGCGCCAGGTTGAGCCAGGGGAGCAGCAGCAGGGCCTGACCCTCCAGGACGGTGAGGGCCAGGGGCTGGGGCAGCCGCAAGGGCGACTCGGCCCAGGCCGCCAGAGACCGCAGACCCTCCGCCTCCGCCTGCAGCAGGGGCAAGCGTTCGGCGCTGTTGGTCTTGGCGAACAGCTGGCGGCCGCTGGCCAGTCGCAGACACCAGCTGCTGTGGATGCACCCCCCACCCACCGGAGCCATCTCCAGCAGCGTCTCGTCCCGTTCGCTCGCCAACCAGGCGGCAAGGGCAGCGGTGGGGAGGTCAGCCACGGGCGGCGCAATGCGGGGACCCAACTGCCAGCATGCCGGGATGGGGGAGTGCAGTCAGCCTGTGGTGGTGGTGGGGGCCGGCATCGCCGGGCTCACGGCAGCGGCCCTGCTGGCCCATGCCGGCCTGGAGGTGGTGCTGCTGGAAGCCCACCACCAGAGCGGCGGCTGTGCCGGCACGTTCCGCCGCGGGCCCTACACCTTCGACGTCGGTGCCACCCAGGTGGCGGGGCTGGAGTCCGGCGGCAGCCATGCCCGCCTGTTTGCCCACCTGGGCATCCCCCTGCCGGCGGCCACACCCCTCGATCCAGGCTGCGTGGTGGATCTGGGCGACGGCTCGCCAGCCGTGAGCCTGTGGCGCGACCCCCGGCGTTGGCGCCAGGAGCGGCAGCGGCAGTTCCCCGGCAGCGAGCGCTTCTGGCAGCTCTGCAGCTGGCTGCATCAGGCCAACTGGAGCTTTGCCGCCCGGGATCCGGTCCTGCCGCCCCGCACCGGCTGGGACCTGGCCCAGCTGCTCGGTGCCCTGGGCGCCGGCAATCTGTTGAGTGCGCCGCTGGCCGCAACCACGGTGGCCGATCTGCAGCGCCTCTGCGGCTGCGGCGGCGACCAGCGGCTACGGCGCTTCCTCGATCTGCAGCTGCGGCTCTACTCCCAGGAGCCTGCCGATCGCACCGCCGCCCTCTACGGCGCCACCGTGCTGGCCATGGCCCAGGAACCCCTGGGCCTGTGGCACCTGGAGGGCTCGATGCAGGTGCTCAGCTCCGCGCTGGAGCAAGGTCTGCGGGCAGCAGGTGGGCAGCTGCGCCTGCGCCATCGGGTGAGCGCGCTGCGCCGCCAGGCCAATGGCGGCTGGCTGGTGGAGGGCGAGCGGGCCGGCGGCCGCGCCCCGTTCCACCTCGCGGCCAGTGAGCTGGTGCTGGCCGTGCCGCCCCAACTGCTGCCGGAGCTGCTCGGGGAGGCCCTGCCAGGCACCTACCGCCAGCGGCTGGCTGGACTGCCCGACCCCTCTGGGGCCCTCGTGTTCTACGGGGCCCTGGAGCGGAGCCAGCTGCCGGCCAACACCCCCGGCCACCTGCAGTTCGCCTGGGACGACCCCGGCTCCCTGTTCGTCTCGGTGAGCCGGGAGGGGGATGGCCGCGCCCCCGCCGGCCAGGCCACCGTGATCGCCAGCGTGTTCACAGCCGCCCGCCCCTGGTTCAGCGGGGATCGCCAGGGCTACGGGGCCGCCAAGCAGCAGGCCATGGAGGGAATCCGCCGCGGCCTGGAGCGGGGTCTCGGGCTGGATCCCGGCGCCTGGTTGCACCAGGAACTGGCCACACCGAGGGGTTTCGCCCGCTGGACCGGCCGGCCGTTCGGCTTCGTGGGCGGGCTGGGCCAGCGGCCCCGGCTGTTCGGGCCCTTCGGCCTGGCCAGCCGCACCCCCATCCCCGGGCTCTGGCTCTGCGGCGATGCGATCTACCCCGGCGAGGGCACCGCCGGAGTCAGCCTGTCGGCCCTGATGTGCTGCCGCCAGCTGCTGGCGGGGCGGGGACAGCAACTGGCCCTGGCCTGAGCGCCTGAGCGGACGCCAGGAACTGGGGACGGAGCTGCTGGCTCTCCGCCAGCAGGGCCTGCAGAGCATTCCAATCCCCACGCTCCAGCTGGCACTCCAGGGCCTCCAGGCTGCGGCGGTAGCCGGCCAGGGCCTGAAGGAGGGCCGGCTGGTTGCAGCGGGCCATCAGGGTGCCCAGCTCTGGGTTGCCGCCGCCCACCCGAGTGGTGTCGGCAAAGCCACTGGAGGCCAGCTGCCGCACCAAAGCGGGCAGCTGGCCCTCGGGGTCGGCCGCGGCCTGCCGGTGGGCGGTGTGGATCAGGGCGGAACTCACCAGCACCGGCAGGTGGGAGATCAGGGCCACAGCCCAGTCGTGCTCGGCGGCGCCGCAGCACAGCCACTGGGCGCCCACGGCCCCGGCCAGGGCCTCCACCAACCGCAGGGCGGCAGGGTCGGTGCCGGCGGTTGGTGTGGCGACCCAGGGCCGGGCCTGGAAGAGCTGGTGCACACCGGCCTCCACCCCGGCCAGGGCCGTGCCGGCCATGGGATGGCTGGCCACGAAGCGGGGGTGCAGGGCCTGCCAGCGCTCCAGCACCGGCTGCTTCACCGAGCCCACATCGGTGACCACCGCCTGGGCGGGCAGGGCCGCCACCAGCTCTGGATCCGGCTCCAGCAGACGATCCAGGGGCAGCGCCAGCACCACCAGAGCGCAGTCGGCCAGCAGCAGGGGATCGGTGGACACCTGCTGGGCGAGCCCCCGGGCCAGGGCCCGCTCGGCGGTGGCCTGGCGATGCACCACCCCCCGCACCTCCAGGCCCAGGTGCTGCAGGTCAAGCCCGAGGGAGCCACCGATCAGGCCCAGGCCCACGATCCCCACCGGACCGCCCAGCTGAGCGCAGGCTGTCGAAGTGGGCGGATCGGTGGGCACGGGAGGGGAGCCGGCGGGGGGGGATGTCATCGCTGCTGCAGTGCGATCCGGCCAGCTTCCTACGATTCGAACCCATCGGCTGACAGCGGATGCTTGAGGCCCGCGCCCACCACCAGCTCAAGGCCCTGCTGCGGCAGGAAGGGGGCGAGCGCTGGCCCCACCACCTCAGCCTCAGCCGCCTGGTGGCCCGCAGCCTGCGCCGCGGCGACCAGACCCTGGTTCGGCTGGTGCCTGGCAGTGATCCCAGCTGGTTGATCAGCCTGCTGGTGCCGCTGGCCCTGAGTGAGGCCCCCCTGGCCCTGGTGGTGAGCGCCCCCCTGCGCCAGCGGCTGCTGCAGGTGGAGCTGCCCCGCCTGCAGGCCGCCGGCCAGGGCCTGGCCCTGCCCTGCTTCGAGGGGGAGGAGCCTGGAAGCGCCAGGGTGTGGCTGCTGAATCACCAGCAGCTGCTGCGGGCGTGGCAGCAGGGCCGCCTGGACTCCAGACAGGTGGTGATCCCGGAGGCGGAACTGCTGGATCCGCTGCTCAGACAGGCCCTGGAGATCCGGCTCAGCCCCGAACACTGGGACCAGCTGCGCCGGGCCCATCCCCAGGCGGAGTCCAGCCTGCTGGAGCTGCACGGCCGCCTCAACCGGCTGGTGCTGGGCCATCCCCGCACGGCCGACGGGCTGGTGCCCCTGGCGGCGGATGCGGAAGCGCCCCTGCGCCAGCTGCTGGCCCTGCTGGGTGATCTGCCCGATCCCTGGAGCCACTGGCTGCGCCAGGGTGACGCCAGCTGGACCAGCTGGGCACGCCGCGATTCCCAGCTGCTGCAGTGGAGCCTCCACCGCCAACCCCTCGATCCGCTGGCGGCGCTGCCGGGCCTGCTGCAGCAGCGCGGCGCCCTGCTGGTGGGTCAGCTGGGGGCGGACTGGAGTGCGCGAGGCCTGCTGGGACGCGAACCCGATGTGACCGTTGAGCTGGGCGACCCGCCCCTCGCCGACCCCCTGCCTCTCTATGCACCGCAGCGCCAACCTTTGCCGAACAGTCCCTGTTACGGCGAGCATCTGCTGGAGCAGAGCCGGCGGCTGGTGCTGGGGCAGGCGGGGGTGAGTGTGGTGCTGGTCGACGACGATGCCCTGCGGCTGGCCCTGGCCAGTGGCCTGGCCGCTGAATTCGGCAGCCGTGTGGTGCAGGAACACACCGCCCCCGAGAGCAACGGAGTGGTGTGCTGCCGCTGGAGCTGGTGGCTCTCCCACCAGAACCGACTGCCCCTGCCCGACCAGCTGATCGTGGCCCTGCTGCCGATCGCCAGCCTGGAGGATCCGCTCACGGCGGCCCAGGTGCAACATCTGCGCCTGCAGGGACGCGACTGGTTCCGGGAGCGGCTGCTGCCCGATGGCATCACCCGGCTGCAGCTGGCGGTGGCCGGGCTGCGGCGCAGCGGCGGCAGGCTGGCGATCCTCGACGGTCGGCTGCGCGGCCGCAGCTGGGGGCAGGCGGTGCTGGCCGCCCTGGAGCCCTGGCTGAACCTCACCCGCCTGCTGCCCCACTGACCCGGCGCCGCGTGCGCGGGATGGGACCGCCGGGCTGACTAGCCTCCAGGCACGATCCACCTGAACCGCACCCATGGGGGAAGCCAAACGCCGCCAGATCCAGGGCCTGCCGCCGCGGCAGGCGAAAGCGGACCGCTCCGGTACCGACACCACCCCCCGGATCACCGCCTGGCTTCCCCTCAGCCGCGATCAGGCCGCCCGCTTCGTGACCATCACCACCAAAGGAGCCTGGATCGGCATTGCCGCCCTGGTGATCTTCTGGCTCACGGTGCGCTTCATCGGCCCGGCTGCCGGCTGGTGGACCCTGGCCGACGGCTGAGCGGTAGGCATTCATACCCACGGAAATCTGAAGAAAACCTTATGCTTGCCGGATCACATGGGGCTTGAGCCATGTTCTTCCGCCTGGCGGAGCAATACCGCGCCGTGGTCCTTGACCTCGTGCTCAGCCTGCAGGGCCTGGCCCGCAGCCTGCAGGACCGGGGGTTGGCCGCCACCTGCTACACCTGCGGCGATGGACGCAATGGCCAGGGAGCGTCCTTCGTCGCCAATCTGGGCGAGAACCACATGGTGCGCTTTCTGGTGTCCGATTTCGGCATCAGCTGGGTTGAATCCCGCGACGGCCATGAGCTGGTGAAGCTGGAAGGCGCCGAGGCCATCCAGGAGCTGCAGCGGGTGGCCGAAATGCTGCAACAGCCAACACCCGCCCAGCCAGAGCCCATGGAGCCAGCCACCAAGCCCGCCAGAAGATCACCGTCCAAGCACTGACCTGCCCCCATCACCTGTGCCAGGGGCAGCTGCCCCTGGCATCACACCGGCCGAGGATCGCAGTGGAAGGTCAGTTCGTGGCGCCAGCAGGCTCAGCCACGGCTGCCTTCGCAGCAGCAGCCAGGGGCTTCATCGAGTTGGCCGTGACTTCCGAACCCTCGGTGAGCTTCTGCCGGGTGAGTTGCTCGATCACCAGGGCCTGGTCGGGGTTCTGCTCCAGCCAGGTGATGGTGTTGTCGCGGCCCTGGCCGATGTTGTCACCCTCATAGCTGTACCAGGCGCCCTTGCGGATCACCACCCCGGTTTCCTCGGCCAGGTCGAGCAGACAACCCAGGGTGCTGATACCACGACCGAACAGGATGTCAAATTCCGCGATGCGGAAAGGAGGTGCCACCTTGTTCTTAGCCACCTTCACCTTGGCCCGGATGCCGTACTCCTCCGTGCCACGCTTGAGGGTCTGGATGCGACGGATATCCAGTCGCACCGATGCGTAGAACTTGAGGGCATTCCCGCCGGTTGTGGTTTCGGGGTTGCCGTAGGTCACGCCGATCTTCTGGCGCAGCTGGTTGAGGAAAATCACGGTGCAGCCGGACTTGCCGATGTTCCCCGTGATCTTGCGCATCGCCTGACTCATCAGGCGGGCCTGGCTACCCACCGCCAGATCGCCCATCTCCCCCTCGATCTCGGCCCGGGGCGTGAGGGCGGCCACCGAGTCCACCACCACGATGTCCACGGCGGCGGAGCGCACCAGCTGGTCGACGATCTCCAGCGCCATCTCACCGGTATCGGGCTGGGAGACCAGCAGATTCTCGATATCCACCCCCAGGGCCGCCGCGTACACCGGATCGAGGGCATGTTCCGCATCCACGAAGGCGGCCACACCACCGCGCCGTTGCACCTCGGCGATGGCATGGAGGGTGAGGGTGGTCTTGCCCGAGCTCTCCGGCCCGTACACCTCCACAACCCTGCCCCGCGGATAGCCGCCCCCCAGGGCCAGATCGAGGGTGAGCGCTCCGGTGGAGATGGTCTCCACCCGCATGCGGGAGGCATCGCCGAGACGCATGATGGAGCCCTTGCCGAAATTGCGCTCGATCTGGTTCAGCACCAGACCCAGGGCCTTGTCACGCTCGGCCATGGCCTTGGCGTCGGCAGCGCCCACCGTGTTGGCAGGGGATGGCATGGCGGTGGGAGTGGCGGTGGACGGCGAGCTAGACGGCGATGAGGGGGCAGGCGTGGCGGGGGTGGACAGAGCGGCCTTCGGATCAGCAGGCATGGAAAAAGTTGCGATGGAACGGGCCGCCCAGCCATCCTGACGGACCCTGGACCCGGCAGACATGCACTGCCAGGACAGCGCATGCCACCGGAAGAGACAGGGGGCATGACCAGGTCACACCTCCCGACTCCGACCTCCAGAGAGCAAGTGCCACCACCAGAGGGCCGGCGTCTCAACCGCGTTTAGTACAGAAGTACTGTAGAGCAATCAGGGCCAGTGTGCCAGGGGGGTCGCAAACACTTGCGGCTCAAGCCAGTGGATCCCTGGCGGCAGGTCCTGGCCATCGCAGGGGAGAAGGTAGCCCCAGCTGGCCAGAAAACAGCGCACATCCGCCAGCCCCGGCTGCCTGCACACCGCTTCCAGGGTGGGCCGGCGATCCTCCAGAAACCAGATGGGGCGGTGCTGTTCGCGCAAGAGCCTGGTCAGAACCTCCGCCTTGCTTCCCTGTTCATGGCCGTAGAGCGCCCAGGGCTCCAGCCCGGCGGAGGCCAGGATCTTACGGGCGAAAACCCCGCCCTTGGTGGTGAGCACGGCCCAGCTCACCCCCTCATCCGCGAGCCGACGCAGGCGCTCCGGCACCCCGGGATAAAAGTGATGCAACCCCAGCCAGCGGTGCAGATCGCTGGCGATGGCCTGCTCACGCACCCGCTCCAGCTGGGCCTGGAGCTGATCAGGCGTCCAGCCCCAGCGCGCCAGCGCCGGCGCCAGCTGATCGGCATAGGCCTCCAGCCAGGGCTGCAGCTGGAAATCAGCCCGGGCCAATTCAGCGGCCACCAACACCATTTCCCAACCCTTGTGGATCAGGGGGCGCAGCTGCCGGAAGCCGGCAGGCATGGCCTCCGGCACCTGCAGGGTGGCATCGAGGTCGAGGGCGGCGCGGCGGGCGGCGAACCAGTACTCGGCCATGCCGTTCACCAGCACGCCGTCAAAATCACACACGAGCAGCGGGGCCACGACCATCAGCGCCAGCCATCCGCATCGGCGGGCTGAGCGTAGGAGCTCTGCCGCAGCGGGAACACCCGAACAGAGCGAGCAGTCAGCAGCGGAAGCATCCTGGTCCCCGAAAAGGGCTGGAAAATGCGGTCTGAACTGGGCCGCTAGGATTCGAACCTAGGAATGGCGGGACCAAAACCCGCTGCCTTACCGCTTGGCGACGGCCCAATGCGAAGTGCCAGGAGCACTGCGTCTCCTGGATCTTGCCCAGCGGCCAGGCCGCTGCCCTGTTAGTTACCCACAGCGGCAGGCCCTTCGTCAACGCCCCCGGTTCCGGCTGGCGCTCCGGCGTTGCGCTCAGGCCGGGAACACCCGCACACGCTGCTGTTCGCCATGGCCGAACACAGCCGTGCGCAGGCGATAACGGGCGGCCAGGTCGGCCTGTTGCTGGCGCACGGCGGCACTGCGGGGAAGGAGCTCCACCGGCTGGCCCTGGGCGAGCACCACCTGCTCCACGGCCAGCCGGCACTCCTCAAGGGCGGCGTGGGCATCGTCGAGGGTGCCGGATGCGCAGGCCTCAGGGGAGCCGTGGAGCGGGGGCGAGGCGGGCCGATGACGCTCCAGCAACCGCTCCAGGGCCCGCTGCAGCTGGGGCTGGGCGTCGCTCTTGATCACCAGGATCGGCAGGCCGAGCTCCTGGGCCTGCCGACGCACATGGGGCTCCCGTCCCAGCTGCTGGCGCACACTCAGCACCACATCGGCCAGTTCCACGCTGCCCACCACCTGCACCGGCAGCTGGCGAGCCCGCACCACCTGCTCCAGCAGCCCGCAATTGATGCCGGCGCCGTAGACCCGCAGGGGGGCACTGCCGGGAGCGGGGGCCTCCGGCAGCGGCGGCAGGGGAACGGCCACCAGCGCGGGGGGTGAAGGTCGCCGCAGGGCGCGCAGCTGGGGCGGTGGGGGCGGGGTGTCCCGGACCTCCACGCGCCCGTCCGGGGCCAGTTCGCGCACCTGGGGGCGGGCGGGCTGGCCGCGCAGCAGGGCATCCACCGTGGCGGCCACGTCGGCGTGCACCAGCCAGCGCTGGCGGCTGTGCATCTCCACCGCCAGGGGGAAGGTGGGTTCGGCGGCCCGCTCCAGCACGGTCTTCTGGGTGCGCCGCCGGCGGGCCTCCTCATCGCCCAGTGTCACCGACTGGATGCCGCCCACCAGGTCGGCGAGGGTGGGGTTCTTGATCAGGTTGGCCAGGGCGTTGCCGTGGGCCGTGGCCACCAGCATCACGCCCCGCTCCGCGATGGTGCGCGCTGCCTGGGCCTCCAGTTCCGTGCCGATCTCGTCGATCACGATCACTTCCGGCATGTGGTTTTCCACCGCCTCGATCATCACCTGGTGCTGCAGCTCCGGCCGGGCCACCTGCATGCGCCGGGCCCGGCCGATGGCCGGATGGGGGATGTCGCCGTCACCGGCGATCTCGTTGCTGGTGTCGATCACCACCACACGCTTCTCCAGCTCATCGGCCAGCACCCGGGCGATCTCCCGCAGGGCCGTGGTCTTGCCCACGCCGGGCCGGCCCATCAGAAGCAGCGACTGGCCCGAATCCAGCAGGTCGCGCACCATCACCACCGTGCCGAACACGGCCCGGCCCACCCGGCAGGTGAGGCCCACGATCTCGCCGCTGCGGTTGCGGATGGCGCTGATGCGATGCAGGGTTCGCTCGATGCCGGCCCGGTTGTCGCCGCCGAAGGCCCCCAGCCGCTCCACCACGGCCGCCAGGTCGCGGCGCTGCACCGGCTCCTGGCCCAGGTCCAGGGCCCGTCCGGGATAGCGGGCCTCCGGCACGCGACCGAGATCGAGCACCACCTCCAGCAACTGGTCGCAGTCGGGATCGCGGGCCAGGGCAGCGGCCACGGGCTCGGGCAGCACCGCCAGCAGCCGCTCAAGGTCGTCGGTGACCCGCTGGGGTGGGGAGGTCGGCAGCTCGGAGCTGGACACCACGACCAGGCGCTGAGAAGGATCAGCTCCGTTCTAGCCAGGGCCCCACCAGCTCCCGTGCCAGGACGAGGGCCTGGGGCCAGAGATCGCTGGCCAGGAGCAGGGCCTTGCCCCGCTCCTGCGCCTGGAGCAACAGGGGCTGCAACTGGCGGCGGGCCACACCTCCGAAGGCCACCCCGGCGCAGAAACCCGCTGCCAGGGGCTCCGCCATCAGCAGCGGCAGGCTGCGCCTGTTGGTGCCACCAGCCAGCTGCAGGGGCCCGGGGGGCATGGCCCGCTGCCGTGAGGCCAGCAGGGCCACCGCCGCCCGGGCAGTGCCGTCCCCCACGTCGCCGCTCATCGGCCGGCCATCGAGCTGCCAGATGGGGCTGAAGCCACTGCGGCGCAGGGCCGCAAACCGCTGCCAGAGCTCCACCGGTGCCACCTCGGCGCCGGCGCTCACGGCGAGGCGGGCCAGGCGCACACCGCTGACCACCAACTGGTTGAGCCGCTCCTCAAAGGCCTGCTGGCGGCCCGGCTGGGTGTGCAGCTCCACCGCATCGGGTCTGAGCTCGCCCAGCAGGGGCGGCACGGCCTGGGGGGCCAGCACCCGGCCATGCTCCTCGATCAGTCCCAGGGGGCAGGCGGGCAGGCAGCGGCCGCAGCCATAGCAGCGCTCCTCGAGCACCCCCGCCTGGCCCGTGGCCAGCTCACCGATTGCCAGGGCCGGACAGGCCCGTTCACAGGGTCGCGGGCACTGCGGCGGACAGCGGAGAGGATCGAACCAGGCCTTGCGGAAGTGGGGATCCTGCCCATCACTGAGGCTCACCATCAACCAGGGGGCGGCAGCGCCGCGGGCCACCGCCCAGGCCACTCCCCGGCGAGCGGCAGCCACCACGGCCCTGTCCGCCGCCACATCCAGGCAGTGCACCCCGGCCAGGGTATAAATCCCAGCCAGGTCTTCAATGGCGGCCAGATCCTGGTTGGACGCGCCGGCGATCCACTTCACCCAGCGCCCAGCGGCCAGGGCCGCCTCCCCGCGGGCAGAGGCCGTCATCCGGGGGCAGGGCTGGCGGAGGGCGTGGGCAACGCTGGACAACGCAGCGTCAGCGCGGCCCCGCCCAGGGGCGAGCGGCCCAGTCGCAGGCTGCCTCCATGGTTCTCCATCGTGGTGTCCACCACATGGAGACCCACGCCCATCCCCCTGGCCTGGCCGCCCGTCTGCGCGATGCCTGCGAGCAAATCAGGTGGCAGGCCCGACCCATTTTCCGCCGCCAGCAAGGCCTCCTGGGCATTGCGCAGCAGCTTGGCCACCACGATCTGCAGCTGGGCCCCATCCCCTGCCACCCAGCGGGGAGATTCGGAGGCCCGGCAGTCCACGGTGATCCCGGCTTCCCGAAGAATGCCGTGCAGGAACAACAGGGCGCTCTCCAGCAGGCGGCCGTGCCGGAGAAACAGCGTGCCGGCCGAGAGCGCCTCCACGTTGTGCTGGCGCAGGTCTTCACGGTCGTCGCGGTGCACCGCTGCCAACGCCAGCTCTGGGTTGGCCTGAAGGTCATCGAGCTTCAGGTCCACCATCGCCAGCCAGGCCCAGCTGGAGAAAAGAAAGGCTGCGCTGAGGTCTGGCTGGCAGCCCAGCACGTCGATGCCTACGGGGATGTTCTCGCTCAGCTCCTGCCAGCGGGCGGACCGCTCGGGTGTCCCGGGATGGATGGCCTCCGGGCCAGGCAGGGGATTCACACCAGCTCGGCCAGGGGCTGCCAGCGCAGCGCCCGCGCCCCGCCCATCTCCACCACCAGCTTGAGACGGGGCTCCCGCTGGCTGAGATTCACCAGGGAGGCACGCTCAGCGGAGGAGAGCACCTGTCCCTCCAGCAGCCAGAGCACCATGGGGGCGTCACCGTCCAGCAGGGCTCCGAGCTGGGGCATCACCCGCTGCACTTCGCCTACGGCCGCCCCGCGACCCACGCTCTGATGGCCCAGGTGGGGAGGCCTCACGCCATGGAGCTGCAACAGGTAGGCCTCGGGATCGCCCAGGCCCCGGGCCGAGCAGATCTGCGCCCTGTAGCCATGGGCCCGCAGCCTTCGCAGCAAGCGGGTTTCGGCACCGCCCTCCAGGGGTGCGAACAGGGCAAGGGCCCCGGCGCGCTCCAGCTCCTGGCGAAAACCGCGGCCGGAAAGCAGCAGGGGCATCGGGGAGAAGGAATGCTCCCCTGAGTCTGACAGCTGAGACGGACCAGGCCAGATCAGCGGCGCACGGGCGCGTCATTGGGCGTGGGGATAGCGCAGGTGGTGGTGGGGTATAGTTTTGAGCTGCGCTCTGATCCTGTGCCCGACCGCTAGCCGGGCCTCCAGGTCCTTGCGCCAGATCACCAGTGGTGGTGATCTGCCCCCAGGCCGGGAAACTAGTTGAACGCATCGGCCCAGCCCTGCTGTGCCAGGTCCGGTTCAGACCAGTCCCAAGGTCACGCTGATCAGCTTCTGATCGGTCGTCCGGCTAGCTCCTCGGTTGTTCTGATCCGCACGGATTTTCTCAATCCGCCCGTATCGCCGATCCCAGGATCTTCCAGGCGCTCTGGCTTCACGCCGGAGCTCCTGACAGAACGCGACGTCGGGCCGCCTTCTCAGCACAGCTTCAGCCTCCCCGGGGTCTCCCGGTTTCCGGTTGATCCGGACGTCCAGCTGGCGCTTCCATCCCTCCTATGTCCATCGGCATCCTTGGGAAGAAACTGGGCATGTCCCAGTTCTTCGACGACGAGGGCAGGTCCATCCCGGTCACCCTGATCGAGGCCGGCCCCTGCCGCATCACCCAGCTCAAATCCACCAGCACCGACGGCTACAACGCCGTGCAGCTCGGCTTCGGCGATGTGCGCCAGAAGCTCGTCAACAAACCCGCCCAGGGCCACCTGGCCAGGTCCGGCGACGAGCTCCTGCGCCACCTCAAGGAATACCGGGTCGACAGCCTCGACGGGCTGGAGCTGGGTGGTTCCGTCACTGTGACCGCCTTTGAGGCGGGCCAGAAGGTGGACGTGAGTGGCGACACCATGGGCCGGGGCTTCGCCGGCTATCAGAAGCGCCACGGCTTCAGCCGGGGACCGATGACCCACGGTTCGAAAAACCACCGCGAGCCCGGCTCCACCGGCGCCGGCACCACCCCTGGCCGGATCTACCCCGGCAAGCGCATGGCCGGCCGCTACGGCGGCAAGCAGATCACCACCCGGGGCCTCACCGTCCTCAAGGTGGACGTCGAGCGCAACCTGCTGGTGGTCAAGGGTTCGGTGCCCGGCAAGCCCGGCGCCCTGCTCAACATCCGCCCGGCGAACCGGGTGGGCGCCAAGCCGGCCAATTGAGGAGGACCGAAACCATGGCTAACTGTGTGATTCACGACTGGCAGGGCAAGGAGGCCGGCAAGGCCAGCCTCGACCTGAAAGTCGCCAAGGAGAGCTCCGCCACCGATCTGGTGCATCGTGCCGTGGTGCGGCAGCTGGCCCATGCCCGTCAGGGAACGGCCAGCACCCTCACCCGCGCCGAAGTGGCCGGCGGCGGCCGCAAGCCCTACAAGCAGAAGGGCACGGGCCGGGCCCGCCAAGGATCGATCCGCACCCCGCTGCGCCCCGGTGGCGGCGTGGTGTTCGGGCCCAAGCCCCGCTCTTACAACCTGGCGATGAACCGCAAGGAACGCCGCCTGGCCCTGCGCACCGCCCTGATGAGCCGGATCAATGATCTGGTGGTGGTGAAGGGCTTCGGGTCCGGACTGGACACCCCGAAGACCAAGGACATCGTGGCCGGTCTGGGCAGGCTCGGCATCCAGCCGCAAGCCAAAGTGCTCGTGGTGCTGGACAGCCCCTCGGAGGTGGTGCGCAAGTCCGTGCGCAACCTCGAAAAAGTGAAGCTGATCGCCGCTGATCAGCTCAATGTGTTCGACCTGCTCCACGCCAACTCCCTGGTGGTGAGCGAGGAGGCACTCGCGAAGATTCAGGAGGTCTACGGCGATGGCTGAACGTTTTACAGGCCGGCTCGCGGATGTGATCCGCCGGCCGCTGATCACCGAGAAGGCCACCCAGGCCCTCGAGCTGAACCAGTACACCTTTGAGGTGGACCACCGGGCCGCCAAGCCCGACATCAAGGCGGCGGTCGAAGAGCTCTTCGACGTCAAGGTGGTGGGAATCAGCACCATGAATCCGCCCCGCCGCACCCGCCGCGTCGGTCGCTTTGCCGGCAAGCGCGCCCAGGTGAAAAAAGCCGTGGTGCGCCTGGCCGAGGGCAACGCCATCCAGCTGTTCCCTGAGTCCTGAGGCGTCTGAACAACCATGGCAATCCGTAACTACCGCCCCACCACCCCGGGCACCCGCACCCGCGTCGCCAGCAATTTCGCTGAGGTGAGCGGCCGCGAGCGCATCAAGGGTCTGGTGGTGGCCAAACACCGTCACAAGGGCCGCAACAACCGCGGCGTGATCACCTGCCGACACCGCGGCGGTGGCCATAAGCGCCTCTACCGCATCGTCGATTTCCGCCGCGACAAGCACGGTGTGGCCGCCAAGGTTGCGGCCATCCACTACGACCCCCATCGCAACGCCCGCCTCGCCCTCCTCTTCTACGCCGACGGCGAGAAGCGCTACATCCTGGCGCCAGCCGGCATTGAGATCGGCCAGCAGGTGGTCTCCGGCCCCGACTCCCCGATCGAGACCGGCAACGCCCTGCCACTCTCGGCCATCCCCCTCGGCTCCAGCGTCCACAACGTGGAGCTCTACGCCGGCCGCGGCGGCCAGATGGTGCGCACGGCCGGAGCCAGCGCCCAGGTAATGGCCAAGGAAGGCGACTATGTCGCCCTCAAGCTGCCCTCCACCGAGGTGCGCCTGGTGCGCCGCGAGTGCTACGCCACCCTCGGCGAAGTGGGCAACTCCGAGGTGCGCAACACCAGCCTGGGCAAAGCCGGTCGCAAGCGCTGGCTGGGCCGTCGCCCCGAAGTGCGCGGTTCGGTCATGAACCCCTGCGACCACCCCCACGGTGGTGGTGAGGGTCGGGCACCGATCGGCCGCTCCGGCCCGGTCACCCCCTGGGGCAAACCGGCCCTGGGCCTCAAAACCCGTAAGCGGAACAAACCGAGCAACCGGTTTGTGCTCCGGAAACGTCGCCGCACCTCCAAGCGGAGCCGTGGCGGACGCGATTCCTGATGACCCACACCGCTTTGCTCGCCGCTTAAACCGCTATGGGACGCTCACTCAAAAAAGGTCCGTTTGTTGCTGACAGCCTGCTTCGCAAGGTTGAAAAGCAGAACGCAGCCGACGACAAATCCGTGATCAAGACCTGGTCACGGGCTTCCACCATCCTGCCGATGATGATTGGCCACACGATTGCCGTGCACAACGGCAAATCGCACGTGCCCGTCTACGTGACGGAACAGATGGTGGGCCACAAGCTCGGGGAATTTGCCCCCACCCGCACGTTCCGGGGCCACATCAAGGACAAGAAAGGAGGCCGCTGATCCATGGCAAACACCACTGCCAACCAAGCCCAGGCCCATGGGCGCTTCATTCGCGGCTCAGCCTCCAAGGTGCGCCGGGTGCTCGACCAGATCCGGGGACGGAGCTACCGCGACGCCCTGATCCTGCTCGAGTTCATGCCCTACCGCTCCACTGGCCCGATCACCAAGGTGCTGCGCAGCGCGGTGGCCAACGCCGAGCACAATCTGGGCCTCGATCCCGCCTCCCTGGTGATCACCCAGGCCAGCGCTGACATGGGGCCCTCCCTGAAGCGCTTCCGCCCCCGCGCCCAGGGTCGCGCCTATGCGATCAAAAAACAGACCTGCCACATCAGCATCGCTGTGGCTCCTTCCGCCTGACCCCCGAGGACACCGCCCGATGGGACACAAGATCCATCCAACCGGCCTGCGCCTGGGGATCACCCAGGAGCACCGATCCCGCTGGTACGCCCCCAGCAAGACCTATCCGACCCTTCTCCAGGAGGACGACCGGATCCGCAAGTTCATCCACAAGAAATACGGCGCCGCCGGCATTTCCGACGTGCTGATCGCCCGCAAGGCCGACCAGCTGGAAGTGGAACTCAAAACAGCGCGCCCCGGCGTGCTGGTGGGCCGCCAGGGCAGCGGCATTGAGGAACTGCGCACCGGCATCCAGAACACCGTTGGGGATACGAGCCGCCAGGTGCGTATCAACGTGGTGGAAGTGGAGCGGGTGGACGCCGATGCCTTCCTGCTGGCCGAGTACATCGCCCAGCAGCTGGAAAAGCGCGTTGCGTTCCGCCGCGTGATCCGCATGGCCGTACAGCGGGCCCAGCGGGCCGGCGTGCTCGGCCTGAAGATCCAGGTGAGCGGCCGCCTCAACGGCGCCGAAATCGCCCGCACCGAGTGGACCCGCGAAGGCCGTGTGCCCCTGCACACCCTCCGGGCCGACATTGATTACGCCACCAAGCTGGCCAGCACCACCTACGGCGTGCTGGGCATCAAGGTGTGGGTGTTCAAGGGCGAGGTTCTGCCTGGCCAGAAGGAGCAGGTGCCCGTGGGCGCCGCCCCCCGCCGCCGGACCAGCCGGCAGCCCCAACAGTTCGAAGACCGCTCCAACCAGGAGTGATCAGGAGGCCTGAACCATGCTGAGTCCAAGACGCGTCAAATTCCGCAAACAACAGCGCGGCCGCATGCGCGGCATCGCTACACGCGGCAACACGATTGCCTTCGGGGAATTCGCCCTGCAGGCCCAGGAGTGTGGCTGGATCACCTCGCGCCAGATCGAGGCCAGCCGCCGAGCCATGACCCGCTATGTGAAGCGGGGCGGCAAGATCTGGATCCGGATCTTCCCGGACAAGCCCGTCACCATGCGTCCCGCCGAAACCCGCATGGGTTCCGGTAAGGGCAACCCGGAGTTCTGGGTGGCCGTGATCAAACCCGGTCGCATCCTGTTCGAGATGGGAGGTGCCGACATCACCCCCGAAATCGCCAAGGAAGCCATGCGGCTGGCGCAGTACAAGCTGCCGATGAAAACCAAGTTCCTGTCCCTGGCGGACCAGGAAGCCGACCAGGCCGCCGAGGCGGTCGCCACCGTGGAGTCCTGACCATGGCACGTCCCTCGATCGCCGATACCCGCAAGCTCGCCGATGGCGAGTTGAACGAGCAGATCAACGCCACGCGGCGTGAACTGTTCGACCTGCGCTTCCAGCAGGCCACTCGGCGCCTGCAAACCACCCACCGCTTCAAGGAAGCCCGCATCAAGCTGGCCCACCTGCTGTCGGTGCAGAAGGAGCGGCAGCGCTCCGGCAGCCCGGCTGCCGCCTCAACCTGAACCGCCTCCTGATTTCCCCCCCAAGTCCCATGGCTACCAAGGAACGGGTCGGCGTCGTCGTCAGCGACAAGATGGACAAAACAGTGGTGGTGGCGGTGGAAAACCGCTTCCCCCACCCCATCTACCAGAAGACGGTGAGCCGCACCAAGCGCTACAAGGCGCACGACGAAGACAACAACTGCAAGGTGGGCGACCAGGTGCGCATCACCGAAACACGCCCGCTCAGCCGCACCAAGCGCTGGACCGTGGCCGAGGTGATCAACACCTCCGCTACCAGTTGAGGAGGACCGACCGATGATTCAACAGGAAACCTTCCTCAATGTCGCCGACAACAGCGGCGCCAAGCGCATCCAGTGCATCCGCGTGCTCGGCACCAACCGTCGCTATGCCCACGTGGGCGATGTGATTGTGGCCGCCGTCAAGGACGCCATGCCCAACATGGGTGTGAAGAAGTCGGATGTGGTCAAGGCCGTGGTGGTGCGTACCAAGGCCACGCTGCGCCGCGAAACCGGAAACTCCATCCGCTTCGATGACAACGCGGCGGTGATCCTGGGTACGGACAACAACCCCAAGGGCACCCGCGTGTTCGGCCCTGTGGCCCGTGAACTGCGCGAGCGCAACTTCACCAAGATCGTGTCCCTCGCCCCGGAGGTGATCTGAGATGGCTACCGCAACCCCCAAGGCCAAACCAGCCGAGCGCATCAAGATGCGCATCAAAAAAGGCGACACTGTTCAGGTGATTGCCGGCAAGGACAAGGGCAAGACCGGTGAGGTGCTGCGCACCCTGCCTTACGAAAACCGAGTGGTGGTGCAGGGCATCAACCTGCGCACCCGCCACGTGAAGCCCACCCAGGAGGGCGAAACGGGTCGCATCGTCACCGAAGAGGCTGCAGTGCATGCCTCCAACGTGATGCTCTACTCCACCACCAAGAAGGTGGCCAGCCGTGTGGAAATCGTCGTCGACAAAGACGGCAATAAAAAGCGGCGGCTGAAGAAGACGGGGGAAACGCTGGATTGATCAGGACCTTTTCCTGACACCGGTTTTTTCTTCAGTCTTGTCATCAATCCTGTTTCTGTCCGCCTTCTGACCCCGACCAGAAGCGCACCCCCCATCCCCAGCCATGTCACTCAAACAGCGCTACCGGGAGGCGATTCAGCCCAAACTTCTCAAGGACCTGAATCTCTCCAACATCCACGAAGTCCCCAAGGTGGTGAAAGTCACCGTGAACCGGGGTCTCGGCGAAGCCGCCCAGAACGCCAAGGCGCTGGAGGCCTCGATTGAGGAGCTGGCCAACATCACCGGCCAGAAGGTGGTGGTGACCCGCGCCAAGAAGGCCATTGCCGGCTTCAAGATCCGCCAGGGCATGCCGATCGGCGTGGCCGTCACCCTGCGCGGTGAGCGGATGTATGCATTCCTGGAGCGCCTGATTCACCTGGCTCTGCCCCGCATCCGCGACTTCCGCGGCGTGAGCCCCAAAAGCTTTGACGGCCGGGGGAACTACACCCTGGGGATTCGCGAGCAGATCATCTTCCCCGAGATCTCCTTCGACAAGATCGATGCGATCCGTGGCATGGACATCACGATCGTCACTTCAGCCCGTAACGACGAAGAGGGCCGGGCCCTCCTCCGCGAGATGGGAATGCCGTTCCGCAGCAACTGAGCCCTCTTCGGACCCGACCATGGCCAATCACGACCCAATTTCAGACATGCTCACCCGCATTCGCAACGCGAGTGAGAAGCGTCACGAGACCACCCGCATCCCCTCCTCCAGGCTGCTGCGCAACATCGCCAGTGTGCTGCAGCAGGAAGGCTTCATCGCCGGCATCAGCGAAGAGGGTGATGGCGTGAAGAAAGAACTGGTGCTTGAGCTCAAGTACAGCGGCAAGCACCGCCAACCCACGATCCGTTCGGTGCAGCGCGTCAGCAAGCCTGGCCTGCGCATCTATAAGAACAACCGCCAGCTGCCGAAGGTGCTGGGGGGTCTGGGAGTGGCGATCATCTCCACCTCCAAGGGTGTGATGAGCGACCGCGATGCCCGCAAGCAGGGTGTCGGCGGCGAAGTGCTCTGCTACGTCTATTGATCCGGGAGGTCGTTCCATGTCACGTATCGGTAAAGCACCCATTCCCGTCCCCGGTGGCGTCACCGTGACCCTCAAGGGTCTCGATGTCACCATCAAGGGCCCCAAGGGAGAACTCACACGTACCCTCCCAGACGGGGTCTCCGTTGCCCAGGAAGGCGACACGCTGGTGGTCAGCCCCGACGGCGACAGCCGCCGCTCCCGCGAACGCCACGGCCTCTGCCGCACGCTGGTGGCCAACATGGTGGAGGGCGTCAGCCAGGGCTTCACGCGCAAGCTGGAGATCGTCGGCGTGGGCTACCGCGCCGCGGTGCAGGGCAAGAAGCTGGTGGTCAGCGCCGGCTACAGCCATCAGGTGGAAATGATTCCCCCTGACGGCGTGAGCTTCGCGGTTGAAAACAACACCACCGTGCTGGTGTCCGGCGCCAACAAGGAGCTGGTGGGCAACGAGGCCGCCAAGGTGCGGGCCATTCGTCCTCCCGAGCCCTACAAGGGCAAGGGCATCAAGTACGAGGGCGAGCGCATCCTGCGCAAGGCCGGTAAGACCGGTAAGAAATGAGGTCTGCCTGAGCGTCGTTACCCTGTATTCCCATGTCAACTCTCTCCCGCAAGCAGCAGACCCAGAAACGCCACCGGCGTCTGCGGCGCAATCTCACCGGCACGGCCAGCCGCCCCAGACTGGCCGTCTTCCGCTCCAACAATCACATCTACGCCCAGCTCATCGACGACGACGCTCAGAGCACCCTCTGCTCAGCGTCCACCGTCGACAAGGAGCTGCGTACCAACGTGCAGACCGGCGCCACCTGCGATGCCTCCGTGGCCGTCGGTCAGCTGGTCGCCAAGCGTGCCCTGGCCAAGGGCATCTCCCAGGTGGTCTTCGATCGCGGCGGCAACCTGTACCACGGCCGGGTCAAGGCCCTGGCTGACGCCGCCCGGGAAGCGGGCCTTCAGTTCTGATCCCTGCTCTCACCATGACCGAAACCAACGACCAGATTCAGTCCAGCGACATCCCATCAGCCGCTGATGTTCCCGCCGCCGCTGACGGACAGGAGCGCCGTGGTGGCCGCGGCGATGGCCGTGGCGACCGCCGCGGGGGCCGCGGCCGCGACAGCCGCCGAGGGGGCCAGGAGCGCGACTCCGAATGGCAGGAGCGCGTCGTGCAGATCCGCCGCGTCTCCAAGACCGTGAAAGGCGGCAAGAAAATGAGCTTCCGGGCCATCGTTGTCGTGGGCAACGAGAAGGGCCAGGTGGGCGTGGGTGTCGGCAAGGCCGGCGACGTCATCGGCGCCGTGCGCAAGGGTGTGGCCGATGGCAAGAAGCACCTGGTGAAGGTGCCCCTCACCCGCCACAGCTCGATCCCCACGGTGGGCAACGGCCGGGATGGAGCCGCCAGCGTGCTGATCCGTCCCGCCGCCCCCGGTACCGGGGTGATTGCGGGCGGCTCGATCCGCACGGTGCTGGAACTGGCCGGCATCAAGAACGTGCTGGCCAAGCGCCTGGGGTCGAAGACCCCACTGAATAACGCCCGCGCCGCCATGGACGCCCTGGCCGGCCTGCGTACCCACAAGGAGACCGCCAAGGAGCGGGGCATCTCCCTTGAGCAGATTTACTCCTGAGGCCTCGCTATGAGCATCAATCTCCAATCGCTGAAAGCCAACCCCGGCGCCCGTCGCCGCAAGCTGCGCAAGGGCCGGGGCATCGCCGCCGGCCAGGGCGCCAGCTGCGGTTTCGGCATGCGCGGCCAGAAGTCCCGCTCCGGCCGCCCCACCCGTCCCGGCTTTGAAGGCGGCCAGATGCCCCTCTACCGCCGCATCCCCAAGCTCAAGCACTTCGAGCTGGTGAACCGCAAGGAATTCACCGTGATCAACGTGGCCAAGCTGGCCGACTGCACAGCCGGCAGCACCGTGTCGCTCGACAGCCTGGTCAAGGACGGCATCGTCACCAGCCCCAAGCATCCGCTCAAGGTGCTGGGCAACGGTGAACTGAAGGTGAAGCTCACCGTGCAGGCCGCCGCCTTCACCGGGAGCGCCCGCGCCAAGATCGAGGCTGCTGGCGGCACCTGCGAGATCGTCTGATTCCGTTGGCGGCCCTCCGGCCTAGGGTCTGAGCCGTTCGCCAGGGTTGCCAGGCGAACGGCTTTTTGCATGGGAGGCCAGGCCGCTCCCATCCATCCACCCCTCTTTTCTCCCCAGCCACCATGCTTGTCAGTCGGGGACGCAATCCCAGCGCCGGCGAAATTGTCACTCAACTGATCCAGTCGAAGGGGCTGCGTGACCGGGTGCTTACCACCCTGGGTCTGCTGTTGCTGGTGCGACTGGGGATCTACATCCCCGTGCCGGGGATCGACCGGGTGGCCTTTCAGGACTTTCTCTCCCGCGGCGGCCAGCTGATCGGCTTCCTGGACATCTTCACCGGCGGCGGTCTCTCCACCCTCGGGGTGTTCGCCCTGGGGATCCTGCCGTTCATCAACGCCTCGATCATCATCCAGCTGCTCACCGCCGCCCTACCGCAGCTGGAGGAACTGCAGAAGAACGAGGGCGAAGCCGGCCGCCGCAAGCTGGCCCAGATCACCCGCTATGTAGCACTGGGCTGGGGGATCCTGCAGAGCACGGTGTTTGCCCTGATCCTGCGGCAATACGCCACCCAGGGGCTGGCCGAGCCGGTGTTTGTGGTCCAGACGGCCCTGGCCCTGGTCACAGGTTCGATGGTGGTGATGTGGATCAGCGAGGTGATCACCGAGCGGGGCATCGGCCAGGGCGCCTCCCTGGTGATCTTCGTGAACATCGTGGCCACCCTGCCCAAGGCCCTGGGCTCCACGATTGAGCTGGCCCAGAGCGGCGACCGGGCCACCGTGGCCGGCATCGTGGTGTTGGTGCTGGTGTTCCTGGTCACGATCGTGGGGATCATCTTCGTGCAGGAGGGCAGTCGCCGCATCCCGATCGTGAGCGCCAAGCGCCAGGTGGGCGGGGCCGGTGTGCTGGCGGCCCGCCAGAGCTACCTGCCCCTCAAGCTCAACGCCGGCGGCGTGATGCCGATCATCTTCGCCTCGGCTGTGGTGTTCCTGCCCCTCACGATCGCCAACCTCACCGGTTCGCCCTGGCTGATCCAGCTGGCCGGCTACCTCAACCCCAACAGCAGCACCCCCTGGCTCTACGCCCTGCTGTTCTTCGCCCTGATCGTGGGCTTCTCCTTCTTCTATGCCTCGCTCACCGTCAATCCGGTGGATGTGGCCGGCAACCTCAAGCGCGGCGGCGTGGCCATCCCGGGTGTGCGCCCCGGATCGGCCACGGCCACCTACCTCAGCGGCGTTCAGAACCGCCTCACCCTGCTGGGGGCCCTCTTCCTTGGCGCAGTGGCGATCATCCCCTCCGCCGTGGAGGGTGCCACCCAGGTGCGCACCTTCCAGGGCCTGGGCGCCACCTCCCTGCTGATCCTGGTGGGCGTGGCGATCGACACGGCCAAACAGGTGCAGACCTACGTGATCTCCCAGCGCTACGAGGGCATGGTGAGGCAGTAGGCCGACGCCCAGCAGTTCAGCCCCATCCCAGGGATCTCCCTTCACCTTTCCGCACTCCGGCGATGAAACAACGTCTCCTGTTCCTCGGTCCCCCCGGTGCCGGTAAGGGCACCCAGGCCCAGCAGCTGGCCGCCCGCCATGGCCTGCTGCACCTCTCCACCGGCGACCTGCTGCGGGCTGAGGTGACGGCGGACAGCAGCCTCGGCCAGGAGGCGGCGGCTGTGATGGCGCGGGGCGAACTGGTGAGTGACGCCCTGGTGCTGGCCATCGTGCGCAGCAGGCTGGAGGCGCAGAGCGCCGCCGGCGGCAGCGGCTGGCTGCTGGATGGCTTCCCCCGCAATGTGACCCAGGCGGACGCCCTGGCGACCCTGCTGGAGGACCTGGAACAGCAGATTGAGCTGGTGGTGCTGATGGAACTCGACGATGGCGTGCTGTTGCAGCGCCTGCTCAGCCGCGGCCGTGCCGACGACAACGAATCGGTGATCCGCCACCGCCTGGAGGTATACCGCCAGCAGACAGCCCCCCTGATCAGCTATTACCGCGAAGCCGGACTCCTCCAGGCCGTGGAAGCCGACGGCACGGTGGAGCAGATTGCCGAGCGGATCGAAGCCCTGCTCGCCTGAACGGGCCCTGGAGCCCCCAGTTGACCCATGTGGTAGGTTGGCGGTTTGCAAATTCGGAGAGCACAACGCCCATGAAGGTGCGTGCCTCAGTCAAGAAGATGTGCGACAAGTGCCGGGTGATCCGTCGCCACGGCAGGGTGATGGTGATCTGCACCAATCCCAAGCACAAGCAGCGCCAGGGCTGATCTGCCCTGACGTCCACTTTTTCTGTCTCAATCACGTCATCGCCCGCGCAGCCCTGGCCTACCGGCCAGTGGTCCTTGTAAGCCGGTGACCCCCCCTGACCCCCTGAAGCGATTATCCCGTGGCTCGGATTGCAGGCGTCGATATCCCCCGCGACAAGCGGGTTGAGATCGCCCTCACCTACGTGTACGGCATCGGTCTCACCCGTGCCCAGAAAATTCTCGCCAAGAGCGGCGTGAACCCCGACACCCGGGTGAAGGACCTCAGCGACGCCGATGTGCAGAAGCTGCGCGGTGCCGCCGACAGCTTCACCCTGGAAGGCGACCTGCGCCGCCAGGAGGGAATGGCCCTCAAGCGCCTGCAGGACATCGGTTGCCTGCGCGGCCGTCGCCATCGCATGGGGTTGCCGGTGCGCGGCCAGCGCACCCGCACCAACGCCCGCACCCGCCGCGGCGCCCGCAAGACCGTGGCCGGCAAGAAGAAGTAAGGACAGCCGTGGACCTGCCGCGGCCGGTTCACGACTCACCTTGCCCTTCCCCCTCTGTCATGCCGCCTGCAGGCATGACTCCTGCGCTCTGCCGGGCTTCAACGCTGGACTATCCGTGGAGATCCCCAGGGAGTCGTCCGGCCCAGCGAGGCCCGTCACCAGAGCCCTTCCCAGTTCCCCGATCACCTCAGCTGCCCCGGCAGCCTCACCGCCATGGCCAAGCCAGCCAAGAAATCAGGCCCCAAGAAGGCCAAGCGCAACGTCCCCAACGGCGTCGCCCACATCCAGAGCACCTTCAACAACACGATCGTGTCGATTACAGACACGGCCGGTGAGGTGATCTCCTGGAGCTCCGCCGGAGCCAGCGGCTTCAAGGGTGCCCGCAAGGGCACCCCCTTCGCCGCGCAGACCGCCGCCGAAGCTGCCGCCCGCCGCGCTCTGGAGCAGGGGATGCGCCAGATCGAGGTGCTGGTGCGCGGACCCGGTTCGGGCCGCGAAACAGCGATTCGCGCCCTGCAGGTGGCCGGCCTTGAGATCACGCTGATCCGCGACGTGACTCCCCTGCCCCACAACGGCTGCCGCCGTCCCAAGCGCCGTCGGGTCTGATCCGCCGTCCCATCCCCAACGGGAACCTGCCAACCCTTCGAGCCCTAGACCGTGCTGCACTACCAAATCGACCGGATCGAACACCAGGTCAGTGAGAACAGGTCCCAGACCGCTGTCTTTCTGATCGGTCCCCTGGATCGAGGCCAGGCCACCACCCTGGGCAATGCTCTGCGACGCGTCCTGATCGGTGCCCTCGAGGGCAGCGCCATCACGGCCGTACGCATCGCCGGGGTGAACCACGAATACGCCACCGTTCCAGGTGTCCGCGAGGACGTCCTCGACATCCTGCTCAACTGCAAGCAGGTGGCCGTGAGCAGCCGCAGCCGCGAGCTGGAGATCGGCCGTCTGGTGGTGAGCGGCCCTGCCACCGTCACGGCGGCCGACCTGCAGTTCTCATCCCAGGTGCAGGTGATCGATCCTGATCGGCTGATCGCCACCGTGGCCGATGGCCACGGTCTGGAGATGGAAGTGCACGTGGAGCGGGGCGTTGGCTACCGCCCCGTCGACCGGCACAGCGAGGACACCAGTGCCATCGATCTCCTGCAGATCGATGCGGTGTTCAAGCCGGTGAAGCGGGTGAACTACACGGTGGATGAAACCGCCGTGGGTGAAGGCGGTTCCGCCAGGGAACGCCTGCGCCTGGAAATCGAGACAAACGGCAGCATCACCCCCGATGACGCCATGGCCCAGGCGGCAAACCAGCTGATCGCCCTCTTCCAGCCCCTGGCCAGCCTCACCGCAGTGGAAGAGCCTGGCCTGGAGCCCGAGCCCTCGGCTGAGGCCCAGATTCCCCTGGAGGAACTGAACCTCTCGGTGCGGGCCTACAACTGCCTGAAGCGCGCCCAGGTGAACTCCGTGAGCGACCTGATGGGCTTCAGCTACGAAGATCTGCTGGAGATCAAGAACTTCGGCTCCAAATCAGCCGACGAGGTGATCGAAGCGCTTGAGCGCATCGGCATCACCCTCCCCCAGAGCCGCACCAGCGCCTGATCGGCGGCCCTCCTCCCTCCCCGTCGTTCACCTCAGGAGCCTCAACACCATGCGCCACCAATGCCGAGTCCCCCAACTGGGACGCCCCGCCGACCAACGCAAGGCGATGTTGCGTGGTCTCACCACCCAGCTGATCCGCGAAGGTCGCGTCACCACCACCAAAGCGCGGGCCAAGGCCCTGCGCGATGAGGCCGAGCGGATGATCACCCTGGCCAAGGAGGGCAGCCTCGCCGCCCGCCGCCGGGCTATCGGCTACATCTACGACAAACAGCTCGTCCACGCCCTGTTCGACAAGGCCCAGGAGCGCTATGGCGACCGTCAGGGCGGCTACACCCGTATCATCCGCACGGTGCCCCGCCGCGGCGACAATGCCGAGATGGCCATCATCGAGCTGGTGTGAGTCCAGGGAGGCGGCCATGGCCAGGGGATTCGTCCCTGGACCGTCACTGGGCCGGTGATCACCAGACCGCCGTCCTCCACCCAACCCATGTCCGCCTGAGCCATGTCCGCCTGAGCCGAAGCCGCCCTGCCTGCCACGGCTTTCTGCTGGATCACGGCTGGATCCCATCCCGATGAGCGCCCCCCAGCTGCGGCGCATTGCCCTCTGCCTGCAGTACGACGGCAGGGCCTTCCACGGCTGGCAGCGCCAGCACAATGCCGGCAGCGTGCAGGAGACCCTGGAAGGGGCGATCCGCAGGCTGGATCCCGCCGGCAGCGGCCAGACGATGGCGGCGGGGCGCACCGACGCCGGCGTGCATGCTGCCGCCCAGGTGGTGCACTTCGACTGCGCAGGCCCGATCCCGGCCCAGCGCTGGCCCAAGGCCCTCAACGGTGCGCTGCCCGCGAGTGTGCGGGTGCGGGCGGCCGCCGAGGTGCCGGACCATTGGCACGCCTGCTTTTCAGCCACCTACCGGCGCTATCGCTACACGATCTACAACGGTCGGCGGCCGAACCTGTTCCTCGCCCCCTGGAGCTGGCACCGCTACCGCCTGCGCCTCGACGAGACCCTGATGGACCGTGCCCTGCAGGACATGCTGGGGGAACACGATTTCGCCGCCTTCCAGCGGGCAGGCAGCTGCCGCAGCCACTCCCGCACCTGCCTGCAGGAGGTGCGGGTGGAGCGGCAGGGCGACCTGATCGCGGTGGACCTCCAGGCCAGCGGCTTCCTCTACGGCATGGTTCGGCTGGTGATCGGCCAGTTGGTGGCCGTGGGCGAAGGGCGGCTGAACCTGGGGACCTTTGCCCAGCGCTGGCGGCAGCGGCAGCGGGCCGACGTCAAGGAGGCGGCCCCGGCCCAAGGGCTCTGCCTGCTGCGGGTGGGCTACCCGCAGCCCGTCTTCCCCGAACCCGCCTGGTATGATTGCCAGCCGCGGTTTCAGCTGGAATCCACCGACCCGCCATCCACTCCCTGATCCCGCTCCCAGCGAACGGGCCAGGCAGTGGTTGCCCTGGGGACGGCCTCCGGCTGGCCAACCCGTTGATCCGCCGGCCCTCAACCGGCCAAGCGGTAGGGTCGAAAGGTTGCAACCAACGCAGCGGCACCGCCCACGGGCACTGCCAGCCGCGTCGAGCCGACCCCACGACCACCAGCCCAGCCCCCTACGGCCTGCCGGTGCCTGACCAGGCGATATGAACAAGACTCCCCTGCCCTCCGTTGATTCGCTCGATCGCCAGTGGTATCTGGTGGACGCTGAGAATCAGACCCTCGGCCGACTGGCCAGCGAGGTGGCTTCCGTACTGCGCGGCAAGAACAAGCCCACCTACACCCCGCACCTCGACACCGGCGATTTCGTCATCGTGATCAACGCTGACAAGATCCGGGTGAGTGGCAACAAGCCCACCCAGAAGCTCTATCGCCGCCACTCCGGCCGTCCCGGTGGCATGAAGACGGAAACCTTCGCCCACCTCCAGGCCCGCATCCCCGAGCGCATCGTGGAAAAGGCCATCAAGGGCATGCTTCCCCACAACGCCCTCGGCCGTCAGCTGTTTCGCAAGCTGAAGGTGTACAAGGGCAGTGAGCACCCCCACGCCGCCCAGCAACCCCAGGTTCTCGCCCTCGATCCCGCCGCCGCTGCCCAATGAGCTCCACCAAAGTCGTCTACTGGGGTACCGGTCGCCGCAAGACCGCCGTTGCCCGCGTTCGGGTGGTGCCTGGCACCGGCACCGTGACCATCAACGGTCGCCCCGGCGACAACTACCTCAACTACAACCCCGTCTACCTGGCGGCGGTCAAGGCACCCCTCAACACCCTGGGGCTGGCCACCGAGTACGACCTGCTGGTGAACGTGCGCGGTGGTGGTCTCACCGGCCAGGCCGACGCCATCAAGCAGGGTGCTGCCCGCGCCCTCTGTGAGCTCTCCAGCGACAACCGCAAACCCCTCAAAACCGAGGGACACCTCAGCCGCGATCCCCGCGCCAAGGAACGCCGCAAATACGGCCTCAAGAAAGCCCGTAAGGCTCCCCAGTTCTCGAAGCGCTGATTGCGCCGCTGCCCCCTCAAGCTCCTTCCCGCCATGCCCAAGGCCGACATTCACCCCACCTGGTATCCCGATGCCAAGGTGATCTGCAACGGAGAGGTGGTGATGACCACCGGCTCCACGTCGCCGGAGATCCACGTCGACGTGTGGAGCGGCAACCATCCCTTCTACACCGGTACTCAGAAGATCCTCGACACCGAGGGCCGCGTGGACCGCTTCATGCGCAAGTACGGCATGGCGGGTGCCTCCAGCGCCAAGGACGACGCCAAGATCGAAGCCTGATCCAGGCCAGGCCCCAGACTGTGGCCCCTGCCGGATGCTCCCCTGGAACATCCGGCTTTTCCGTGTGCGAGCATCCGGCCCATGGATCCCACCCTGCTGCACGCGCGTCTGGAAACGGCGCAGCGCACCTTCGCCAGCCTGGAGCGCCAGCTGGCTGATCCCGCCGTCACGGCCAACCCGGCCCAGCTGCAGGCCATCGCCCGGGAGCGGTCACGGCTGGAGCCCCTGGTACACGACCACCAACGGCTGGGCAAGCTGCGGCAGGAGCAGCGGGTGACCCGCCAGCTGCTGCGGGAGCACCGCGGCGACCCGGCCATGGAGGAGCTGGCGAACGACGAGCTGGCCCAGCTGGAGCAGGAGATCGGCGCCCTGGAACAGCGCCTCACCATTGCTCTGCTTCCCCGTGATCCCCGCGATGAGCGCAGCGTGATGCTGGAGATCCGCGCCGGTGCCGGCGGGGATGAGGCGGCGATCTGGGCCGGCGACCTGGCACGGATGTACGAGCGCTATTCCCAGAGCCAGGGCTGGCGGGTGGAACCGGTGAGCGCCTCCGAGGCGGAACTGGGCGGCTACAAGGAGCTGATCCTGGCAATCAAGGGCGAGGGGGTGTTCAGCCAGCTGAAATTCGAGGCGGGCGTGCATCGGGTGCAGCGGGTGCCGGCCACCGAATCCCAGGGCCGGGTGCACACCTCCACGGCCACCGTGGCGGTGATGCCGGAGGCCGATCCTGTGGAGGTGCAGATCGACCCGGGCGACCTGGACATCAGCACGGCCCGCTCCGGGGGTGCCGGCGGCCAGAACGTGAACAAGGTGGAAACGGCGGTGGATCTGCTGCACAAGCCCACCGGCATCCGGGTGTTCTGCACCCAGGAGCGCTCCCAGCTGCAGAACCGGGAACGGGCCCTGGAGATCCTGCGGGCCAAGCTCTACGAGCGGGAACTGGCCGCCGCCCAGGCCGAGGAGCGCTCTGCCCGGCTGGCCCAGGTGGGCAGCGGCGACCGCAGCGAGAAGATCCGCACCTACAACGTCAAGGACAACCGGGCCACCGACCATCGCCTGGGGCGCAACTTCAGCCTTGACCCGGTGCTCAATGGCGAACTGGCCGACCTGATCGGGGCCTGCATCGCCGCCGACCAGAGCCGCCAGCTGGAAGGACTGGCCGCTCAGGCCGGCAGCTGATCGGCCAGCCGGTCCGCGGCGTCCGCCGGCGTGGACTCCAGCAGGTCGAGGCCGATCACGTACTTGGCCCATTCCCGGTTGTGGCCCGAGCGGATCAGGCGGGTGGCCTCAAAACCAGGGCCACTGAGCGGGCGATGGGGTGGACGGGCAAGCACCATGCCGGCCTCCCGCGGGGTGCGGTTGCCCTTGCGCACATTGCAGCTGAGGCAGGCGGTGGTCACGTTCTCCCAGCTGTCCGTGCCGCCGCGGCTGCGGGGGAGCACGTGGTCCACCGACAGCCGCTCCTGGCGGCTGCCGCAGTACTGGCAGCGATGGCCGTCGCGCTGAAAGAGGTTGCGGCGGGTGAGGGGAAGGGGGCGATAGGGCACACGCACAAACTGGCGCAGGCGAATCACCGTGGGCTGCATGAGATCGGAGCGGATCTGCCGGCCCCAGTCGTGCTCCAGGCCCTCGGCCTTACCCTTGAGCACCATCACCACGGCCCGGCGCCAGCTGGTGATGTTCAGCGGTTCGTACGACGCATTGAGCACAAGAACCTGGCCCATGGTTGTCGAACCCCGCGACAAAAGAAGCCCTGCGCGGCATGCTAGGGGCAATTCTTTGGCGTTTTCGTGACCCAGGCCACCAACCCAGCCTGGCGGCCCGGTGACCACCGGCCCGAATGGCCCGAGGGCGAGGGTCTGGAGCGCCAGCGGGCCTGGGTGGAGGTGGATGGGGCTGCCATCACGGCCAATGCCCGCAGCATCTGCCGCCATCTCGACAGCCGCAGCCAGCTGATGGCCGTGGTGAAGGCCGACGGCTATGGCCATGGCGCCCTGACGGTGGCCCGCGCAGCCCTGGCCGGCGGGGCCGACGCCTTCGGGGTGGCCACCCTGGAGGAGGGCATGGAGCTGCGCCAGGCGGGCATCGATGCGCCTGTGCTGGTGCTGGGCAGCCTCACCCAGGCCGAGGAACTGCGGGGCTGCCTCCACTGGCAGCTGATGCCCACCATCAGCGGCATGCGCGAGGCCCTGCTCTGCCAGAACCTGGCCAGCGGTCAGGGCCGGCCGATGCCGCTGCAGCTGAAGCTGGACACCGGCATGGCCCGGCTGGGGGCCGACTGGCAGGAGGGCCCACGGCTGGTGGAGGCGATTCAGGCATTGGAGGCGGTGCAGCTGGCGGGGCTGTACTCCCACCTGGCCAGCGCCGACCTGGAGGAAGGCGAGGACGGCGGCCTCACCCGGGAACAGCAGCGGCGCTTCGACACGGTGCTGCGCAGCCTCAGCGAGCGGGGCCTGGACGGCGGCTGCCGGCACCTGGCCAACTCCGCCGGCACCCTGCGCGGACGGGGGCTGCACTACGACATGGTGCGGGTGGGCCTGGCCCTCTACGGCCACCGCCCTGCCGACCACCTCGGCGGCGAGGTGGACCTGCAACCCGCCCTGCAACTGCACGCCCGCGTGCGCCTGGTGCGGGAGGTGGGCGCCGGCGTGGGGGTGAGCTACGGCCACCGGTTCCGCACCAGCCGGCCCAGCCGGCTGGCGGTGGTGGGCATCGGCTATGCCGACGGCGTGCCGCGCCAGCTCTCCAACCAGCTGGAGGTGCTGTTCCAGGGCCAGCGCCTGCCCCAGGTGGGCGCGATCACCATGGACCAGCTGGTGCTGGATGTGACCGACTGTGCGGCGGTGGACGTGGGCTCGGTGGTGACCCTGCTCGGCCGCGACGGCCAGGAGGAGATTGGCCCCAGCCACTGGAGCGAGCGCTGCGGCACGATCCCCTGGGAAATCCTCTGCGGCTTCAAGCACCGCCTGCCTCGCCTGAGAACGGCGCACTGATAAGCTCGTTCAGCCGCTGGAGAGGTGGCTGAGTGGTTGAAAGCGGCTCCCTGCTAAGGAGTTACAGGAGGCAACTTCTGTCGAGGGTTCGAATCCCTCCCTCTCCGTTTAAATCAACACCCAGTCAGTCTGTTGTCCACGATGGACTTGGTTGGGTGGGCTCCAATCCTTCCAGAGCGCCCCAGGCCTCAAGAGCCCACGGACGGTGAGCGACACGCCACACTCCGGAACGGCGAGCGACTGCTCCCATACCCTGAGGGCAGTTCGGCCCAACCGATGCAGCTCCTTCTCCTCCTTGCTCTCACCTCAGCGAGCCTGCTGATCGGTTCAGGCGCCAGTGCCCACTGCGATCAGAACCACGGCCATCAAGGCGCCAGCCAGACCAACGGGGGAGCCCCCAGATAGGCAGCGCCAGGATCCCTGGGGGGCGGGTTTGCTCCCGGCAGCGACGGTGGATCAGCGATCCGAGGCCTCCAGCTTGCAGGCAGCGCTGAGCTGGCGTGCGATCTCGGGCATCAGGATGGTGTCCTCGGCGCAGCTGGCCCCCTCGCTGAAGGCCACCAGCAGAAAGGGATCGTGGCCCTCCGCCTGCACGTAGGCGGCGTCGTGACGGGCCGCGCTCATCCAGCCCGCCTTGCTCCACAGCGAGGCTGCGGGCGGCAACCCCTCGCCCAGAAAGCCGTCCACCTGGTTTTCGGGATCGGCAGCCCGTTGGTCGGGATCGAGGCTGCGGGCGAGCACGGCCTGCATGCGGTTGCAGGCGGGCGGGGACACCAGCTGGCAGGCCATCACCGCCTCCAGCAGCCGGGCCGTGGCCTCGGTGCTGAGCCGATTGCGATTCTCCAGCTGGGCGCCATAGAACTCCCTCTCCCGCCCGAAGGGTCCGTCACCCCAGGTCTTCTGGCAGGCGTTCACCCCCGCCAGCTCGGGCCAGCCCAGACCAGCCAGCCAGTGGTTCACCAGCTGGCGCTGCTCGCACCAGGTGCCCATCAGCTGCGGCGGCAAGGCCGGGCCGCTGGTGGTGCCGCTGAGCAGATCCACCACCAGGCCGGTGGCGTCGTTGCTGGAATCCCGGATCATCAGCTCCAGGGAACGGCGCAACTCGGGTTCGTCCTCCAGGAGGCCCCGTTGCAGCCAGGCTTCGGCGGCGATCAGATACACCAGCTTCACCACACTCGCCGGGTAGCACTGACGCTCACCCGCCCAGGAGGCACCGCGGCCCGCCGGGGCCTCCTGGGCGGCATCCAGCAGGCTGCAGGGATAGCGCACCCAGGTGAGGGCCAGGCGCTGGCCCAGGCCGGGGCGGCCATCGAGTTCCAGGGCCCGCACCAGATCGGCCAGGATCTGAGCCATGGCCGGATCGGGGCTGTAGAACGCCATCGCTGCTGGCAACCATTGCGGCGAGATTAGGCATGGCCCCGCTTCCCCCTGTTTCCAACCCGACCAACCTCCAGGCCCCCAGGGCCGCCGCGGAGCTCCTGCAGCCGGGCAGCATCTGGCAGCTGGAGTGCCCGCTGAATCTTTACAGCCGCGCTGGCGGCAACGGTCTGGCCACCCAGGCAGCCGCCGGCCGCCGGCTGCAGGTGCTCAGCGAGCGGGGGCAGGGGAGGCTGCGGGTGCGTCTGCTGGAGGACGGCTACCCCGGCTGGCTGGAACCGGGCGATCTGGTGGGCCGGGCGGTGGCAGCCGAGCGGCCCCGGGCGCTGCTGCTGCAGAGGGCGCAGATCAGCCAACGGCTGCCGCAGGTGCTGGCTCTGGCACTGAGCTGGATGGAGCGGGCCAATGTGTACCTCTGGGGCGGCACCACCGGACCGGATCTGGACTGCTCCGGCCTGGTTCAAAGCGCCTATTCCGCTGCCGGGATCTGGTTGCCCCGCGATGCCTATCTGCAGGAGCGGTTCTGCATGCCGGTAGCCGTGCGACCCGGCCAGAGCCAGCTGCTGGAGCCGGGCGACCTGATCTTCTTCGGCACCCCCCAGCGCTGCACCCACGTGGGCCTGCATCTGGGTGGGGGCCGTTACCTGCACAGCTCGGGCCGGGAGCACGGCCGCAACGGCCTGGGCATCGATGACCTCAATCCTCGCAACAGCCATCCAGTGGCCAGCCACTACCGGGCTGAACTGCGGGGCGCCGGGAGGGTGATGCGCTGCCACGACGGCAGTCCGCTGCCCGCCTAAGGTCGCGGTCCGTGCAGTTGGGCATGGATCTCTCCATCGTGGTGCCCCTCTACAACGAGGCGGCCAACCTGCCCCTGCTGGTGGAGCAGCTGCTGGCGGCGCTGCGGCCGCTGGGCCAGCGCTTCGAGCTCGTGCTGGTGGACGATGGCTCGCGGGACGGCAGCCCGGCCGTGCTGGAGGACCTGAGCCGGAGGGTGCCCGAGCTGGTGGCCGTGCTGCTGCGCCGCAACTACGGCCAGACCGCCGCGATGGCCGCGGGCTTCGATGCCAGCCGCGGCGCGGTGATCGTGACCCTCGACGGCGACCTGCAGAACGACCCGGCCGATATCCCCCTGCTGCTGGCCCAGCTCAGCGAGGGCTACGACCTGGTGAGCGGCTGGCGACACCAGCGCCAGGATGCGGCCATCAGCCGGCTTCTGCCCAGCCGCCTGGCCAACCGGCTGATCGCCCGGGTCACCGGGGTGCAGCTGCACGACTACGGCTGCTCCCTGAAGGCCTACCGCCGCGAGGTGGTGGACGACCTCAACCTCTACGGCGAGCTGCATCGCTTTCTGCCCGCCCTGGCCGCCATCGAGGGAGCCCGCATCGGCGAGGTGAAGGTGCGCCACCATCCCCGCCGTCACGGCAGCAGCAACTACGGCATCGACCGCACCTTGCGGGTGCTGATGGACCTGCTCACCGTCTGGTTCATGAAGCGCTTCCTCACCAGGCCGATGCACGTGTTCGGGCTGGGCGGACTGGTGGCGATGGCGACGGGGCTGCTGCTGGGCCTGTGGCTGGTGGCACAGAAGCTGCTGCTGGGCACGGACATCGGCGGCCGGCCCCTGCTGCTGGCAACCGTGCTCAGCCTGCTGGCGGGGGTGCAGCTGTTCTGCTTCGGCCTGCTGGCGGAACTGCAGATGCGCACCTACCACGAAAGCCAGGGCCGGCCGATCTACCGGGTGCGGGCCACCCTGAGAGGGGCGGTGGATTGAACTTTTATGTCGCCCCCCGCAGCCCCCAAAGGCTGGCCAGGAGAGGCTCCTTACAGTACCAACGCTTGCTATTGGCCCGTGCCATGACTGGAGATTTCGTCGCCGCCTGGATGCCCTCGGTGTTCGTACCCCTGGTGGGCATCCTCGGCCCAGCCGTGGCCATGGCCCTGCTGTTCAACGTGATCGAAGCCCGCGACTGAGCCGCGCACCAGCGCCCTGTCGTTCAGCCCCCTCTCCATCCCCCCATGACCGTGACCCCCGTGGCCGACCCCTGCGTCGGCAATCTGGCCACCCCCGTCAACAGCAGCTACTTCACCCGGGCGTTTCTGAATGCCCTGCCGGCCTATCGTCCGGCCCTCTCCCCCAACCGCCGCGGCCTGGAAGTGGGCATGGCCCACGGCTTCTTCCTCTACGGCCCCTTCGCCATTACCGGTCCGCTGCGGGTCACCGAATACGCCAGCACCGCTGGTCTGCTGGCCACCATCGGCCTGGTGTCGATCCTCACCGTCTGCCTGTCGATCTACGGCACGGCCGGCACCGGCCCCAACGTGCAACCCGCCGACGCCACCATCAGCAACCCTCCCGCCGACCTTTTCACCAAAGGTGGCTGGGCTGAATTCGCCAGCGGCTTCTGGCTCGGTGGCTGCGGGGGCGCCGCCTTCGCCTGGTTCCTGTGCGGCACCGCCCTGGTGAGCCCCCTGGTGAACATTGCCGGTGGCGTCTGGAGCGTGAACTGACCCCCCAGTTCCACCCCAGGCCTACCAAGCGCTTCAACCCAACCAAGCCCCGCCTCTGGCGGGGCTTTTTTGATGGCTGAGAGCGCAAGCATGGAGTGGGCCCAACCGCCCAGCGCTTGCTCTGTTTCCCCTTGACCTTCATGTTGCTGCCCCATCGGAGACACCCCATGGACCGGGCCCATCGCTCCAGAACAGCCGTAGCCAGCCCGATCCTGGCTGCAGGTGTGCTCGCCGTCACCCTGGGACTGGCGGGCTGCCGGTTTGATGCCCTGAACGCCGCCAAGCTGGAACTGGTGCGCCAGGGGCATGCCGCCACGGTGGACTGCCTGCAGGCCGAGCGGGCGATCACCGGCGGTGATGAGCTGCGCTGTGAGGAGTGGACCTACGTGCGCGACAACTACCTCAGGCCCAAGGAGGACTGAGCCGCAAAAAGCCGGGAGGCATGAAAAAACCCCGGCCATGGGGCCGGGGTGTGGGTCGTCCCTCAAGGGGTTGTTCAGGCGTCAGCCGAACTTGCCGGAGGTGGAGGCGATCAGGAAGGCCGCGTAGGTGAGGAAGTAGCCGATGGTGAAGTGGGCCAGGCCCACCACACGGGCTTGCACGATCGAGAGGGCCACGGGCTTGTCACGCCAGCCCACCAGATTGGCGAGCGGAGTGCGCTGGTGCGCCCAGACGATGGTTTCGATCAGCTCCTGCCAGTAACCACGCCAGGAGATCAGGAACATGAAGCCGGTTGCCCAGATCAGGTGCCCGAAGAGGAACATCCAGGCCCAGACGGCCAGGTTGTTCGTGCCAGCGGGGTTGTAGCCGTTGATCAGCTGGGAGCTGTTGAGCCACAGGTAGTCGCGGAACCAGCCCATCAGATAGGTGCTGGATTCGTTGAACTGGGCCACGTTGCCCTGCCAGATGGCCAGGTGCTTCCAGTGCCAGTAGAAGGTGAGCCAGCCCACGGTGTTCAGGGCCCAGAAGACGGCCAGGTAGAAGGCGTCCCAGGCGCTGATGTCGCAGGTGCCGCCACGGCCGGGGCCGTCGCAGGGGAAGGAGTAGCCGAAGTCCTTCTTGTCGGGCATCAGCTTGGAGCCGCGGGCATCGAGGGCGCCCTTCACCAGGATCAGGGTGGTGGTGTGGAGACCCAGCGCAATGGCGTGGTGCACCAGGAAGTCACCAGGACCGATCTGGAGGAAGAGGCTGTTGTTGCCGGCGTTGAGGCCCTGCAGCCAGCCAGGCAGCCAGACGGCGCCGGGGCCAGGGGCATTGCTCACCAGGCTGTCGGGGTTGGACAGCAGCACGTTCATGCCGTACACGGCTTTGCCGGAGGCAGCCTGCACGAACTGGGCGAACACGGGCTCCACCAGGATCTGCTTCTCGGGGGTACCGAAGGCCACCACCACGTCGTTGTGGACGTAGAGACCCAGGGTGTGGAAACCGAGGAACAGGGACACCCAGCTCAGGTGGCTGATGATCGCTTCCTTGTGCTCGAGCATCCTGGCCAACACGTTGTTCTTGTTGGCTTCGGGGTCGTAGTCACGGATGAAGAAGATCGCACCGTGGGCGAAGGCACCGCACATCAGGAAGATGGCGATGTACTGGTGGTGGGTGTAGAGGGCAGCCTGCGTCGTGTAGTCCTTGGCGATGAACGCGTAGGACGGCATCGAATACATGTGCTGCGCCACCAGGCTCGTCACCACACCGAGGGAGGCCAGGGCCAGACCCAGCTGGAAGTGGAGCGAGTTGTTGATGGTGTCATAGAGGCCCTTGTGGCCAGCGCCGAGGTCACCAGGGGTGCCCTTGGGCGGGTTGTGGGCTTCGAGGATCTCGCGGATCGAGTGGCCGATACCGAAGTTGGTGCGGTACATGTGGCCGGCGATCACGAAGATCACGCCGATCGCCAGGTGGTGATGGGCGATGTCGGTGAGCCAGAGGGCTTCCGACTGGGGGTGGAAACCACCGAGGAAGGTGAGGATCGCGGTGCCTGCGCCTTCAGAGCTACCGAACGCCTGATAGACGGTGTCGGGGTTCTGGGCATAGACGCCCCAGTTGCCGGTGAAGAACGGAGCCAGACCGGCGGGGTGCGGCATCACCGAGAGGAAGTTGTCCCAACCCACGTGCTGGCCGCGGGCCTCGGGGATGGCCACATGGACCAGGTGTCCGGTCCAGGCGATCGAGCTGAAGCCGAACAGCACAGCCAGGTGGTGGTTGAGCCGGGATTCAGCGTTCTTGAACCAGGCCAGGGAAGGCCGGAACTTGGGCTGGAGGTGGAGCCAGCCGGCGAACAGGGCCCAGGCCGACAGGATCATCATGAAGATGGAACCCTGGTACAGCTCGGCGTTGGTGCGCATGCCGATCGTGTACCACCAGTGGTACAGACCGGAATAGGCGATGTTCACCGGAGAGGAAGCGCCCGCCTGGGTGAAGGCGGTGATGGCGCCCTGGCCGAAGTGGGGATCCCAGATCGCGTGAGCGATGGGACGCACGTGCAGAGGATCGGCGACCCACTGCTCAAAGTTGCCCTGCCAGGCGATATGGAACAGGTTGCCCGAAACCCAGAGGCCGATGACGGCCAGGTGTCCGAAGTGGGTGGAGAACAGCTTCTGGTAAAGCCGCTCCTCGGTCATGCCGTCGTGGCTCTCGAAATCGTGAGCCGTGGCGATGCCGTACCAGATCCGGCGGGTTGTCGGGTCCTGTGCCAGACCCTGGCTGAACGAAGGAAATTTCGTTGCCATTGGGAAAGGTCAGGAAAGGTCAGCCGACCGCAATGATGCGGGCCAGGAAGAACGACCAGGTGGTCGCGATACCGCCCAGGAGGTAGTGGGCGACACCCACGGCACGGCCCTGGGTGATGGAGAGGGCACGGGGCTGGATGGCCGGTGCCACCTTCAGCTTGTTGTGAGCCCAGACGATGGACTCAATCAGCTCCTGCCAGTAGCCGCGGCCGCTGAACAGGAACATCAGGCTGAAGGCCCAGATGAAGTGGGCACCCAGGAACATCAGGCCATAGGCGCTGCTGCTGGAGCCATAGCTGTTGATCACCTGTGCGGCCTGGGCCCACAGGAAGTCACGCAGCCAGCCATTGATGGTGATGGCGCTCTGGGCGAAGTTGCCGTTGGTGATGTGCTGGACGGTGCCGTCTGCATTGACGGTGCCCCACACGTCGCTCTGCATCTTCCAGGAGAAGTGGAAGATCACGATCGAGAGGGAGTTGTACATCCAGAACAGACCCAGGAACACATGGTCCCAGGCCGAAACCTGGCAGGTGCCACCACGGCCGGGGCCGTCGCAGGGGAAGCGGAAGCCGAGATTCGCCTTGTCGGGAACCAGGCGGCTGCTGCGGGAGTAGAGCACACCCTTCAGCAGGATCAGCACCGTCACGTGAATCGTGAAGGCGTGAATGTGGTGCACCATGAAATCAGCGGTGCCCAGCGGAATCGGTGCCGCAGCCACCTTCCCGCCCACGGCCACCACGGCGCCGTTGAACACTTCGCTCACACCGGCGAGGGCGTTGGGCGCGGTGTTGCCGGCGGCAGCAGCGTGCAGACCCTGGATCCACTGTGCGAAGACGGGCTTCAGGGCAATGGCGGAGTCGCTGAACATGTCCTGGGGACGGCCCAGGGCACGCATGGTGTCGTTGTGGATGTAGAGGCCGAAGCTGTGGAAGCCAAGCCAGATGCACACCCAGTTGAGGTGGCTGATCAGGGCATCGCGGGCCTTGAGCACCCGGTCGAGCACGTTGTCGATGTGCTTGGCGGGGTCGTAGTCACGCACCATGGCGATGGCGGCGTGGGCCCCGGCACCCACGATCAGAAAGCCACCGATCCACATGTGGTGGGTGAAGATCGAGAGCTGGGTTGGGTAGTCGATGCCGATGTAGGGATAGGGAGGCATCGCATACATGTGGTGGGCCACGATGATGCTCAGCGATCCGAGCAGGGCCAGGTTCACGCCGAGCTGGGCATGCCAGCTGGTGGTCATGAACTCGAACAGGCCGTCGTGACCCTTGGGAGCCGGGAAGAGCAGGGGATCGCCCTTCTGGCCTTCCAGGATCTCCTTGATGCTGTGGCCGATACCCCAGTTGGTTCGGTACATGTGACCGGCCACGATGAACAGCACCGCGATCGCCAGGTGGTGATGGGCGATGTCGGTCATCCAGAGGCTGCCGGTGACAGGATTCAGCCCACCCTTGAAGGTGAGGAAATCGCTGTAGGCGGCCCAGTTGCCGGTGAAGAAGGCTGAGATGCCGGCGCCGAAGCCGGGGAAGATCTGCGCAAGCACGTCCTGGTTGAGGAATTCGTGGGGCAGGGGGATGTCGCCGTAGGTGGCGATGGTCTTGCCGTTGATCGCCAGCGGCTTGCCGGCATCGATGGCGTCCATCAGGGCCGTAGTGGGCAGGGACACATGCAGCAGGTGCCCAGTCCACGAGAGGGATCCCAGACCCAGCAGACCTGCCAGGTGGTGGTTGAGCATCGACTCAACGTTCTGGAACCACTCCAGCTTCGGAGCTGCCTTGTGGTAGTGGAAGACTCCGGCATTGAGCATCAGGCCGGCCATCACCAGGGCACCGATGGCGGTGCACAGGAGCTGGAACTCGCTGGTGAAGCCCCAGGCCCTCCACACATGGAAGAGACCGGAGGTGATCTGAATGCCGTGGAAGCCGGCACCCACATCGCCATTGAGGATTTCCTGGCCGAACACGGGCCAGACCACCTGGGCTGAAGGCTTGACGTGCAGAGGGTCAGCCAGCCAGCCGGTGTAGTTGGAGAAGCGGGCGCCATGGAAGAAGGCACCGCTCAGCCAGATGAAGATGACGGCCAGATGGCCGAAGTGAGCCGAAAAGATCTTGCGAGAAACCTCTTCGAGGTCGCTCGTGTGGCTGTCGAAGTCGTGAGCGTTGGCGTGGAGGTTCCAAATCCAGGTGGTGGTTTTGGGACCCTTGGCCAGGGTGCGGTCGAAATGTCCGGGCTTTTCGAAAAGCTCGAACGTGGCCGGAACGCGGTTCCGGTCGACCATGGCCTTGGCCTTTTCCCCACGCTCTGGTGGGCTGATGGTCATCGAGACGTTCCTCGAGGGACGGGGTCGAGGTGGTGGTCCACCCCTGTGGACGGAGCGGGCGCGGCTGCGAAGCAACCACGACAGCGCCGCCGGTGGGCCCCATGGCCTGACCGGGCGAACCCGGGACAGGGCATGGGCGCCAGCCAGGAGAAGGATCGGGAGACCTGAGGGAATCGCCGAGACCGGCGAAACCGCGGATGGAAACCCTGAAACCGACTGCCACAGCTGGGGCTTTGGGCCCCAGATAGGGGACCGCTCGGCGCAGTATAGGGGCCAGATTCAAGCGTTTTCGGGCCTCAGTTACAAAGGTTCAATCCGCCGAATCGCCAGACCAGGACAGGAGTCTGGTAGCCAGTTAGCAACACTTCAAAAGTGGTTTCTTTGGAGATTGTTTTATATTGTTTTCCGCGCTTTCCGCACTGCCTCGCTACGGAGCGGGCCAGTGCGGGCCCCGGGCCAGCCAAGCCAGCAGAATGCCACTCACAGGCTGCGGGCGATCCGGTGTGGCGATCAGGTGTGACGGTGTCGCAACCCCTGGATGGACAGGCACGGCATCGGCAACAACTTCATGGCCATGCTTTGCCTGGCACTGGCTGGGCCAGGACTGACTGGCCTGCCTCTGAATCGCCTCTCAAGGAATCGCCTGGCCAACGGGTCTGGATCAGCGGCCTGGTGGCCCTGGCCCTCAGTGCCCTGCTCCTGATGATCAGCGGCTGTGACCGCCAGGCCGCTGTGCCGCCCAGCGGCCCCTTGCCGGTGGTGGCTCCGGCGGGCCGGCTGCAGGAGGTGCCTCCCCCCGGAGCGGTGGTGCAGATCAGCGCGGCGCTGGCCAACCGGCGACCCAGGTTGCAGATCACCTCGCCGGCTGAGGGCACGCTGGTTCCTGCCGGGCCCTGGCAACTGGGCCTGGATCTCAAGGACTGGCCCCTGGCCACGGACCCCGAACTGGGGCTGGGAGCCCATCTGGTGGTGCAGGTAGACGATGGCCCCGGATTGCGGATCGGCGACTGGAGCCAGGGCAACGGCGGCAGCGGCCGGCTGGAGCTGGCCATGGCGCCCCTGACACCGGGCAGCCACCGCATCACGGCCTATGCCGCCCTGCCCTGGGGGGAGGCCGTGAAACTGCCGGGCGCCTCAGCCCAGCGGCTGGTGCAACGGGTGGCCGCCAACCCCCTCAGCCAACCAGCTGCCGGCTCCCCCCAGCTGCTGGCCGTGAGCCCCGATGGCCTCAGCGCCAGCGAACCGGTGCTGATCGACTGGCTGCTGCGGGATGCGCCCCTGCAGGGTCTGCGCGAGGGCGATGCCCGCTGGCGGCTGCGGATCAGCGTGAATGGGGACAGCTTCCTGGTGGACCAGAACACACCCCTCTGGCTGCGGGGCCTCAAGTCCGGCAGCAATGCCCTGCTGCTGGAACTGCTGGATGGCCTGGGTGAACCGCTCAATCCGCCCTTCAACAGCCTGGTGCGGGAAGCGGTGATCCAGCCGGGCGGGCGCCGGCCTGTTTGGCTCAACGAGCGGATCAGCCCCCCAGACCTGGCCCGGCTGCTCGGAGAGACCGCACCACAGGCAAGCGCTGTGGCACCCGAGCCAGAGCCCGAACCAGCACCCAGCCCAGCCCCCCACCTGCCCCTCGCAGAACCTCAGCCCACCGAGACTCCCCCTCTCACCGATCCGTCCCTCAGCGGCAATCCGTCCAGCATCAAGCCGCCCCTCAGCGAGCCTGAGCTGCCCCCGCCGCCGGTGCCCAGCCCAGCCCCCCAACAGGAGCCAGAGGCTGCCGCAGCAACGCCATCGAACGAGGCACCCCAACCCGAGGAGGCACCCCTGCCCGAGCTCACCGAGGTGGAGCCTGCTGAGGAACGCATTCAGCCCAGCACCAGCCTGGGCGGCTCCGCCAGGGAGCAGGTGAGCGAGGACGGTTCCCTGATCCAGCCGCGGAAGGAAGGCCCCTTCAGCGGCCTGGCAGCCCGGCTGCGGCCATGAGGAGCATCCAGCAGTCGCAGCGCCAGGGGGTGTGGGCCCTGGGATTCAGCGCCGCCGCTGAACCACTGTTGGCCCAGCTCCAGGGCGCCGGACTGGTGGATGGCTGCCTGCAGGCCGAGCAGCTCGAGGAGCACTGGCCCCAGGCCGAGGCCTTCGTGCTGGTGGCGGCCTGCGGGCTGGTGGTGCGCCGGATCGCCCCCCTGCTGCAGGGCAAAACCCTCGATCCGGCGGTGGTGGTGCTCGATCCCGAGGGCCGCTTCGCCATCCCCCTGCTCGGCGCCCACCGGGCCGGTGGCGAGGCCCTCTGCCAGCGGTTGGCGGCGCTGCTGGGCGGTGCCGTGGTGGCCACCGGCAGCAGCAGCGGCCAGGGCCAACTCCCCCTCGACAGCTTCGGCCTGCGCTGGGGCTGGCGGCCGGGCCCCGGCGGTGACTGGAACGCGCTGATGCAGCGGGCCGCCCGCAGCCGGGATCCCCTGCCGGTGCTGCAGGAGGCGGGCAACCGCAGCTGGCGCCAGCTGGAGGCGGCCAGCGGGCTGGAGGACTGGCAACCGCAGGCTGGCGGTCCAGCCGCGATGCTGGTCACGGCGCGCCGGGGAGAGGGCTGCCGCTGGCATCCCCCCTGCCTGTGGCTGGGACTCGGCTGTGAGCGCCATACCAGCCTGGCCCTGCTGGAGCGGCTGGTGGAGGAGCAGCTGCGGGCCGCCGGCCTGGCCAGTGAGGCGGTGGCCGGACTGGCCAGCATCGACCGCAAGGCCGATGAACCGGCCCTGCTGGAGCTGGCCCGCCGGCGGCAGTGGCCCCTGCGCTGGTTCACCGCTCACGAGCTGAACGCCGTGACGGTGCCCACCCCCTCGGCGGCAGTGGCGGCGGAGATGGGCACCGCCAGCGTGGCGGAGGCGGCGGCCCTGCTGGCCGCTGGACCCGAGGCCCGGCTGCTGCGGCCCAAGCAGGTGGAGCACCACCGCGGCGAGGAGCGGGGGGCGGCCACCCTGGCCATCGCCCAGGCCGGGGAGCAATGGGCCCCCGGCGAGGGGCAACTGCATCTGGTGGGCAGCGGCCCGGGCCGGCTGGATCTGCTCACCCCCGATGCCCGGCGGGCCCTGGCCGAGGCCAGCGTGTGGGTGGGCTACGGGCTGTATCTGGATCTGCTGGAGCCCCTGCGGCGGCCGGATCAACTGCGCTGCGACGGCCAGCTCACCCAGGAGCGGGCCCGCTGCCAGCAGGCCCTTGACCTGGCCAACCAGGGGCTGAACGTGGCCCTGGTGTCGTCGGGTGACAGCGGCATCTACGCCATGGCGGGGCTGGCCCTGGAGCTGTGGCTGGCCCAACCGCGCGATGGCCGCCCGGGCTTCACGGTGCACCCGGGCCTCTCGGCGCTGCAGCTGGCGGCGGCCCGGGCCGGAGCCCCCTTGATGCACGACTTCTGCACGATCAGCCTCAGCGATCGACTCACCCCGTGGGCAGTGATCGAACAACGGCTGCGGGCCGCCGCCAGCGGCGACTTCGTGGTAGCGCTCTACAACCCGCGCTCCCTGGGCCGCAACTGGCAACTGGGCCGGGCCCGGGAGCTGCTGCTGCAGGGCAGGCCCCCATCCACTCCAGTCGTGCTGGCCCGCCAGCTGGGCCGGGCGGAGGAACAGGTGAACATCCACACCCTGGGGGATCTACCGATCGCCCAGGTGGACATGCTCACCCTGGTGCTGGTTGGCAACAGCACCAGCCGCAGCGCCGATGGCTGGGTGGTAACCCCGCGGGGCTACCCGGGGGCGGAACTCACCTGAGGAATCGGGATGACAGGATTCGAACCTGCGGCCCCTTCGTCCCGAACGAAGTGCGCTACCAAGCTGCGCTACATCCCGATGGGGCGACTTTACGGGATCGCCCTGCGGGCCTGCCCGGGGAGTGGAAGCGGGGCCTGAAGTCGCCGGTGCCAACGAATTTCTAGAGTTTGTGGTTGTGTGCGGCCGGGTGATCGGCTCCCCGATTCGTTTTGCTCAAACCCGACTGGCTGCGCGTGAAGGCGCCACAGCGCGAGCGGATCGGCGCCGTGGCCGACCTGCTGGTGGACCTGAAGCTCAACACGGTGTGCCAGGAGGCCAGCTGCCCGAACATCGGCGAGTGCTTCGCCGGCGGCACCGCCACCTTCCTGATCATGGGACCGGGCTGCACCCGGGCCTGCCCCTACTGCGACATCGACTTCGACAAGAGTGTGCGGCCGCTCGACCCAACAGAACCGGAACGGCTGGGGGAGGCGGTGCAGCGCCTGGGTCTCAGCCACGTGGTGATCACGGCCGTGAACCGCGACGATCTGGCCGATGGCGGCGCCAGCCAGTTCGTGGCCTGTGTGGAGGCGGTGCGTCAGCGCTCGCCCCTCACCACGATCGAGCTGCTGATCCCGGACTTCTGTGGCGACTGGCAGGCCCTTGCCGCCGTGATGACCGCCAGACCGGACGTGCTCAACCACAACATCGAAACGGTGCCGCGCCTGTACCGCCGGGCCCGGCCGCAGGCGATCTATGAACGCTCACTGGAGCTGCTGCAACGGGTGCATGAGGGCTGGCCCAGCACCTACACCAAATCAGGGCTGATGGTGGGCCTGGGGGAAACGGACGCCGAGGTGCTCGCGGTGCTGGCCGACCTCCGCCGCCACGCCGTGGACATCGTGACCATCGGCCAGTACCTCTCCCCCGGCCCGAAACACCTGCCTGTGGATCGCTTCGTGACGCCCGATCAGTTTGAGCGTTTCCACGTCGAGGGCGAACAGGAGCTGGGCTTTCTGCAGGTGGTGAGCAGTCCACTCACGCGCAGCAGCTATCACGCCGGCGAGGTGCAGAAACTGATGAGGGAGCATCCTCGTGAGGCTGGTGGGTCACTTGACCTGCTCAGCGGCGGGAGGTGAGTGGAGCATTGAGCATGCCCATGGATTGGGAGCTGGCTTAACCCGACAGGCTCAGGCCACCACCGCCTCCCGCTCCGCAAGCCCCAGGTTGACCTTCTCGCTGGGGGGCACCAGCAGCTTGAACTTGCTCGCCCACTTAGGCCAGTCGGCCAGAATCGCCGCAGCCCTGGCACTGCCGGTGGCCTCCAGATGAGCCTCCAGTAGCGGCTTAAGCAGGACCTCCTGCTCGGGAGTGGTGATCTCAGTGATCGTGACGATCTCCTGATTCACCCGCTCGGCCAGGCCGCCGGTCTCATCGAGGATGAAGGCCACGCCACCGGTCATGCCAGCCGCCACATTGCGACCCGTGCTGCCCAGCACCACCACCACGCCGCCGGTCATGTACTCGCAGCAGTGGTCTCCGGCGCCCTCCACCACGGCGGCGGCGCCGCTGTTGCGCACGGCGAAGCGCTCGCCGGCCCGGCCGAGGGCGAACAGTTCGCCGCCGGTGGCGCCATAGAGGCAGGTGTTGCCCAGGATCACCTGGCTGCCGGGGTTGTTGCCGCCGGGGTGGGGCACCACGGTGATGCTGCCGCCGTTGATGCCCTTGCCCACGTAGTCATTGGCCTCACCCACCAGGCGCACGGCCATGCCCTGCACGGCGAAGGCGCCGAAGCTCTGGCCTGCAGCCCCCTCGAAGGTGAGATCCAGTTGGCCGCCGAAGCCCTTGTTGCCGTGGCGGGCGGCGATCTCCCCGCCCAGGCGGGCGCAGACGCTGCGGTCGGTGTTCACGATAGCCAGGGAACGGGCCACGCGGCCGTGGTTGTCGATCGCCGCCATCAGCTCGGCATCGGCCAGCAGCTGATCTTCCAGGATGGGGCCGTTGCCGTGGGCTGTGGCGTCGTGGCGCAGCCAGCTGCGATCGGCAGCGGCGGCGATCGGCTCCAGCAGGCAGGAGAGATCAAGGGCCTGGGTCTTGGCGAGCTGCACGGCGCGGGGCTGCAGGAACTCGGTGCGGCCGATCAGATCCTCGAGCCGGGCCACGCCCAGCACACTCAGCAGCTGGCGCACCTCCTCGGCCACGAACAGGAAGAAGTTCACCACGTGCTCGGGGATGCCGGTGAAGCGCTTGCGCAGGGCCTCCTTCTGACTGGCCACGCCCACCGGGCAATTGTTCGTGTGGCACACACGGGCCATGATGCAGCCCTCGGCGATCATGGCGATTGAACCGAAGCCGTATTCCTCGGCGCCCAGCAGGGCGGCGATGATCACGTCCCAGCCGGTCTTGAGGCCGCCATCGGCGCGCAGCAGCACCCGATCGCGCAGGCCGTTCTCCAGCAGGGAACGGTGCACCTCGGTGAGGCCCAGCTCCCAGGGGCTGCCGGCATGCTTGATCGAGCTCAGTGGTGAGGCGCCGGTGCCCCCGTCGTGGCCGGAGATCTGGATCACGTCGGCGTTGGCCTTGGCCACACCGGCGGCGATCGTGCCGATGCCGATCTCGGCCACCAGCTTCACGCTCACCCTGGCGGCAGGATGCACCTGGTGCAGGTCGTGGATGAGCTGGGCCAGGTCCTCGATCGAATAGATGTCGTGGTGGGGCGGCGGCGAGATCAGCGCCACGCCGGCCTTGCTGTTGCGCAGCCAGGCGATGTAGGGGTCCACCTTCGGGCCGGGCAGCTGGCCGCCCTCGCCGGGCTTGGCCCCCTGGGCCACCTTGATCTCAAGCTGCCTGCCGCTGCGCAGGTATTCGGGGGTCACCCCGAAGCGGCCCGAGGCGATCTGCTTGATCGCCGAGCAGGCGGTGTCGCCGTTGCGCAGGCCCTTGATTGTGGGCAGTGTGGCGGAGCGTCCCTCGCCGTCCACATCGGTGAGGGTGTGGAAGCGGGCCGGGTCCTCGCCGCCTTCGCCGCTGTTGCTCTTGCCGCCGATGCGGTTCATCGCCACCGCCAGCACCTCGTGGGCCTCCCGGGAGAGGGCCCCCAGGCTCATGCCGCCGGTGCAGAAGCGGCTGCAGATGCTCTCCACGCTCTCCACCTGATCGAGCGGCAGGGGGGTGGCCGCAGGTCTGAGCTCGAGCAGGTCGCGCAGGGCCGTGACCGGCCGGTTTTCCAGCAGGGTCTTGTAGGTGGCGAAGTGGTCGTAGCCCGGGCCGGCCGCCACGGCGGCATGCAAGGCCTTGGCCATCTCCGGGCTGTTGAGGTGGTACTCCCCACCGGTGCGGTACTGCACGAAGCCCATGAACTCGAGCTTGCTGCGGTTGAGCTCGGGGAAGGCCTTGGTGTGGAAGCTGAGGGTTTCGCTGGCCAGCTCCGCCAGGCTCAGGCCCGCCACCCGGCTGGTGGTGCCCTTGAAGGCGATCTCGATCAGGTCGGCACCGATGCCGATCGCCTCGAAGATCTGGGCGCCGTGGTAGCTCGCCAGCAGCGAGATGCCGATCTTGGAAAGAATCTTGCGAAGGCCGTCTTCCAGGGCCTTGCGCACGTTCGCCTGCACCCGATCAGGCGTGAGGGCCGGCAGCTTGCCTCGCTCGATGTTGGTCTGCACCTTGGGCTGGGCCAGCCAGTGGCGCGCAGTTTCCCAGGTGAGCCAGGGGCACACGGCGCTGGCGCCATAGCCGATCAGGCAGGCCACGTGATGGGTGCTCCAGCACTGGGCCGTGTCCACCACCAGGGAGGTCTGCAGGCGCAGGCCGAGGTTGAGCAGGTGGTGGTGCACCGCGCCCACCGCCAGCAGGGGCGGCAGGGTGGTGGTGGTGGCGCTGATGCCAGCCTGGGCACCGGCCCTGTCGGAGAGCACCAGGATCTGGCTGCCGGCGCGCACCGCGGCTTCCGCCTCGCCCCGCAGGCGATCGAGGGCGGCGCTGAAGGCGGCCGGCCCATCGGTGATCGGCACCAGGGTGGAGAGGGTGCTCAGGGGGAGCCCCTGCTCAGCGAGGACGGCCAGTTCGGCCTCGTTGAGAATCGGACTGTCGAGGTGCAGCACGGCGGCGGCCGAGGCCTCCGGACGCAGGGCTGAGCCCCGCTGGCCCAGGTGCATCTCCAGGCTCATCACCAGCTTCTCGCGCAGCGGATCGATCGGCGGGTTGGTGACCTGGGCGAAGCGCTGCTTGAAGTAGTCGTAGAGCAGGTGGGGCTTATGCGAGAGCACCGCCAGGGGGATGTCGTCGCCCATGCAGTAGGTGGGCTCCTTGCCGGCGCCGGCCATGTCCTCGATCACCAGATCGAAGTCTTCCGCCGTGAAGCCGAAGGCCGTCTGCAGCTGCAGCAGCTCCAGATCGGCCAGCTGGCGCTCCTGGGTCCAGGGCTGGGGAGCCAGCTGGCGGCGGTGCTCCGCCAGCCAGGCGGCGTAGGGATGGCGCGCGGCCACCTCCTGCTTCACCTCCCAGTTGTGCAGCAGGCGGCCCTGCTCCAGATCCACCGCCAGCATCTGCCCAGGGCCCAGTCGGCCCTTCTCGATGATGCGGCTCTCGTCCAGCTCGGCCACGCCGGTTTCGCTGCCCATCACCACATAGCCGTCGCTGGTGATGCAGTAGCGGGCCGGGCGCAGGCCATTGCGATCGAGGGTGGCGCCCACGCTGCGGCCATCGGCGAACACCAGCAGGGCCGGGCCGTCCCAGGGCTCCTGGGTACAGGCCGAATACTCATAAAAAGCCCGCACGGCAGGCTTGTCGGCCAGCTCAGGCTGGTCGCGGAAGGCCTCCGGCACCAGGGTGAGCAGGCTCTCGGTGATCGGCCGGCCGCTGCGCACCAACAGCTCCAGGGTGGCGTCGAGGTTGGCCGAATCGCTGAAGGACGGATTCACCACCGGCTTGAGATCGGCGGCAGCGTCGCCCCACACCGCATCGAGGCTGGCTTCCGAGGCCCGCGCCCAGTTGAGGTTGCCCAGCAGGGTGTTGATCTCGCCGTTGTGGCCGAGCAGGCGCATCGGCTGGGCCAGGGGCCAGCGCGGCAGGGTGTTGGTGCTGAAGCGGCGGTGGTACACCGCGAAGGTCACGGCGAAGCGCGGGTCGCGCAGGTCGGCGTAGAAGCGCGCCAGCACTTCCGAGCGCACCATGCCCTTGTACACAACGGTGCGGCCGCTCAGCGAGGCGAAGTAGAGGTCGCCGGCGGCGGCGCCCCAGGCCGCCCTGGCCCGGTCGCCGCAGCGGCGGCGCAGGCGGAACAGCAGCCCCTCCAGGACATCGCCAGCCTCCTCAGAGGCCAGCAGCCACTGCTCGATCACCGGGGCGGTGCCCAGGGCCATCGGCCCCAGCACGGCCGGATCCACCGGCACCACCCGCCAGCCCAGGCTGCGCAGGCCCAGGCGCTCGGCCTCTTCGGCGCAGAAGGCTCGGGCCTGCTCGCGCCGAGCGGGATCGGCGGGCAGGAACACCATCCCCAGGCCGCGGCCCTGGCCTGCGGCAGCCGCGGCTGCCGGCCACACCGCCTCCAGGAGCGACCAGGGAATGCCGCAGAGCACGCCGGAACCGTCGCCGGAATCGCCATCGCCGCCGCAGCCGCCGCGGTGCTCCATGCAGCCCAGACCGCGCAGCGCCTGCTGCAGCACCCAATGACTCGCCTCCCCTTTCAGACTCGCCAGAAAACCCACACCACAGGCGTCTTTCTCGCCGGCCACAGCCGCCGGAGCCGGGCTGTCGCAGTGGGGCCAAACAGGACGGGAAAACTGGGGCATGTCCAGGGGAGGTCCGGCAGGGGGTGCGGGGAGAGTGGTTCGGAGCACCGGCGCCACGGCGGGCCCCGGGGCACGGGCGACAACGGAACCTCCGATCCTAGTTACAGGAGACCCGCTCGCCGCGCCTAGCGTCCTGGAACCCACGCCGCAGCCGCACCGCCCGCCGCCATGCCCCAAGCCACCACCACCGCCGGCGCCACCGCAGCTCTGGTCACCCTGATGGTGAGCAGCCTGGCGAGTCCGACGGTGTGGGGTTGGCAGGCGGCCGACGCCGCTCCGAGCCACCCGTTCGTCGCCAGCCGCGGCACCCCGGCCCCCCGCAGCCAGGGAGGCAGCAGCCTGCTGATCAACGGCCGCAGCCAGCAGGCCCAGTGGCGCTGGATCGGCGCCAGCGGCCAGCCGCCCCAGCAGCTCTGGCTGCCCCTGGAGGTGCTCCAGAACCAGCTGGGGGTGAGCAGCCGCTCCCTGCCCGACGGCACCCTCGACCTGGAATGGTTCGGCCAGGGATTGAAGGTGGCGCCGGCAGACCAACAGGCCCTCGCCGACGAGGTGGCCCTCGATGCCCTGCCCCTGCTGCGGGCCCTGGGGGTGGGCGTGGAGGCGGAGGGGAGCCAGCTGCGGCTGAGCCTGGCCCCTGCCCAGCTGCTGCAGGTGCGCAGCGCCAACCAGGGAGTCAGCCGCCGCGTGGTGCTCGATCTCGATGCTCCCGCCCTGGTGCGCCAGGAGGGCAACGAGCTTGTGCTCGACTTGCGCAGCGGCCCGGAGCTGCAGACCCAGCTGCGCCAGCTCGGCCTGGTGGCCCGCCCTGCAGGCCCGGGTCTGGCCCTGCGCAGCAGCCTGGGCACGCCCCAGCGGGTGTTCAGCCTGGGTGAACCCAGCCGGCTGGTGATCGACCTGCCCGCCGGCAGCACGGCCACCGCTCCCACCAGCCCCACAGTTCCTGCGCCGATCGACCCCCGCCTGCAGGCCCTGCTGGGACGGGGCGTGCGCTGGGAGCAGATCAGCCGCGGCGGCATGCGCATCAACGCCGTGCGGGTGGAGCCGCTCAACGGACCGCTGCGGCTGGCTCCCCTGGCGCCGTCCGGGGGGATGGAGGGGCTGGTCACCCTCCCCCAGCTGGCCCAGCAGCGCCAGGCCCTGGTGGCCGTGAACGGGGGCTACTTCAACCGGGTGCGGCGCCTGCCCCTCGGGGCCCTGAAACAGGACGGCCGCTGGCTTTCCGGGCCGATCCTCAACCGGGGAGTGGCCGCCTGGAGCGGCCGGGAGCTGCCCCGTTTCGGCCGGCTCAGCCTGCAGGAATGGGTGAGCGACGCCGACGGCCAGCGCCAGGCCCTGGTGGTGGTGAACAGCGGCTTCGTGCAGCGGGGCATCAGCCGCTACGACGACGCCTGGGGACCTGTCTACCGCGCCCTCAGCGGCTCGGAATCGGCCCTGCTGCTGCGCCAGGGGGTGGTGAGCCAGCGCTTCGAGAGCGGCCAACTGGAGCAGGGCGTGCCGCTGCGGCCCGGCGACACCCTGCTGGTGGCCCGCGGCGGGGCCGTGTTGCCCTGGAGCCAGGGCGAACGCCTCACGGTCAACAGCCAGCCCAGTTCGCCCCTGGGGAATGCCGACCAGGTGATCGGCGGTGGGCCCCTGTTGCTGCTCAACGGCCAGCTGGTGCTCAACGGCGCCGCCGAGAACTTCGGGGCCGCCTTCCTGGGCCAGGGGGCCCCCCGCACCGTGCTGGCCAGCGATGGCCTGGAGGTGTGGCTGATCACCGTGGAAGGGGAGAACAGCCCCGGCCCAACCCTGCTGCAGACCGCCCAGATCCTGCTCCAGATGGGCGTACGCGATGCCCTCAACCTCGATGGCGGCAGCTCCACCGGCCTGGTGATGGGGGGCAGCCTGCGGGTGATGGGCCGCGGGGTGGCAGCCCGGGTGCACAACGGCGTTGGCCTGGTGGCTCCCTGACAGGCCGCGCTGCTACCACTGGCTGCGAGGATAGACTCCATTCCATTCCCCCGGCTGAGGCCGGAGCGCGCCGTCGCCATGCCCAAGGGCCACAGCCTGCGCCTCACTGCCGCCGCGGCTGCGGAACTGGGCCGGCAGGCCGCGGTGGCGGGCACACCGGGACTGATGCACCTCGACCTGGTGGAAGGCGGCTGTGAACGCTGGACAATCCGGCTGCGTCCGGGTCATCTGGCGGGGGTGCCCATTGCCCGGGCCGATGGGGTGACCCTCTACGCCCCCGATGACCAGCTGGCGCTGCTGGCGGGCCTCAGCCTCGACTACCGCGGCGATCTCAGCGGTGGTGGATTTCTGGTGCGCTGCAGTGCGGCGCTGAAGAGCTGCGCCTGCGGTGCCGCCTTCAGTCGCCAGGGCTGATCACGGGGGAGGGGGGTCGGGCGACCCAGTAAGGTGGCGGATTGTCGAAAGCGGTCGGACGTCCGACCACTGTTCCCGGCCCCCGAACCTCCGGCCCTCGATGCCCACCATTCAGCAGCTCATCCGTACCGAGCGGCAGACCCTGACTCGCAAGACGAAGTCCCCTGCCCTGCGCGCCTGCCCAGAGCGGCGGGGCGTGTGCACCCGCGTGTACACATCCACTCCCAAGAAGCCCAATTCAGCGCTGCGCAAGGTGGCCCGGGTGCGTCTCACCTCAGGCTTCGAGGTCACCGCCTACATCCCGGGCATCGGCCACAACCTGCAGGAACACTCCGTGGTGCTGATCCGCGGCGGCCGGGTGAAGGATCTGCCCGGGGTTCGTTACCACATCATTCGCGGCACTCTCGACACCGCCGGTGTCAAGGACCGCCGTCAGTCCCGCTCCAAGTACGGCGCCAAGACGCCCAAGGACTGACGAGCCCGGGGGCTGCGGCCTGAGCCTCCCTATGCCCGCCAGCCCCTTTCCCCCCCTTCCCGTTCCTCCCTTTCCAGTTTCTCCATGTCTCGCCGCAACGCTGCCGAGAAGCGCCCGGTTCTTCCCGATCCCCAGTTCAACAGCCGTCTGGCCTCGATGATCGTGGCCCGGCTGATGAAGCACGGCAAGAAGTCCACCGCCCAGCGGATCCTCTCGGATGCCTTCAGCCTGATCAATGAGCGCACCGGCAACGATCCGCTCGAGCTGTTTGAAACCGCCGTGCGCAACGCCACCCCCCTGGTGGAAGTGCGCGCCCGCCGGGTGGGTGGGGCCACCTACCAGGTGCCCATGGAAGTGCGCCAGGAGCGGGGCACCGCCATGGCCCTGCGCTGGCTGGTGAACTTCTCCCGCGCCCGCAACGGCCGCAGCATGGCCCAGAAACTGGCCGGCGAACTGATGGATGCTGCCAACGAGGCAGGCAGCGCCGTCCGCAAGCGCGAGGAGACCCACAAGATGGCCGAAGCCAACAAGGCCTTCGCCCACTACCGCTACTGAGCGATAGCAGCCATCGGGCGCCTGAGCACCGCTCTGTAGAGTGCCCTTCACAATTTTAGACCCTTCGGAGACACCCCACTGTGGCCCGCGCCTTTCCACTGGAACGCGTCAGAAATATCGGTATCGCCGCCCACATCGACGCGGGTAAAACCACCACCACCGAACGGATCCTGTTCTATTCGGGCGTCGTTCACAAGATGGGTGAGGTGCACGACGGCGCGGCCGTGACCGACTGGATGGCCCAGGAGCGGGAACGGGGCATCACCATCACTGCTGCGGCCATCTCCACCAGCTGGAAGGATCACCGCATCAACATCATCGACACCCCCGGTCACGTGGACTTCACCATTGAGGTGGAGCGCTCGATGCGGGTGCTGGACGGCGTGATCGCCGTGTTCTGCGCCGTGGGTGGCGTGCAGCCCCAGTCGGAAACGGTGTGGCGCCAGGCGGATCGCTACAAGGTGCCGCGCATGGTGTTCGTCAACAAGATGGACCGCACCGGCGCCGATTTCCTCAAGGTCTACGGCCAGATCAAGGACCGCCTCAAGGCCAACGCCGCTCCCATCCAGCTGCCGATCGGCGCCGAGGGCGAACTCAGCGGCATCATTGATCTCGTCAAGAACAAGGCCCTCATCTACAAGGACGATCTGGGCAAGGACATCGAAGAGGCCGATGTGCCCGCCGACATGGTCGATCTGGTTGCCGAGTGGCGCAACAAGCTGATGGAGTCGGTCGCCGAAACTGACGATGAGCTGGTGGAGGTGTTCCTGGAGACGGGCGAGCTCAGCGAAGAGCAACTGCGCAAGGGCATCCGCGAGGGCGTGCTCAAGCACGGCCTGGTGCCCATGCTCTGCGGTTCGGCCTTCAAGAACAAGGGTGTGCAACTGCTGCTCGATGCGGTGGTCGACTACTTGCCCGCTCCGGTGGACATTCCCCCGATCCAGGGCCTGCTGCCCGATGGCAGCGAAGCGCTGCGCCCCTCCGAGGACAGCGCACCCTTCAGTGCCCTGGCCTTCAAGGTGATGGCCGACCCGTTCGGCAAGCTCACCTTCGTGCGCATCTACTCCGGTGTGCTGCAGAAGGGCAGCTACGTGCTCAACTCCACCAAGGACAAGAAGGAGCGCATCTCCCGCCTGATCATCCTCAAGGCCGATGAGCGGGAAGAAGTGGATGAACTGCGCGCCGGCGACCTTGGAGCCGTGCTGGGTCTCAAGGACACCACCACCGGAGACACCCTCTGCGTGGACAGCGACCCGATCATCCTCGAATCGCTCTACATCCCCGAGCCCGTGATCTCCGTGGCCGTGGAGCCCAAGACCAAGGGCGACATGGAGAAACTCTCCAAGGCCCTCACCTCCCTGGCGGAAGAAGATCCCACCTTCCGGGTCTCCACCGATCCGGAAACCAACCAGACCGTGATCGCCGGCATGGGCGAACTCCACCTGGAAATCCTGGTGGACCGCATGCTGCGTGAGTTCAAGGTGGAGGCCAATATCGGTGCACCCCAGGTGTCCTACCGGGAAACCATCCGGGGCAGCGCCAAGGGTGAAGGCAAATTCGCCCGCCAGACCGGCGGTAAGGGCCAGTACGGCCATGTGGTGATCGAGATGGAGCCCGGTGAACCGGGTTCGGGCTTCGAGTTCGTCAACAAGATCGTTGGCGGTATCGTGCCCAAGGAATACATCGGTCCTGCCGAAAACGGCATGAAGGAGACCTGCGAATCCGGTGTGATTGCGGGTTATCCCATGATCGATGTGCGCGTCACCATGGTGGACGGCTCTTATCACGACGTCGACTCTTCGGAGATGGCGTTCAAGATCGCCGGTTCCATGGCCTTCAAAGACGGCGTCAAGAAGTGCAACCCCGTACTGCTTGAGCCGATGATGAAGGTGGAGGTCGAGATCCCCGAGGATTTCCTCGGTTCTGTGATCGGCGATCTCTCCTCGCGCCGTGGCCAAGTCGAAGGGCAGTCCGTCGATGACGGCCAGTCCAAGGTCCAGGCCAAGGTGCCCCTGGCCGAGATGTTCGGCTACGCCACCCAGCTCCGATCCATGACCCAGGGTCGGGGTATCTTCTCGATGGAATTCAGCCACTACGAGGAAGTCCCTCGCAATGTGGCCGAGGCCATCATCTCCAAGAATCAGGGCAAGTCCTGATCTTTTCCCCCTAACCCACCTACCCCCGATTCTTTCCTTCCATGGCTCGCGAGAAGTTCGAGAGGAATAAGCCCCACGTCAACATCGGCACCATCGGCCACGTTGACCATGGCAAAACCACCCTCACGGCCGCCATCACCAACGTGCTGGCCAAGAAAGGTCAGGCCAAGGCCCAGGCCTATGACCAGATCGACGGTGCTCCCGAAGAGCGTGAGCGCGGTATCACCATCAACACCGCCCACGTCGAGTACGAGACCGAAGGCCGTCACTATGCCCACGTGGACTGCCCCGGTCACGCGGACTACGTGAAGAACATGATCACCGGTGCTGCCCAGATGGACGGCGCCATCCTCGTGGTGGCCGCCACCGACGGCCCCATGGCCCAGACCAAGGAGCACATCCTGCTGGCCAAGCAGGTGGGCGTGCCCGCCCTGGTAGTGGCACTGAACAAGTGCGACATGGTGGACGACGAGGAGATCCTCGAGCTGGTGGAACTGGAAGTGCGCGAGCTGCTCTCCAGCTACGACTTCCCCGGTGATGACATCCCCGTGGTGAAGGTCTCCGGCCTCAAGGCCCTCGAGGGCGACGCCGAGTGGGAGGCCAAGATTGATGAGCTGATGGACGCGGTCGACACCGCGATTCCCGAGCCCGAGCGCGAGATCGACAAGCCCTTCCTGATGGCTGTGGAAGACGTGTTCTCGATCACCGGTCGTGGCACCGTGGCCACCGGCCGGATCGAGCGCGGCAAGGTGAAGGTGGGCGAGGAAATCGAGATTGTGGGTATTCGGGACACCCGCAAGACCACCGTCACCGGTGTAGAGATGTTCCGCAAGCTGCTCGACGAGGGCATGGCCGGCGACAACGTGGGCCTGCTGCTGCGCGGCATCCAGAAAGAGGACATCGAGCGCGGCATGGTGCTGGTGAAGCCCGGCTCCATCACCCCCCACACCAAGTTCGAGGGTGAGGTGTATGTGTTGAAGAAGGAAGAGGGCGGCCGCCACACCCCCTTCTTCGCCGGTTACCGGCCGCAGTTCTACATCCGCACCACGGATGTGACCGGCCAGATCACCGCCTTCACCTCCGACGACGGCGCCAACGTGGAGATGGTGATGCCGGGCGACCGCATCAAGATGACCGGCGAGCTGATCTGCCCGGTGGCCATTGAGCAGGGCATGCGCTTCGCCATCCGCGAGGGCGGCCGCACCATCGGTGCCGGCGTGGTCTCCAAGATCCTGGCCTGATCACCAGCCAGGTCTTCTCGCTGGTTTAAGTTCAAGGGGCGGACGCTGTCCGCCCCTCTGTCTTCCCTACCCATGGCAGGCAGACGCAGCGATCCCCGCATCTCGACAACCTCACCTCATCCTGAGGTCATCGCCCGGCCCCAGCCGGTTTCACCGCTCCCTGCAGCGGCTCCAGGAACGACCCTTTCCCATGTCCACCGCCATCGCCCAGCAGAAGATCCGCATCCGCCTGAAGGCGTTTGATCGCCGCATGCTTGATCTGTCCTGCGACAAAATCATTGAAACGGCCGACCACACCGCCGCCACGGCGATCGGACCGATCCCCCTGCCCACCAAGCGCAAGATCTACTGCGTGCTGCGCTCGCCCCACGTGGACAAGGACTCCCGTGAGCACTTCGAGACCCGCACCCACCGCCGGATCATCGACATCTACAGCCCCTCGGCCAAGACCATTGATGCCCTGATGAAGCTCGACCTGCCGAGCGGGGTGGACATCGAGGTGAAGCTCTGATCGCTGGCCGCGCCGGCAACGGGATGTTTCTAGGATTCCGGAGCATCTCCTGCTGAAGCCATGGGTGAACTGGCCGTACGGGAGCTGCCCCTGTTTCCCCTGCCCGATGTGGTGCTCTTCCCCCAGGAAGTGTTGCCTCTGCACATCTTCGAGCCCCGCTACCGGATGCTGCTGCGCACGGCGATGGCAGAGGATCGGCGCTTCGGTGTGATCCGCTGGGATCCCCAAGAACGGCGCATGGCCGACGTTGGCTGTTGTGCCGAGATCATCCACTGCCAGACCCAGGAGGATGACCGCAGCAACATCGTGACCATGGGCCAGCAGCGCTTCCGCGTGCTGGACATCGTGCGCGAAGCACCGTTTCGCGTCGGGCTGGTGAGCTGGATTGAAGATGAGCACGAGAACGACAGCCAGGGGGTGTCCGACCTGGCCGATCAGGTGCGCGAGGCCCTCAAGGATGTGGTGGAACTGACGGCAAAACTGATCGGCAAGCCCGCCCAGTTGCCCAGCGATCTGCCCGACCTGCCCCGCGAGCTCTCCTTCTGGATCGGCTCCCACCTGGGCGGCCCGGTGGCCGACCACCAGCAGGCTCTGTTGGAGATCACCAGCACCGCCGAACGCCTGCGCCAGGAATTCGACCTGCTCGATCACACTCGCCGCCAATTGGCCGCCCGCACCGTGCTCAAGGACACCTTCCAGCCCCAGTGACAGGCCTGCCCCTCGCCGTGGGCGCCGCCGCCATGGCCGTGGGCGCCGCCGCCCTGTTCACCTGGCAGCAGCGCAACCGCCGCTACACCAGCAGCGCCAGCGTGGCCGAGGCCTACGACCGCTGGACGAACGACCAGCTGCTGGAGAACCTCTGGGGTGAGCACATCCACCTCGGCCACTACGGCACCCCACCGCGGCCTGTTGGAGCCGTGGACTTTCGCCAGGCCAAGGCGGCCTTTGTGCATGAGCTGGTGCGCTGGAGCGGCCTCGACCAGCTGCCCACAGGGTCACGGGTGCTGGACGTGGGCTGCGGCATCGGCGGCAGTGCCCGCATCCTGGCCCGCGATTACGGTCTGGACGTGCTTGGGATCAGCATTAGTCCAGCCCAGATCGCCCGCGCCACGGCGCTGACCCCCGCCAGCCTGCCCCGCTGCCGCTTCCAGGTGATGGATGCCCTGGATCTCACCCTGGCGGATGGCAGCTTCGACGCCGTGTGGAGCGTGGAGGCCTGTCCCCACATGCCCGACAAGCAGCGCTACGCCGATGAACTGCTGCGGGTGCTGCGGCCGGGCGGCCGGCTGGCGGTGGCGGACTGGAACCGCCGCGACCCGGCCGACGGCGCCATGACCCGCCTGGAGCGCTGGGTGATGCGCCAGCTGCTCGAACAGTGGGCCCACCCGGAATTCGCCAGCATCGCCTCGCTGCGCCGCAACCTGGAGACCAGCTCCTGTGCGGGCGGCATGGCCGTGACAACCGGCGACTGGACCGCCGCCACCCTGCCCTCCTGGATCGACTCCATCCTCGAGGGCCTGCGCCGGCCGGGGGCAGTGCTGGGCCTGGGTCCGGCAGCGGTGCTGCAGGGCCTGCGCGAAACCCCCACGATCCTGCTGATGCATTGGGCCTTCGCCACCGGCCTGATGCAGTTCGGCGTGTTTCGGGGCACGAAGCCCGTTCAGGCCAGGTTGGTGAGCGGATAGGTACCGAACAGGGCCAGGTGCTCACAGAGGGGCCTGAGCTCACCGAGGGCCTCCTCCAGGGTGCCGGTGCTGCCTGCGGGTCCAGCCGCGGCGTCCAGGTCCAGGTCCAGGTCCAGGTCCAGGTCCACAAAAAAGATGTATTCCCCCATCTCCCGCTTGGAGGGGCGCGATTCAATCCGGCTCATGTTCAGCCCGCGGCGGGCGAAACAGCCCAGGGCCTCCAGCAGCGCTCCGGGCTGGTTGGAGTGGAGGGAAAAGGCCAGGCTGGCCACCGCACCACTGGCCTGGCGCCCTTCCCGGCGCAGCAGCAGAAAGCGGGTGCAGTTGCCGGCCACGTCGTTGATCGGGTAGGCCAGCTCCTGCAGGCCATGCTCCTGGGCGGCCTGTCTGGAGGCCACCGCCGCCCGGAAGCGGCTGCCCGCCACCATCCGGGCCGCCTCGGCCGTGGAACTGGTGGGCAACTGCAGGGCGTGGGGCAGATGCTCGGCCAGCCACTGGCTGCACTGGGCCAGGGCCTGGGGGTGGGAGAGCACCTCGCTCACCCCCTCCAGGCCGCCGCTGCCCAGAAGGGCATGGCGAATCGGCAGCACCAGGGCGCGGGTGATCGCCAGCTCGGGATGTTCCCAGAGGGCGTCCAGGCAGGCGGTCACGCCACCCTCCACCGAGTTCTCCACCGGCACCACCGCGGCGTCGCAGCTGCCGCTGGCCAGGGCCTGCACCACGGCCCGGATGCCCAGCTGGGGCACATACTCCACGTCCTGCAGGCCCTCCAGCGCCACCAGCTGCAGAGCTGCCTGCTCGCCATAGGTGCCTACGGGGCCGAGAAAGGCAAGACGCATCGCGACGGGAGCGGACCGATAGGATCATGCCGCGCCGGCCAGCAGGCCATGCCCCTGGCCTTCAGTGCCAGTCAGCAACTGCAACTCGCCGTGAACCACCAGCCGCAACGGCTGGCTCACTACCTCACCCAGGAAGACCGGGTGGTGAAGGCCCTGCTCAACCCGAGCCAGCTCCTGGCCCTCGGGCCAGGCCGCTACCGCTACGCGGTCACCCACCTGCAGGTGTTTCAGCTGCAGATTCACCCCGTGGTGCAGCTGCGCACCCAGTCCGAGGAGGGACGGATCGAGCTGGAGGCGATCGACTGCCAGCTGGAGGGGCTTGGCCTGGTGGATGACTTCCAGCTCACCCTGCACTCCTGGCTGGAAGCCAGCGGCAACGGCCTGAACGGCGAGGCGCGGCTGGATGTGCGGGTGAGCCAGCCGCCGCTCTTGCGCCTGATCCCGGCCCGGGTGCTGGAGGCCACCGGCCGCTCCCTGCTCACGGGCATCCTGCTGGGGATCAAGGGCCGGGTGGGCCAGCAGCTGCTCGCCGACTATGAAAGCTGGTTGCTCGAGGGCTGACTCGCCAGCAGCTTGCGCAGAAAGCTGCGGCGGTGCAGAACCGTGGGGCCGAGCTGGAGCAGGGCCCGCCGATGCTGGGCCGTGGCATAGCCCACGTGACGTTCCAGGCCATAGCCGGGGAAGCGGGCGGCCAGGACGTCGATCACCAGCCGGTCGCGGGCCTGCTTGGCCAGCACGCTGGCGGCGGCGATCGCCGGGCAGAGACGATCCCCCTGCACCAGGGTGCGCTGGGGGCCACTCCAGCGGCGCAGGGGCAACACCCCATCCACGATCACCAGGGACGGACAGCGGGGCAGTTTCTGCAGGGCACGCAGCATGGCCTGTTCGGTGGCCGCCCGGATGCCCAGGCGGTCGATCTCGGCGGCCGAGGCCTGGCCCAGGGCCCAACCCGCGGCCCGGGCGGTGATCTCAGGCACCAGGGCTGCCCGGCGACGGGCCGTGAGGGCCTTGCTGTCGGTGAGGCCCAGCGCCTGGAGCCCGGCAGCGGCCCCTTCGGAGAGCACCACCGCCGCGGCAAACACCGGGCCGAACAGGCAGCCCCGGCCCACCTCATCCACCCCGGCCGTGGTCATCCCGGCCCGCTGCGGCTAGCTGGCGGCCGAGGAACGGCGGCGGCGGCGGCGGGGCTGGTTGTCCTCCTCCACCTCCACTGCTGGGGCCCCGCCCGCCGCCACGGCAAGCGGTTGCTGCTCGGGCTCTGCCGGCGGCCGGGTGGGCACCGAAACCGTGACGATCGTCTCGGGCTCCAGCTGCAGGGGCAGCGGCGTGATCTCCACCGGCGCGGGCCGGCGCTCCTCAAACTCCCGGGCATCAGGCTCAGCCGCTGGGGCAACGCCGTTGCCGGCCGCCCCCGCGGCACCACCACCGCCGCGGCCGGAGCGTCCCCGCCGGCGACGGCTGCCGCTGCTGGCCAGTTGCTGGCGGGCCTCCTCCAGCACGGCCTCTGCATCGGCATCGGGACGCACCACCCGCACCACCACGTTGTCACCGGCGGGCGGCTGGTCGAGCAGCAGGGTGGGATTGAGGCCCAGCCAGCCGTACACCGCTTCCTGCTCGGCATCCATCGGCACCGCCACCAGCTCCACCTCAGGCCGGCGGCTGGCGGCGGCCTGCTCCGCGCTGCCGTTGAGGGTGGTGGGCTCGCCGACCAGTCCATCCTGGCCCTCCAGCAGGGGGGCGATCGGCATCAGCACGCCCGAATCAGCCAGATCGGCGCCCATGGGTGCGGGAGCTGCGGAGCGGCCGCCACGGCCACCCCGGCGGCGGCGACCCGATCCCGTTTCAACCGCAGCACCGGGTGCGAGCACCTCAGCGCGGGCGGAGGCGGCGGAACGCACCAGGCCGGTGGCGGTGGCCAGCGGCTGGAGGCTGTCCTGCCCCGGCAGCACGGCCACGTGGCCCAGGCCGCCACAGCTGGGGCAGGCGCGACCGAACAGCTCGTAGATGTTCTGGCCCTGGCGCTTGCGGGTGAGTTCCACCAGGCCCAGTTCCGTGAGCTGGGCGATCTGGGGACGGGCCGCGTCATCGCGGACAGCCTGGGTGAAGTGCTCCAGCAGCTGCAACTGGTCGCGGCGGGACTCCATGTCGATGAAGTCGATGATCACCACGCCACCGATGTTGCGCAGCTTGAGCTGGCGGGCGATCTCCACCGCCGCCTCACAGTTGGTCCAGAGCACCGTCTCACGGGCGTTGGCGGAGCGGGTGAAGGAGCCCGAGTTCACGTCGATCACCGTGAGCGCCTCGGTGGGCTCGATGATCACGTACCCCCCGGAGGGCAGATCGACCCGCGGCTTGAGAGCATCGCGGATGGCGGCGTTGACCTTGAACGCCTCCAGGATGTCGGAGGGTTCGCTGTGGGCCTCCACCTGCACATTGGCGTGGTCGGCACCCAAAAAGGCATTGGCCCGGGCGACGGCCGCTGGGGTATCCACCACCACCCGCAGCACATCGGGGTTGTAGAGATCGCGCAGCACGCGATGGATGAAGTCCTCATCGCGGTTGAGCAGCACGGGTGGGCTGGCCGTCTCGGCGGCGTTCTGGATCGCTTCCCACTGGCGCAGCAGGGCTTCCAGATCGTCAATCAGCAGGTCTTCGTTCACCCCCTCCGCCTCGGTGCGGATCAGCAGTCCGGCACCGGGCGGCTTGATCAACACCCCAAGCGCACGCAGGCGGTTGCGCTCATGGTCGCCGTTGATCCTGCGGGAGATGTTCACGCCCTGGCCATGGGGCTGGAGCACCAGGAAGCGGCCGGGCAGGGTGAGATTGCCGGTGAGCCGGGGCCCCTTGGTGCCCGTGGGCTCCTTCATCACCTGCACCAGCACCTTCTGCCTGGGCTCCAGCAGCTCGGTGATGCCGGCAGCTCCCTTCTTCAGGCGCAGCGGACCAAGATCAGTGACATGAATGAAGCCGTTCTTTTCACTCTCACCGATATTGACAAAAGCCGCATCAATGCCGGGGAGCACATTTTCTACAGTGCCCAGATACACATCGCCGATCTGGTAGCGGCCCTGGGCAACAACGAGTTGATCAACACGCTCATCGTTGAGAACCGCGGCGATCCGCAGTTGCTCGGCAATGACGATCTGCTGTGGCATGGGGGAAGGGGTGTGGCCTGCTCTGGCCGATCCGGTGAGTGAGATCCCTGCAGCAATGGCGCGGAGAAGGCCGCAGCCTCAAGCCACAGAACGAAGAAAAAGCTGGGATGGGACCAACCTGGTCCCCATCTGAAACGGTGCGCCGATGGGGCTGGGGCGAACGGCCGGCTGGGGTCCGGCTCCGGAACCGTGAACCCTGACGGGACGCGTGCGGAGGGAACAACAGACCAGGCCTGATCTCTGGGAGGGCGCCTGGCGTGCCGGTTGGATCTGAGAGGCAATGCAGCCAGGGAGGCTGATCGCTGAAAAAAGCTCTCGAGTTGGAAGCTCGGTTGAAGCTCGCAGGCAGCCTGCCTGATCGCCTGGAGCTCAGATTATCACGACCGTTCTGCACTCAAGGGTTCCCGTAACAGCAAGGCCGTCCGGCACTGGTGGCCAACAACGAGTTCACAGCCGAGGTGCTGGGCCAACCAATGGCTCACCTGGGAGGGACGCAGGCTGCGGCCGGCAGCATCGATGGCCGCCTCCAGCTCGAGCACGAGCGCATCCGGGGCCGGCGCCCCAGGACACACCCTGGGGTCGACCCGGCGCAGATTCAGAAGTTCGGGCCGGCAGTCCCGCTGGCGGGGCCGGCCTTTTTTGTCGGTGTCCTGCCAGCTGAGCTCCGCTGCCGCCAGCAGGGCAGCGATGGCGGCATCCCAGGCTTCCGGCTGAAGGGCTGGAGCGCCCTCGACCCGAAGGCTGAAACGCCAGTGGGCCTGGTGCAGCTCCTGACTGAGGCTGGGGCCGAAGCTGGGCACCACTGCCACGGAGAGCAACTGCAGCCCCGGCGGCAGTTCCGTCTGCAGGCGCGCCCGCACCGCCGCCGGCTCCACAACCTCGGTGAACTCCAGATCGAGCCACTCGCCCGTGCCCTCCACCCCGAGGGGCAACGCCAGGGCCACCTGCAGCCGCGGCAGCGGGTGGAAGCCGCCGGTGAAGCTCACCGGCACCCCCGTGCGGCGCAGGGCCCGCTCCAGCAGCCGCAATAGATCGAGGTGGCTGATCAGCGCCAGGGAACCGGTTTTGGCGAAGCCGATGCGCAGCCGGCACACCCGCTCGCTGGCCGGGGCCCGCTGGGGCAGGGCCGGCGGAATCGCTGGCGGCGGAATCACCACGTTGTGGCCCAGCTCGGGCCCACAGACGCCGCAGTTGCTGCAGCCCTCAAACGAGCAGTCGGGCACCACCGCAGCCGCCAGGGCCCGCTGCAGGTCCTCGGCGAGCCAGCGCTTGTCGAGCCCCGAATCGATGTGATCCCACGGCAGTGGCTGGCGGCAGAACGCCTCCAGATCGGCGGCCTCCATGGCCTCGACGGCGCTCCAGGCCCCCAGCTCCAGCTGGCGGTAGCGGCCGCCCAGACCGGCGGCCTCGATCGCCCCGGTCCAGGCGGCGTAGCTGCGCTCGGCCGATTCAAACCAGGCGTCCAGGCCGGCACCGGCCCGCCAGGCGGCCTCGATCACCGGCGAGAGGCGCCGGTCGCCGCGGCCGATGAAGTCTTCGATGGCCGAGAGCCGCACATCGGTGAAGTTGGTCTTGAGGCCGCGCAGCTGACGCAGGGCGCTGCGCAGCAGCTGCTGGCGGCGGCGGAATTCCTCCGTGCTCACGCTGTGCCACTGGAAGGGGGTGTGGGGCTTGGGCGTGAAGTTGGAGATGGTGAGGTTGAGCTCCAGCCGGCCCAGATCGCGGCACTGCTGCTGGAGGGCGCGGCAGGTGTCGGCAATGCCGAGCACGTCGGCGTCGGTTTCGCCGGGCAGGCCGATCATGAAGTAGAGCTTCACCTTGCGATAGCCGCTCTCCATGGCGGTGCGGATGCCAGCCAGCAGCTCGGCGTCGGTGAGACCCTTGTTCACGATGTCGCGCAGGCGCTGGGTGCCGGCCTCCGGCGCAAAGGTGAGGCCACCCTTGCGGGTACCGCCCAGGATGTGGGCGATGTTGCTGTCGAAACGGTCGACCCGCTGGCTGGGCAGGGTGAGGCTCACGTTCTGATCCGCCAGGCGGTTGCGCAGCTCCACCCCCACCGCCGGCAGGGCCAGGTAGTCGGAGCAGCTGAGTGAGAGCAGAGAGAAGTCGCTGTAGCCCGTGCGCCGCATGCCCTCTTCCACGGCTTCCACCACCGCCTCGGGCTCCACGTCGCGGGCGGGGCGGGTGAGCATGCCGGGCTGGCAGAAGCGGCAGCCGCGGGTGCAGCCGCGGCGGATCTCCACCGTGAGCCGGTCGTGCACCGTCTCGATATGCGGCACCAGGCCCATGGCGTAGTGGGGCATCGGTGTGGCCGTGCGCCGCTGGATGCGCGCCGGGATGCCGGGCTCCCGGGGTTCAATCGCCACCCCATCGGCGCCGGGGCCGTAGAGCGCGGGCACGTAGACGCCCGGCACCTGGGCCAGATCGCGCAGCAGCTGGCGGCGCGTGAGCCCGGCGGCGCGGGCTTCGGCCACCACCAGGCCGATTTCGGGCAGCAGCTCCTCGCCGTCGCCCAGGGCGATGAAGTCGAAGAAAGCGGCGAAGGGTTCAGGGTTGCTGGTGGCGGTGGGCCCGCCGGCGAAGATCAGCGGCGGTGCATCCCGGTGGGACAGGGGCAGGTCGCCGCGCTCAGCCGCGCGGATCGGGATGGCCGCCAGCTCCAGCATCTCCAGGATGTTGGTGCCGCCCAGCTCATAGCTGAGCGAGAAGCCGAGGATGTCGAAGGCGGCCAGGGGCCGGCGGCTCTCCACGGCAAACAGGGGAGCGCCGCGCTCGCGCAGGCGGGCAGCCAGGTCCGGCGCCGGCAGGTAGCTGCGGTCGCACAGCTGGCCGGGAACGGCATTGAGGATCGAATAGAGAATGATGTGGCCGCTGTTGCTGGCCCCCACCTCGTAGACCTCGGGGTAGGTGAGCGCCCAGCGCACCCCGGCCGCCGGCCAGTCGGCGTCCCAGTCGCGCGCCTGCACCCCCAGCTCATTGCCCAGGTACCGGGCCGGCTTGCCGATGCCCAGATCCACCAGGGCGTCGAAGTCGATGGGGGCAGCAGCCCCTGGCGCAGCGGCGGTCGTGGCGACGGTCACAGGTGCCGGCGGCGTGGGGCTGGCTTGATCGTATGCAGCTCCACGCTCAGAGCTCCTGCACCGCCGGCGTGAGCGAATGCTCGCCGGCCTTGCGCACGAAGGCGCGATCGAAGCTCACCAGGGCGGCGCAGCCCTCACTGCGCAGCAGATGCAGGGCATGGGCGAAATCCAGGCCCCGGCCATAGGCCTCGAGGGCCTGCAACACCTGCTCCTCCTGCTCCAGATGCAGATGGCGAATCGCGATCAAGCCGCGCAAGGCATGGATGATCGTCTCCCGGGAGAGGTGATAGGCGCCGCGGAGCACCCACTCCAGCTCCAACACCACGGTGATCGGCACGAAACAGGCCGAGCTGGCGTCGATCAGATCGGCCACGCGCCGAGCCTGCTGCGGGTCGTCGTTGGTGAGCAGGCGCACCAGCAGGTTGGTGTCGAGGGCCACCGGCAGGGTCATGGCTCGTCTTTGGAGGCATAGAGCGCCGGGTCCATGCGATCGAGCGACACGGGCCCACCCTCGTCGTGCGCCGCACCGATCAGGGCATGGGCGCTGGCCGCCTTGGCCGACCCCTGGGGCACCAGATGCAGGCCATCGGGCTCCAGGCTCAGGGCCAGCCGATCGCCGGCGCGCAGGCCGAGCAACTGGCGCAGCCGGGCCGGTATCACCAGCTGGCCCTTGGAGGAGAGGGTGAGCAGGGCATCCATCCAGAACCCCATCGAGCTGCTTACCAACGTAAGCCAGCGGCCGCCATAGGACAATCGCGCCCAGTGTCAACGGGCCCGGCGGCGGCCCACCCCGCAATGGCCCAGGTCAACGGCAACTACCTCAAGCTCAAGGCGGGCTACCTGTTCCCCGAGATCGCCCGGCGGGTGAAGGCCTTCAGCGAGGCCAACCCCAGCGCACCGATCATCCGCCTCGGCATCGGTGACGTCACCGAGCCCCTGCCCGAGGCCTGCCGCACGGCCATGAAGGCGGCGATCGACGCCATGGGCACCCGTGAGGGCTTCCACGGCTATGGCCCCGAACAGGGCTACCTCTGGCTGAGAGAAAAAATCGCCGCCAGCGACTTCCAGGCCCGCGGTTGCCCGATCACAGCCGAGGAAATCTTCGTCTCCGACGGCTCGAAGTGCGACAGCGCCAACATCCTCGACATCCTCGGGCCGGACAACCGCATCGCTGTGACCGACCCGGTGTATCCGGTGTATGTGGACAGCAACGTGATGGCGGGTCGCACCGGCGAGGCCGATGACGCCGGCCAGTACGGCGGCCTCACCTACCTGCCGATCAACGCCGAGAACGGCTTCAGCGCCCAGATCCCCACAGAGCCGGTGGATCTGATCTACCTCTGCTTCCCCAACAACCCCACCGGTGCGGTGGCCACCCGTGAGCAACTCCAGGCCTGGGTGGATTACGCCCGCGCCAATGGCTCCCTGATCCTGTTCGACGCCGCCTACGAGGCCTTCATCCAGGACCCCTCGCTGCCCCACTCGATCTATGAGATCGAGGGAGCTCGGGAGTGCGCGATCGAGTTCCGCTCCTTCTCCAAGAACGCCGGCTTCACCGGCACCCGCTGCGCGCTCACCGTGGTGCCCCACGGCCTGATGGGCACGGCCGCCAATGGCGAGCAGGTGGAGCTCTGGGGCCTGTGGAACCGGCGCCAGTGCACCAAGTTCAACGGCGTGAGCTACATCGTGCAGCGCGGCGCCGAGGCGGTGTATTCCCCGGAAGGCCAGGCCCAGGTGAAGGCCCTGATCGCCTTCTACATGGAGAACGCGCAGATCATCCGCCGTGAGCTGAGTGCCGCCGGCCTGGCGGTGTACGGCGGCGAGCAGGCCCCCTACGTGTGGATCAAGACGCCTGCGGGCGTGGATTCCTGGGGCTTCTTCGATCTGCTGCTCAGCCAGGCGAATGTGGTGGGCACCCCGGGCAGCGGTTTCGGCGCCGCCGGCGAGGGCTACTTCCGCCTCTCGGCCTTCAACAGCCGCGAGAACGTGCTCGAGGCGATGACCAGGATCCAGGCGGCCCTGGCGGCCTGAGCCTGGCGTGACGGCGGCCCAGGGTTTGCTTCCTAAGCTGACCGCACTTTCAGAGGCCTTCACCAGCCAGTCGATTGCCCTCTCCAGTCCCCTGATGGCCATGCCTGTTGTCGCCAGCTTCACCGCGCCCCGCGCCACCGCAACCCCAGGCCGTTCCCCCGGCGGCGCCACGGTGCTGGAGAAGGCCCCGGAGAGGGTGCGCCAACCCCAGCGGCGCTACAAGGTGCTGCTGCACAACGACCCGGTGAACACCATGGAATACGTGGTGACCACCCTGCGCCAGGTGGTGCCCAGCCTGAGTGAGCAGGACGCCATGGCGGTGATGCTGGAGGCCCACAACACGGGCGTGGGCCTGGTGATCGTGTGCGACCTCGAGCCGGCGGAGTTCTACTGCGAGAGCCTCAAGGCCAAGGGACTCACCAGCACGATCGAGCCCGAAGAGTGAGGCCACGACCACTTGGCACACTGCTGTATGTGCCGCTGCTCTACGGGGCGGGCTGGCTGCTCTCGCGGCCCCTGGCCCTGCTGGCTCCCAGCTGGCGGCCTGACCAGGTGGATCTGGCTGGAGCGGTGATCGCCCTGGTGCTGCTGCTGTTCAGCCTGCCGCTGCGGCTGCGGCGGGTGTGGGGCGAGGCCCAGCCCTGGCGGCGGCTGGGGCTGGCGGCGGACGGCCCTGGCCCTGGGGCAGGCGGCTTGCTCCTGGGCGTGCTGGTGGCGGGGGCCCTGTTGGCACCCGTGGCCGCTCTGTTGCTGCTGAGCGGCCAGGCCCAGTGGCGCGGCGCCCTCAGCCCAGCCCTGCTGGCCAACGGGCTGGTGCTGCTGCTGGGGGTGGGCTTTGCCGAGGAGTTGCTGTTCCGGGGCTGGCTGTGGGGAGAGCTGGAGCTGCTGCTGCCTCGGCGGCGGGCCCTGGGGCTGCAGGCGCTGCTGTTCGCGCTGGTACATCCCTGGCACCGGCTGGCACCGCTGCCAGGGCTGGCCCTGCTGGGCGGCCTCACCCTGCTGGGTCTGACCCTGGCCCTGCTGCGGCGCCAGCTGAACGGCAATCTCTGGGGGCCGATCGGCCTGCATGGCGGCCTGGTGGGCGGCTGGTTCCTGCTGCAGAAGGGATTGGTGGAGATCGGCAGCGGTGCCCCGGGCTGGCTCGTGGGCCCAGGCCAGGGGGATGTGAACCCGATTGGCGGCCTGCTGGGCTGGCTGGGGCTGGGGCTGCTGCTGCTGACCCTGCTGTGGCGTCAGCGCACCGCCGTGGCCAGCGCCCTGCGGCCCTCCACCGGCGAGTGCAGCGCCTCCTCCAGGGGCGCCAGGCCGTAGTCACGCTCCAGCAGAGCCATCACCGTGCGGCCGAAATCGCCCGGGTTGGTGTCGAAGGCCTCCAGGCAGATCCTGCCGAAGGTGCTGCCCATCGGCTCCGGGTTCCAGAGCATCTTGCGGGCATGCCAGGGCATCATGCTCATCGGGTTGTAGCCGGGCTGGATCAGGCCCTGATCGAAGCCGTACTGCTCCAGATGGGTGTGGGGCTGGAGGCCGATGAAGAAGATCGCCGGCTCCACCTTGTCGGCCCCGAAGATGCGCTCGAGCTCACGGTGATAGGCCACGGTCTGGCGGATGGTTTCGGGCCGCTCGTCGATCACGTTGAACGAGTAGTTCACCGACACGTGGTGGCGAAAACCGGCGCGGGCCAGCATCCGGCAGCTCTCCAGCACCGTGCGCAGGTTGTAGCCCATGCGCATCTTGCGCACGAGTTCCTGGGAACCGGAGGTGATGCCGATCTCGAAGTACTCCATGCCGGTGGCCACCATCAGCTCGGCCAGCTCAGCGTCGAGGTTGTCGGCGCGGATGTAGGCAGCCCAGCGGATGTCGTTCCAGCCCTGGGCCTGGATCGCCCGCAGCAGCGCCTTGGCGTCCTCGATGTAGCGGCGGGCGGGAATGAACTGGGCGTCGGTGAACCAGAATCCGCGTACCCCCTTGGCGTAGAGCTGGCCCATCTCGGCGATCACCTCCGCCACCGGGTTCACCCGCACCGCCTTGCCCTCCACCACGGTGTACACGCAGTAGCAGCAGTTGTGGGGGCAACCCCGCTTGGTCTGCACGCCCACGTAGAAATCACCGCCCTCCAGATACCAGTCGAGCTGGGGCCAGATCAAGGCGATGTAGGCATAGTTGCAGGCGGTTTTCTCCATGCCCGCCGGCTGCTCGTGGATCAGGCCGGGCCGGGGCGTCTCGCCGGCCAGATAGCAGCGCTCGCCCGCCAGGGACTCGCCGCGGATCAGCTTCTCCAGCAGCGGCTCCCCCTCCCCCACCGACACCACCGTGCCGCGGGGCAATCGGCGGCCGAGCTGCTCGTAGAACACGCTCACGGCGCCGCCGCCGATCACGGCCCGGGCTTCGGGATGGAAGCGCCGTGCCCGCCGCACGCCCTGCTTCACCAGGCGCAGGTTGCGCCACAGCTCGCCGTAGAACGACGCCATCAGCCCCAGCCCGCCGAAGGCGCCGCGCAGGCGCTTGAGCGGATTGGGGGAATAGAACACCTCGAACGAGTGCTGCAGCGGGTTGCCGCTGCGGCCGTCCACCGGCGCATAGATCTGGATGTCGCGCCAGGAGAACACCAGCAGGGTGGGACGAAAGGCCTCCACCACCTGGGCCAGCACCCGCTCCACATCGAGCACCGGCACGGCGGCCAGGTCGAGAATGCGCTGGTGCAGGGCCGGGAACTGCTTGTGCAGGTGATCGGCCAGGTAGATCGGCCCGATCGGGAAGATCGGGTTGCAGGGCAACCGCACCAGCAGCACCCGGTGGTCCACCGCCATGGCCTTGGACGCCGGCAAAAGCGGACGCTAACAAGCATCTGCCAGCCCCTGGGCCGCGTCCCACACCCGGCGGGCCAGCGGGCCTGGCAGGCGGGGAATCCAGGGGCCGTGGACGCAGAGGCGGGGCCGCAGCTGCCAGCCGGCCTCAGCCAGCCTGCGCTGCAGCAGCTGGGGGCCGGGCTGGGGATAGGCGGGGTTGATCACGTCCTGGCTGTCGATGCCGCCCAGGTCGTCGATGCCGGCCTCCAGGGCCTCGGGCAGGGTGTCGAGGGGCCAGAGGTTGGGGGGTAGCTGCAGGTGCACCTCCGGCGGCAGGATCGCCCGGGCCTCGGCGATGGTGGCCAGCAGCTCCTGCTGCGCGGCGCGGCTGAGGGGTTGGGCAGCCGCGCCATCCGGGCGCCAAGGCTGCAGGATCACCTCCTGAATGTGCCCCCAGGTGTGCTGCAGCAGGGCGATCAGCTCCAGGGCGTCGCGGCGCTGCGCCGCCGTTTCCCCCAGCCCCAGCAGCAGGCCGGTGGTGAAGGGAATCCCCAGGCGTCCGGCCTGCTCGAGCTGGCCGAGGCGCAGCGCCAGCCGCTTGCTGGGAGCCTGGCGGTGCCAGCGCTCCACGGCCGGGCCCAGGCCCTCCAGCATCAGCCCCATCGAGGGGTTGAGGCGCCCCAGGGCCGCCATCTCGCGTAGGCTGAGCGGCCCGGCATTGGTATGGGGCAGGCGACCTTCTGCCAGGGCGAGGCTGCTGAGGGCCAGCAGCCGGGCGAACCAGGGGCCGCGGGCCGGCGAATCCGGTGGCACCTCACCGCTGAGCAACAGCACTTCGCGGGCTTCTGGCCGGAACCGCAGTTGGGCCAGGGCTTGCGGGTCGCTGAGCAGGGCCGGCGCAGGGGGGCCATCCGCTCCACTCAGCTCCAGCGGCCTGCGAAAGCTGCAGTAGCCACACGCGTTGAAGCAGGCGCGGGTGGGCACCAGGGTGAGGCTGGGGCTCCAGGTGACGACCCGGGATCGCAACGCCGGCACAGAAACGGACATCCCCCTTCACAAACCCCGCAATGTTCCGTTACAGTCCGAACTGACGGGAT
>JBBASM010000013.1:0-99927 GCA_040399285.1 Prochlorococcaceae cyanobacterium
CGTCAAAGCGTCAAGGCGGCGGCGCTTCGGGCTTCCCTTTGATCCTTCTAACGCTCCAGATCAGAAGCGGGCGATCTCCCATGAATATGCCAAGAATCTCTGCTCCCGCCTTCTGGATCTGGATGTTAGGCACCTTCACCGCGCCCACGGCGGCCTGTTCCCGCCAGCAAATGGGTTGGGCGGTGGCGGAAGAATCGCCTTCTGGCCGACCAGTTGATACCCAAGCCGTGAATAGACATCATCGAAGAAGTAGTACCACGCTGAATTGCCTTCACGCTGCCAGGTGAGTGCTTCTGCTATAATACGAGAAGAAAACGGAACAAAGAGTGCGCCGACTTCGGCAAAGAATGCCGGACAAAGATCGTCTTTGAAGCGAACGCCATTTAGATTCACCCCAATGAGACGGCATCCCTTCTCCACCGCAACTTCTACTTCGTCTTTTACGAACACAGTCTTTGTGTATGTATCGTTTCCAATAAGAAGAATGAAGGTATCGACGCGGCGCACCTTTGCGGCACACACCCGCTTGATATAATGCGGATTCTGCGAGTTGATCGCCTCGTCTAGTTGAAAATCAGCAAAGTTGAAGGCAATATGCTCATGCGCCTTCCACGCACGCATGAGGTCGTACGACCGCTTGTCAGCGCTGCTGAAACTTACAAAAGTACGTGGCAGATTCATTTCAGCCTCAATTCTTGGGGAGTAATCACGAGCTTTGATGGCCCACCATAGTGTGCCTAACGCTTGCCATCACCTGGCCGCTGAGAGCCATGGTGCTCAACAAGGATCATTCGGGTGCGGCTCAGGTGTATGGCATTGTTAGCCGAGTCTATCCCCGCTTCATAGGTTGCTTGCTTCAAGGCCTGTGTGCTTAGGTAGGTAGGGCCGTTGTCACGCATCACCCGCCAGCTGTCGATCCCCTTACCAGGGTCTTGAAGTCCACTATGTTGCGGAGATACAGCCTCTTGTGGCGGAGAGCCAAGGCGCGCTGCAGTTACTGCGGATCGAGCGTCAGCCTCTGGGTGAGCCGCACGCTCCGCCGATCCGCCAGTGCAGTCGGACCGCCAGGGCGGAACCACCCATGCCAGCGTAATGCGCAGCGCAGGCTGATCCCGGTCTCAGCCGCCAGCTCCGCGAGGCTGCGGCCGTGCTCCACTGCTGGATTGCAGGCCTGAACCGACCCCTTTGGGTCAGACGCGCATTGGATGTGGCAATGCATGGAGGGGTGAGGTCCGGGTTGGTGCGTCCCACCTCAGCCCGCAACGGTCTCAAAATCCATTATCACTGAAGAATCTGCTGAGACAGAACACCTGTGAGGCGGCAGCAGTTGGCCAGTGGGGGGGGCATGATTACTCGAGGGGGCCGGTGGCTGACTTGGATGGAGAACCAATCACCCAAATAAGGCTTTGATCTTTGCCGACCTCCTTGCGGCCCAATGGGATCGGCTCATAGCAATATTGCCCTGAAGAGCTGCCTGTGAGAGCTTCAGTTTCTTATAGCGTTCGTTGATGTATTCCTCTACACCGCCCGGAAAGCGTATGGCCGGAGTATTGTGCTTGAATTTATCAGTATCCCATTCCTTGATAAGGCCTTCATAGGCCTGAATATGAGCCAACAGTTCAAGCAAGCACTCGGGCATCGATTCCTCCATGAGCAAGTCAGTATGATATACAATGCGCCTGAATAGTTCGCGATTAGCTGGCATAAAGACTTCTTTGGTCCAAAGTCGAAATGCCTCAACGTCGTCTGCAGTTGGCCGGTTCTCTGGATCATCCTTTGGGGGATCCCACATCGGGATGCCACCTGGGCGATAGAGTCTTCGAAATGCATCATGGTATGCCACTCGATTGGCTATGCACAGTGCCAGCAAGGGGCCGTAGAGATCCCGTAATTGACGATCAACCAAGTCAAGCCGTTCCTTGCGTTGAGCCAGCCGGAGATTATTGAAGTATGTAAGCCATAGTGTGGCCACCGCCACCAATAGTGGCACTGTGACTTTGATAAAGGTGTCATTTTCTGGCACTGCAATGCTCCTCAGTTGGTTGTCTTTGCGAGAACTGGCGCAAGGTTGCTTACTTCACAGCCTTCTTCACCAGCAGAGTTAGTGGCAGCCCATTGCTTGTGTTGAACTGGAATTGGCCGAGCAACGGCTCACCATCGCTCGGATCCGGAGCGTGAGCCGAGAGCAGCCAGCGCTGCTGAGAGCACTGGCTGCACCGACCGGGGCCATGAATCCCTAACGCGAGGTCGCTCCTCGCCCAATCCACCCTGGCTTAAGCCAATGCGGAACTGATCGCCCAGCCGATCTCCTTTCCGGTCACAAAGCCATGGGCATCGCCTCCCTTGGGGTCGCGAATGTAGTCACTGCCTTCCAGATTGTGGATCTTGCCCGCCTGCAAGTCATAGGTCGCATTGACAGGCAACAGTTTGCTCGCATTAACATTCACCTCACCAGGCTTCATCTTCTGCGCACCATTACGACCAATGCCACCAAACTTGTCATTCTGATCACCAAAGGCAGAAGCCACAGTGCCGCTGAGCCTTGAAGCGGCGGGGTAGAGGATTCCCACCGCGATATCGTTTTGGGTGTGGGTAATTAGGATGGGCCCTCTCACCCTTCCTTGATCAATCACAGAACGGAAGAATCCCGGATTTGGCGTTGGAGAGTTGTCGAAGTTTGCGGAGAAGCCATTGTGGGAAAAAGCGGCCTGCAGCAGCGTCATGCTCCTGATACGGTCGGTGGTGGAGGCCATCGCGGCGGCACTGACCAATCGGCCACCGAAGGAGTGACCCACCAGATGAATCCTTTCGATTGATGCAGGAAGCGTATCCAGCACCGCGCCCACACCCTTGCCCACCGTGCCTGCCCTAGCCTTCATTTCGTAATAAGTAAGGAAGTTAAGCAGCCGTATCGCGCCGGCCTTGATGCCTTTGAACGAATCCCCAAGACCAGCAGCGCCGCCGGCCAGCGGGGCCGTTGCCTCGCTGTGCAGGGCTGCCGCACCCCCACCACTTGGAGCGACAGCGGTGCGAGGGGTGTCTTCTTTCAGCTTCTCCAGAATCTGGGAGCCGGTGAGTTTGAACAACTTGTCAGTTGCATCATCCTTATCTGCAGCACTGCGATCCACCAGGCCGAGCAACAGGGACACGAATTCATCTCGAGCGGCCGGATCTTCATCCAATGCACCAATCAGATCCTTGGCTTGTTGGATGGTGGCAGCCGACTCGGGGCCAAAAAGATCCTCCAGCAGATCGAGCTTGATTTTTAGGGTGTCATCGGCCTGCTTACCACCGCCGAAGCTGGCGGCACCGCCGGACTTGGCATTTGCCTCCACGAGATCAGTGAATTGTTTTGAGGGCCAGATGATGCCCAGAATCGCCAGCTTTCTGTTCCGAACACTGTCGGGTGCTACCTCAGCAAAATGGGTGAACAGCTCCCTGTAAAGCTTCTCTGCAGCTTCCTGACTGTTGTTCCAACCGTGTGAGACCACAAAAAGTTCCTTGGTGCCCTCCGGCACAACCAGAGGGTCCTGAAGCGCACCCGATTTATCATAGTGAGCGAGCACGTAGGGGATGCTGGCGATGGTGTCCATAGGAATCAGAGCAAAGGGAGAGTAGAGGTGGGTAGGCGATGAAGCATGAGCAGGAAGGCCCTAGGTGGCTTGGCAGACCTCAAACGGACTGAATGGCCCGCATGAGATCAACCAGACCGGCTCCCTGAAAAGATCGCTCTCGTTGCAAGTCGGTACAGGTGGACACGAAGATCTGCTTTACCTTCTCCGGTTCGCCAATAAATTCCCGACGCACAGATAGGAACGCGGCAACAACGCCACTCACATGGGGAGCCGCCATACTTGTACCACTTTCCTGCACATAATCACATTCAAGGGTGTTTCCAGATGCATCTTTCTTCCCCTTCTCCTGTTTGAACTTGCCTTCAGCACAGGACAAGATCTTTTCCCCAGGTGCCACCATGTCGGGCTTCAACCGTCCATCGCCAGTAGGCCCCTTTGAGGAAAAGTATGAAACGCCATACACATGCGGCATCTCGCGATGGGTGGAGCCAACCGTGATGGCCAGTGCTGCATTGCCTGGATCATTGATCGTCAGCGCCATGCCTGCACTGGTTCCCCGTTCTCTGGCACTCAAAACGCCATAACCTGTATTGCCCGCGGCCACCACCACAACCACCCCGCAACGAACAAGCCGATTGACCTCAACGCAGAGGGGGCTCTGGCCACAGGCAAACCACTCGGCGTTAAACTCGTAGCCGAGCGACATGTTCACTCCATGAATTCGTAGATTACGACCAAATGCGTTGACCATCTGAATCCGGTAAATGGCAGTGATCAAACCGCTCACCTGCCCATCGCCATCCTGATCCAACACCTTCAGGCTCACCAATTTGCACTGTGGTGCCATCCCACGGATTGAGCTCAGCTTGAGGGTCTGGGTTGTGACCTTTCCCGGATGACCGTCCGTAAATGACTCAATCGTGCGTGTCACCGCTCTCATGGTTTCCGGGCTAGCTCCCGGTCCTTCGGCGCACTGCTCGCCTGCGATGATGCCAGCCACGTGGGTGCCATGACCAAAGATATCGATAAGGGCACCATTCTTGCCATCTGGAACGGATTCTGTATCCGTGAAGTCAAAGTGCAAATCGGAACTGGGGTCGATGTTGCCATGCAACCTGAAATGGGGATGCTCGGCGTTGATACCGGAATCCATCACTGCCCAGGTAATGCCCTTGCCTGCAGCACCGAATGAACTCCATGCCGCATCAGATTTGACCGTGGCTACCGATTGGGTAATGCAGGATCGGATCGCGAAATCAGGCCAGATATGGTGGATCGCGTGAAACTTGTCAACATCCTCCTCGGGTTGAGTGTCTTCAACGCCACTCGGCGGCGCCGACAGCTTGCCCTTTTTGGACTTGCGGCCTTTCGGTTCGCTCTCTTCCGTACTCTTGCCGGCCAAGGCAAGAGCATTGGCCGTATCCATCTTCACGAGCTCAAGCAGCGCTCGTGCCTCCATTCGGGCAAACACATACTGCTGAGAAAACTGTGAACGATCACGCACTTTCTGCTCAACATCGCTCGTTTCTTTCAGGATGGCCTTGATGGCAAGCGGAACATGCTCTTTCACCCAATCATTCGCCTTGTCGCGACCGGCGTAATAGTCGAGATTGAGATCGATGATGACATCATAGAGAGTGGGCAGGATGGCCTTGATCGGCTGATCAGGCAGATCGCGATTCAGGGAGAGAATCTTGCGGCGAATCCGGTTACTTAGACTTGCTACTACAAACGTATACTTATCCACTTTTTGGGCGGGCGCGATCTCGCTGTCTTGTTTATCATCAGGAAAACGCTTCTCGGCCTCCCTGACAAGTTCAGCTGCCTCCTCATACGCCGCTTCAATACCACCAGGATAGGCCTGGTTAAGAAGGATCGCACAATCAAAGGAGCTAAACCAGCCTGGCCGGTTCTTTAACGCCCATTCGATCATGACGGCCTCCTGCTGGATCTGTTCCAGCAAGGGAATGGCGATGAAGGTTCGCTCAAGAAGGGCCGAATTGAACGACCGCTGAGAACCCTGTGGCGAAGGAAATGACGAAGTCATCGCGAGACTACTATCATGGGAATTTTATCAAAGGTTGGACGCCTAGTGTTAGGGCTCACTTCGTGTAGAACAATTGCTTTGTCTGTAGCCACCCTTGCTGATATCCATTCATTTCCAGCTGCCAGAATTTCGAATGTCTATCAATAAGTCTTATTATCACTCTTTAATAATTATTGCGTTCGCCATGGCCGGAACTTTGTGGCGGAGTAGGGAATTGAAATGCCAAACTCCTAATCCATTATAATCTAATCCGATTTTCGCACTGAGGCATTCTCGCAACAACTCTTAATATTCTAGCAGCGAACCCATCGCACTGTTTTCATTGCTATCGTCCCATGATGGATCTCAGCCAATAACTGACAACTCCACAGGCATCGTCTCAAGATGTCAGTATATCTGGAAAAGATCATGATTACGCAGAGTGGCACCACGGTAACCCGACTCCCCACCTTTGTCGCTCGTCTTTGTTCCAAGATCTAAAGCCAGAACTTCAATGACTCGCTTAAAGACAGGCTTCTGTAGAAAGCATGAGCTAAATGATTATTCAGAGTGAGTTGGTGCTGGCGCTTCATGTAGGACATGGAACCGCAGGCCAGTACCAATGCCCGCAACGGCTGATGAATTCTACACATACGGCTAACGCTCCAGATCAGAAGCGGCCGTCTGTCAATCGCCGTGCTAAGCAGCATCTGCACCGTCTTCTGCATCTGGATGTTAGAAGAGTTGGCTTCCCGCATCGGAATAGAACCGAAATGATCTATAGCCATGCTGGGAACTCCCTCTTATGCATTTGCTGTCTCCTGAAAATTATTTGAGAAGTTGAAAACATCTTACAAGCTCTGTGTTATCTGCTGATAGTGCGGAAAAGGCTTCCAGCAATGGCCAGTATGCCGATTCCATTATAGACATGAGGGTGAACTTGCTTGGGATTGCTCAGTTCTGCAATTGCTGTGGCTACCACAATAGCGATACAAAGAGGAGCTACATACTTCTTTGAGACGGCTTCTGGTGGTCGAGTATTTGGAGGCAGATAGACAGAGATGAATGTCAGTAGTGCGCCTAGAATTGTGCCAGCAATAGAGACAAGTCCTACCACTTGCTCAAGCGGCAACAATGTGTCTTTGTACGTGACAACAAGAAACCCATAGAGTATGATTGCTACACCAAAAAAAGCCAGAAAGTTAATCCCTAGGATAAGTAACTGTTTCTCTGCGGTCCGCTTCCCTGTCAGGTGACGGTCGGGATTCTCTTCAGGGGTAAGCACATCCATCTGCATTCCGCATAAGAACGATAATTTTAGCCTGGATCCCAATCCTTCTAACTCTTTATTGGATGGTTCCGTGAACCAGGGCTGTTTCCTCTGATCCTTCCGTGAACCAAGCCGGTGTGCTATCCGGTTGGTTTGGAGAATCCAGTACTGGCATAGCCTCGAGGCTGTATCTGCCTACACCTAGCTCTGGTTCACGGGTCCGTGAACCACCTGTTCAGATTGCTACACAAGGTCTGCAGGGCTGCGCACCCCGAGTGGGCCGCGGTTGAGCACATGGGTATAGATCATGGTGGTGCTCACCTCCTTGTGCCCGAGGAGCTCCTGGATCGTTCGGATGTCCTGCCCCCGATCCAGCAGGTGCGTCGCAAAGGAATGGCGGAACGTATGGCAGCTGGCGGCCTTGCTCACTCCGGCTTCCACCACAGCCTGCTTTACGGCCTTCTGCACCACGCTTGGATCCAGGTGATGGCGGCCTTGGGCGCCTGATTCCCTGTCACGCCAACGATTCTGCTGCGGGAACACCCATTGCCAGCACCATTCCCGGCTGGCGTTTGGGTATTTGCGGGCCAGTGCGTAGGGCATCGCCACGCTCCCCCAGCCAGCTGCCAGATCGCCATGGTGCAGGCTGCGCACCCTCAGCAGATGCTCTTGCAGTGCCTGCACCAGGCTCTGGGGCAGCAGGGTGAGCCGGTCTTTGCCTCCCTTGCCGTCGCGCACAGTGAGTTCCCGTCGCTGGAAGTCCAGATCCTTCACCCGTAGCCGCAGGGCCTCCATCAGTCGCAGGCCACTGCCATACAGGAGCCCCACCACCAGCGCCGGCTCGTCCTCCAGCCGCTCCCGCACGGCGCGCACCTCTGCCTCGCTGAGCACCACCGGCAACCGCTGCCGGGTGCGGGCCCGCACCACCCCATCGGTCTCCAGCTCCCGGTCCAGCAGATCCCGGTAGAGAAACAGCAAAGCCGCCAGGGCCTGGTTCTGCGTGGAAGCGCTCACCTGCTCGTTCACAGCCAGGTGGCTGAGAAACGCATTCACCTCGGCGCTTCCCATCTCCCGCGGGTGGCGCATCTGGTGAAAGCGCAAGAAGCGACGCAGCCACTGCTCATAGGTCTTCACCGTGCGGCGGGCGTAGTGGCGGGTCTGCAGCAGTTCGCGATAGCGCTGAATCAGGCCAGGGGAGCGGGGTTCGGGGATCATCACGGTAGGGGGGGCTCTGTGCAGAGTTGCCGCCCCCGACCCCTGCCCCGGCACTTCCAGCGCCCTGCTCGCCCTCTGGCCATGGCGCCGCCAGGGTCCGCCAGCCGGACGCTGGGCTCATCCCTCCAGCCATGCCGCTCCCGTCGGGGGGGATGATCGGGGGCTGAGCCGCCCCTCTCCATGCTGCGCATCGCCCATCTCCTGGAAGCCCAGCTGCGCGCGGCGATGGAGCGGGCCTTCGAAGAGGCCGATATGAAGGCCAAGCTGGAAGAGGCCTTTTTGGCCGGAGCGGCCCAGCCCCTCGATCCCCAGCTGGCACCGGCCAGCAAGCCGGAGTTCGGCGACTTCCAGGCCAATGGCGCCCTGCCCCTGGCCAAGCCCCTGGGGCAGCCGCCCCGCCAGATCGCCGAGGCGATCGTGGAGCAGCTGGCGGCCGATCCGGCCTTCACGGAGCTCTGCCTGGAGCCGGTGATCGCCGGCCCCGGCTTCATCAACCTCACCCTGCGGCCCGAGCGGCTCACGGCCGAGGTGGCGGAACGGCTCGCGGATCCGCGCCTGGGGGTGCCCACTGCCGCCCAGGACGCGGGGGGCCAGCCGCCGGCGCCGGTGATCGTGGACTTCTCCAGCCCCAACATCGCCAAGGAGATGCACGTGGGGCACCTGCGCTCCACGATCATCGGCGACTGCCTGGCGCGGGTGCTGGAGTTTCGCGGCCACCCAGTGCTGCGCCTCAACCACGTGGGCGACTGGGGCACCCAGTTCGGCATGTTGATCACCCACCTCAAGCAGGTGGCGCCCGCGGCCCTGGAAACGGCCGATGCAGTGGATCTGGGCGATCTGGTGGCCTTCTACCGCCAGGCCAAGGCCCGCTTCGACGACGACGAGGCCTTCCAGGCCACTGCCCGGGAGGAGGTGGTGAAGCTGCAGGGCGGCGATCCGCTGTCGCTCAGGGCCTGGGGGCTGCTCTGCGACCAGAGCCGGCGCGAGTTCCAGAAGATCTACGACCGGCTGGAGATCGCCCTCAGCGAGCGCGGCGAATCCTTCTACAACCCCTACCTGCAGGCGGTGGTCGACGACCTCAAGGCCGCCGGCCTGCTGGTGGTGGATGACGGTGCCGGTTGCGTGTTTCTGGAGGGGGTGAGCGGCAAGGACGGCCAGCCGTTGCCCCTGATCGTGCAGAAGAGCGATGGCGGCTTCAACTACGCCACCACCGACCTGGCCGCGATCCGCTACCGCTTCGCGCCGGTCCCGCAGGGTGATGGCGCCGGCCGGGTGATCTATGTCACCGACGCCGGCCAGGCCAGCCACTTCGCCGGCGTGTTCCAGGTGGCCCGCCGTGCCGGCTGGATCCCCGAGGGCGCCAGTGTGGAGCACGTGCCCTTCGGTCTGGTGCAGGGCGAGGACGGCAAGAAGCTCAAGACCCGCGCCGGCGACACCGTGCGCCTGCGCGACCTGCTCGATGAGGCGGTGGAGCGGGCCGAGGCCGACCTGCGCCGCCGTCTGGCCGAGGAGGAGCGCAGCGAAGACCAGGCCTTCATTGGGCAGGTGGCCACCACCGTGGGTCTGGCGGCGGTGAAGTACGCCGACCTCTCCACCAACCGGATCACCAACTACCAGTTCAGCTTTGATCGGATGCTGGCGCTCACGGGCAACACCGCCCCGTATCTGCTCTACGCGGTGGTGCGCATCGCCGGCATCGCCCGCAAGGGCGGTGATCTGGAGGCGGCTGGATCGACTGCTGCTGGCGATGGGGCTGGGGCTTCGGGGGGGCTCTCCTTCAGCGAACCCCAGGAGTGGGCCCTGATCCGGGAGCTGCTCAAGCTCGATGGCGTGATCGCCGAGGTGGAGGCCGAGCTGCTGCCCAACCGCCTCTGCAGCTACCTGTTCGAGCTCTCCCAGGTGTTCAACCGCTTCTACGACCAGGTGCCGGTGCTCAAGGCCGACCAGCCGGCCCGCCGTTCCCGGCTGGCGCTCTGCCGCCTCACTGCCGACACCCTCAGGCTGGGTCTGGGCCTGCTGGGGATTCCGGCCCTGGAGCGGATGTGAGCGGCAGCAGCAGGTCGGCGAGCTGCAGATCCGGGCGGCGCAGCAGGGCGAACAGGGTGCCGGCGTTTCCGCGGCAGATGCGCAGGTCCTGATCCAGCACGGTGATGTCCAGCCAGGCTGCAAAGGATTGCTGCACCGTGCGCAGCAGCTGCAGCCGCCTGCCCCCCAGCGGCGGCCCCAGCCAGCCGCCGCGCTGGAAGCGCACCTCCACCCGCTGCAACGGAGCTTCGGTGGGCCCTGGACTGCCGGTGGGGTCCTCGTCGGGGCACACCGCGATCGCTGCCTCCACGGCGATGCCCGCCAGGGGTGCCAGGCCCCCCGGCAGCCGCAGCAGGTTCATCCCCCGCCCCTGGGAGGGGGCCAGCAGCTGCAGGTTCTCCAGCCAGGGCCCCACCGCCAGATAGGGCTGGCGGCTGCTGCTCCAGCGCAGTTCCCACACCCCCTCCAGTAGCTCCAGGGCGCCGGGAGCGGCCAGGTCGGCGGGCTGGCTGCGCTCCAGCTCCTGGCAGAGCTGGTTCACGCGCTCGCCCTGGCGGCTGGCCGCCCCGCGGGGCTCCTGGCGCAGCAGGGCCAGCAGTTCGGTTCGAGCCTGGGTGGCCATGGGGGGGGGTCAGCTCAACCAGTTGATGAAGCGCTGGATGATCAGCGAGTTGCTGATGTCCACGAAGAAGCCCGACACCAGCGGCAGGATCAGGAAGGCCTTGGGCGCGGGGGTGTAGCGCTGGGTCACGGCCGCCATGTTGGCCATGGCCGTGGGGGTGGCCCCGAGGGCGAAGCCGCCGAAACCGGCGCAGAGCACGGCCGCCTGGTAGTCGCGGCCCATCAGCCGGAACACCACCACCAGGGCGTAGGCGAAGGCCACCAGGAACTGCACCGCCAGGATCAGCAGCAGCGGACCCCCCAGCCCCTGCAGGGTCCAGAGCTGCAGGCTCATCAGCGACATCGCCAGGAACACCCCCAGCGCCACGTCCGACACCACCGCCAGGGCCGTGCTGTGGGCCGGCCAGGGGATGGGCGCCAGCCGCGGCAGGGTGTTGGTGAGCAGGATGCCGGCGAACAGGGCGCACACGAACAGGGGCAGGCTGCGGCCGAGGGCCTCCAGGGCGGCGTAGAGCAGTTGGCCCAGGCCCAGGCACATGTTCAGCCAGAACAGGGTGGCCAGCAGCTGGAAGCTGGTGATCGGTGGCCCGGGCCGGGCCGTTTCGGCCATCGGATCGCGCAGGTCTTCCGGGCTGGCCTGTTGCTCCGGTGCGGGCAGCCGGCGGATCAGGATCCGGGCGAGCGGTCCGCCCATCAGCGCCGAGAGGATCAGGCCGAAGGTGGCGCTGGCCGTGCCGATCTCCACGGCGCTCTGCACCCCGTGCAGTTCGGCGAAGCGCGGCCCCCAGGCGATCGCCGTGCCGTGGCCCCCCACCAGCGACACCGAACCCGTGAGCAGGCCCACCAGCGGATCGAGCCCCAGCAGGCTGGCCATCGCCACCCCCGTGAGGTTCTGGATGGCGATGTACACCACCGTGGCGGCCAGCAGGATCAGCAGGGGCCAGCCGCCGGCCCGCAGGGTGCGGATGTCGGCATTGAGGCCGATGCCGGCGAAGAAGTAGAGCAGCAGGAAATCCCGCACCGCCAGGTTGAACCCCAGCTCCAGGCCGCCCACGGCGTGCAGCCCGCCCACCAGCAGGCTCACCAGCAGGCCGCTGGCCACGGGCTCCGGGATGTTGAAGCTGCGCAGCACCCGCAGGCGGCGGTGCAGCAGCTTGCCCGCCGCCAGCACCATGATCGCGATGTTGAAGCTGGCGAACGCGCCGATCTCGATCTGCTGCATTCCCGCTTGCTGCCCTGGCCCTGCGGCCGACCCTAGGGGGAGTCAGCAGCGGTGTCCTGGCTGGGTCGGGAGTCGAACAGATTCAGCCCCAGCCGCTCCGAGAGGAACTGGGCGGTGAGCTGGCCGCGCACGCTGTTGCCGGCCTCATCCAGGGGCGGCGACCAGCTGGCCAGGGCTCCCTTGCCCGGCGCCACCGTGATCATCCCGCCCGACACGCCGCTCTTGCCCGGCAGGCCGATCTGATAGAGCCAGTCGCCGGAGGTCTCGTACAGCCCGGCGGTGACCATCACCGCCAGCACCCGCCGGCAGATCAGCGGCGCAATCACCTGCTCACCGCTGCGGGGTTGGCGGCCGCCGTTGGCCAGGGTGCAGGCCATCAGCGCCAGGTCCTCGGCCGTCACCAGCAGGGCGCACTGGCGGGTGTAGAGGTCGATCGCCGTGGCCGGATCGCTCCAGAGCTGTTGATGGGCGCTGAGCAGGCTGGCGATCCCCTCGTTGCCGGCATTGGTGGCCTGTTCGGAGCGGTACACCGCCTCATCCACCGCCAGGCGGCGGCCGGCGAAGCGTGACAGGCCGTCCTCGATGAACCGCCACTGGGCCGCCGCGTCCGCGCCGGGCACCAAGCTGGTGGTGGCGATCGCGCCGGCGTTCACCATCGGATTGGAGAGCCCCTCCACGGTGCGCTCCACCGCCAGCACCGAGTTGAACGGCAGCCCCGTGCTGTTCACCCCCAGGGCGTCGCGGGCCAGCTGCTCACCGATCGCCTCGCACACCAGGGCGAACAGGAACGGCTTCGACAGGCTCTGGATGCTGAACGGCACCGCCCAGTCGCCGGCGTGGAAGGTGGCACCGTTCGTGGCGGCCACGCTGATGCCGAAGCTCGCCGGCGAGGCGGCCGCCAGGGCGGGGATGTAGGTGGCCAGCTCGCCTTGCGCCACCGTGGCGAAGTGGGCGTGGGCCTCCTCCACCAGGCCCTGCACCACCGCCGGTGTGGGCAGCTGGCCGGTGGACACCCAGGGGGACGGGCCCGCCTCGCTGGCGGGGTTCATGACTGCTGCCAGGGCAGGGCCGGCAGGCGGTAGAGCGCCTCGCGCTGGGCGTCGCTCCAGATGTCGATCATCTCGGTGAGCATCGGGTGGTCGGCCTCCAGGCGCAGCCGCCGTTCAATCGCCAGGCTGCCGCTGGGGATCACCGCCAGCTCGAACGGCGGCCCCACGGTGAGATTGGAGCGCTGGGTGAGCACCTGGGACATTACGCACAGCTTGGCGGCATCGTCGAGGCTGAGGTTGGTGTGGCCCACGTTGTCGAGCGGGGGCTTGCCGTATTTGCTCTCGCCGATCTGCAGATAGGGGGTTTCGCGGGTGGCCATGATCGCGTTGCCCTGGGGATAGATCAGGTAGAGCCCATGGGGCTCGCTGCCGATCTGGCCGCCGAGGATGAAGGTGGCCTGGGAGCTGGAGCCAGCGCTGCGCAGTTCCGCCTCGTTCTGCTTCTGCGCCGCCACGCTCACCCGGCCCACGTAGGCGGCGGCCTCGAACAGGTAGTCGCAGTGGCGCAGGTCGCCCCGGCTGGCTTCGCTGGCCTCGAAGCCCTGGTCGAGGTCGCGGCGGATGGTGCTCACCACCGCCTGGGTGGTGGCCAGACTGCCGGCCGCCAGCAGCACGAACAGCCGGTCCGGCCCCGGCTGGAACACGTGCATCTTGCTGTAGGTGGAGATGTAATCCACCCCGGCGTTGGTGCGGGAGTCGGAGGCCAGCACCAGCCCCTCCTCCAGCCAGTAGCCCAGGCAGTAGGTCATGGTTGATCGGGCCTCGGTAGCGGGGACAGGGGAACGTCAGGCATGTTGGGGCAGGCTGTCCGTCTTGGGCAGGGCCGCCGGTTCGAGCACCGCCAGCTGGCGGCGGATGCGCCAGTGGCAGTGCTGCAGGATCTGGCGGGCCACATTGGCGCCGGTGGCCGCCTCGAAGCCACTGAAGCCCGGGTTGCTGTTGGCCTCGCACACCCGGTAGCCGTCGCCGTCGAACAGCAGGTCGATGCCGGCGATCTCCAGCCCCAGGGTCTGGGCGCAGTCGCGGGCCAGTACGTCGATCGCCTCATCCACCGGGAAGTTCTCCCCCAGGCCGCCACGGGTGATGTTGGCCTTGAAGCTGCCGTCCACGCTGCTGCGCAGCATCGCCCCCACCACCCGGCCGCCGATCACCCACACCCGCAGGTCCTGGCCTGGCCGCTCGCCGATGTACTCCTGCAGGATCAGCGACTTGCCGGCATCCAGGCTGGCCACCAGCTCCATCAGGTCGCGGAAGCTCTCCCGGTCGCGGCTGAGGTAGATCCCCTCGCCGTAGGAGCCGGCCAGCACCTTCACCACGCAGGGGAAGCCGATCTGCCGCTCCACCAGCTCGCTGTCCACCGGAAAGCGCACCAGCATCGTGCGCGGGATCGGCAGGTTGATCTGGGCCAGCAGCTGCTGGCTGTAGAGCTTGTCCTTCACCGCCTCGATCGCCCGGCTGGAATTGATCACCGGCACGCCCAGGTGCTCGAACTGGCGCAGGATCGCCAGGCTGAAGTAGCTCGTGCCGCTGCCGGTGCGGGCCAGCAGGGCGTCGGGCAGCTCCACCTCCTCCCCCCGCAGCCGGATCGAGCGCCGGCCGCCCCGGGTCACGATCAGGTCGATCTCGTCGGGCGACACCACCTCGAGGGCGATGCCGAGCACGCGGGCCTCCTCGCGGAAGCGCAGCTCCTCGTAGGCCGGGCCCGCCGGGGAGGGCTTCTGCAGGATCCAGAGCTTCATCGGTGGCAGCCGCCTGGCATCGCCTCAGCCTCGGCATGGCCCGGCCGGCCGGTTGGTTCCCTGCGACACATCGATGCGGATCTCCTTCAGCAAATCCGTGCGTCGCCAGGCTGGGACTGTCTTCGCCCCACGCGCTTGCTCCGCCGCTTGTCCCGACGACGGCTGTTCTGGTGGGCCGCCGCGGCTGGTGCCGTGCTCATGGGCTCCAGCTCAGACCAGCTGCGCCGGCGCCGCAGGTGGCCATCCCCTGCGGTCGCTGCGGCTGGGGAGCCGGATGGAGCGGAACGCAATGGCGTGCTGCTGCAGGCCTTCCACTGGTACACGCCGGCCGACGGCGGTCACTGGCGGCGCCTGGAGCGGCAGGCCCGGGATCTGGCCGCAGCCGGCATCACAGCTCTGTGGTTGCCGCCGGCGGGCAAGGGCCAGGCCGGCGGCAACGACGTGGGCTACGGCCTCTACGACCCCTACGACCTGGGCGAGTTCAACCAGAAGGGCAGCGTGGCCACCAAGTACGGCACCCGGGCCGAGTACCTGTCGGCCGTGGCTGCCTGCCGCGCCGCCGGCCTGCAGATCTATGCCGATGCGGTGTTCAACCACCTGATGGGGGCTGATGCCGAGGAGGAGTTCAACGCCACCCCCCACGACCCCCAGAACCGCTTCCAGCCCCTCGGTGACCAGCGCCCGATCCGCGCCTGGACCCACTACAGCTACCCCGCCCGCGCCGGCGCCCACTTCGCCATGCAGTGGCATTGGTGGCACTTCGACGCCGTGGATCACAACAGCCTCGAGCCGGACGTCCAGGCCGTGTGGCGGATTGAGGGCAAGGCCTTCGATGACGACGTGGACCTGGAACGTGGCAACGACGACTACCTGATGGGCTGCGATCTGGATATCGACCACCCTGAGGTGCGCGCCGCCCTCAAGCACTGGGGCTCCTGGATGCTGGACACGGTGGGGGTGGACGGTTTCCGGCTCGATGCGATCAAGCACATCAGCGGCGATTTCTTCCCCGACTGGCTCAGCCACGTGGCGGCCCATGCCGGCCGGGACCTGTTCGTGGTGGGGGAGTACTGGACCACCAACCTCGATACCCTCCGCTGGTACGCCTCCCGCAGCGCTGGCCAGATCCACCTGTTTGACGCGCCGCTGCACCACAACTTCCATCAGGCCAGCCGCCAGGGCTCGGGCTACGACCTGCGCCGCCTGCTGGACGGCACCCTGATGGGCGAGCTGCCCCAGCTGGCCGTGACGCTGGTGGAGAACCACGACACCCAGCCCCTGCAGGCCCTGGAATCGGTGGTGGAACCCTGGTTCAAGCCCCTCGCCTACGCCTTCATCCTGCTGCGGCGCGAGGGCTACCCCTGCCTGTTCCTGCCGGACTACGAGGGTGCCCGTTACCGCGACCGCGGCCGCGACGGCCAGCAGCACGACGTGGAGCTGGTGAGCCACCGCTGGATCCTCGATCGCCTGCTGGCCGCCCGCCGCGACCACGCCTACGGCGAGCAGCGCGACTGGCTTGACCACCCCAACTGCATCGGCTGGACCCGCGCCGGCACCCCCGCCCATCCCCGCGGCCTGGCGGTGCTGATGAGCAACGGCGACGCGGGCTGGAAGTGGATGGCCACGGGCCGGCCGAATGCCACGTACGTGGACATCACCGAGCACCGGCGCGAGTCGATCCGCAGCAACGGCGATGGCTGGGCCGAGTTCAGCTGCCCGGCGGGATCCCTCTCGGTGTGGGTGGAGAGCGGGGCCTGAGCGGCGGCGTTGGTGGTGGCGTGGGCGGAAGCTGGCGGGGGGAGCGTGCCTACGCTGCCCCCATTGCCTCGCCGGTCACGCCGGCCTGCTGCGTGACCGTGCCGGAAGCCCGCCCCGAGGTGGAGAGCCTGCAGGCCTACAGCGCTCCCCTGGAGGGCCGGCGCGGGATGTTGCGCCTGGATTTCAACGAGAACACCGTGGGCCCGAGCCCCCAGGTGGTGGAGGCGCTGCGGGCGATTCCGGCGGAGCAGATTGCGGTGTATCCGGAATACGACGGCCTGCGCGAAGCGTTGATCGCCAACCTCGCGGCCCAGCCTGCCGCTGGCGCAGCAGCCCAACCCCGGCCCCTGCAGCCCGAGCAGATCGGCCTGTTCAACGGCGTGGATGCCGCCATCCACGCCATCTTTCACGCCTACGGCGACCGGGGCGACACCCTGCTCACCACCAGCCCCACCTTCGGGTACTACAGCCCCTGCGCCCGCATGCAGGGCATGGCGATCGCGGCGATTCCCTACCGGTTGCCGGATTTCGCCTTCCCGCTGGAGGAGATCCGCGCCGCCCTCCTGGAGCCCGTTGGCACCACCTCCGCCCAGCGTCCGCCGCGCCTGTTGCTGATCTGCAACCCCAACAATCCCACCGGCACCCGCCTGGCGCCCCAGCCGATCCTGGAGCTGGCGGCGGCGGCGCCCCACACCCTGGTGGTGGTGGATGAGCTCTATGAGGCCTTCAGCGGCGACAGCGTGCTGCCCCTGGCTGACTTCGCTGCCACCCCCAACCTGGTGGTGCTGCGCTCTCTGGCCAAGACCGCCGGCCTGGCCGGCCTGCGCATGGGCTTCGCCATCGGCGCGGCGCCCGTGATCGACCGCATCGGCCGGGTCACCGGGCCCTACGACATCAACAGCTTCGCGGTCACCGCCGCCCACGCCGCCCTGGCGGACCAGGCCTACACCGATGCCTACGTGGCCGAGGTGGGGCGCGCCCGCACCTGGCTGCTGAACCAGCTTCAATCGGCTGGCGTGCGCCACCATGCCGGCGGCGGCAACTACCTGCTGATCTGGCCTGGTCGGCCCGCCCACGATGTGGAGCAGGGTCTCCGCCGGGCCGGCATCCTGGTGCGCTCGATGGCGGGCAAGCCCCTGATCGAGGGGTCCCTGCGGGTGAGCATCGGCACCCGCGCGCAGATGGAGCGGTTCTGGCAGGTCTATCGCGAGCTGATCAACACCGCCGCTGCCTGATGGGGGACCTCAGCGCATCACCTTGATCACCGGGCCCTCGTCGAGGCTGCCGGGCAGGTTGATGCGGCTGCCGGCGCGCTGCACCGGTGTGCCGGCCATGGCGTCCAGGAACGGCTGCACGCTGCCCTGGTCGCAGTTGGCTGGAGTGGCGCCGCTCACGTACTGCACCGGGATCACCACCCGGGGCTGCAGCTCGCGCACCAGCTCGGCCGCCTCGCGGCCGTCGTACACCTTGGCGCCGCCGCCAACGCCGATGATCAGCACGTCCGGGCGGCCGAGCAGCACCTTGTCAGCCGGGCTGATGGTCGCCGCGGTGCCGCCCAGGTGGGCGAAGTTCAGGCCTCCCTGGCGCCAGCGCCAGATGGTGGCCTGGCCGAAGCGGCGGCCGCCCACCCGGTCGTGGGGTCCGCCGATCCCCTCGAAGCTCAGGCTGCCCACCTGGTAGGTGCCTGGATCCACCAGGAAGCGGCCGCTGGCCACGCCGGGGGCCCCCTCATCCAGCAGGCGGCTGCTGGCCAGGATCGCGCTGGCCCCCACCCGTGGTTCGGCCAGGCCGGCGGCGCAGCCCACGGCGCGGAAGGGATTCAGCAGCACGCTCTGGCCGCCGCCCTGGATCAGCAGCGCGCTGTGGCCGAAGCTGGTGATCGTCACCCCGCCGGCGGCCAGGGCAGGAGCGGCGGTGATCAGGCTGGCACCGAGGGCAGTGCCCAAGGCAGTGCCCAGGGCCAGAGCCGGGCCAGGCAAGGGCAGGAGGCGCATGGCTGAGCTGGGGGAGACCAGGACGCTAGCCGGAGGCCTGGCGCAGGAAGTTGGCCAGCAGACGGTGGCCGTCCTGGGTGAGCACGCTCTCCGGATGGAACTGCACGCCCTCGATCAGCGGGTGGTCGCGGTGGCGCAGACCCATGATCGTGCCGTCCTCCAGCCAGGCGGTGATCTCCAGGCAATCCGGCAGCGACTCCCGCTCGGCGATCAGGCTGTGGTAGCGGGTGGCGGTGAGCGGGCTGGGCAGCCCGGCGAACACGCCGGCGCCGCCGTGGAACACCGGGGAGGTCTTGCCGTGCATCAGCTCCCTGGCACGCACCACCTTGCCGCCGAACACCTGGGCAATCGACTGGTGCCCCAGGCACACGCCCAGGGTGGGGACGGTGGGGCTCAGCTCGCGCAGCACCTCCAGGCACACCCCCGACTGGTCGGGGTCGCCGGGCCCCGGCGAGATCAGGATCGCCGCCGGCTTGAGGGCGCGGATCTGATCCAGATTGAGGGCGTCGTTGCGCTCCACCCGCAGCTCGGCGGCCAGCGGGTGCTCGGCGGCCAGCTCCCCCAGGTACTGCACCAGGTTGAAGGTGAAGCTGTCGTAGTTGTCGAGAACGAGCAGCATCGCTGTTGATGGGGTGTGACCCATTCAAGGGCCCGGCGCGGCGCCCCCTCGATCACAGGCCCAGCCGTTCCAGCAGCGGCGGCACCAGCAGCAGCAGGGCGATCAGCACCGAGGCCGCCGCCGCCACCAGCACGGCGGCAGCAGCGCAGTCCTTGGCGATCCGGGCCAGGGGATGGAACTTGCGGCCGATGGCCAGGTCCACCACCGCCTCGGTGGCGGTGTTGATCAGCTCCAGCACCAGCACCGCGGCCACGGTGAGCACCAGCACCGCCAGCTGGGCCGGCGGCAGCCCCAGCGCCAGCCCCATCAGGAACACCGCCAGGCCGGTGAACACGTGGATGCGGAAGTTGCGCTGGCTGCGGAAGCCGTAGGCCAGCCCCTGGGCGGCATAGCGGAAGCTGGCGGGCAGGTCTCCAGCTACAGCCCAGGCCCCCAGCCGCGTGGAGCGCCCGCGCCCGGCAGCAACGGCCGGCAGGGCGGTGATCAGGTCTGAATTCGGCTCTGGTCTGGAAAGTGGTGGCACGAAACCTCTCCAACCTTCAAAACCTTATCCCTGTTCGCCAGGGAACACTGTGCTTTGGGTCAGTGTGTGCTGACGCGCCAGCATCGCTGCCAGGCGGGACTCGTCGGGATGGTCCCAGCCCAGCAGGTGCAACAGGCCATGGCTGGCCAGGAACAGCAGCTCCTGCTCCAGGCTGTGGCCGTGCTCAGGAGCCTGGCGGGCGGCGGTGTCCACGGAGATCACGATGTCGCCCAGCTCGAGGGGCTCAGCCCCTTGGATTTCAGCTTCGCCCGCGTCGTCCATCAGGCCTGGCGGCAGGGGCAGCGGCGGGGCCCCGTCGAGGTTGTCGTCCTGGGCGGCGAAGGCCAGGACGTCCGTGGGGCCTGCCTTGCTGCGCCAGTCGGCGTTGAGGGCGGCGATCTCCGCGTCACCCACCAGGCTCAGCCCCAGGCTGTAGGCGGGGGCCTGCAGCTCCCTGGGCAGTTCGGCGGCCAGCTGGCCCAGCCAGCTGCCCAGGAGCGCGTGCCAGGGATCCGCTCCCTCCAGGGGATCGAGCCAGGCGCCGGCGCCCTGCAGCAGCTGGGGTGCCAGCTCCGGATCGGCTGAGAAGGCCAGGTCGAGGTCGACCGCGGCGGCCTGGTGTGCGGTCGTGGAGCTGGAGTCGGCCATCTGATCTTCGATCGGATCCGGCATCGGCTCAGCCACCGGGAACCTGGGGCCGGCCCAGCCAGGCGATCAGGGTGATGAAGCCCAGGAAGCCCACGGCGGTGAGGCCGAAGTGGAAGAGGCTCTGGCGCCCCTTGCGCACCATGTTGCGCATCGCCAGCTTCACGAAGCTGGGGTTCTCACCCGGGGCCTCAGGCTGGGGGCTGGCAGGGGGCTGGGGTTGGGGGTTGGCCTGGGGTTCTTCAGTCATCGCCGGAGCCTCCGCCCACCTCCACGCCGGCGTGGAGCAGGCTCTGGATGAAGGGGTCGAGGTCGCCGTCCATCACGCCCTGCACGTCGGTGGTTTCGTGCTGGGTGCGCAGGTCCTTGACCATCTGGTACGGGTGGAACACGTAGTTGCGGATTTGGTTGCCCCAGGCCGCCTCCACGATGTCGCCGCGGATGTCGGCGATCTCGGCCGCCCGCTGCTCCTGGGCGATCACCAGCAGCTTGGCCATCAGCAGCGCCATCGCCTTCTCCTTGTTCTGGAGCTGGGAGCGCTCCTGGGTGCAGCGCACGGCCAGGCCGGTGGGGATGTGCAGGATGCGCACGGCCGTCTCCACCTTGTTCACGTTCTGGCCGCCGGCGCCGCCCGAACGGCTGGTGGTGATCTCCAGGTCCTTCTCGGGGATGTCGAGCTTCACCTCCTCCTCGATCTTGGGCATCACCTCCACGCCGGCGAAGCTCGTCTGGCGCTTGTCGTTGGCGTTGAACGGGCTGATCCGCACCAGCCGGTGGGTGCCCTTCTCGTTGCGCAGGTAGCCGTAGGCGTAGCGGCCCTCGATCTCGATCGTGCAACTCTTGATGCCCGCTTCTTCCCCTTCGCTGAGTTCGTCCACGCTCACCTTCATGCCGTGGTCTTCGGCCCAGCGCGTGTACATGCGCATCAGCATCAGCGCCCAGTCCTGGGCGTCGGTGCCGCCGGCGCCGGCGTTGATCGAGATCACGGCGCCCTCCTTGTCGTAGGGGCCGCTCAGCAGGCGCTCCAGCTCCCAGCGGTCGAGGTCGGCACGCAGTTGCTGCAGGGCGGCGTTGGATTCGGCCAGCAGGTCGGCGTCGGGTTCGAGGCCGTAGAGCTCCACGGTGGCTTCGGCGTCGGCCACGGCCGCCTGCCACCTGCCGAGCTGCTCCAGCTGGCCCTTCACCTCGTCGAGCTGGCGCATCTTGGCCTGGGCCGCCTTCTGGTCGTCCCAGAAGTCGCTCTGGGAGGCGAGCTGCTCCAGGTCCTGCTGGCGGGCTTTCAGGGCAGCTTCGTCAAAGACAGTCCTGGGCTTGGCCCAGGCGGTCGGTGAGTTCGGAGAGGTCGCGCTTGAAATCGGTGAGGTCGAGCGGCGCGCTGGCGGCTGGGGAGCCGGCGAGGCCGCTGGTGGTGGCAGTCACGGCGAGGCGACGGGCAGGGCTGGCTTGACCGTACTCAATGGAGAGTTCAGTGGCGGGCGTCCAGGCGCGGCAGGGGGTTGCTCCAGTCGAGGATGGCTGCGTCAGCGGTCATCAGCTGGGCCTGATGGAACAGGGCCGTCGCCGTGATGAAGCGATCGGCTGGGTCGGGGTGGAAGGAGGCAAGCTCCGTTGCGGTGAGTGCGATCGCCCCATCGATGGGGAGTTCCTGCAGGCCGGCCTCCAGCCAATCGGCGCGCCAGCGACTCGCCGGTGCCGCCAGTTCGATGCGGCCACGCTGCTGCAACATCGCCGCCTCCCAGAAGCTGATGCTGCTCACCACCACGCTGCCGGCATCCCAGGCGGTGCTGATGGCGGCGCGGGCCTGGGCTCCCAGGTTGGCGTCATCGCGATCCAGCCAAAGCAGCACGTGGGTGTCGAGCAGGAGCATCGCCACCCCCTAGTGAAGCGCTTGCCAGGGTTCTGCCAGAGGCGTGATCACGTCGCCCAGCAGCCTGGTCGTGGGGTGGAGGCCAAACGGTGTGGACAGGCGCTCAGGCCGGCAGGGGTGCAGCTCGGCCACGGGGGTGCCGTTCTTGGTGATCACCAACACCTCGCCGCTGCGAGCCACCTCGTCCATCAGTCCCAGGCAGCGGGCCTTGAACTGGCTGGCACTGATCTGTTGCACGCCACCCTCCGGAATCCCGAACCCATTCTAGTTGTAGACCATGGTCATGACCATGGTCTGAGTCCATCGCTGAAGCGCCACTTCTAGGATCCGGCCACCTGCTCCGAGGCTCCGCATGGCGGCGAAGGTTGAGATCTACACCTGGCGCTTCTGCCCCTTCTGCATCCGGGCCAAGGCGCTGCTCGACCGCAAGGGCGTGGCCTACACCGAGTACGCCATCGACGGCGACCAGGGCGCCCGCGCCGCCATGACCGAGCGGGCCGATGGGCGCAGCAGCCTGCCCCAGATCTTCATCAACGACAGTGGCATCGGCGGCTGTGACGAGCTGCACGCCCTGGAGCGCGGCGGCCGGCTCGATCCCCTGCTGGCGGCCTGAGTGATGGCCACCCCTGCGCTGGGCGACGGTGCCCAGCTGTTCGTGATCGACCCGATCGCGCGGCTCAACCCGGCCAAGGATTCCAGCGTGGCCCTGATGCAGGCGGCCGAGCGGGCCGGCCGGCCGGTGTGGGTGTGCACCCTCGCCGATCTCAGCGCCGCCGAGCGGCCAGGGCCGGCGTCCGGGCAGGGCCACGGCACCTGGGTGCTGGCCACCCCCGCGACCTGCGAGCCCTGGTATGCCCTGGGCGAGCCCCAGCGGCTGCCGCTGCAGAGCTTCGCCCATGTGTGGATGCGTAAGGATCCGCCGGTGGATGAGGCCTACCTCTATGCCACCCACCTGCTGGAGCTGGCCGAGCGGCACGGCGTGCGGGTGATCAACCGGCCGGCGGCCCTGCGGGCCTGGAACGAGAAGCTCAGCTCCCTGCGCTGGAGTCACCTGATGGCTCCCACCCTGGTGGCCAGTCGGGTGGCGGAGCTGGCCGCCTTCACCGCGCAGCACGGTGAGGTGGTGCTCAAGCCCCTGGGTGGGCGGGCCGGCCAGGGGGTGGTGTTCGCTGCCGCTGGCACGCCTGGCCTGCGAGCCCTGCTGGAGCTGGTGACGGCGATGGAGACCCTGCCGGTGATGGTGCAGGCCTTCCTGCCGGGGGTGGCGGCCGGCGACAAGCGCATCCTGCTGGTGAACGGTGAGCCCCTGGGGGCGGTGAACCGCGTGCCCAGCGGCGGGGAGTTTCGCAGCAACCTGGCGGTGGGCGGCCAGCCCCAGGCCGCCGATCTCAGCGACGCCGAGCGGGCGATCTGCGCGGAGCTGGCCCCGGCGCTGCAGGCGGAGGGCCTGTTCTTCGTGGGCATCGACGTGATCGATGGACGTCTCAGCGAGATCAATGTCACCAGCCCTACCGGCATCCGCGAGGTGGAGCGCCTGGCGGGCATTCCCCTGGCGGATCAGACGGTGGCGTTACTGCCCTGATCGCTATCGGCCAGCCGGCCACCGCAGCGGTGGCAGTGGCGGGCCCTGGCCAGGTGGTGGGTCTCGGCGCACACCGGGCACCCCCGTGGCCCGGGCAGCTGCGGGCCGGAGCGGGCAGCCTGCTGGATTTCGGCGGTGATGATGCCGGTGGGCACAGCAATGATGCTGTAGCCGAGCAGCATCACCGCCGAGGCGGCGATCCGGCCCGGCACCGTGACCGGGGCCACATCGCCGTAGCCCACGGTGGTGATCGTGACGATTGCCCAGTAGATGCCCACGGGGATGCTGGTGAAGCCCCCCGCTTCGCCCTCGATCACGTACATCAGCGAGCCGATGATCACCACCAGGGTGACCATCGTGAGCAGGAACACCAGGATCTTGCGGCGGCTGGCGATCAGGGCCGCTCGCAGCAGGTTCGCCTCCCGCAGATAGAGCCCCAGCTTGAGGATCCGGAACACCCGCAGCAGCCGCAGGATGCGGATCACGGCCAGGTAGCGGCCGCGGCTGGCCCCCAGCCCCACCAGCGGCGGAATGCTGGAGAGGAAGTCCACGATCCCGAAGAAACTGCGGGCGTAGCGCAGGGGCTGCTCGGCACAGAGCAGGCGCAGCAAATATTCCAGGCTGAACAGCAGGGAGAAGCCCAGCTCCAGGGGTTCAAACAGGGCCTGGTGGCGAACCTGCAGCCGGGGATCGCTCTCCAGCACCACCAGCACCACGCTGAGCACGATGGCGATCAGCAGTCCCAGGTCGAAGTCGCGTCCGGCGCGGGTGTCGGCTTCAAAGATGATCTGCGCCAGCCGGCGGCGGCCCACCAGCTGGCGGATCAGCAGGGCCACCACCAGCACTCCCACCAGTGGCAGGGCGATCGTCAGAGCGGCCATGGCCCGGGGGCCTGCCCCGCCGGCAGGTTCAGCTGCTGCTGCAGCACCCCGAGCTTCAACTGCACCTCCCGCAGTTCCCGCTCCACCGCCGAGCCCTGCACCAGGCCGGCTCCGGCGGTGAGTTCCAGCTGGGCACCGCGCAGGGTGCCGCTGCGGATCGCCACGCGCAGATCGGCGTCGCCGGCGCTGTCGATCCAGCCGATCGGGGCCGCGTAGTGACCCCGCTCGAAGGGCTCCAGGCTGCGCAGCCAGCCCATCGCTTCACGTCGGGGCAGGCCTGCCACGGCCGGGGTGGGGTGGAGCGCCGCAGCCACGCTGAGGGGCTCCTGTGGGCCCAGGGACGCGGTGATCGGCGTGTGCAGGTGCACCAGCTGGCCATGGCGAGCCAGCCGCGGCCGGCGCGGCCGGAGGGGCTGCAGGCCTGCCCGGGCGAGCACGGCCATGATCGTCTCCACCACCAGTTCGTGCTCCAGCCGGTCCTTGGCGGAAGCCAGCAGCAGCCCGCCAGCGCCACTGGGGGCGGTGCCCGCGAGGGCGTCGCTGCGCAGCTGGCCCTGGCGCACGGTGAGCAGCCGTTCCGGGGATGCCCCCAGCAGGGCCGTGCCGTGTTGGCGCTGCCAGAGGAAGCGGCAGCTGCCGCTCTGGTGGCGCCGCAGAGGGGCCAGCAGGGCCAGGGGGTCCGGATGGGCGCTCAGCTCCAGCTGCTGGCGCACGGCCAGCACCAGTTTCTGCAGCCGGGTCTCCTCCACCAGGGCCAGGGCCTGGCTGGCGGCCAGGCGGTAGCGCTCCTGCCAGGCGGAGCGCTGCTGCACGTGCAGCTCGGCCGTGGCGGGCCAGGCGGGGAGGCTGCCGGCCAGCACCTCCAGTTCCCGGGCCTTCTCCCACAGCTCCTCGGCCAGGCCGCGGGCGGTGATGCTGCCCCCCAGGGGTCGCTGCAGCCGCAACCAGCAGTGCTGGCCGTGCCGGCTCAGCTGCCAGCGGGGCAGCACCACCTGCACCCCCGGCACCGCCAGGGGGTGGGCCTCCAGCGGTGCGTCGAAGAAGCCGAAGGCCAGCAGCACCCGCGGGCGGGCCAGGCGGGGTGTGGGCCGGGCCGGTGCCTGGCCCAGCCGGCCCAGGCACAGCCGGGTGAAGCGCTGGGCCAGCTCAAAGCGGCGTGGGCCGCTCAGCTCCAGGCTGTGGGCCCGGCCACTGGCGGCAATGCACAGGCCGGGGGCCCCATCCCAGAGGAAGCGGAAGCCGTCGCCATCCACCCCATCCAGGTGGGGCAGCAACCGCAGCGGATCGCAGGCCCGGAGGGGGATGGCCAGGCTGAGCAGGCCGTCCTCATCGAGCTGGCGGGCGCAGCGGTCGGCCTCGGCCAGCAGTTCCGCGAAGCCGGAGCCGGTGCGCAGCAGTTCGGCTCGGGAGGTTGCCACGACGCGCGGCTCGATTGAGCTGCTCAAATGTATGGGCCCTGCCCCGCCCGCCGCCCTTGCCCCCCACGCCTGAGCCCGAGGTCGTCGCAAGCCGTTACGCCCGCCGCCGGCTCTGGCGGGCGGCGATCAAGTGGCCGATGTATGCCGTGGCGGTGATGCCGGTGCTGTTGGCTGCCGGCTGGCGCTTCGGCCAGGGCTTGCCCGTGCGGCCTGGCCAGCTGCTGCTCTTCCTGCTGGCGGCCGTGCTGCTGCTGGCCTGGGAAAACCTGGCTAACGACGTGTTCGATGCCGAGACCGGGGTGGATGCCACCGGCAAGCCCCACTCACTGGTGAATCTCACGGGTCGGCCCGGTCGGGTGGCTGCCCTGGCCAATGGCTGCCTGCTGGCGGGACTGGCGCTGATGGCCCTGGTGGCCTGGCGCAGCAGTGGCGCCGTGCTGGCGCTGGTGCTGGCCTGCTGTGGCCTGGGTTATCTGTATCAGGGTCCGCCGTTCCGCCTCGGCTACCGGGGCCTGGGGGAGCCGCTCTGCTGGCTGGCCTTCGGTCCCCTGGCCACCGCTGCGGGCCTGCTGGCCCTCTCGCCAGCGGCCCCCGCCACTGCCACCGCTACTGCCGTTCCCTGGCGGGAGGCGTTGCTGCTGGGCAGTGGGCCGGCCCTGGCCACCACCCTGGTGCTGTTCTGCTCCCACTTCCACCAGGTGGAGGAGGACGCGGCCCATGGCAAGCGCTCCCCGGTGGTGCAGCTGGGCAGCAGCCGGGCCGCCGGCCTCGTGCCCTGGTTCGTGGCCGCTGCCCTGGCGTTGCAGTGGGGGCCGCTGCTGCTGCCCGCCCACGACCAGCGCTGGCCGCTCACCGCCCTGCTGGGGGCGGTGGGGCTGCCACCGGCCCGCCAGCTGATCGCCCTGCTGCGCGACCACCACCACCGGGCCGACCGGATCAGCGGCAGCAAGTTCCTGGCCCTGCGCTTCCAGGCGCTGAACGGCCTGGGCCTGGCCCTGGGCCTGGCCCTGGGGCGGTGGTGGAGCTGACCGGTGGAGCTGACTGGTGGAGCGGATGGCGGCAGCTGGCTGTGATCTGCGGCTGCAGTGGCGGCCGTTCGCGCTGCCCCTGCCCCAGCCCCTGCGTACGGCCCGAGGACTGCTGCAGGGCAAACAGGGCTGGTTGCTGCGCCTGGAGCTGCCGGGTGGCGCCGTGGGCTGGGGGGAGGCGGCGCCGCTGGACGGTGACCTGGCCCCGATCGAAGCGGCGATCGGCCGGCTCGGGGCGCGCTGCAGCCGGGCGAACCTGGAGGCCGCCCTGGCCTGTGGTGCCCTGCCGCCGGCCCTGGCCTTTGCCCTGGGTGCCGCCCTGGCCGAGGGCGAGGGTCGGCCCCTGGGGCGTTGGCGGCCTGCCCCGCCCGCCGCCCATCTGCTCCCGGCTGGGCCAGCGGCCATCCCGGCGCTGGCGGCGGCCCTGGCCGGCCACCAGGAGGGCTCTGGCGGCGGCCCCTGCTTCAAGTGGAAGGTGGCGGTGCATCCCGACCCCGAGGAACGGCTGCTCCTGGAGCGGCTGCTCGAGCAGCTGCCGCCCACGGCCCGGCTGCGCCTGGATGCCAATGGCGGCTGGGACCGGGCCACGGCCGCGGCCTGGGCTGGGCGCCTGGCCCGCGAGCCCCGGCTCGACTGGCTGGAGCAGCCCCTTGATTCCGCCGACGACCAGGGACTGGAGGTGCTGGCCGCCCGCTTTCCCACGGTGGCGATGGCCCTGGACGAATCGCTGCAGGCCCGTCCCGAGCTGCGCCAGCACTGGCCTGGCTGGCAGGTGCGGCGGCCCAGCCAGGAGGGCGACCCGCGGCCGCTGCTGGCCGAGCTGGAGCGGGGGCGGCCGCGGTTGATGCTCAGCACCGCCTTCGAGACGGGCATCGGCGCCCGCTGGCTGCACCATCTGGCCGCTCTGCAGGCCGACGGCCCCACGCCCGCCGCGCCGGGGCTGGCCCCGGGCTGGACCCCGCCCGGGGAGCTGGCCGCCAGCGAGCCTGAGCGGGTGTGGCGGGCGGCGGGGACGGCGCCATGACTCCCGAGCAGATCCTGCGGGCCTGGAGCGAGGGCCGCATCCTGCCCCTGGCTGGCCCAGTGGTCCAGGACCGCCAGGCCCTGGATCGGGCGGTGGGACCCCGGGGGCTGGGCTGGCTGGAGTCGCGCTGGGGGCCGGGGGTGGTGCTGGGCAGCGGCGGCAGCAGCGGCGCCGGTGCCAGCGGCCGGCGCTGGTGCCTGCAGCCGCTCGCCCACCTGGAGGCCTCGGCGGCTGCCACCGGCCAGTGGCTGGGGGCCTGCGGCCTCGATCCCGGGGCCTGCGTGCATCTCAACGCCCTGCCCCTGCACCACGTGAGCGGCCTGCTGCCCCTGGTGCGGTGCCGCCAGTGGGGGGGGCTGCATCTGCGCCTCGATCCGGCACTGCTGCGGCAGCCGGCCCGGCTCTCCGCGCTGCCCCTGCCGCCCGGGCGGCCGCTGCTGCTGGCCCTGGTGCCCACCCAGCTTCAGCGCCTGCTGGCCCAGCCCGCGGGGCTGGCCTGGCTGCAGCGCCTGGCTGTGATCTGGGTGGGCGGGGCGCCCCTCGGCGGCGAGCTGGCGGCGCAGGCCCGCCGGGCCGGCCTGCGCCTGGCCCCCTGCTACGGCGCCACCGAGACGGCGGCGATGGTGTGCGCCCTGCCGCCGGACCGCTTCCTCGCGGGCGATCAGGGTTGCGGCCCCGCCCTGGGCGGCGTGGAGCTGCGCATCGCACCCGGCAGCAATGCGGTGGAATTGCGCAGCGCACGCCTCAGCCCCGGCTGGCTGGCCGCCGGCGCCCTGCAGCCCCTGCCCCGCAGTGCCGCTGGCTGGTGGCGCAGCGGCGATGGGGGCCGTCTGGAGCCGGCCGGCCTGCGGCTGCTGGGCCGCCTGGACGGGGCCCTGCACAGCGGCGGCGAGACGGTGTTCCCCGAACAGCTGGAGCAGCGGCTGCTGCAGGCCGCCCGCCTGCAGGCCCTGCCGCTGCGCCGGGTGTTGCTGCTGGCCCGCGACGATCCCGAATGGGGCCAGCGCCTGGAGGCCCTGGTGTGCCCTGCCACGGACGCCAACGGCGACCAGCTGGGGCCGCAGCTGCTGACGCGCCTGGCCGGGATCTGCGCCGCCTGGGCCCCAGCCGAACGGCCGCGTCGCTGGCACCTCTGCCCCGAGCTGGCGCCTACGTCGTTGGGCAAATGGGAACGGGGCCGTTGGCGGGCCTGGCTGGATCGGCTAGAAGCGCAACAGCACTGCACGGGCGTCGGCGGCGATGGCCAATCTGTCTGAAGCGGAGATCAGCAACAGGAAGCTGGCCGCCGGCCTCACCGGGGTGTTCCTCGGGGCTTTCGGTGTGCACAAGTTTGTGCTCGGCTACACCAAGCCAGCCATCATCATGCTGGTGGTGTCCCTAGCGGGCGGTGTGGTGACCTGCGGCCTGGCCAGTTTTGTGATGGGCGTGATCGGCCTGATCGAGGGGATCATCTACCTCACCAAGACCACGGCCGAGTTCGAGGCGGAGTATCTCGATGCAGAAAAGGATTGGTTTTAACGGCAGCGCTCCGGTGCTGCTGCTCGTCGCCGGTGCAGCGGCCCTCAGCTGGGGAGCGGCCTCGGCCCTTCCCCATCAAGGTTTCCACCCCCTGGCGCTGCTGGCGGCGCTGCTGCCCCTGCAACTGGCGGCCTTGCTGTTCGTGTTCCGGCGCCCTGGCTAGAGGGGCTGGATGCCCTGGCCGATGGCGGAGGCCTCCAGCCAGCGGTTGATCGCGGGTGGCAGGGGACAGCGGCGGCGGCTGGCACTGTCGATCGCCAGGTGGCGACTGAGGGCCCGGGCCGCCGGCTGCTGCTCTCTGAAAAAGCAGTACTGCAGTTCGAAGCTGCCTGGATCGAGGCGGCGGGGCTCCAGCTGGATGGCCAGCGGATCGCCCACCACCAGCGGGGCCAGGAAGTCGGCCTGGCAGTGCACCACCGGCAGCGCCACCGCCGGGGTGTGGTCGGGGCTGGGGAAGATCTCCCTGGCGGCCAGCCCGAAGCGCTCCAGACTCTCCTCGTAGGCCTGATGGCACCAGTGGAGCAGCTGCGGGAAGTGGAGCACGCCGGCAGCATCGGTGTCGCCGAAGCGCACCGTGCGGCAGAGCAGCAGCCAGCTGTTGAAATCCATGGTGATCAGCCGCTGGGGAAGGCCTGCAGTGTGAGGCGCAGCAGCCAGTAGGCCAGCAGGGCGCTGGCCGTCAGGGCCAGTGTGCCTGGGCCCATCCGGCTGGTTGCCGGGCCCAGCTTGAGCCGGGGCCACAGCCGCCGTTGCCGCTGCGCCAGCAGCGTCCAGCCCACCAGGCCGAAGGCCACCAGGGGGCCGAAGGCATGCTGCTGCAGCGAACCCTGCAGGTCTCCGCGCAGGGCCAGCTCGGTGGCCCGGGTGAGAAAGCAGGTGGGGCAGGGGATGCCGGTGAGGCTGCGCAGCGGGCAGCCCCAGCCACGCAGGTGCGGCTGGCCACCCTTCAGCCACAGGTAGCCGGTGAGGGCGGCTGGCAACACAAATCCCGCCCGCTGAATCCGGTGCAGAAAGGGGTTCAGCGATCCAGGCTGCTCAACGATCCAGGCTGTTTACGGTCAAGGCTGTTTACGGTCAAGGCTGCTCAACGATCCACGGATCCCATGATCACGTCGATCGAGCCGAGGATCGCCATGATGTCGGCCACCTTGTGGCCCTTGAGGATGTGGGGCAGGATCTGCAGGTTGTTCTGATCGGCGGCCCGGATCTTGAAGCGCCAGGGGGTCACGTCGTTGTTGCCCTGGATGAACACGCCGATCTCGCCCTTGCCGGATTCCAGGCGGGTGTAGAGCTCACCATCAGGGATCTTGAAGGTGGGTGCCACTTTCTTGGCCACGTATTGATAATCGAAGCCGGCGAATTCGCTGCCCTTGCCCTCAGCCATGCGCCGGGCCTCCAGGTTTTCGGTGGGGCCGCCGGGGATCATGGCGCAGGCCTGGCGCAGGATCTTCAGCGATTCGCGCATCTCCTGCACGCGCACGCGGTAGCGGGCGAAGCAATCGCCTTCTTTTTCGCAGACCACGGCCCAGTCGAAGTCGTCGTAGCACTCGTAGTGGTCCACCTTGCGCAGGTCCCAGGGCACGCCGGAGGCGCGCAGCATCGGCCCTGAGAGGCTCCAGTTGATCGCCATCTCCCGGCTGATGACACCCAGCCCTTCGATGCGGCGGCGGAAGATCGGATTGTTGGTGATCAGCTTCTCGTATTCATCGATCTTCGGACCGAACCAGTCGCAGAAGTCGAGGCATTTCTCCAGCCAGCCGTAGGGCAGATCGGCTGCCACACCACCGATGCGGAAGTAGTTGTTGTTGATCAGCCGCTGGCCGGTGGCCGCTTCCCAGAGGTCGTAGATCATCTCCCGCTCGCGGAAGATGTAGAAGAAGGGCGTCTGGGCACCCACGTCGGCCAGGAATGGGCCAAGCCAGAGCAGGTGGTTGGCGATGCGGTTGAGTTCCAGCATCAGCACGCGGATGTAGCTGGCGCGCTTCGGCACCGGCACATCGGCCAGGCGCTCCGGCGCGTTCACCACGATCGCCTCGTAGAACATGCCGGCCGCATAGTCCATGCGGCTCACGTAAGGCACGAACATCACGTTCGTGCGGTTCTCGGCGATCTTCTCCATGCCGCGGTGCAGGTAGCCGATCACCGGCTCGCAGTCCACCACGTCCTCGCCGTCGAGGGTCACCACCAGCCGCAGCACCCCGTGCATGGAGGGGTGGTGCGGCCCGAAGTTCACCACCATCGGCTCCGTGCGCGTCTCCAGCTGCGTCATGGGGGCCGAGGGGGCAGATCTTGGAGGGGATCTTAGGAAGGCAGCGCCGCCCTTACGTCCGTGGCGGCGAAGTCTGAGCCAGTGGAGTCAGTGCCCTTGAACAGCAGGGGGGCGTTCAGGGCTCTGGCCAGGCCGTAGCTGAAGCAGTCGCCCAGGTTGAGCCCGGCCGGGTGGCGCCCCTTGCCATACCGGCGCCAGCCGATCAGGGCCCAGTGCAGTTGGTGTTGGTCAAATGGCATCACCTCAACCCTCAGCGCCAGCAACAGCTGCTCCACCTCGGTAGCTTCGATGCCGTGCCGCTCGTTTTCTGCCACCATTCCCAGCTCCAGGCGGGATGCGGCGCTGAGACGGACGACTGCTGCCCGGGCGGCCGTATCGAGCAGGGCCTCGGCATCGCTCTCCTGCAGCAACAGGCCCATCAGCGCCGAGGTGTCGATCACGATCGTGGTCACACCGGCAGTCCGTGCTTGTCGTACAGCGCGTCCTGGAGTTCCTTGCTGGTGCGGCCCTGCCATTCGGGGCGGGCGCTGGTGCGGGCACAGATGGCTCGAATGGCCGCTTTTCTGGCTTCGATGGCCTCAGGGCCTTCCGGGCTGGGGCAGCGCTCCAGCTCGGCCCGCAGCGCCTGGCGCACCGCGTCGGTGACGGTGGTGGAGCGGCGGGCCGCCAGCTCCCGGGCCATGGCGTGGACCGCGGGGTCTTTGATGTTCATTCCCATGGCGCTACAGGGCCCATGGCTAGGGAGGGTAGAAAGCTGCGCTTATTCTACCTTCGCCTGCCGGTTCAGGATGGCGGGATGGGATCTTCGCCACCCGCTGCAGCCGTTTTTGAGCACGTGCCCGTGCTGGCTGAGGCCGTGCTGGCGGCCCTGGCGCCCCTGGCTGGGCTGCTGGCGCAGCGGCCTGGATGTGGCGGCACGCTGATCGACTGCACCCTCGGCGGCGGCGGTCACAGCGCGCTGCTGCTGCAGGCCCATCCCGGCCTGGGCGTGGTGGGGCTGGATCAGGACCCGAGCGCCCGCGCCGCCGCCGCCGAGCGCCTCGCCCCCTTCGCCGATCGGGCCAGGGTCGTGGCCAGCAACTTCGCCGATTTCACGCCGGCCGAGCCGGCCGTGGCGGTACTGGCCGACCTGGGCGTGAGCAGTCCGCAGCTGGATGTGGCGGCGCGGGGCTTCAGCTTCCGGCTGCCCGGTCCGCTGGACATGCGCATGAACCCCGAGCGCGGCGAGACCGCCGCTGAGCTGATCGACCGGCTCGACGAGACGGCGCTGGCCGACCTGATCTATGCCTACGGCGAGGAGCGGCTGTCGCGGCGGATCGCCCGGCGGATCAAGGAGCTGGGACCCTGGGGGGATCCGCAGCAGCCCCGCACCACCGCTGAACTGGCCTATGGGGTGGCGGGCTGCTATCCGCCGCAGGCGCGCCGGGGCCGGATTCACCCGGCCACCCGCACCTTCCAGGCCCTGCGCATCGCCGTCAACGACGAGCTGGGGGTGCTGGATCGCCTGTTGGCGGTGGCCCCCGACTGGCTGGTGCCCGGCGGTCTGCTGGCGATCATCAGCTTCCATTCCCTGGAGGACCGGCGCGTGAAGACCGCATTTCTGGCCGATGAACGGCTGGAGCGCATCACCCGCAAGGCGATCCAGGCCAGCCCCGAGGAAGCCGAGGCCAATCCCCGCAGCCGCAGCGCCCGCCTGCGCATCGCCCGGCGGCGGCAGCCAGGCCCATGAGCGACGCGCTGAGCCTGATGCTGGGCCGCCTCGATTGGATCTGGTGGGCCGCCCTGCTGATCCAGCTGCTGGCCATCCCCGGCACCCTGTTGCCGGTGCTGCCGGGGCTGGCCCTGCTGCCGCTCGGGGCTGGGCTGTGGCTGTGGGCCGTGGGCTGGAGTGCGGGCTGGCCGGCCTTTGCCCTGGCCTGCCTGCTGCTGGCCCTGGGCTGGGGGGCCGACGCCCTGGGGCTGGTGCTCGGGCCGGCGCGGCTGCAGGCCACCCGCTGGGCCTACATCGGCGCCGGCCTCGGCCTGCTGGTGGGCCTGCTGGGTCTGCTGCCGGCCCTGCCGGTGGGCGGTCCGCTGCTGGGGGCCCTGGTGGGGCCGTTGCTGGGGGCGAGCCTGGGGGAACTGGTGAGCGCCCCCACCTCTCTCGGTCCGCTGGGGTTGCTGCGCCTGCGCCGTTCCCTGCTGGTGGGGCTGGCGGTGGTGGCCGGCATGCTGGTGAGCCGGCTGGCCCAGATGCTGCTGGCGGTGGTGGGGGTGCTGGGTTTCCTGCTGCTCAGCCGTTGAGGCCGTTGCCCAGCAGGCCGGTGCGGTCCTCGCTGCCGAACAGCTGGCGGTAGGCGGCGGTGGCCACGCACAGGCTGAGTGGGGCGGCGGCCAGCAGGCCCACGCCGCAGAGCAGGGCCCCGGCCAGCACGATCGCGCTCTGCACGATCACCAGCAGCAGCACCATCCACCACTGCCGGTCCACCACCTGCCTGCCGCGCTGCAGGCTGGCCATCGGCCCCTCGCCCCCCAGCAGCGCCACCCAGGGCAGAAAGGTCTGGCCCACCGCCAGGTAGAGGAGCAGCAGCAGGGCCAGCAGCAGCGGCAGCGCCGCCAGCCAGGGCTGCAGCTGGCTGAAGCCCACCGCCAGCAGGGCCGCCGGCAGCACGATGGCGAACACCAGCAGGGCGAACAGCAGCTGGCGCAGCAGCAGCCGGCCGGCGGCGCTGCCGTCCCAGGGCAGGAAGCTGCCCAGGTTGGGGCGCCCGCCCTCCAGGGCGCTCCATGCGCCGCGGATCAGGCCCACCGTGCCCCAGAGGCTCACCAGCAGATGGCCCAGGGAACCCACCAGGGTGGCCAGCACCACCAGCACGGCCGGTGGCTGGCTGGCCTCGGGCAGGGAGGCCAGGTTGGCCAGGGCCTGGAAGGCCAGGGACAGGGCACCGCTGATCAGGGTGAACAGCACGAACGGCCAGGGGGCGCGGCAGAAGGCGGCCCAGCCGTCACGCAGGGCCTGGTCGAGCTGCAGGCGGGGCTGACCTGCCGGGGTGAATGCCATTGTTTGCAGGATGCGCTGACCTGGCCGGACCGTAGCGGTGGTCCCCCGGCCTGTCAGCGGCGCAGTTCCCCAGCCGCTTGTGTCACCACGGCGATCGCCAGTGCGATCTCGGCGGTGGTGGTGGTGGCCCCCAGCCCGAAGCGGATCGAGGCCGCCGCCTCGGCCCGGCTGCGCCCCAGGGCAGCCAGCACATGGGAGGGGGAGCCCTGGCTGCAGGCCGAGCCGCTGCTCACCGCCAGCCGGCGCCGCAGCCGCTGGTGCAGGGCGGCCCCATCCACCCCGTGCACGGTGACGTTCAGGTTGTGGGCCAGGCGATCGGGTCCGGGCGGTGGACCGTTGAGCGAGATCGCGCCGACGGCCTCGAGGCCGGCCCAGAGCCGGTCGCGCAGGGCCGCCAGCCGCCTGGCTTCCGCCTCCTGGCGAGCCGTGGCCAGGGCCAGGGCCTCCCCCAGCCCCACCACCAGCGGCACCGCCACGCTGCCGGCCCGCCGCCCCCCTTCCTGGCCGCCGCCATGCAGCTGGGGGGCCAGCTCCAGGCCCGGACGCACCAGCAGGGCTCCCACCCCCTTGGGCCCGCCGCACTTGTGGCCGCTGAGGCTGAGCAGGTCGATGCCCAGCTTCTCCATGGCCAGGGGCAGGTGGCCGGCAGCCTGGGCGGCGTCCACGTGCAGCAGGGCACCCCGGGCGCGGCAGAGGGCCGCCAGCGCGGCCAGGGGCTGGAGCACGCCGATCTCGTTGTTGGCGGCCATCACGCTCACCAGCAGCACGTCATCGCCCAGGGCCGCCGCCAGCGCTGCGGGATCGAGGCGCCCATCCCCGCCCACCGGCAGCAGGGTGAGGGGGAAGCCATGGCGCTCGAGATAGTGCAGGGGATCCAGCACCGCCCGGTGTTCGCTCACCAGGCTCAACAGCCTGCGCCGGCTCGCCTGGAGGCCGCCGGGTTCGCCCAGGGCGGCCTCGGCCACGCCCTTGAGGGCCAGGTTGTTGGCCTCGGTGGCGCCGCTGGTGAACACCACCCACTCCGGGCTGGCCCCCAGGGCGGTCGCCACCTGGGCGCGGGCCCGCTCCACGGCGGCGGCGGCCTCCAGGCCCGGCCGGTGGCCGCGGCTGGAGGGGTTGGCGGGGTGCTCGCTCCACCAGGGCGCCATCGCCGCCACCACGGCCGGGTCGCAGGGGGTGCTGGCCTGGTGGTCGAGGTAGGCGAGCATGGCTGGTCGTGCCTGCCCCCATGCTGACAACCGTGTGTGGCCGTTGTCGGTGCCGCTGCCGGTACCGGGTGTGGGCGGCTGCCCTGGCCCTGCTGCCCGGCGTGCTGGCGCCTGCGGGTGCCCTGGCTCAGGACCCCTCCCGGCCCCCGGGCCTGGTGGTGCTGGAGGAAAGGCCCAGCCAGGCAGGCCCACGGGTGCTGGGGATCTATGGGCCCCGCCGGGATCCCGCCAGCCCGGACCTCTGGCGGGTGAGCCTCTGGCAGCAGCGGGGCGTGGAGGTCACCGTGCGCAGCGACACCGTGCGCTGTTCGGCCAGCGCGCCGATGCGGCTCACCAACGAGTCGGGCCGCTGGCAGCTGGTGGAGCTCAACCCGGGCGGGTCGATCCATCCCGGCAACCGGGAGCACCATCTGGTGTGGTGGGCGGTGTGCCATCCCGAGCAGGCCGGCCGCGAGCCGGCGGAGCTCACGGGCGTGGCCCGCCAGCTGGGCTACAGCGGCAGCCTGCGGGAATCCGTTCAGATCCTGCCTGGACGGGGCAGCTGAGCCTCTGCAGACTGGTGCCCATGAGCACCGACCCCACCGCGTCCGCCTCCACCCCCGTCACCGATGCGGCCGCCGCCGCCGCTGGCGACAGCGAGGCCGCCACGCCCCCCGCCCCGGCCCGCCTGCTGCTGGTGGACGATGAGCCCGGCCTGCGGGCGGCCGTCACCGCCTACCTGGAGGACGAGGGCTTCGCCGTGACCACCGCCAACGACGGCGAGGAGGGCTGGCAGAAGGCCCAGGAGCTGCTGCCCGACGTGGTGATCAGCGACGTGATGATGCCGCGCTGCGACGGCTACGGCCTGCTTAAGAAGCTGCGGGCCGACGAGCGCCTGGGCGGCACGCCGGTGATCTTCCTCACCGCCAAGGGCATGACCGCCGACCGCATCGCCGGCTTCCAGGCCGGCTGCGACGACTACATCCCCAAGCCCTTCGACCCCGACGAGCTGGTGGCCCGGGTGCGCAACGTGGTGGCCCGCCAGCAGCGCCTGCTGGCCGAGGCGGCCCGCTTTGCCGACGCCGACCTCGGCCAGCTGTCGCGCCAGATCACCGAGATCCGCTCCCTGCTGGCCAGCGGCGGCAGCCCCAGGCCCAGCAGCGGCGGCAACAGCGACCTGAGCTTCACGCCGCGGGAGGCGTCGGTGCTGCAGCTGGTGGCCGAGGGGCTGATGAACAAGGAGATCGCCCGGCGGCTGGAAACCTCGATCCGCAACGTGGAGAAGTACGTGAGCCGGCTGTTCATCAAGACCGGCACCGCCAGCCGCACCGAGCTGGTGCGCTACGCCCTCGAGCACGGGCTGGTGGATTGATCGGGCTGCCGGCCGCCCTCAATGGCGGCCATGCCTACCGCGACCGGGTGGGTTCCGAGGCGGCAGGCCAGAGCGTGAGCGCCTTCTACGCCGCCCGTTACCGGCACTCGGGGCAGGCGGTGTGGCGGCAACGGCTCGCCGCCGGCGAGATCTGCAGGAACGGCCAGCGGCTCCGGGCCGATGGGCCGCTCGCAGCCGGCGATCGGCTGGTGTGGCATCGGCCCCCCTGGCAGGAGGGTGCCGTGCCGGCGTTGCCCGGCCCCCTGTTCGATGACGGCGACCTGCTGGCGTTCAACAAGCCCAGCGGCCTGCCAGTGCTGCCCGCCGGCGGCTGGTTGGCGCACACCGTGCTCGGCCAGATCGCCGGCCAGGTGGCTGCTGGCCAGCTGGATGCCGCCGTCGGCCAGCCCCGGCCGGTGCACCGCCTGGGCCGCTTCACCTCCGGCCTGCTGCTCTGTGCCCGCCGGCCGGCCACCCGGGCCTGGCTCAGTGCCCGGCTGCGGGACAGCACACCTGCTCAGCCCAACGGGATCGGCACCCGGAGCGGCTCCTGCCACAAGCTCTACCGGGCCCTGTTGCAGCCCCCACTGCCCGGCTCGCCGCTGCTCGCCCTGGCCCCGACTGACAGCCTGGAGCTCAGCACGCCGATCGGCCGCCGCCCCCACGATCAGCTGGGCACGATCTGGGCCGCGGCCTGTCCCGCAGACCCCACATCCCCCTCCCTGGCAGCCCGCAGCACCCTCACCCTGCTGCGGCGCAGCCAGCACAGCTGGTTGGTCGAGCTGCTGATCGCCACTGGCCGTCCCCACCAGATCCGCATCCACACCGCCGCCGCCGGGGCGCCGCTGCTGGGCGATCCCCTCTATGGCCCGGGCGGGCTGGCCAACCCGCAGGCCCTGCCGGGCGATGGTGGCTACCAGCTGCACGCTCACCGGCTGGGCATCCCCCTGGAGGATGGCCGCCGGCTGGACCTGGAAGCGCCCCTGCCGGCCTGGGCCGTTGCCTGACCATCCCCGCCAACCCAGCCTGCTGGAGCGGCCCGGCCTGCGCCTGCGTCACTGGCCCGCCTGGCTGGCGCCCACCGCCGCCGCCCAGCTGCTGGCCGCCCTGCGGGCCGAGGTGCCCTGGAGGCAGGAGGCGATCCGGCTGTACGGGCGCCAGCACCCCTTGCCGCGGCTCACCTGCTGGATGGCTGATCCGGGCTGCGCCTACCGCTACAGCGGCCTGGCCAACGCCATCGAGCCCTGGTCGCCGGCGGCAGCCGCCCTGCGCCACAACCTGCAGCAGCTCACGGGCTGGCGCTTCAATTCCCTGCTGCTCAACCGCTACCGCGACGGGCGCGACGCCATGGGCTGGCACGCCGACGATGAGCCCGAGCTGGATCCGGCCGCCCCGATCGCCTCCCTCAGCCTGGGGGCCGTCCGCGATTTCCGCCTGCGGCCCCGCCCCAGCCCCCGGGCCAGCGGCCTGCCGCCACCGGCGGGTTATGGGCCGGGCTGCGGCACGGGCCCAGAACCAGTTGCTGTCCCGTTCAACCTGCCGTTGCACAACGGCGACCTGCTGTTGATGGATGCTCCCACCCAGCTGTGGTGGCAGCACGCCGTGCCCCGCCGCCTGCGGTTGCAGCAGGAGCGCTTCAACCTCACCTTCCGGTTGGTGCGATCTGGCCGGGTCTGATCAGCCCCGCTCGAAGGCGATCAGGCGTGAGAAATAAAAGGGCGCCTGGTTGAGGCTGCGGCGCACTGGCTTGAAGCCGGCCTCGGCCGCGGTGGCCACGATGCCGTCCTCCCGCAGGGTGTAGGCGCGGGTGGTCTTGCTCGGGCCGGGGAACAGCTGGCCGATGCCCTTGAGCAGGGCCAGCAGCGGGGTGTAGGGGGCGAAGCTCACGATCAGGTGTTTTTCGGCCATGCCGGCCAGGTGACGCACCATCTCCTCGGCGGCGGCCTGGGGGTAGTGGATGAACACATCCAGGCAGATCACGGTGTCGTAGCGGCCCTCCAGGCTCTCCAGGTCGGAGGCGCTGAACTGCAGCTGGTCGCTGCCGATGCCGGCCGCCTCGGCGCGGCGACGGGCTTCACTGGCCATGGCCTCGGAGAGGTCGGAGGCGGCGATCGAGCCGGCCCCCAGCTGGGCCAGGGGGATCGCCAGGCTGCCCACGCCGCAACCGGCGTCGCAGAAGCTGCGCTGGCCCAGCTCGCCCTGCTCCTGCAGCCAGGCCAGCACATTGTCCACCGTCTTCTGGTGGCCGATGCGGATGTTGCGCTGCACCTTGTTCACGTCATCGGACGTGCTGTAGATGCGGTTCCAGCGATCGAAGCCGGTGCTCTCGAAGTAGGTCTTGACCTCGGCTTTCTCAGCGGCCTTGTCGGCGGCGGGGGTGGTGCTGACGGGCGCGGTGGGCATCGAGCGCGGCAATGGGCCTCGGAATGGGCCGGATCCTAGGGAGCTCCGGCGCGAAGGCCGGGGCATCGAGCTGGTCCCTCAGTTTTGGCGCCACGCTTCCCGCCAGGGCAATCAGCAGGGCGTGTTCGGGGAACAGGCCCAACGTGAAGCCCAGCACCTGCAGTTCGCCGCCGATCACATGGTGCAGGTCGTGGATGGCCACGCAGGCGCAGGGAAGGCCTTTGCGTCTGATGGGGGAGGGAAAGCCGTAGTGCTGGCCGTAGGCGTGCAGACTCGCCCCCAGGCTGCCGCTCCCGGGGTGTGGCCTGCTCCTGCCCTTCGGCGATGCGGTTGCTGCACCGTTGTGTCTACACTACGTGCACGCTGTCTACACAGCCTGGCCATGGCGCTGAACATCCGCAATCCTGAGGCCAACCGGCTGGCGTCGGAGCTGGCTGCCCTCGCCGGTGAAAGCAAGACCGATGCTGTGATCCTGGCTCTGCAGGAGCGTCTGCAGCGGCTGCGCCGCCAACGGGCAGCCCGGCCCGATGCCCAGGCGATCCTCGCCAGTCGTCTGGACCAGATCGCCCGGCGTTGCGCCGCCAGGCCGATCCGCGACCAGCGCGCGGCCGAGGAGATCCTTGGCTACGACGCCAATGGCCTGCCCTGCTGATGGTGATTGACAGCTCGGCTGTGCTGGCCATCCTCCAGGACGAGCCCGAGCGCAGTGCCTTCAACGCCCTGATCGCTGCGGCCGACACCCGCCTGCTCTCAGCGGCGTCCCTGGTGGAGCTCTCGATCGTGCTGGAGGCCCGCTTTGGAGCCGACGGCCAGGGCGATCTGGATCTGTTTGTGAGCACTGCTGAGATCGAGATCGTGGCTGTGGATCGCGACCAGGCCGAGCTGGCCCGCGGTGCCTTCAGCCGCTACGGCAAGGGCCGGCATCGAGCTGGCTTGAATGTCGGCGACTGCTTTGCCTATGCCCTGGCCAAGCGGGCCGGCTCTCCCTTGCTGTTCAAGGGCAGCGATTTCACCCACACCGATCTGCAGCAGGCCTGCCCGACCGCCGCCAGCTGAGCCCATCTGTCGACGCGCTCCAGCGCAGGGTGTCCCCCAGGGGGCGCCCCACCAGCAGCTCGGTGGCGCTGCGCCGATCGCCCAGCACCCGCCGGGGCGTGAGTGTGGCCGCCGCGATTGCCTGCTCGGCGGGCGCCCCCCAGCTGGCCAGCCGCCGCACGCCCTCCAGCAGGGGCAGGGTCACGCCGGCCAGGGTGCCGTCCTCGAGGCGGCAGCTGCCGTCCTCCACCAGCAGCACCCGCTCGTCCCAGCGGTGCCGGCCCTCGCCGAGGCCGTAGGGGGCGAGGGCATCGCTCACCAGCACCACCTGCTCCGGCGCCAACCGCTGCAGCAGCAGGGCCATGCTGGGCTGCACATGCACGCCGTCGGCGATCAGCCCCAGGGCGATGTCGCCCCGCAGCACCGCCGCCGCCACGGGGCCGGGGGCGCGGTGGTGCAGGCCGGCCATGGCGTTGAAGCTGTGGGTGAGCATCGCCACCCCGGCCTCAAACGCCACGCTGGCCTCGCCTTCGCCGGCGGCGCTGTGGCCCAGGCTCACCACGATCCCCCGCTGGCGCAGCGCGGCGATCACCGCTTCTGCCCCCTCCAGTTCGGGCGCCAGGGTCACCAGGTCGATCTGGTCCTCGAACCCGGCGATCCGCTCCGCCAGGGCCTCCAGGCTGGGGGCGGCCAGGTGCTGCTCGGGATGGGCGCCGCGGCGGGAGGGGTTGAGGAACGGACCCTCCAGATGGGCGCCGAGCAGCTGGCAGCGGCCGGGCCGGTGCTGCTGGCGGGCCTGCTCGAGCACCGCCAGGGCCTGGCGCAGCGGCGCCACGCCGCAGGTCACCAGGGTGGGGCAGATCGCCTCCACGCCATCGCGCCAGAGCAGCTCCAGCAGCTCCAGCAGCCTGGGCAGATCGGCTGCGCTGAGTTCGGGGAAGGCCAGGCCCAGGCCGCCGTTGATCTGCAGGTCCACTGCGGCCGGACTGAGCCAGTCGTCGCCCCAGTCGTCGCCGGCGGCGCTACTGCCGGCAGCAATCGGCTCCACCGCCGTGATCAAGCCCTCTCCGTCCACAGCCAGCCGCCAGCGGCGATCGCCGCCATGGCTGCAGCGGCGTGTCCGGGGCAGGCGCACGTTGGTGATCCAGCGCATCGACGGGGCAGCCGCGACAATGCATCCATCCTGCGTTGTCCGCCGTTGAGCGCCACGCCCGCTGTTCCACCCACCGGCGCCAGTGCCGTTGCAGACGCCCCGTCAGCCCCGCCGCGGGTGGCAGTGGTGATGGGCAGCGATTCCGACCTGCCCACCATGGAGCCGGCGGTGGCGATGCTGGAGCGCTTCGGCGTGCCCTGTGAGGTGCGGGTGCTCTCGGCCCACCGCACGCCCCTGGACATGGTGGCCTTCGCCCGGGATGCCCGCCAGCGGGGCCTTCAGGTGATCATCGCCGGCGCCGGTGGCGCCGCCCACCTGCCCGGCATGGTGGCCTCGCTCACCACCCTGCCGGTGATCGGCGTGCCAGTGCACACCCGCGCTCTCTCGGGGGTGGACTCCCTGCACTCGATCGTGCAGATGCCCGCCGGCATCCCCGTGGCCACGGTGGCCATCGGCAACGGTGCCAACGCCGGCCTGCTGGCGGTGCAGATCCTGGCTGCTGCCGATGGCGCCCTGGCTGGGTCGCTGCAGAAGGCGCTGGCCGCCTACCGGGCCGAGCTGCACGCCCAGGTGCGGGCCAAGGATGGCCGCCTGCAGGAGCTGGGCAGCGCGGCCTACCTGGCCCAGATGGGCTGAGGGACGCGGCCAATGCTCGAACGCCTCGTGCTGCCCCCCTGGTTGAAGGCCGGCCTGGCCCTGCCGCTGCTGGTGCTCAACCTCTGGGTGCTGCGCCAGCTGCTGCTGCCCCTGGCCCCGTTCCCCGCCCTGTTCGTGGCGGCGGCCCTGATCGCCTTCCTGCTCGACATCCCCAGCCTGTGGCTGCGGCAGCGGGGCACCCCGCCCTGGCTGGCCACCGTGCTGGTGCTGGGGGTGAGCCTTGGCCTGCTGGCCTCGGCGGCGATCTGGGTGGTGCCGCGGCTGATCGAGCAGCTGGGGGAGCTGGTGGCGGCGCTGCCGGGCTGGCTGGCCCAGGGGGAGCTGTGGCTCGATCGCCTTGAGGGCTGGGCGGACCAGCAGGGCATCCCAACGGATTTCGGCAACGTGAGCAGTGATCTCATCACCCGCATCAGCAAGCTGGCCAGCCAGCTGAGTCAGCGCCTGCTGGGCCTGCTCGGCGCCACCGTGGGCATCACGGTGAACACCGTGATCGTGCTGGTGCTGGCCGTGTTCCTGCTGCTCGGTGGGGAGCGCATCAGTGCCGGCCTGGCCCTCTGGCTGCCCCCCGGCGTGCGGGACCTGGTGGCGTCCACCCTCAACCGCACCTTCCGGGGCTACTTCGCCGGCCAGGTGCTGCTGGCCCTGATCCTCAGCGGCCTGCAGATCCTGGTGTTCACCCTGTTACAGATCCCCTATGGCGTTCTCTTTGCCGTGGTGATCGGTTTCACCACCCTCATTCCCTATGCCAGCGCGGTCACGATCGTGCTTGTGAGCGCCTTGCTGGCCCTGGACAACCCGCGGACGGGCCTGGAGGTGCTGGCCGCCGCCATCAGCGTGGGCCAGCTGGTGGACCAGGTGATCCAGCCCCGTCTGATGGGCAGCATCGTGGGTCTCCAGCCGGCCTGGCTGCTGATCAGCCTGCCGGTGGGTGCCCGGATCGGCAGCCTGATGGGCCTGGGCGAGCTGCTGGGGCTGCTGCTGGCGGTGCCGGTGGCGAGCTGTGTGAAGACCCTGCTTGAGGCCTGGCGACTCGGCGCCGCACCCGAGGAGTGAGGCCAAGGGCATCGGCTCTGGGACGGCTCAGGAGACGATCCAGGCCTTGAAGACCACGGCGGTTTCGCTGTTCGGTGGCGTGGGGCCCTGGGGGAATGGGGACCTGGAGTGGAAGTCCAGATCAACCTGGGGTGAGAGGAAGCTGGCGAAGAACACATTGGAGTAACTGCCGTCTCTGAGCGCGAACTGAAATCCGCTCGTGGTCAGTTGTTCTCCTTGGAACGGCCTGGCGCGGCGAACCAGGTTGTCGCCTTAGTAGGGGGTGTTGCCGGGGATCGATGAGCCGGCTGGATACAGGCCGGTGATCCGGTCGCGATTGCGGCGACCCTTGATGGCCCGGATCGCGTACGCGCCATCGCCATCGGGGTCGCTGTCGGTGATGAACGTCCCGCGGGCTCGGATCGAGGGGCCTGTGGTGCCTTTGGCGGTGCGGTACCGCCATTGCCACTTCAGGGTCTCGGCAGCGGGGTGTCTGATCTGGATCTCGGCCATGGGGGTGGAGTTCGGAGATGGGTTGACGGGTCAGCCCTGTTGGCCGCTGCCGCTGGTGGATCGGAGGCTCCGCCCCAGCCCGACTGGGATGCCACCACTCCCGATCTCAGCCAGGCGTTCGCCGGACCCAGGCCTGAGCCTGCTGCGGTGAGCCATCTGCCCAACCGCCGGGACGTCGGTCTGAGCACCAGCTACGGACTTGAGCAGCTCAGCGCGCCCGCCACCCAGGCGCTGATGGCCTGGACGCGCCAGCACGGCCTGCGCCTCAACGCCACCCTCCATGCCGCTTTCCTGCAGGCTCTCGTGGCAGCGGAGGTGCTGCCGGCCCAGACCACTGCCACCACGGTGGTGAACCTGCGCAATCTGGCGACCCCGCCCCTGCACTGGGAGTTGATGCGCCTTCTGGGGGTCTGCGTGGACACGCCGCTGGCTGTGGACCCCGACGCGCCGCTGGAGCTCCTCGCTGGCCAGCTCCATCGGGTGCTCCAGCGCCAGCTGCAGGAGGGTTCTCCGCTGCAGGCCCTGGATGCGATCACGGCAGCTCTCCACGACGGGCCCTCACCCCAGCAGCTCTGGCAGCGGAGCTGGCGCCAGGGTGGTCTGATCACCAACCTTGGCCGTGTACCGGTGCATGCTCAGCACGGACCAATCACCCTGGAGCGGCTGTTTTTCGTGGCCAATGTGGAGCCGATCGTGCTTCCCGATCGGCCCCTGGCAGTGCTCGGGGCCCTCACGTTCAACGACCAGCTCAGCCTCACCTGCTTTCACGTTGAGCAGCAGCTCGACGATCGCGGTGCTGCGGCCGTGCTGGCCGACCTGAAGGGGCGTCTGCTCTCCCTGCGCTGAACGATCGCTGTCGCCCGCCCCGTCAGCTGGCCTGTGGGATCACGCCCACGGACTGCAGGTAGGTCAGCACCTGGCTCACGCTCTCCTCCAGGCTCTGGCTGCCGGTGTCCACCTTCAGTTCGGGTGCTTCCGGCGCCTCGTATGGGCTGGAGATGCCGGTGAACTCCTTGATTTCACCGGCGCGGGCCTTGGCGTACAGGCCCTTGGTGTCGCGCTGCTCGCACACGCCCAGGTCGGCGGCGCAGTGGATCTCGATGAAGTCGCCCGCCGGCACCAGGGCGCGCACCTTGTCGCGGTCGGCCTTGAACGGCGACACGAAGGCGGTGAGGGCCACCACGCCGGCATCCACGAACAATTTGGCCACCTCGCCGATGCGGCGGATGTTCTCCTCGCGATCGGCATCAGAGAAGCCCAGGTCCTTGCAGAGGCCGTGGCGGATGTTGTCGCCATCGAGCACGTAGCAGGCCAGCCCCCGCTCGAACAGGGCGGCGTTCACGGCGTTCGCCAGGGTGCTCTTGCCGGCACCGCTCAGACCGGTGAACCAGAGGATGGCGCTGCGGTGGCCGCGCTGCTGGGCCCGTTCGTCCCGGGTCACCGCCGCGTGGTGCCAGGCGATGTTGGTGCTGTGGCCCTGGCTGGTGAGCTCGCCGTAGGTGGGGTTGGCGGGGGCGGCGGTCATCGGCTCGCGGCGGAAGTGGCGCCATTGTGGCTGCCCGCCAGTCTGCTCACAGCCCCAGCAGCAGGCCCGTCTCGGCGGCAGCCCGGAACACCAGGGCATGGCGCCGCACAAGGGCCGGCAGGGCGTCGTAGCCGCCGCCGATCACCGTGGCCACCGGGATGCCCCTCTGCAGGCAGGCCTCCAGCACCATCCGGTCGCGCAGCAGCAGGCCGGTGTCGCTGAGGGCCAGCCTGCCGAGGCGGTCGTCGCGGTGGGGATCCACGCCGGCGTTGTAGAGCACCAGCTGCGGCTGCACCTGCTCCAGCAGCTCGGGCAGCAGGCGGCCCACCGCCGCCAGATAGGCGTCGTCGTCGAGGCCATCGGCCAGGGGCAGGTCGTGGTCGCTGGTCTGCTTGCGCAGCGGGAAGTTGCTGGCGGCATGGGCCGAGAGGGTGAACACGCGCCCATCGCCCGCGAAAATCGCCGCGGTGCCGTCACCCTGGTGCACGTCCAGGTCGATTACCATCAGCCGTGCCACTGCTCCCTCCGCCAGCAGCACCCGGGCGGCCACGGCCACGTCGTTGAAGATGCAGAAGCCGCTGCCGTAGTGGGGAAAGGCGTGGTGGGTGCCGCCGGCCAGGTGGCAGGCCAGCCCGTGGGCCAGGGCCAGCCGGGCGGTGAGCAGTGTGCCCCCCACCGCCAGCCAGGTGCGGCGCACCAGGGGTGTGGTGGCGGGCAGGCCGATGCGGCGCTGGGCCTGGGCCGGCAGGCGGTCCTGGGAGAAGCCCTCGTGATAGGCGCGGCTGTGCACCAGTTCCAGGGCCCGCCGTGGGATCGGCAGCGGCTGGTGCAGCTGCTCCGGCCGGGCCAGATCCAGCTGGCGCAGGTGATCGTGCAGCAGCCGGAACTTGGCCATCGGAAAGCGGTGGCTGCTGGGCAGCGGCGCCGAATAGGCCGGGTGATACACCAGCGGTGGACGCATCGGCGGCCCCGCTCAGGCGGTCCGGGCCGCTGCCGTCACCAGCAGGCCGCCGCGGGGACTGGGGCTGGGCACCAGCTGCAGGCTGAGGTCCTGGCCCGGGGCCAGCTGCAGCAGCACCTGTTTGAGCAGCCCCACCGCCATCAGCCGGATCTCCAGTTCGGCCAGCGCCTTGCCCAGGCACACCCGTTCGCCGCCGCCGAAGGGCAGCAGGCTGAGCCCGCTGCCCTCGCCCAGGTGGCGGGCGGGCCGGAACTGCTCCAGATCGTCGGCCTGCTCCTGAGTGCCGGCTTCCTCTGGCGCGTAGCGGTTGGAGGCGGCCAGGGCCACCTGCACCACCCGCCCCGCGGGCACGCGCACCCCATCGAGCACCAGCTCCCGGGTGGTGCGCCGGAAGAAGCCGCCCACCGGCGGGTTGAGGCGCATCACCTCCTGCACCACCGCCGCCAGCCGGGGCGCCGCAGCGGCGTCATCGGCGGTGGCGGCCTCGCCGGTTGACGGCGGCCAGGGCAGGGCATCCAGCTCCTCCTGCAGCCAGGCCAGCTCCTGGGGGTGCTGCAGGAGAGCCGCCAGCAGGCAGCTCAGCGAGGAGGCGGTGGTTTCGTAGCCGGCGAACAGCAACAGCAGCAGCTGCTCCACCAGGTCGGCATCGCTGAGCGGCAGGCCGGCTTCGTCCAGGCCGCCGCTGAGCAGATCCAGCCCACCGGCCAGGGGCAGACCCTCGGCCGCCTGCTGGCGTGCCCGCTCCAGCACTTCGCCCAGCCGGCCCAGCAGCCGCTGCCGCGCCGCCAGGGCCCGGGCGAAGGGGCTGCCCGGAATGGCCAGGGGGATGGAGAACAGCGCCCGGGTCCAGATCTCGAAATCGGCGAACAGGGCGTCGCGGTCGCCGCCCTCCAGGCCCAGCACCAGCTGGGCGATCACCGTGAACGCGAAGCGCCGCAGCCGCTCCACCAGCGGCACCGGGGCGGTTGCCGCCGCCAGCTCCGCGGCCAGGTCGTTCACCAGGGCCACGATGCCCGGGCTGTAGCGACGCAGCGCCGCCGCCGAGAACAGCTGCCCCACCACCCGCCGCCGCGCCCGGTGGTCGGCGCCGTTGCGGTTGGCCAGGGACCGGCTGCCCAGCAGCTGTTTCACGCTGGCGGGCCACCAGCCCTCGCTGGCCTCCGGCTGGGCCAGCAGCTCCTGGATCGCTCGGCCGCCCCGGATGAACACCAGCGGCTGGCCCAGCAGCCGGGTTTCGTACACGTTGCCGAAGCGCTCGAAGCGCCGCCGGGCGAAATCGCCATCGCGGAAGAAGGCCAGCGCCTCCAGCACGCCGGTGCTGGCGCCGGTGCTGGGCAGGGGCCTGGGGCTGGGGGCAGCGTTGGTGGTGAACTCGGGGGCGATCAAGGTTGGGGCGTTCGCCCTAGGCAGGTTGCCATCCGGATTTTGAAGCTCATCTAGGCCCCTGTGCGCGGCCCCGCGCCTTCAGCCTTGGGAGGAGAACACACTGAGATCAAGGCCACAGCGCTCCAGCCGGGGCAGGACATCGACCGCCAGCACCGCCGCCTCCAAGCGCCGCTGAACAGCGATCGGAAGATCAGGAAGGTCCCCGTCGGCGAAGTACACGAGCGCCTTGAGGGTTTCCTCTGCAGGGAAGGCAGGGCCGTAGAGCGCGCTGGCGGCAGCCAGACCATCGGCCAGCGAGAGTCCGGCTTCAAGCATGGTGGCCACATCGAGATAGTCCTTGCGTTCAGCCCGCTGCAACAGCACCTTCAGCTTGGTGGCGAGCAGATCCAGGGGCGAGGCCACCTGGGCAACGCCGTCGTTGCTGATCTCGGGATCGCTCACGCGGCCAATGGCCAGGCCCCCGAAGAACGACACCTTCACTTCGTTGTCTGGCGCAACAGGCACCAGCAGCGTGAGTGTTTCGGGTTGGTCCTGCAGCACCTCTGCCGACGGCAACCAGGGCAGCGCCAGGCCAAGCACCTGCCGATGCAGCGGCTGGGCATTGAAGAAATCGAAATCCACCGAAACGCGATGGCCGTAACGCAAGGCGATGGCGGTGCCCCCATAGAGCACCCACCCGAGCGGGGCTAGAGCTGCAAGCGTTGGCCAAAGGCGGCGCTGCCCGTCCGGCAGGATCTCCAGGCGGGGGCAGAAGTCCCTCAATCCCCGAAGTGGCGCTGGGGCAGGGGCGGCACCATGCCGGAGGGGGCCAGGCCGAGCTTGAGCTGCCAGTAGGTCCAGGAGCGGGGCGAGAACCAGCCCGGCTGGGCCCGCTGCAGCACCGCCGCGAGGCGGTGGTCGCCCAGCACCTGCCTGAGCTGCAGCACGCTGTCAAAGTCGCCGAGTTCCATCACCTGGGCGATCACGCGATCGGGATGGCGCAGCGACTGCTCGGGGGATTGCCACCAGATCAGCCGGGCGGCCAGCGGCTGCAGCAGGGCCAGTTCCTGATCCGGGGTTGGCAGGGTGAGTGGCTCCAGCATCGGGTGGCTCCAGTGGAGTCCTGACCCGAGGCTAGGGCGAGGCGCACTTCCACGGCACCCGGCGGCACCCGGCTGGCTGCTGGGTTCAGCTTGTCTGCAAGGGTTTGGCCGGGCTCGATCCTGATCAGCCCCCCGCCTGCTTGGGCCGGAAGCCGGCCTGCTCCAGGGCCGCCAGTGCCGCCGCCACCTGGTCGCCCTGCAGCTCGATCACGCCGTCCTTGAGGCTGCCGCCGGTGCCGGCGCTGGCCTTGAGCTGCTTGAGCAGACTGCTGGCTTCGGCTTCGGGCAGCTCCAGGCCGGTGATGGCCGTCACCAGCTTTCCGCCCTTGCCGGCCTTCGTGCGCTGCACCCGCACCTGTTGCTGGGCCCTGGGGGTGGCTGGCGAGGCTGCGGCGGGCCGGGCGGTGCTGGCGGCGCTGCTGGGGCTGCCGAATTCCTGCCAGCCCCCTTTTTTAGCCATCTGCTGCCCAGCTGCTTGGTCGATTCTGGCGATGGGCGGCACTGGGCAGGATGCTGAAACGGGAATCGGCGACAGCCGGCTCAACAGGGCCTGTGCATGGGCTGAAACACGCTGATGGTCTGGTAGTTCTGACGCCACCGGCAGGGCGTGGCCGTCCCAGGGGCGGACGGCCGCAGTAGGCGTTGGGTGGCCACAATCCAACCTGAAGCTCCCTCCTGGTGCGCCAGTGCTGGGGCGCCTGACCCCAGAGCCTGGAGATCACCTGGCTCGGGTGAGCCTCCACCGCCAGGCTCAGCAGGAGGGGGGATGGTGAACACCGGACCTGGCCGAAAGCCATAGCGAGGAGAAGGATCACCGACCCGATGGCAGAAGCTGAAGATCCGCTGTGGGTTCCATTGCAGCCGATCGATGCGGTCGGCGGTGAGCTGGAGGTTGGAGAGGCGATTGGCACGGATCTCAGCCGTGCCATGGTCCGGAATCGGCGTGAGCGATTCTCCCCAGGGAGAGGGATAGGGCGTTGGTTCAGAACCTGACTGCTGGTTGGCCAGGGCCAGGGTGCGTCCAGCCAGCAGATTGGGTGTGTGTAGTTGTGGGCGATACGAAGGCTACGGCGCCACGGACATGGCACGAAGGCGCGCAGAGTAGTCATGTCTAAACCCAGTCGCTCCTTCAATGGTCCCGCTCAGCCCCAAATTGGACAACACTCATCCAGGGTTGATTGCGCTGGACAAGTGCCGGAAAGACCTCGATAAAGATCTTATTTCGGTGTTAATTGACCTAGGTTGGCGAGTAATCTGCCCGCCGGAGCTGCAATTAGAGGGGCAAGGATTCCTATCGCTTGGGGTACTTGGTTGAAAATCTTTAGGGACAGCCCACGACATCGCAGCCACTCAGCGCGGTCGATCAAGGGCACTTGTAGGGCATCCATCACGATCTCTGATCGCTTCTGCAGCATCATCAGAGCTGGCAGATAAATAGCAGCCAGCATTAATGTAAATACCGAGCCCCAATAGAAGGTCACGCTGCCCACCACCGTTTCCAGCTGCTGCTTATTCAGTAACTCTGGCGCCCAGGACATCCACGCATACATGTGCAAAACTCCTAAGGCCAGTAAGATGGATGCCAAGAGGCCCAATGTCTGGGTTTCCCGGACTCGCAGGATCAGCTCCCGCTCTGTCCAGCCACTGATCGGTTCGCGCACCAATAGAGGAACCAAGGCAATCAGCGCTGCAGGTGCAATAATTCCAAGCAGATTGATTAAGATTAACGTTCGGTTAATAAAGGCCACCATCTGCATGCTTGCCAGTAATTCACTGCCAGCAACACTTTGATATGTGAACAGAAATATGGCATTCATCGGGCGATTGCCGATGTGAACATACTCCAGAAAGCCTGTGCCTACTGCCATCAGGGTCGCCGCGATGCAGACATGCGCAGCCGCGGTTCTCCTGCGCGCTTGCGCCCCCAGCCAACGACCTAAATAGATCAGCATGAACATCGAGAAAACTAGGTAGGCATGGGCAGTCGCAGCCCACACATGACCGTCGGCGATCACCTCATTCGGATTCCCGCCCTTTGCGATAGAGGTTGCGGCTTGCAGCACATGGTCTGCGAATGGTTTGCCGATTTGGTCGAATAGCCAGTGCCCCACAAGAAATACGGCCAGCGGATAGGAAGTTAGCAACCATCCCGCATAATCCTGTGGCGGCCTGGTCTGAATGTTTCTCCATCGAGCCATGCGAGTTCTCACCGAGGTTGGCCTATCTCCTTAGGGCTGTAGATATTTGCTCAGTCTTATGTTGGAAACCCAGCCCAGTAACGGCTCATCGCTCTTGCCTTGTTGGGTAATCAAAATGTCTTGGCACATGGGCAGGCTCTCAAGTCGGGCCTTCGCCGCTGCGATCGTCTCGCCTGCTGCCGCGAGCACAAACCCCTGGCCAACCTCGAAACCCATGCCCTCTTTCGCCATGGAGCTGAGGAAGGTCGCCAATGAATCGCTGTCTTTACCGCCGGTGGCGAGATATTTGTCGATGGCACTGGCATGGATGAGGAGCCGTGGTGCCAGATCAGGGCCAATCACCGGCAGACGACTCACTGTGGTTGTTAGCCGATCGCGGAGCTGCTTGAGGTCGAGCTCGGAGAGCTGATCGCTGCGCTCCAACTTTTGATGCACCGTGTCATTGAGTTTGCGCATGATGTTTGAGATGGGCGCTTGGGCACGCTCCTCAGGGCTGAGCTTGCTGATCAGCTGGCGCATCTGAGAATTTGCTGATTCGAAGCTCTCGCGCCCGAAATAAAAGGCCAGTACCGTACCCACCCAGGACGCGAACACAGGTAGGGATGTATTGAAAATCGTCAGCGCGTTGCTGTTGTCTGCTTGCACCGCAACACAGGCAAGCACCGTGATCGCCAAGGCGGACAGAAGAAGGATCCCCAGGGCGATCCAATTGCGTACCGAAGGGCCCTGCCCTGGCCCGGGCTCATTGGCCATGATTAGTTGTCTGCAGCGCACAATGTTGCGAATAGCTTACCGGGCTGCACTGGATCAAACGGCCCGCCACCATCGAGGAGTTCGCTGGACAGCCCACTCCACGCTCCAATCCCAGCCCGGAAGGGCGCAGTGCCCCGCCCCTCAGCCCGCCACCGCCTCCACCACGCTCACCGCTGAGGCGGTGGGGTGGATCCGGCGCAGGTTCAGGCCGGCGCTCTCCAGCAGCAGGGCGTACTCGCCGGGGGTGCGCTCGCGGCCGCCCTCGGTCATCACCAGCATGTTGAGGTCGAGCAGCTTGCCCGGGAAGGGGGCGTTGCCCGGCGGGATCACCTGCTCCAGGATCAGCACCCGCCCGCCGGGGGCCATGGCCTCGTGGATGTGGCGAAGGATCGTGCGGCAGGCGTCGTCGTGCCAGTCGTGGAGGATGTGCTTGAGCAGGTAGGCGTCGGCGCCGGCGGGCGCGCTGGCGAAGAAGTCGCCCCCCACCAGCTCCAGCCGGCCATCGAGATCGGCGGGCACCGCCACCGGTGCCAGCACATGGGGCTGGTCGAACACCGCGCCGCGCAGGCCGGGGGTGGCCCGCAGCACCGCCATCAGCAGCTCGCCCCGGCCGCCGCCCACATCCACCAGCTGGCCGATGGCGCTGAAGTCGAAGGCCGCCAGCACGGCCTCGGTTTCGGGCCGCGAGAAATCGCCCATCGCCCCATCGAAGATGGCGCCCCGCTCCGGGTTCCGCTCGTACCACGCGAACACCGAGCAGCCGTGGCGGTGGCGGAAGGCGTTCTCCCCCGTGCGCACACTGTGCAGCAGGTCGTCCCAGCTCAGGTAGTGCTCCGCGCCGAGCATGCGGGCGAACTGGCGCAGCGACTGGGGGTGATCGCTGCCCAGCAGCTCCGCCAGGGGGGTGAGGGCAAAGCGCCGCGGTGCCGTTTCCTGGAAGATCCCCAGGCTGGCCAGGCCGCGCAGCAGGCGGAACAGGGCATCGGGGTCGGCGCCGCAGCTGGCGGCCAGGTCGTCGCAGTCGCGCTCGCCCGCCGCCAGGGCATCGGCCAGGCCCAGCTCGGCAGCCACGTGGATCATCTGCGTCACCCAGGCGCCGCTGGCCATCGCCAGCAGCTGGTCGGCGAGCGGGAGGGCGGGAGGCATGGTGGGGGGTTCGGGGGCTACCCGGTTGGTAGCAACGCTGGAAGCCCTCCGTTTCGCTTCCTGGCGTTGCGAGCCCCAATCACCAACCTTCATGCAGGTGTCAGATCGCCGAACACCTGCCAGCGGGAACCGTTCAGCCGCCCGGCACCGGCCCGGCCAGCGATCACCAGATCAATCTCCACACCCAACAGCCCCAGGCGCTGAGCTGATGTCCACCCCGCCCGAAAGCCTCGCTACTGTGAATCCATGAAAAACATCACAGTTTCTGTGGACGAGACGGTGCATCGCCGTGCCCGGTTGCGGGCCGCGGAGCTCAACACCTCGCTCTCGGCGCTGGTGAAGGGATTTCTGGAGGAGCTGGCCGGCGATGCCAGCGAAACCGAGCGCCGTCGACGGCTGCAGAACGAGCTGCTTCAACGCCTCGACGCCGAGGGCCGTGGGGTGATCGCGGCGCAGCGGCTGGATCGGCAGGACCTGCACGCACGTGCTGCCACTCCCCGCTCCGCCTGAGGGCCGGGTGCCATGGCTCCCGGCTGCTTCCTTGATACCAACGTGCTCCTCTATGCGGTGAGCGCCGATCCCGGCGAAGCCGCCAAGCGCGACCTGGCCCGCCAGCTGCTGCAGGAGGACGACTGGACCCTCTCCATCCAGGTGTTGCAGGAATTTTTCGTTCAGGCCACCCGGGTGAGCCGCCCCTGGGCTCTGTCCACGGACGAAGCCCGCTTGCTGATCGATTGCTGGGGTCGCTTCACGGTGCAGTCCATCACCTGGGAGGTGCTCCAGCGCGCCCTGGATCTGCGGGCCGTGCACCCCCTCTCCTATTGGGATGCGGCGATCCTGGCGGCTGCCGAGCAGAGCGGCTGCACCCTGCTGCTCTCCGAGGACCTGAGCGACGGGGGCCAGTACGGCGCGGTGGAGGTTCGCAACCCGTTCCGGCGGCTGGGTTGAGCGTCCCCGTCGGCATCCACTGGCCAACCATCCATCCACACCATTCCCGGCCTGCCGGGGGAGGATTCGGTGCGCCTGCTCGCCCTGTTCTGCGCCGGCACGTGGCCCGGGTGGGGCTGCGACTGCCCCAGCTCCCTAGGCTGCCCCCACTGCATGCCGCCGCCGGTGACCGCCACCGTTTCCTCCGCCGCCAGCCCCGATCCCGCCAGCCTGGCCCCGGCGGTGCGCCCCGATCCCGCTGGCCGCTTCGGGCCCTACGGCGGCCAGTACGTGCCCGAAACGCTGATGCCCGCCCTGGCCGAGCTGGAGGCCGCTGCCGCCGAGGCCTGGACCGATCCGGCCTTCACCCAGCGGCTTCACCACCTGCTGCGCACCTACGTGGGCCGGCCCAGCCCGCTGTATGAGGCCGAGCGGCTCACGGAGCTCTACCTCCGGCCCGAGGGTGGCCCGCGCATCTGGCTGAAGCGCGAAGACCTCAACCACACCGGCGCCCACAAGATCAACAACGCCCTCGGCCAGGCGCTGCTGGCCCTGCGCATGGGCAAGAAGCGGGTGATCGCCGAAACCGGCGCCGGCCAGCACGGCGTGGCCACCGCCACCGTGTGTGCCCGCTTCGGGCTGGAGTGCGTGATCTACATGGGCGCTGAAGACATGCGCCGCCAGGCCCTCAACGTGTTCCGCATGCGCCTGCTCGGCGCCACCGTGCAGCCGGTCACCGCCGGCACCGCCACCCTCAAGGACGCCACCAGCGAGGCGATCCGCGACTGGGTGACCAACGTTGAAACCACCCACTACATCCTCGGTTCGGTGGCCGGCCCCCACCCCTACCCGATGCTCGTGCGCGACTTCCACGCCTGCATCGGCATCGAGGCCAGGCAGCAGTGCCAGGACGCCTTCGGCCGCCTGCCCGACGTGCTGGTGGCCTGCGTGGGCGGCGGCTCCAACGCCATGGGGCTGTTCCATCCCTTCGTGGAAGACACGAGCGTGCGCCTGATCGGCGTGGAGGCTGCGGGTGAGGGGGTGGCCAGCGGCCGCCATGCCGCCACGATCACCGAGGGCCGCGTGGGGGTGCTGCACGGCGCCATGAGCCTGCTGCTGCAGGATTCCGAGGGCCAGGTGCAGGAGGCCCACTCGATCAGCGCCGGCCTCGATTACCCCGGTGTGGGCCCCGAGCACAGCTACCTCAAGGGCATCGGCCGCGCCGAATACGCCGCCGTCACCGACGCCGAGGCGCTCGATGCCCTGCAGCAGCTCTGCCGCCTGGAGGGCATCATCCCGGCCCTGGAAACGGCCCACGCCTTCGCCTGGCTCGACAAACTCTGCCCCACCCTGGCCCCCGGCACCGAGGTGGTGGTGAACCTCTCCGGCCGCGGTGACAAGGACGTCAACACCGTGGCCGACCGGCTCGGCGACGCCCTCTAGAGCGGGTCCTCCTCCCAGGCGAAGCGGGGCAGGCGGCGCAGGCCGTCCTGCATGCAACCTTTCCAGATTTCCATCGAGCGGCGGATTTCCGGCGCGTCCTTGTCGAGCTTGATCCTGCGGGAGAGGCACAGCCGATCGGCCGGCATGAGCGCCAGCTCGAACGGCGGGCCCACGGTGAGGTTGGAGCGGCGCGTGATCACCTGGGAGATCAGGCAGAGCCGGGCAGCATCCTCCAGGGAGAGGCCGCAGTGGCCCACGACATCCAGCGGCGGCTTGCCGTACTTGCTCTCACCGATCTGCAGGAATGGCGTGTCGCGGGTGGCCTTCACCGCATTGCCCTGGGGATAGACCAGAAACAGGCCGTGCTCCTCTCCCCGGATCTGGCCGCCGAGGATGAAACTGGCCTGGGCGCTGCCGCCGCTCTGGCGCATCTGGGTTGCGAACTGCTCCTGCACCGCCACGCTGATCCGGCCCACGTAGTCGGCCGCCTCGAACAGGTAGCGGGCGCTCAGCAGGTCGGGGGCCGCCGCCGCTCTGGCGGCCGCAGGGGTGGCTGGCGGCGGGGCTTCAGCGAGCGCGTCGGCGGCCAGGGTGCTCTGCAGGGTGGCTGTTTCGGGCCCACTCCCCCGCTCGGGGCTGAAGGCGGAGGTGAGGGTGGGGGTGGCCCGGGGTGGAAGGTCGGCGCCCGTGTTGTCCCGCTCGTGCAGGTCGCGCTGGATCCTGTTGAGCACCGCCTGGGTGGTGGCCAGGTTGCCCGCCGCCAGGAGCACGAACAGCCGGTCGGCTGCCGGCTGGAACACGTGCATCTTGCTGTAGGTGGAGATGTAGTCCACCCCCGCATTGGTGCGCGAATCGGAGGCGAATACCAGGCCCGCGTCCAGCAGAAAGGCCACGCAGTAGGTCATCGCGCTCCCAGAGGGTGACGGCTGTCCCGCATCAGCTCAACAGGCGAGAGAGGGTCTGGGCCACCGACTGCACGGCGGCCCGTGCCGTGGCGTAGGCCATCCGCATCGGTCCCACCAGGGCCACCTGGCCCACGCCGCCTTCACGGCTGTGGTAGTCGGCCTGCACCAGGGCGCACTGGTGCAGGGCCTGGTTGGGGTGTTCGGCGCCGATCCAGATGCCCCCCTGCTGCAGCAGCTGCTGGGGCGAGCCCTCCATCAGCTCCACCAGCGGGCGCAGGGAGGCGGTCTGCCGGAACTCCGGCTGGGCCAGCAGTCCCGCCAGTCCGGTGGCCACGGTGCCCTGGCTGGCCTCCAACCGGGCCTGCTGGTGGCTGGCCAGTCCCTGGCGCAGCACCGCACCGCAGGCACTGAGCTGGGGCGGCAGGCTCGTCCAGTCGATCGGGCCCTGGCGCAGTTGGTCGCCCACCCAGCCCTCCAGGGCGCCGATGTCGTGGCGGGCCTGCAGGGGCAGACGCAGGTTGAGGCTGTGGGCGGCCGCCGCGTCGCCCACCAGGAACACCAGCAGGCGGTCGCCGCTGGCCACCAGCCGCAGGGCCTGCAGGCTGGCCCTCGGCTGGGGGGGCACCGGCCGGGTGATCAGGCTCAGCAGACCGGTGAGGTCGGCCAGCCGGCGGCTCAGATGCAGCAGCAGGTCGTCCAGGGCAGCCCACTGCAGGCTCAGGCCGGTGAGTTCGCGGGTGAGCTGCTGGGCCGCGGCCCCCGGCGCCGGCAGCAGCTCATCCACATACACTCGGTACCCCTGCTGGCTGGGGATGCGGCCCGCCGAAGTGTGCGGCTGGGTGAGCAGGCCCCGCTGTTCGAGGGCACCCATCGCCGAGCGCACGGTGGCCGGGCTGGTCGGCAGGCCGAAGCGGCGCACCAGGGTGTCGCTGCCCACCGGCTCCATCGTGTCCACGTAATGACGCACCGCCAGCTGCAGCACTTCCTGCTGGCGGCTGGAGAGGTGACGACTGGCGGGGTGCGGCACCTGGGGGGCACGAGACAGAGCTGGATCGTAGGCACTTCGCCCAGGATCGGGAGCTCGCTGTGGCCCTCAGTAGCGCGGCACGCCGGGATCCACCTCCAGGCTCCAGGCCTCGATGCCGCCGCTCAGGTTCCACACCTGGTCGTAGCCCTGCTGGTCGATCAACCAGCTGGCGAACTGCCAGCTGCGAATGCCGGCGTGGCAGAGCACCACGATCGGCTGGTCGCGCTCCAGCGTGCGGGGCAGGTCGCTGAGCCAGTCGGCCGAGCGGCTCAGGGGCAGGTGAAGCACCGGGTGGGGCAGGCGGGCCAGCTGCAGTTCCTGCTCCTCGCGCACATCCACCAGCTGGAGCGGCGTGCCCTGCTCCAGCCAGCGCTGCAGCTCGGGGGCGCTGAGGGTCCGGGGCGTGTTCACGGGCGGAGGTCCGATGCAGGATGGGGCCATCCTGCGTTGGCCGCATGAAAGCCCGCCGATTCCTGGCGGTGGTCCTGGCCGTGACCCTGCTGCTCCTGGGTCTGGCCGGCGGCGCCTGGTGGCTGGTGTGGCAGCGCTCACCCCTGCAGCTGCAGCAGCGACCCCTCGCCCCACCCCGGTCGGCCCGGTTCGTGCCGCGCGACGCGGCCCTCAGCTTCTATCTGCTCAGTGACGCGGAGCAGCCCCTGGCCTATGCCCGGGCGGTGGCGCCACCCCGCCAACGCCGCCAGGCCGCCGAGGCGCTGGCCCGCCTGCGCGATGGCGCCTTTGCCGCCGCCGGCCTCGACTACGCCGGTGAGCTGGCCGGCTGGCTCGGGCCGGAGACCGGCCTGTGGGTGCTGGCCGACCAGGGCGGCGATCCCGGGGGCTGGGTGCTGGCCCTCTCCAGCCGCGACAGCGACGGCGCCCGCCGCTTCCTGCAACGCTTCTGGCAGACCCGCAGCCTGGCCGGCACGGAGCTGCAGATCAGCAGCTACCGGGGCATGGGCGTGATCAGCGGCCGCGGCGCCCTGCTGGGCCGCCAGCCGCTGCCCCTGGCCACGGCCCTGATCGACGACGACCTGGTGCTGCTGGCCTCCGGCCGCGGGGCCCTGGAGCAGGCCCTCGACGTGTCCCAGATCGACGCCCTCAACCAGGCAGCCGACCCCCAGCTGCAGCGACGGCTGGAGCAGCTGGGCCGGGGCGTGGCCCTGCTGGTGGCCCGGCCCGAGGCCCTGCCCTCCTGGCTGGGGGGCGCTGTCCTGCCCCTGCCGGGGGAGGGACTTGTCGCGGCCCTGCGGCCCCAGGGCCGGGAGTTGGTGCTGGATGGCTGGCTTGACTCCAGCCCCGCTCCGGCACCGGCCCTGGCACCGTCGCAGAACCCGGCCCGCTCACCCCTGGCCGCCACCGATGGCCGGGCCCTGCTGGCGGCGCTGCAGGGGGAGGCGGCCCAGCTGGCCCTGCTCCAGGACCCCGCCCTCTGGCCCGAGCCGTGGCAGCCCCTGCTCCAGACCCTGCTGGGACCCCAGCCAGGCCAGGGCGACACCCCGCTGCCTGCCCTGCTGCTGGGCCTGGCCCAGGGACCTGTGCTCTGGCGTCAGGATGGCGGGAATTGGTTGCTGGGCAGCCGGCCGGATCAACCGGCTGCGGACGCCCTGGCCGAACGCCTGCAGGCCCAGGGTCTGGCCGCGTCACCGCTTGAGCTGGAGGGCCAGGCGGTGCAGGTGTGGACCCGGTTGCAGGCGGCGTCCGGCGCCCAGCGCCGGCGGGCCGGCACTGGGGAACAGCTGGCGGTGACCCTGGCGGCGGCGCGCGCCGAGCAGGGCGGCTGGGCCTGGTGGTCGGACTCCCTGGAGGCCCTGGCCGAGCAGCAGCAACAGCATGGCCGCCGGCAGCCCACTGCCCTGGTCCAGCGCCTCGACAACCTCGCCCTGCCGGAGGCGGCCCTGCAGTGGGCGGCCAGCGGCGAGCCGGCCCAGGACCTGCTGCGCCGCTGGAGCGGCTGGCGCCTGCTGGCGGCCATGGCCGGCCAGGATTTCAGTGAGCCGGTCGGGGCCGTGGCCCTGGCCGTGCAGCCCGACGGCGAGGGGATGCGCTGGCGGGCCCGCATCGCCTACGACAGCTGATGGCTGCATGCGAACTGCTGCTGCTGCGCCATGGCATCGCCGAGGAGCGCTCCCCCGATCGGCCCGATGCCCAGCGGGCCCTCACGGCCGCCGGCCGCCAGCGCACCGCCGCCGTGCTGGAGCGGCTGCTGGAGCTCGATCTGCGTTGCCAGCAGCTGCTCAGCAGCCCCCTGCTGCGCGCCCGGCAGACTGCCGAACTCGCCGTGGCCGCCGGGCTTGCCCCGGAACTCCAGCTGGTGGAGGGGCTGGCGCCGGCGGGCGATCCCTGGCCCCTGTTGCGCTGGCCCGCCGGGGTGCACCGCCTGGCTCTGGTGGGCCATGAACCCGACCTGGGCGACCTGGCCGCGGCTCTGATCGGCGCGCCGCCAGCGGCCCTGGTGCTGAAGAAGGCCGGCATCGCGCTGCTGGAGATCGCTGCCTCCAGCCCCCGGCCCCAGGCCCGGCTGCGCCTGCTGCTGGGGCCTGCCCAGTTGCTGGGCGGCAGCTAGCGCTACGGCGCGGCGCGGTCCGACAGGCCTAGGTTCAGGCCTGAAGTCTGTGTCGGCATGGCCGTGAGTGGCACCCCCAGCACGTCGGAAAGGTCCACATCCGAAACGTCCACATCCGAAACGCCCACATCTGAAACGCCCCTGTTTCGGCCTGGTCTGGAGGGAATTCCTGCCACCCAGTCGGCGATCTGTGACATCGACGGTCAGCGTGGCTATCTCACCTACCGCGGCTACGACGCCGCCAGCCTCGCCGCCAGCAGCACGTTCCTGGAAACGGCTTACCTGCTGATCTGGGGCGACCTGCCCTCAGCCGACAAGCTGCGCGAATTCGAGCAGGAGGTGCAGATGCACCGGCGGGTGAGCTTCCGCATCCGCGACATGATGAAGAGCTTCCCCTCCCAGGGGCACCCGATGGACGCGCTGCAGGCCAGCGCCGCCTCCCTGGGGCTCTTCTATTCCCGCCGGGCCCTCGACAACCCTGAATACATCTATTCAGCGGTGATCCGCCTGCTGGCCAAGATCCCCACGATGGTGGCGGCCTTCCAGCTGATCCGTAAGGGCCAGGATCCGATCCAGCCCCGCGACGACCTGCCCTATGCGGCCAATTTCCTCTACATGCTCACCGAGCGGGAGCCCGATCCCCTGGCCGCCCGCATCTTTGATGCCTGCCTGATCCTGCATGCCGAGCACAGCCTCAACGCCAGCACCTTCAGCGCCCGCGTCACCGCCAGCACCCTCACCGACCCCTACGCCGTGGTGGCCTCGGCCGTCGGCACCCTGGCGGGTCCCCTGCATGGCGGAGCCAATGAGGACGTGCTCACCATGCTCGAGGAGATCGGCAGCGAGGACCGGGTGGAGCTCTGGCTCGACCGGGCGATCGCCAACCGCCAGAAGATCATGGGCTTCGGCCACCGGGAATACAAGGTGAAGGATCCCCGGGCCGTGATCCTGCAGCGCCTGGCCGAGGAGCTGTTCGACCGCTTCGGCCACGACCCGATGTACGACCTGGCCCGCCAGCTGGAGGAGCAGGCCGCCAGCCGGCTCGGTCCCAAGGGCATCTACCCTAACGTGGACTTCTATTCCGGTCTCGTTTACCGCAAGCTGGGCATCCCCTGCGACCTGTTCACGCCGATCTTCGCCATCGCCCGCACGGCCGGCTGGCTGGCCCACTGGAAGGAGCAGCTGGGGGCCAACCGCATCTTCCGGCCCTCCCAGATCTATACCGGTTACCCCCTGCGTGACTGGGTGCCGCTGGAGGACCGCTAAGTTTCCCCTGTTCTGCGTTGCCGTCATGCTGAGCACCACGGCCCCGAGCGCCGGTTCCGGCCTGGATCTCCAGGCCAGTTTTGAAGCGGCCCTGCAGGGGGTGGGCTTGAGTGCAGGGGCAGCCCACCTGCTCTGGCTGCCCCTGCCGATGGTGCTGGTGCTGGTGGCCGCGGTGGTGGGCGTGCTGGTGAACGTGTGGCTGGAGCGCAAGATCTCCGCCGCCGTGCAGCAGCGCATCGGTCCCGAATACGCAGGCGCCCTCGGCATCCTCCAGCCGATGGCCGACGGCCTGAAGCTGGTGTTCAAGGAGGACATCATCCCGGCCCGGGCCGACGGCCTGCTGTTCACCCTGGGGCCGGTGCTCGTTCTGATCCCGGTGATCCTCAGCTGGCTGGTGGTGCCCTTCGGCCAGAACCTGCTGGTCAGCAACGTGGGCGTGGGGATCTTTCTGTGGATCTCCCTCAGCAGCATCCAGCCCATCGGCCTGCTGATGAGCGGCTACGCCTCCAACAACAAATATTCCCTGCTGGGTGGCTTGCGGGCCGCGGCCCAGTCGATCTCCTACGAGATCCCCCTGGCCCTGGCCGTGCTAGCGGTGGTGATGATGAGCAACTCGCTCAGCACCGTTGATATCGTCAACCAGCAGACCGGGGCGGGCATCCTCAGCTGGAACATCTGGCGCCAGCCCGTGGGTTTCGTGATCTTCTGGATCTGCGCCCTGGCCGAGTGCGAGCGCCTGCCCTTCGACCTCCCCGAAGCCGAGGAGGAGCTGGTGGCCGGTTATCAAACCGAGTACTCGGGCATGAAGTTCGCCCTCTTCTACCTGGGCAGCTACATCAACCTGGTGCTCTCGGCCCTGCTGGTGGCCGTGCTTTATCTGGGCGGATGGGGTTTCCCCCTGCCGGTGGAGTGGCTGGCGGGTTGGCTGGGGCAACCGGTCGACGCCCCGGTGGTGCAGGTGATCACTGGATCGGTGGGCATCGTGATGACCGTGCTCAAGGCCTACCTGCTGGTGTTCCTGGCGATCCTGCTGCGCTGGACCACCCCGCGGGTGCGCATCGACCAGCTGCTGGATCTGGGCTGGAAATTCCTGCTGCCCATCGCCCTGGTGAACCTGCTGGTCACCGCTGGCCTCAAGCTCGCTTTCCCGGCTTTCTTCGGCGGTTGAGCACCGCAGAGCCCAGCCCCTGCCACGGTCCGCCATCATGGTCGGACGCTCAGGGCCAGCTTCCCTCTTCTCCATAGTCCACGCCCTCCACGCCTCTCTGCCGAGCCAGTTCCATGTTCGGGTTCCTCAAGAAAGTCGGCGACTACACCCGCGACGCGGTGGGTGCCGCGAATTACATGACCCAGGGTCTGGCGGTGACCTTCGATCACCTGCGCCGCAGGCCGGTCACGGTCCAGTACCCCTACGAGAAGCTGATCCCCTCGGAGCGCTACCGCGGCCGCATCCACTACGAGTTCGACAAGTGCATTGCCTGTGAGGTGTGCGTTCGGGTGTGCCCGATCAACCTGCCGGTGGTGGACTGGGTGATGAACAAGGCCACCAAGAAGAAGGAACTGCGCAACTACTCCATCGATTTCGGGGTGTGCATCTTCTGCGGTAACTGCGTCGAGTACTGCCCCACCAACTGCCTGTCGATGACCGAGGAATATGAGCTGTCGGCCTTCGATCGCCACAGCCTCAACTACGACAACGTGGCCCTCGGCCGCCTGCCCACCAGCGTGACCAGTGATCCGGCGGTCTTCGCCCTGCGCGAGCTGGCCTACCTGCCCAAGGGAGAGATGGATCCCCATGGGGTGCCCGAGACGGCCCCCCGGGCGGGCAGACTGCCCGAGCAGGTGCTGGCGACCCTTCCTGCCGCCACCCCTGCCCCAGCCGCCAAGACTGCCGCCGCCAGCGAGCCCGCTGCGGCCCCCACCGAGGAGAAGGCCTGATGACAATCGCCTCCACCACCCAGCTGATCTGCTTCGCGGTGCTCTCCGCCACCGTGGTGCTCGGGGCCCTCGGGGTGGTGCTCCTGCCCAACATCGTGTATTCAGCCTTCCTGCTCGGTGGGGTGTTCCTCTCGGTGGCGGGGCTCTATCTGCTGCTCAACGCCAGTTTTGTGGCCGCCGCCCAGGTGCTGGTGTACGTGGGCGCCGTGAACGTGCTGATCCTGTTCGCGATCATGCTCGTGAACAAACGGGAGGACCTCTCGGCCATCCCTGGGCTGGCCTTGCGCAGGGTGCTGTCCGGCCTGGTGTGCAGCGGCCTGTTCGCCCTGCTGCTGCGGGTGGCGTTCACCACCCCCTGGGCCCTGCCAGGTCCACCGTCGGTGGGGGATGAGGCCACCATCCGCATCGGTGAACACCTGTTCTCCGACTACCTGCTGCCCTTTGAACTGGCTTCGGTGCTGCTGTTGATGGCCATGATCGGTGCCATCGTTCTGGCCCGCCGCGATGTGTTCAGCACGGACATCGGCACCGGCGAGGCGGTGGACCAGGGCCTGATCGAGAAGGCCCGCACCCCACTCCTGCTCGAGTCGTCCGCCTCCCGGCGATAACTCCCTCCCCGCGCCCTCTGCCCATGGACTCCCTCACCCTTTCCCTCTCCGGCGGCATCCCTTTGCAGGCCTACCTGGTGCTGGCCGCTTCCCTGTTCTGCACCGGGGTGTGGGGGTTGATCAACAGCCGCAACGCCGTGCGGGTGCTGATGAGTATCGAGCTGATGCTCAACGCGGTGAACATCAACCTGATGGCCTTCTCCAGCTATCTGGATGGCCAGTTGATCCGCGGCCAGGTGTTCGCCATCTTCGTGATCACCGTGGCTGCCGCCGAAGCGGCCGTGGGCCTGGCGATCCTGCTCTCGCTCTACCGCAACCGCGAAACCGTGGACATGGAGCGCTTCAACCTGCTGCGCTGGTAATCCGCGATGCGACTGGAGCGGGTCTGGCTGATCGCTCGCTCCGGCAGCCAGGCCGCGCAGCGCCAGGCCCGGCGCTGCGCGGCCGATCTCCGTGAGCAGGGCGTCAGCGTGTTGACCGCGATCAGTGGACTGGCCCGCGACCCCTACCCCGGCCTGCTGGCCAGTGAGGAGCACCTGCCCGACCTGGCCCTGGTGCTGGGCGGGGACGGCACGGTGCTCGGGGCTGCCCGCCACCTGGCGCCACTGGAGGTGCCGATCCTCAGCTTCAACGTGGGGGGCCACCTCGGCTTTCTCACCCACGAGCGCGGCCTGTTGAAACTGGCGGGCGAGGGAGAGGAAAGCCTCTGGCAGCGCCTGCAGCACGACCGCTATGCCCTGGAGCGCCGGATGATGCTGGAGGCCCGTATCGACCGTGGCGATGGGGTGGATGAGGGCAGCCCGGCCTACCTGGCCCTCAACGACTTCTATTTCCGGTCTGGCCTCGATGAGATCTCCTCCACCTGCGTGCTGGAGCTGGAGATCGACGGCGAGGTGGTGGACCAGTACCGCGGGGATGGCCTGATCGTGGCCACCCCCACCGGCTCCACCGGCTATGCGATGGCTGCGGGGGGGCCGATCCTGCATCCAGGCCTGGAGGGGATTGTGGTCAATCCCATCTGTCCGATGAGCCTCTCCAGCCGCGCCGTGGTGGTGCCCCCCCGGGCCCAGCTCAGCCTCTGGCCCCTGGGTGAATCGAGCCGGCGGGTGAAGCTCTGGCAGGACGGCGTGCAGGCCACCACCCTGGAACCCGGCGACCGGGCGCTCCTGCAACGCAGCAGCCATGCCGCCCTGCTGGTGACCCTGGAACAGTGCCCCTCCTACTACCGCACGCTTACCCACAAGCTGCACTGGGCCGGCAGCCTGGTGGCGGCGGAGCCATCCCACAATTGAGACTCTGCTGGTTACTGCGCGCGCCCGGTGATGGCCCTGGAGATTGAACGGCGCTTTCTGGTGGTCAGCCCGGCCTGGAGCTGCCATGTGGCCTGGCAGCGCCAGTTGCAGCAGGGTTACCTCAGCCAGGGCGGTGATGCCCTCACCCTGCGGGTGCGCATCAGCAGCGGCCCTCCCCAGCCCCCTGCCGCCTGGCTCACCCTCAAGGCGCCGCCCCCCCAGGCCCAGGGTGGCGTGGACGGGTTGGTGCGCCAGGAATTTGAGTACCCGATCCCCCTCGCGGATGCCCAGGCCATGCTGGCCCTCACCGCCCAGCAGGTGAGCAAGCGGCGCCACGGCCTGAGCCTCAAGGGCGGCCACTGGGTGGTGGATGTGTTCGATGGGGCCAACCAGCCGCTGGTGGTGGCGGAAGTGGAGCTGGAGCACGCGCAGCAGGATCTGGAGCTGCCCAGCTGGTGTGGCCTTGAGCTCACCGGCCGCCATGAGCTCAGCAACGCGGCCCTGGCCCGGATGCCCTTCAGCGACTGGGCGGCCGACCAGCGGCAGCCGCTGCTCCAGGCCCTTGGCCCCCTGGCGTAAGACCTGGAGCAACGCTGGCCAGAGGGCCCTTCAGGATCTAGGCTCAATTCGGAAATCTTTCCGCAGATTCTCTGCTCCGTCCTTGGCCGGTCTCCCCGCTATCGCTCCCTGTCCCAGCTCCACCGGGATCTATGACTGTCAAGGCGTGCTGCGCTTCGCCGGTCGCGACCATGCCGACTGTGTGGCCTATGCGGAGCTGTTCGGGCTTGACCTCCTCCGCTGTTCCATCACAGCTCTGGTTTCCCGCACCGCCGAGGCCACCAGCTCAGGCGAGGCCGTCAGCCCAGCCGGCTCAGCCAGTTCAACTGAAGCGCTGTGCTTCCCCGCCGTGGCTTGAAGTTGCCTGGCCGGTATCGTCCAGCGCACAGCAGTTGAAGCCATCCCGGCAGATCTTGCCGTGATCCATGGCCCAGTTCAGCAGTGCAACCCTGTTCTTGGCGCCCGTTTTGGTGAAGATGTTGCTCACGTGGTTGTCCACGGTGCGCTTGCTGATCGTGAGCGATCCAGCGATTTCCTGGTTGGTGAGTCCCTGGGCCACCAGTTCGATGATCTCCAGCTCCCGTTCGGAAAGATCCCGCTCAGGACTCATGCCTGTGCCCATCCCCTGATCCCCTTGTTGGAGTTCCCCTCTGCGGATGACCACGGCGCGACAATGGGAGAGCAGAGCGGTTCAGGTGCAGGGCACTGGGTACACCTGCTACCTCACATCACTCTAGGCAGACGGGCCCCGGGCATGATGGGGCAGCCCAGCGGAGATGGCTTGCTGCTTCATCAGGCGCTCACCAGTGGTCACACCGCCATCACGGCGGAAGTCACCCCGCCCAGGGGTGGGGATCCCACCCGCACGCTGGAAGCGGCCGCCTGTCTGAGGGGCTGGGTGCATGCCATCAACGTCACCGACGGCAGCCGGGCCGTGATGCGCATGAGCAGCCTGGCGATGTGCAAGCTGCTGCTGGATCAGGGCTTTGAGCCGGTGCTGCAGCTCACCTGTCGGGATCGCAACCGCATCGCCCTGCAGGCTGAACTGCTCGGGGCCCATGCCCTCGGCCTGCGCAATCTGCTCTGCCTCACCGGTGACCCGGTGCGGGCTGGGGATCAGCCCGGGGCCCGGCCCGTGAACGAGCTGGAGTCGGTGCGACTGCTGCAGTTGGTGGAGAGCCTCAATCAGGGCCGGGATCCGGTGAAGGGCCACCTGCCCGATGGGGGCACCGCCTTCTTCGCCGGTGCGGCGGCCGACCCCCAGTCCCCCAGCTGGAGTGGTCTGCGATCCCGGCTGCGGCGCAAGCAGGCTGCCGGTGCCCGCTTCATTCAGACCCAGATGGTCACCGATGGCGATGCCCTGCGTCGGTTCATCGACGAGATCGCAGGCCCCCTCGGAATGCCGGTGCTGGCGGGGGTGTTTCTGCTGAAGTCAGCGCGCAATGCGGAGTTCATCAACCGGGTGGTGCCCGGGGCCAACATTCACCAGGGACTGATCGATCGGTTGGCGTCTGCGGCTGACCCGGCCGCCGAGGGGGTGCGCATTGCCGCTGAGCAGGTGACCCAGTACGTGGGCATTGCCCAGGGGGTGCATCTGATGGCGATCAAGGCCGAGGAACGCATCCCACGGATCCTGGAGCTGGCTGGATTGTCGCCGTTGCGGGCTGCCGGTGCCCTGGAAGAGGTCGGCAGCCCGGGCGTGGTCCTCAGGCCGACTGGCTGAGCACCAGATCGCTGCCCAGCAGTTCTGCGAGGGCCTTCTGCTGGGGAGAGGGCTCCACCACATCCTGGCGGCGGGCATCGGTGATCAGCCAGTCGAGCGCCGCTTCCTGCAGGTCGAAGTGGTCGCCGTTGCGGTCAACGCAGTAGCGGCCGAACACGAGTTTCTCCACCAGGCGCACGCCAGGGCCGATACGGGAGTAATCGAAGATGATGGAATTGTCGATGGTTGCGTTTTCACAGATGTGGCAACTTGGGCCGATCATGGCGGGGCCGATGATCGTGGCGCCATCCTCAATGCGGGTCATTCCGCCCACATACACAGGGCCTTGTACGTTGATTTTGTCCCAGTTGGCCGCCACGTTCAGGCCGGTATAAACCCCGGGGTGAACCTGCTTGCCCGGTATCTGAACCTGGCGCACCTGGCCCTGCAGCACACTGCGAATGGCTTGCCAGTAGTCGGGAACCTTGCCGATATCAACCCATTCGAATTCCATCGGCAGGGCATAGAAATGTGCTCCTGATTCCACCAGTTTGGGGAACAGGTCGGAGCCGATATCAAACGGCACCCCGCTGGGCACATAGTCGAGAACTTCGGGCTCGAAGATGTAGATGCCGGTGTTGATCATGTCACTTGCGGCGTCCGCCACATCGGGCTTTTCCTGGAAGGAACGCACCCGCCCGTCGTCATCGGTCACCACCACGCCATAGCTACTCACCTGCTCCATCGGCACCCGCTTGGTGATCAGGCTGGCGAGGGCGCCCTTTTCGCGGTGGCGGCGCACGGCCTCGCTGAGATTAAGGTCAATCAAGGCATCGCCGCAGAGCACCACGAAGGTGTCGTCAAAGAAGCGCTGGAAGTTCTGGATCTTCTTCAGGCCGCCGGCGGATCCAAGGGCATCGCCGATCAGTTCGCCGTCTTCAATCCGGCCTTCAAAGCTGTAGGCGATCTCCACGCCGAAGCGCTGGCCATCGCGAAAGTAGTTCTCGATTTCCTCCGCCAGGTGGGACACATTCACCATCACCTCGGTGAAGCCGTGCTCGCGCAGCAGTTCCAGCAAGAACTCCATCACCGGCTTCTGCAGGATGGGGATCATCGGCTTGGGGATGGTGTGCGTGATCGGCCGCACCCGTGTGCCCTTGCCGGCCGCCAGGATCATCGCCTTCATCGGCGTTATCTCACGTCGATCGGAGATGACAGCTTAGGCGCCTTTTCAGGCCGCAAGCCGTTCGGCGGCCGGCCCTTCAGCTGCCCTTCGGGCCATCCCCAGGGGCGCCAGCTCGGTCCCGTCGCCCGGGATGGCGCTCTCGCTCTGGGGATCCGCCAGGGCGCGCAGCTGCAGCGGGCCGAACAGGCCGCCCTCCTGCTCCAGTTCCAATCGGCCCTGGTGACAGAGGAACAGCAGCGCCCAGAACACCCCCACCCGGTCGCTGTCCAGATCCGCGCCGGCCCCACGGCCGCTCACCGCGTCGCTCCAAGCCTCCACCAAGGTCTCAAAGGACACCCAGCGTTCCGCCGCCGGCCACTGGCGCAGAAAGCCGCAGAGGGCGGCGGTGGTTTCGGGCAGCTTCTCCCGATGGGCCAGGTTGGCCACCTGTTCCATGGCCGCCCGCTCACTGAAGCGGCGGGGCCGTTGGCGCCTGTGACCCTGGGGTCCGTCCCGTTCCAGCCGCTCGGCGATGTCTTCGAGTTGCTGGATCAGTTCCCCCAGGGTCACCGGTCGCTGCAGGGGCGGGGGCGCCACGGGCCTGCGCCAGAGGTGGCGTTCCGGCCGGCGCGGCAGGACCTGGGCCGCATCGGCTGCCCAGCCATCCCCATCCCCGTCAGCATCGGGGTCAAAGGGGTGCTCCAGCAGGGGCTCAGGGGGCAGCGTGCTGGCCTCCAGCAGTTCCGCCTTCAGGCTCACCAGGACGGACGCCGCCAGAAAGGCCTCACTGGTTTCGGCCAGATCCTGTTCGTAGCTGCCGCCCACTGCCGCCGCCAGCCGGGGCACCGTGATCCTCTGGTGGAGCTGGTCGAGAAAGCCATCCACCACGGCGATCACATCCACATCCCAGGGATCGAGATCACCCCGTTCGGCGGCGTCCTGGAGAAGCCGGATGGCGAGCCTGGCGCCTCCTTGGGTCAAGGGATGCAAACACTGCGGGGGCTCCCCGCCAAGTTAACGGTCCCCGCTGGCCCGGACCAGGCTGGCAGACGAAGCCTCTGTTCAGCTGGCCTCGGCGGAACTCTGGCCCGCCGCCGGCAGCAGACCCAGCTGGGCATCCACCGTGGCCCGGTAGCGCTGCAGGTCGCTCTCCAGCTCCTGGATGCGCACCTGCTGGGCCTCGATGGCGCCGTGGTCCTGGAGGGTTTCCACCTTTTTCACCACGCCGGTCCACACCGCGAACACCCAGGCGGCGGTGGCACCGATGCCCCCCACCACCAGCAGCAGGGCCGCCAGGGGGAGGGTGGCCTGCAGGCCCGGCAGGAAGCGCACGGTGGTGGGTGCGGTGTTCTCCAGGGTGAACATCACCATGGCCAGACCGAAACTGAAGATCAGCAGGAAGTTGATCTGTTTCATCCTTCAGGGCCGCTGAACGCTGCGCTCCAGAGCGTAGATCGGTTGGCTCAGCCCGGCAGGGCTGGGGCCTGGAGCATGGTCTGGCGGATGAGGTTGCTGCCCGGCGTGGGGATCACCCGGCCCATGGCGGTGATCTCCCGCTGAACCAGGGCCTCGATCGAAGCCCGGTAGGTGTCAGTCATGATTCGCGGGTAGAGACCGATGCCGATGATCGGCACCAGCAGGCAGCTGATCACGTAGATCTCCCGGGGCTCCGCGTCCACCAGGTGGGTGTGGGAGGCCAGTTCGCGGTTCTCTTTGCCGAAGAAGATCTCCCGCAGCATCGAGAGCAGGTAGATCGGCGTGAGAATCACCCCAACGGCCGCCAGGATCGCGATCACCACCCGGAAGCTGAGGGTGTAGGCCTCACTGGTGGCAAAGCCCACGAACACCATCAGCTCGCTCACGAAGCCGCTCATGCCCGGCAGGGCCAGGGAGGCCAGCGAACAGATCGTCCAGAGGGCGAACATCTTGCGCATCTTCTGGCCCACGCCACCCATCTCATCGAGCTGCAGGGTGTGGGTGCGGTCGTAGGTGGCGCCCACCAGGAAGAACAGGCTGGCGCCGATCAGCCCGTGGCTGATCATCTGCAGCATGGCGCCGCTGGTGGCCAGGGCGCTGAGGCTGCCGATCCCGATCAGCACAAAGCCCATGTGGCTGATCGAGCTGTACGCGATCTTGCGCTTGAGGTTGCGCTGGGCAAAGGAGGTGAGGGCGGCGTAGATGATGTTCACCACCCCCAGCACCACCAGCAGCGGTGCGAACTGGGCGTGGGCCGCCGGCAGGAGCTGCACGTTGAAGCGCAGCAGGGCATAGCCGCCCATCTTCAGCAGGATGCCGGCCAGCAGCATGTGCACCGGCGCGGTGGCCTCGCCGTGGGCATCCGGCAGCCAGGTGTGCAGGGGCACGATCGGCAGCTTCACGCCGAAGGCAATCAACAAGCCCGCATAGCAGAGCAGCTGGAACTTCACGGGGAAGTCCTTGGCCATCAGAACCGAGTACTCAAAGCTCGTAGTACCGCCGAAGAAAGCCATGGCCAGGCCCACGATCAGGATGAACAGTGAGCTGCCGGCTGTGTAGAGGATGAACTTGGTGGCGGCGTACTGACGCTTCTTGCCACCCCAGATGGCCAGCAGCAGGTACACCGGGATCAGCTCCAGCTCCCAGGCCAGGAAGAACAGCAGCATGTCCTGCACGGCGAACACGGCGATCTGGCCGCCGTCCATGGCCAGCAACAGGAAGTAGAAGAGCTTGGGCTTGAAGCTCACCGGCCAGGCCGCCAGCGCCGCCAGCGCCGTGATGAAGCTGGTGAGCAGGATCAGCGGCATCGAGAGGCCATCCGCTCCCACCGACCAGGCCAGTCCCAGGTTCGGCAGCCACTCCACCCGCTCCACCAGCTGGAGCCCCTCCACGGCCGGGTCATAGCCGTTCAGGTAGCCACCCACCGTGAGCAGGAAGGTGGTGAGCGCGATGCCCAGAGCGAACCAGCGCACCTGGCGCCCGTCGCCCTTGTCGGGCACGAACGGGATCAGCAGTGCGGCCCCGATCGGAAACAGGATCGAGGCGCTCAGCCAGGGAAAGGCCACGAATGCAGGCAGTCCAATGGCTGGAGTGTAGAAATACCTGCCGATCTGCCCCAGGCCAGGTGGGGGGAGTCACACAGTCCGTAGTGCCCCAGGCGGGGCGGGCGCGGTCAGGAGTGCCTTACCACCGCCCGGTGTTCGGCGCGCCGGGCTGAGCGCGAGGCCGCATTGGGCGCGCAGCGCCCGCAGCGGCCGTCCGCTCAGCCCAGCGCGCCGAACAGCACGACGAGGGCGATCACACCGCCGAACACGATCAGGGCATAGAACTGGGCCCGGCCGGTTTCGAAGTATTTGAGGCCCTCACCGCTGCCGAGGGTCATCAGGCCGGTGAGGTTCACCACCCCGTCCACCACCTTGGAATCCACCTCCAGCACCGAGCGGGCCAGCTTGCGGCTGCCCTGCACGAACAGCTTGTCGTTGATGGCATCGAGGTACCACTTGTTGGCCAGGAAGGCGTTGATCGCCGGGAAGCGGTTGGCGAACAGGGCGGCCATGTCGAGCTTGTGCAGGGCGTAGGCCAGCACCGCCACGGTGATTCCGGCCACGGAGATGGCTACTGAAGCGCCCGCCAAGGGCAGAAATTCGCTCCAGCTGAAGTGTTCCGCCATCTCGGCAGCCTCATGGGGGTCGAGCAGGGCGGCGAAGCGGCTGTGCCAGGGGGTGCCCAGCAGGCCAATCAGCACCGAGGGCACCGCCAGCACGGCCAGGGGCATGGCCATCTGCCAGCCCGACTCATGGGGATGGTCGGCATGGGCGTGGCCGTGGCCGTCGTCGTGGTCGCCGCTGCCCTTGCCGGCGGCCGCCAGCAGCTGGCCGGCCATCGCCTTGTCGTTGCCGCGGAACGTGCCCTCAAAGGTGAGGAAGTAGAGCCGGAACATGTAGAAGGCCGTCATCCCGGCAGTGATGAAGCCCATCGCCCACAGCAACGGATAGGTGTTGAAGGCCTGGCCGAGGATCTCGTCCTTGCTCCAGAAGCCCGCCAGGGGCGGGATGCCGGCGATCGCCACGCAGCCGATGAAGAAGGTGGCGGAGGTGATCGGCATGTACCGGCGCAGTCCGCCCATAAGGCGCATGTCCTGGGCGAGCACGGGCTCGTGGCCCACCACCTCCTCCATGGCGTGGATCACTGAGCCTGAGCCCAGGAAGAGCATGGCCTTGAAGAAGGCGTGGGTCACCAGGTGGAACATGCCGGCCACCGGGGCGCCGCAGCCCATGGCCAGCATCATGTAGCCCAGCTGGCTCACGGTGCTGTAGGCCAGACCCTTCTTGAGGTCCTGCTGGGTGAGGGCGATCGTGGCCCCCAGGAACAGGGTGATCGTGCCGACCACGGCGATCGTGAGCTGCACGGCTGGAAAGGCCTCGTACACCGGCTGCAGTCGGGCCACCAGGAACACCCCGGCCGCCACCATCGTGGCCGCATGAATCAGGGCCGAGATCGGCGTGGGGCCCTCCATGGCGTCGGGCAGCCACACGTGCAGGGGGAACTGGGCCGACTTGGCCATCGGGCCCATGAACACCAGCAGGCAGAGGATCACGGCCACGCCGTTGCTGAGGCTGCCGCCGGCCACGGCCTGCTGCAGGCCGGCGCCGATCTCCTCAAAGCCGAAGCTGCCGGTGGCCCAGAACAGGCCGAGAATGCCCAGCAGCAGGCCGAAGTCCCCCACCCGATTGGTCACGAAGGCCTTCTGGGCGGCGTTGGCGGCGCCGTCGCGGTCATACCAGAAGCCCACCAGCAGGTAGGAGCACATGCCCACCAGCTCCCAGAACACATAGATCTCGAGCAGGTTGGGGCTGATCACCAGGCCCAGCATCGAGCTGCTGAACAGGGCCAGGTAGGTGAAAAAGCGCACGTAGCCCTTGTCGTGGGCCATGTAGCCGTCGGAGTACACCATCACCAGCACCGCGATGGTGGTCACCAGCGCCAGCATCACCGCCGCCAGGGCATCCACCCGGAAGCCCATCTGCAGGTTGAACGTGCCGGCGCTGGCCCAGTTGAACAGCACCTCGGTGGGGCCGGCGCCAGCCAGCTGCTGGGCCAGGATCGCGTAGCTGAGTACGGCGGCTGCCCCAACACAGCTGATCAGCAACCAGGCCACGGGTTTTCGCAGTCGGTTGATCGTGCGGTTGAAACTGATCAGGCCCAGGCCCACCAGGCAGGCCCCGGCCAGGGGCAACACTGGGATCAACCAGGCGAGTTCGGCGGCTGAGGGCATCCGGCTTGACTCCCGGTGGGCTGGCTGCCGCCGAGTGTAGGCAGGACGCCTGGGGATCTCAGCCCAGCCAGTGGGCCAGGCCTGTGCGGGTGAAGCTCACCGCCCCCAACCCGATGAAGCGGTGCGCCCACCAGAACACGCCCACGGCAATGGCGATGCCCAGCTGGGCTGGCCTGAGGAACTCCGTCAGCACCAGCCTCTGGCGGCCATCGCGTACGGCCCGGAAAGGGATCACCGAGGTGCTGGCCCTCAGTTCTTCGAAGGCCGGCCCGAAGCGGTTGGCCAGACGGCGGTCGCCGTTCCACACCGCGAACAGGTGGTGGGCGACCAGGCCGGCGCAGGTGGCCACCATGAAGCTGCTGCCGATCCAGAGCAGGTGGGTGGCGCACCAGAGGATCTGGCCGACGGCCTGGGGGTGGCGGCTGATGCGGATGATGCCGGTGGCGTAAAGGCGCACCTGGGGCTTGAGCACCGCAGGGATCTCCAGCAGGTTGTAGGTGGCCGGGTAGAGAAACAGGAAGCTGATGGCGGTGCCCACCCACACAACAGGCACGATCCAGGGCTGGTCCTGCAGGTTCCAGAGCCGCACCCCGTCGTAGCGGTGCGCCAGGAAATAGCCGATCACCACCACGGCCGAGGGGATGCTCAGGGCGGCGAACAGCAGGCGCCAGGCCCGCTCGCCGATCCGTTCCACCCCCCACACGCGCAGCGAGGCGCCGCCGCTGTGGAGTATGGCGAAGGCCAGCAGCAGGCCCAGCATCACCCAGCTGCTGTGGTGCGTGCCGGGGGCCAGGGCGGAACCGGAGCTCAAGGGCAGGATGGAACGTTGTGAAGAGAACGATTCTGGCGACCCGATGTCCCCCCTAGAGTTCCGATCCGCTGGCAGTTCCGGACTTCGGGCCCGGGGTCGACCTATGGCAGATCTGCCCTTCACCCTCGACCAGCTGCGCATCCTGCGCGCCATCGCCAGCGAGGGCAGCTTCAAGAAGGCCGCCGACAGCCTGTACGTCACCCAGCCGGCGGTGAGCCTGCAGATCCAGAACCTGGAGAAGCAGCTGAGCGTGTCGCTGTTCGACCGGGGCGGCCGCAAGGCCCAGCTCACCGAGGCCGGTCACCTGCTGCTCAGCTACTGCGACCGCATCCTCAGCCAGTGCCAGGAGGCCTGCCGCGCCCTGGAGGATCTGCACAATCTGCGCGGCGGCTCCCTGATCGTGGGCGCCAGTCAGACCACAGGCACCTACCTGATGCCGCGAATGATCGGCCTGTTCCGGCAGAAATACCCGGATGTGGCCGTGCAGCTGCAGGTGCACAGCACCCGCCGCACCGGCTGGAGCGTGGCCAATGGCCAGGTGGACCTGGCGATCATCGGCGGCGAGCTGCCCACAGAGCTCAACGAACTGCTGCAGGTGGTGCCCTACGCCAGCGATGAACTGGCCCTGGTGCTGCCGATCAAGCACCCCATGGCCCGGCTGGCCGAGCTCACCAAGGACGACCTCTACCGGCTCGGTTTCGTGTGCCTCGATGCCCAGTCCACCACCCGCAAGATGGTGGATCAGCTGCTGGCGCGCTCCGGCCTGGATGTGGCCCGGCTGAAGAGCGAGATGGAACTCAACTCCTTCGAGGCGATCAAGAATGCTGTGCAGAGCGGCCTGGGAGCGGCCTTTCTGCCGGTGGTGTCGATCGAGAGGGAGCTCTCCGCCGGAACGCTGCACCGCCCCCAGGTGGCCGACCTGCTGGTGCGCCGCCAGCTCAAGCTGATCACCCACCCGGCCCGCTACTGCTCCCGGGCCGCAGACGCCTTCCGCCGGGAGGTATTGCCGGTGTTCGCCAGCGCCGACAGCCCCCTGCGCCGGCCGCTGCAATCGCAGGCCAGCGCCGATGCCGTGGCGGCCGTGCAGACCTGAGCGCTCCCTTCAGAACTGATCGGCTTCCGGAGTCACGCCCACGCTGTCGTCGGCCACGCCCCGGGTCACGAACTGGTTGTCGCGGATGTCGGCCTGGTACACGCAACGCACCACCGGCTTGTCCTTCACCGAGCCCACGTAGGCAAAGGTGTTCATCCGCTGCTTGCACTGGCGCATCTGCTCGGCGGTGACGGCACCCTCCTTCTGGAGCACGCTCCAGTTCTCCCGGCGGATCACACAGCCCGGCCGCAGGATCGGCTGGGTCACGAAGCTGGTGCTCGGGTTCATCGTGGTGTAGATCTCCACGTCCATCACGAAGGCACTGGCGCCCCACTGGCGGCAGAACTCCGGATCAGGCACCGCCATGTCCAGCTGCTGGGAGCTGGCGATGTTGCCCTGGTTGCCCTGGGTGGTGCTGGCGATGCCGGTGCCGATGCCGATCCCCACCACCAGCACCCCGGCGAGCACGGCCAGGGTGCCCAGGTTGAACTGCACCGGTGGCCCGCCCTGGCCGCCTCCAGCCCCCCCGGGTCCGCCGGGCCCTGCCTGCTGTCGGGGCGGCCGGCCGGATCCACGCCCGTAGCGCTCGGCGTAGCGGTCGTCCGGGGTGTAGCGGTCTTCGTCGTAGCGGCTGCGGGGGGAGCGGGTCATCGGGCTTCAGGGGTGCGGGGCAGACCCATCGAATAGTTGAGCACCCGGCAATCCGGGTTGTAACGCAGCTCGCCGGCCTGCAGCAGCTGGCGGATGGTTCCCTCCAGTTCCGAACCGATGCGGCGCAGGTTGTACTCGCTCAGGTCGGCACCTGCATGGGCCTCCACCAGCTGCCGGAAGCGCTGCTGCACCTTCTCCAGCACGGGCCCATCCCACTGGAACTCGTTGTCCGGATCGAGATCAAGGGTGAGCTGGGCCGGGTCCGGAATCAGGTTGCCGTCCTCCACCCGGGCGGTGAACAGCCGCACGTGACGGGTGGTGGATTTGAGCAGCTGGTCGGCCATGGCTTGGAAAACACCCGGAACACCAACTTTAGGTAGGGATCTCAGGGGCCAAGGTTCGGCCGCCACTCCCGGGCCCTGGCCAGGACCGTCGCCCTGCCCCGTGCTGACGGCGCCCACCCTATGGTTGCCGCTGGTTCCTGTCTTGGGTATGCGCGTCGCCATTGCTGGTGCTGGGCTGGCTGGTCTGGCCTGTGCCAAGTACCTCTGCGACGCCGGCCACACCCCGATCGTGGTGGAGGCCCGGGACGTGCTGGGCGGCAAGGTGGCTGCCTGGCAGGACGAGGACGGCGACTGGTACGAGACCGGCCTGCACATCTTTTTCGGGGCGTATCGCAACATGCGCCAGCTGTTCAAGGAGCTGGACATCGAGGACAGGTTGCAGTGGAAGAGTCACGCGATGATCTTCAACCAGAAGGAGACCCCCGGCACCTACAGCCGCTTCGACTTCCCCGATATTCCCGCACCCTTCAACGGCGTGGCGGCGATCCTCGGCAACAACGACCTGCTCACCTGGCCGGAGAAGATCGCCTTCGGCATCGGTCTGGTGCCGGCGATGCTGCGCGGCCAGCAGTACGTCGAGGAATGCGATCAGTATTCCTGGACCGAATGGCTGCGGCTGCACAACATTCCCGAGCGGGTGAATGATGAGGTGTTCATCGCCATGGCCAAGGCGCTGAATTTCATCGATCCCGACGAGATCTCCAGCACGGTGGTGCTCACCGCCCTCAACCGCTTCCTGCAGGAGAGCGACGGCTCGAAGATGGCCTTCCTCGATGGCAATCCACCCCAGCGGCTCTGCCAGCCGATCGTCGACTACGTCACCGAGCGCGGCGGCGAAGTCCACCTCAACGCTCCCCTGCGGGAGATCCAGCTCCATTCCGATGGCACGGTGAGCGGGTTCCGGATCGGCGGCATCAAGGGCCAGGAGGGCTACACCCTCACCGCCGATGCCTACGTGAGCGCCATGCCGGTGGATCCCTTCAAGAAGCTGATCCCAGGGCCCTGGAAGGACATTCCCTATTTCCAGAAGCTCGATGGCCTCAACGGCGTGCCGGTGATCAACATCCACCTCTGGTTCGACCGCAAGCTCACCGAGATCGACCACCTGCTGTTCAGCCGAAGCCCGCTGCTCAGCGTGTATGCCGACATGAGCAACACCTGTCGGGAATACGAGGATCCCGAGCGCTCGATGCTGGAGCTGGTGTTCGCTCCGGCGAAACACTGGATCGGCCGCTCCGACGACGACATCGTGGCCGCCACGATGGAGGAACTGAAGCGCCTGTTTCCGATGCACTTCACGGGCGACGACCAGGCCCAGCTGCGCAAGGCGATCGTGGTGAAGACGCCCCAGTCGGTCTACAAGACCGTGCCCGGCTGTCAGCAGCTGCGTCCCGACCAGGCCAGCCCGATCGCCAACTTCTTCCTGGCCGGCTGCTACACCATGCAGCGCTACCTTGCCTCCATGGAGGGAGCAGTGCTCAGTGGCAAGCAGTGTGCCGAGGCCATCTCCAGGTCGGCCCCAGGTCTGGCGGCTGCTGCTGCTGGCAATCTGGCTGCGGTTTGAGTGGCCGTGTTTTGAGCGGTGCTGAGGGGCTGGCGGAGCAGACGGCAGGGGCTTCAGCCCTGCCCTCCCTGGAGGAGGCGTTCGAGGCCTGCCGGCAGGAGACGGCCGAGTGGGCCAAGACGTTCTACCTGGGCACCCTGCTGATGCCGCCGGCCAAGCGTCGGGCCATCTGGGCGATCTACGTGTGGTGCCGGCGCACCGACGAACTGATGGACAGCCCAGAGGCCCAATGCCGCCCGGTGGCTGAGCTGGCCCAGCGGCTGGATTCCTGGGAGCTGCGCACCCGCGACCTGTTCGAAGGGCAGGTGCGCGATGGCCTGGATCTGGCCATGCGCGACACCCTCAACCGCTATCCCCAGCCGATCCAGCCCTATCTGGACATGATCGAGGGGATGCGCATGGATCTGGCATGTCATCGCTACGCCACCTTTGCCGATCTTGAGCTCTATTGCTATCGGGTGGCCGGCACGGTGGGGCTGATGACGCAGGAGGTGATGGGGGTGGATCCGGCCTACACCTCCGCCCCCTGGAGCGAACGCCCGGACACTTCGGACGCGGCCGTGGCCCTGGGCATTGCCAACCAGCTCACCAACATCCTGCGGGATGTGGGGGAAGATCGCGGGAGGGGGCGCATCTATCTCCCTCTCGATGAAATCAAGCAGTTCGGATACAGCGAGCAGGAGTTGCTCGATGGCGTGCTCAATGACAACTGGCGGGCCCTGATGCGCTTCCAGCTGGAGCGGGCCCGGGCCTGGTTCGCCCGCTCCGAGGCTGGCGTGCGTTGGCTTGCCCCCGATGCCCGCTGGCCGGTGTGGGCTTCGCTGCGGCTCTACCGCGGCATTCTCGATGTGATCGAGCAGCACAACTACGACGTGTTCAGCAAGCGGGCCTACGTGCCCCGTGCCGGCAAATTGCTCGATCTGCCCTTCTCCTACATGGTGTCCCAGGCCCGCTGACGGTGGCATCGGGGCACCGCCCCCACACCCCCGACCCCTCAGGGGGCCGAACCCAGGATCCAGCGTCGCAGGATCGGATTCACCAGGTCCGGAGCCTCGTCATGGGGGCAATGGCCCACGTCGGGGAGCACCACCAGCTCGGCCACGCAGCCATACAGGCCGGCCCAGGCCCGGGCCTCTGCGGGATCCTCCCAGGGGTCCCGTTCGCCCCAGAGCAGCCGCACCGGCACCGGGCCCAGCCCGTCGTCCAGGGGCTCACTCAGCTCGGCGAGCAGCTGGGGGGCCAGATGGTCGTCGAACAGGTTCACGAAGCCCCGGAAGCTCTCGATGGCCCCGGGGTCGGTGCTGGGGCGGTGCAGCAGACTCACCAGCTCCTCATCCACATGGGCGCCCGTGGGATAGGCCTGGGCCAGCACCCGGCGGATGAACTGCGGCTGGGCCAGCACCCGGAACAGGGGAGCCAGCAGCCAGCGCTGGCGCACCAGTTGTTTGAGGGCGGGCCTGCCGGCCCGGGCCAGGGCGGGTTGCTCGGCCAGGCGCTTGTCGTCGAGGGTGCGCTGGGCGCAGTCGATCAGCACCACCTGGCATGGCGGCTGCCGGCGCTGGCGCAGCAGGCGGGCGGCGGTGAGGGCCACCATGCCGCCGATGGAGTTGCCTACCAGATGGAGGCTCTGCAGGCCTGGAGGGTTGAAGGCCCTGGCCAGATCGGCCACGAGCTCAGCCCAGAGGTCGAAGCCGTAGCGTACGGAGCCTGCCCTGGGGGTCTCCCCCGGCAGACAGGACGGGGGCTTGTCGCTGGCCCCGAAACCCAGCAGATCCACGGCCAGCACCTCGGCATCACCAGCCAGGGCAGGCATGGTGTGGCGCCAGTGGCCGCTGGAGGCGCCAAAGCCATGCACCAGCAGCACCCGGTGGGCAGCTGCTGGATCACCCGCCCTCAGAACACTGATGCGGTGGCCCCTCCAGGACCAGATCTGGGCAGAGACCTGGCTCAGACGGTGGCCTTCTGGTTGTCGAGGAGCTGCTTGAGCTTGGCCAGTTCACCGGCCCAGCGGGGATCAGGAGCTTCGCTGTTCACCTGATCGGCATGCACCACCTTGTTCGCCACCTGGCGCAGGGGCGTGGGATTGGCGCCGCTGCGGCGATCGGAGCCACCGGATGGGCGGGTTTCCTTGCGCTCGGACACCTCGATGCGCAGGGCATTGCCACCGAATTGGCGGCCGTTGAGCGCGCTGATCACGGCCTCAGCCTGCTTCTGGTCGTCCACATTGGCGAAGCCGAAGCCGCGGCAGGCGCCCGTTTCCCGGTCGTACACAGGCTTGAAGCGCACCCCTTCTCCCACGCCGGTGAACAGGGCCTCAAGCTCCTGGGCATCAAAGGACTGCGGCAAGTTGCCGACGTAGAGACGAACGCTCATGGGAGGGAACGGGAAAGAGAAAGGGGAAATACTTCCGCTGGCAAAGAAACAGCCAAGGGCTGGCGATGAAACAGCCAATGGGCTGGGGAAGAAAAAGCCAGTTGGCGATGAGCAGCTGATGATGAACAGCCGGCGAGGACAAACCTCAGTCTCACGCCTTTTCACCCAGCAGTTAACCACGGCGGCTGTTCAGCCAGCGGCGGGCGCTGAGCAGCGCCTGATCGCGCTGCCCCGCTCCGGCTGGCGGGATGCGCCCGAAGGCCCGCTCCTGGCAGAGGTGGTGCAGCAGTGCGCCCAGTTGCGGACCGGCGGCCAGTCCCAGAGCTTTGCCCAGATCCTCGCCATTGAGGGGGGGGCGGGGGTGAAACAGCGGGTGGTCGGGATCGCGCCAGTGCCGGACTGCCTCCCGCGCCCCCGGCAACGGCAGCCGCAGCAACAGGGCCGGCAGCTCCCCTTCCAGCTCCTGCTGCAATTGCAGCCGACTCGCCTCGCCCAGGCCATCGAGCCCAGCGCTGCCGTCCTGCAGTTCCGCCCACCAGCGGCGCAGGCGGCTGCAGCTGTACTCCAGGCGGCGGGAGCCGCGCAGCTGGCGCACTGCGGCTCCAGGCAGCAGGGTGGCCAGCCGGGCCAGCGGCAGCAGGCGGAGGGTGTCCTCGCGGCCCAGGCCCCGCTCCGCCGCCGCCGCCTGGCCCAGGTCGGCCAGTGGGACTCCGGCCGCCGGATCGGCGCCCCAGCGCTGCAGCAGCCCCAGCCTGAGGGCCTGGGCCAGGCCTTGATGGCCCTCGCTGCTGGCGGCCAGCCGTTCCAGCTCCGCCAGCACCCGTTCGCCGGCCACGTCGCCCAGCCGTTCGGCGTGGCAGCCGATCCAGCCGAGGCTGGTGGCATCGAGCTCCAGGCCCAGCTCCCAGGCCAGTCGCACGCCGCGCAGCAGGCGCAGCGGATCGTCGAGCAGATTCGCCTCGCTCACCGCCACCAGCCGGCCGCGGCGGAGGTCGTCCAGTCCGCCGGTGGGATCGAGCAGTCGTCCCCCGTCCAGGGGCAGGGCCAAGGCGTTGGCGCTGTAGTCGCGGCGCTGCAGATCGGCGCTCAGGTCCGGCCCCTGCTGGCGGGCCAGGTCGATGGTCCAGCCCCCCAGCACCAGCCTGGCCATGTCCCGCTCGGCATCGAGCACCACACAGGTGCCGCCCTGCTGCCTGGCCAGGTCATGGGCCAGGCGGATGGCCCCATGGCTCACGACCAGATCGAGGTCGGGCCGGGCGCGCAGCCGACCCAGCAGGGCGTCCCGCACCGCTCCCCCCACCAGGGCCGTCCCAGGGGGCAGTCCCTCACGCGGCAGCGGCCAGTGTTCCGCGGCCAGCGCCCTCCACAGCAGGGCTTCCAGCTCGCCGGAAGCAGCCTGTTCAACAGAAGCAGCCGTGGCCGCCACAATGGGGGTCTGGCGCGGTTCGGCCGGAATGTGCATCTGCGTGAACTGCCGCTGGGTCGACCGCTGTCAGGCCTACCACGCGGTTGAACGCCAGCACGGCGAGGCCCACCTTTCCTCCAGCCCCGACTTTCAGCCGAGGCAGCCGCGCATCCACGTCCAGGTGCTCGACCTCCCCGGCGGCGGGGTGGGGGTGGAGTGGGATGTGCGCGCCTGTGAGAGTTTTGAGGCCGAGCCCGGTCGCTGGCTGCGGCTGCGGCCTGGCCAGCCCCTGCCGGCCTGAGCGAACCCTCCACCCCCCCAGCCGGCCTGATGACCGCAGCCTCCCCTGCTAACGCCGCTGCCACCCCAGCCCCGGGGGGCACCGTGCTGGCCCTGCACAGCAGTGGCGCTGAGCTGGGCGTGGGGCTGCGCTGGCTCGACCGCTCCCGGCCCGACCGGATCCGCTGTTTCAACCCAGGCCGCGCCCTGGCCAACATGCTGCTCAGCAGCGTGGAGGTGGTGTGCCCTGCCGCTGAGTGGCCGGCCCTGGCCCGTCTGGCCGTGGCCACGGGCCCAGGGGGCTTCACCAGCACCCGGCTCACGGTGGTGCTGGCCCGCACCCTGGCCCAGCAGCTGGCGCTGCCCCTCGACGGGGTGGGCAGCCTGCTGCTGATGGCCCGCCGCCTGGAACTGGACTGTCCCACCTGGTTGGTGCAGGAGCTGCCGCGGCGCGGGCTGGTGGCGGGTCTCTATGGTCCTGACCCCGACCGTCCAGGAGCGATGCGCGAGTGGCTGGCCCCGCGGCTGCACGCCGATCACGCCGCTCTCCAGCTGCTCAGGCCCGCCCCCTGCCTGCCGGTTGCGGAGGATGGAGCGGCCGATGTGCTGGCGTTGCTCGATCTGGCCTCTGCGGCCCATACCCAGGCTGTGCCGGCCCCCTGGCAGCCCGTGTTGCCGATCTACCCAACCTCGCCCGTGGCGCTGGCCTGATGGGAACGCCTGCCTTGCCCCCCCGCAACCGGCGCCCCTCCCATCGGCCTGCCGCCAACAGCCGGCCCCTGGCCGTTCAGCCGCCTGCCCCAGGCCGCCGCTCGCGACGTCCCCGGTGCCGTTTGCCGCTGCTGCGGCTTGGGTTGTTGCTCGCAGCCGCCGGGCTGCTCTGGCTGTCGCGCGGCTGGTGGTGGCCCACACCGCCGCCGCCCCAGATGATTCTTGTCCTGGGAGGGGATCTGGACCGGGAGCGTCACGCCGCTGCGCTGGCCCAGGAGCTCGGTCTGCCCGTGGTGGTGAGCGGAGGCAGCAATCCCGAATACGCCCACTGGTTGTTCGAGCAGCGCCAGGGTCTTCCCCCCGGCCAGGTGCAGCTCGACTACCGCGCCCGGGACACCCTTTCCAACTTCACCTCACTGGTGGACGATCTGCAGCGGGCCCGCATTCGCCATGCCCTGCTCGTCACCAGCAGTGACCACATGGACCGGGCGATGCTGGTGGGCCGGGTGGTGGCCGGCAGCCGCGGTATTCACCTCACACCTGAGCCGGTCGACTGCGGTGACCTCTGCCGTCCGGAGGGCCGCCGCAAGATCTGGGGCGATGGCCTGCGGGCGGTGCTCTGGGTTGCTACGGGTCGTGATCTGCGCCACTGGGCGGCAGAGCATCGGGGACCCGGGCACTGAGCAGGTCGCTGCTGCTCACCAATCCCTGCTCGAGCAGGGCGTTGATCTGCTGCTGACAGGCGGCTGTGGCCGCCTCAAGATCGGGCCGCCGTCTCGATGGTGGCGGGGCGATCGGGGTGCCGATACGGATGTGCACCGGTACCAGACGCAGTCGCCCGCCGCCGGGGCCCAGGGCTCGGTGGCTGTTGATGATCGCCACCGGCAGCAGGGGCACCCCGGCCCGGGCAGCCAGCAGGGCTGCGCCGGCCTGGGGGGCGTTCACCCGGCCATCGCGTTGGCGGGTGCCGTCGATGAACACCCCGATCGCCCAGCCCTCCTCCAGGCGGTCGGTGGCGGTGCGGATCGCCTCCCGGTCGCTGGCGCCGCGGGCCACCGGATACGCCCCGCAGGCGCGGATGATGGCGCCGAGCAGCGGCACCCGGAACAGTTCGGCCTTGGCCATGAAGGCCACCGGCCGGCCCAGGGCATGCCCTAGCAGGGGCGGATCGATGTGGGAGCCATGGTTGGCGACCACCACCAGGGCCCCCTCCAGGGGGACGTGGCCGTTGCCGGCGGTGCGGCCCCGGAACAGCAGCCTGTAGATCGGGAACACCAGCAGGTAGCTGATCAGCCGGTAGGTGAGGCTGGGGCGCGGCGTGCGGATCAGGGCCGGCGGCTCAGCCCGCCGGCGCCGCCTCCATGCCCGTTTCACGGCATTCACCGGCCGGCTGCCCGGTCGCGGTGTGAGATTGCTCACAGCCCCAGATCGGCGGCGCCGGCGACCTGGGCGGTGCTGATCGTCGGGCAGCTGCGCTTGATCAGCCCGCTGAGCACGTTGCCGGGGCCGATCTCCACCGCGGTGTCAACCCCGGCCGCCACCAGGGCATCCATGGTTTCCCGCCAGCGCACGCCGGTGGTCATCTGGTCACGCAGCCGTTGCTTGAGGGCTGCCCCGTCGGTCTGGGGGGTGGGGTCGGTGTTGCTGAGCACCGGGATCGCGGCATCGGCGAAGGCCACCGTGTCCAGGGCGGCGGCGAAACGGGCCGCCGGCCCGGCCATGAACGGGGAATGGAAGGCGCCGCTCACGGCCAGGGGGATGGCGCGCTTGCACGTCAGCGCGCCGCTCACCTGGGCCACGGCCTCCGGCGTTCCGGAGAGCACCACCTGGGCGCTGCTGTTGTCGTTGGCGATCACCACGCCGTCATGGCCGGCCACCAGGGCGTCCAGCTCGGCGCGATCGAAGCCCATCACGGCTGTCATCGCCCCGCCGCCGGCCTCGGCCATCAGGGCGCTGCGGGTCTGGATCAGCCGCAGGCCCGTGGTGAAGTCGAACACCCCGGCTGCATAGAGCGCCACCAGCTCCCCCAGGCTGTGGCCGGCCACCAGATCGGCCGTGCGGCCCTGGGCCCGCAGCCCGTCCACCAGCAGGCTCTCCAGCACGTAGAGGGCCGGCTGGGTGTTGCCGGTGCTGTTCAGGTCGGCGTCAGCTCCTGTAGCGCTGCCCTCGCAGATGGCCAACAGGTCGCGCCCCACCAGGGCTGAGGCCTCGGCGAAGCGCTCCCGGGCCCCCGGCAGTTCAAGCACACCGTCGGCCATTCCCAGCTTCTGGGAACCCTGGCCGGGAAACACCCAGGCAATCGCCATGCTGTCGCTGTGCGTGTGTTGGCTCCGGAGGTTAGGCCGCGGCTTGCGGGCCGCTCCAGCGCAGCAGCGCCGCCCCCCAGCTCAGGCCGGCGCCGAAGCCGCTGCTGGCCAGCAGGTGGCCAGGCCGCACCCGGCCATCGCGCACGGCTTCATCCAGCATCAGCGGAATCGTGGCGGCGGATGTGTTGCCGTAGTGAGCCAGGTTGCTCAGCACCCGCTCCGGCGGCATGGCGAAGCGCTCGGCCACCGCGTCGAGAATGCGCTGGTTGGCCTGGTGCAGCAGCAGCCAGTCGAGCTGCTCGGGCCGGGTGGCGGTGTGCTCCAGCAGTTCCTCGAGGATCTGGGGCACCTCCCGCACGGCGAATTTGTACACCTCCTGGCCGTTCATCTGGATCGGGGCGAATCCCCCTTTCTGGGCGGAGAGCTGGTCGAGCAGCGGCTCGCGCGTGTCGTGCTGGGCCAGCGTGAGACAGGCGTTGCGGCGTCCATCGGAGCGCATGCGGAAGCCCAGCAGCCCGCTGTCCTCGGCGGCACAGGCCTGCACGGCCACCGCTGCCGCCCCATCGCCGAACAGCACGCAGGTGCGGCGATCGTCCCAGTCCACCCAGCGGCTGAGCTGGTCGGCGCCGATCACCAGTGCCCGGCCCACGGCGCCGCTGGCGATGTACTGGCTGGCCGTGACCAGGGCGAACAGAAAGCCGCTGCAGGCCGCGGTGAGGTCGAAGGCCACGGCCCCGCTGGCACCGATGGCGGCCTGGATCCGCGGGGCCGTGCCGAACAGATCGTCCGGGCTGGAGGTGGCCAGCAGAATCAGATCCACCTCCTCCGGCTGCCAGCCGGCGTGGGCCAGGGCCGCCTTGGCCGCACGGCTGGCCAGCACCGTGAGCGGTTCATCCTGGCCGGAAATGCGCCGGGCGCCGATGCCGGTGCGGCTGCGGATCCAGTCGTCGCTGGTCTCCACCCGCCGGCTCAGGTCGGTGTTGCTGACACTGGCGGCGGGCAAGGCGCTGCCGCAGCCCACCAGGGCCATGCCGTGATGGGGTTGAGCCCGCTTGTCGGGGCCTGGGAGGCTGAGCGACACGCCGCGCGGCACGGGATGACCCGCAGATTGGCTCAGTCAACCACAGGCCACCGCGTCCCCGGCCGGTTCGCCGAGGGCGTGCAGGTCGTCCATCACGTGATGGTTGGCGGCGGAATGGGCCAGGCGCAGGGCGCTGAGCACGGACAGGGCCTTGCTGCTGCCATGGCCGATCACGCACACCCCATCCACGCCCAGCAGCAGGGCGCCGCCGTGTTCGGCATGGTCGAGCCGCTTCTTGATCCGGCGCAGGTTGTTGATCAGAAACGCTGATCCCACCTTCCCCCGTCGACCGCGGGGCAGTTCCACCTTGATGACATCCAGGAGCACGCTGCCCACGCTCTCCAGGAACTTGAGCAGCACGTTGCCGGTGTAGCCGTCGCACACCACCACGTCGAAGTTGCCGGAGAGGATGTCGCGCCCCTCGCAGTTGCCGGCGAAGTTGAAGCGGGATTCAGCAGCCAGCAGCGGATAGGTGCGCAGGCAGAGGTCGTTGCCCTTGCACTCCTCCTCGCCGATGTTCACCAGGCCGATGCGAGGCCGGCCCACCTGCAGCACATCCCTGCTGTAGATGTTGCCCACCAGTGCCCACTGGTGCAGCCATTCCGGCTTGCAGTCCATGTTGGCGCCCACATCGAGCACCAGCACCTGCTGCTCCGGGTCACGGGTGGGGAAGAGGGCGCCGATGGCGGGACGGTCGACCCCCTTGAGCCGGCCCAGGCGGAAGATCGCCGAGGCCATCACGGCGCCCGAGTTGCCGGCGGAGTACACGGCGGTGGCCTGGCCGCGCTTCACCAGGTCCATGGCCAGGTTGATGCTGGCATCACGCTTCTTGCGCACCACCGTGGCCTCCTCGTCCATGCCCACTGAGGGGCCACTGGGCACCAGCTGGATCAGCCCCCGGGCGATGGCCACATCCAGCTGGCTTTGCAGTCCCAGTTCGGCGATGGCCGGCATCAGCCGCTCGATCTCGGCCACGAAGCGCACCCGCAGGGGCAGGCGTTCCACGGCCTGCAGGCAGCCCTCCAGGATCGGGCCGGGGGCATGGTCGCCGCCCATGCCATCCACCGCCACCCACAGGCGGTCGGCGTCGTTGATCGGGGCATCCTCGTCCGGCCCCCCCAGACCCCGCTGCAGGCGCCGCAGGGGGTCGAACACCAGCGGCTGCAGCACCGTATTGGCAGCCGAGGTGGCGGCGTTGGTGGCGGCGCCAGCCACGCTGCCGGCGGTGCTGGCCGCCGAAGTGGCGGTGCCCACCAGGCTGGTGACGGCGGCGTTGCGGCGATACCAGATGACCAGCCGCCGGATCGTGCGGCTGGGCTTGGCGCGCTTGTCAGGCTCCTTCGGGGGCAACGGGGTCGACGATGCGTTGGAACAGATAGCCGGTGCCGCGAGCCGTGAGGATCAGCTCGGGGTTGGCCGGATCATCCTCCAGTTTGGAGCGCAGCCGGGAGATGTGGACATCCACCACGCGGGTGTCCACATGACGCTCCGGGGTGTAACCCCACACCTCCTTGAGAATCTCGCCGCGGCTGAAGGGTTCGCCGCTCCGGCTCACCAGCAGCTCCAGCAGGCTGAATTCCATGCCGGTGAGGCGGATGCGCTCGTCGCCCCGGTACACCTGGCGCTTGTTGGTGTCGATGCGCAGGTCGCTGACACTGATCACGCCGGAGTTGGGGATGCCGGCCACGCTGTCCTTCTCCACCCGCCGCAGCACGCAGCGGATGCGGGCCTCCAGCTCCTTGGGGCTGAAGGGCTTCACCACGTAGTCGTCGGCCCCCAGCTCCAGACCCGTGATGCGGTCGGCCACATCGCCCAGGGCCGTGAGCATCACGATCGGCACATCCGATTCCTTGCGCAGCTCCTGGCACACGCCGTAGCCATCGAGACGGGGCATCATCACGTCCAGCACCACCAGATCGGGGTGGTGGCTGCGGAAGGCCTCCAGGGCCTCCAGGCCGTCACAGGCCGTGACCACGTGGTAGCCGATCATCGACAGCCTGGTTTCCAGGATCCGCCGGATGCTGGCCTCGTCATCGACGACCAGGATCGTTTCCTTGTCCTTGGCAGTGCCGGTGGCAGCGCTGGGGGGGGAGACCGTCATCGCCAGGCTTGGGTGCCTACATCCAGATGGCCTCTACTGAAAAGGTCTGAGGGCGGAACGTTTCATGCAACGCCACCTTTCTTCATAGTTGGGCCGCAGCCCCCTGCTCCCGCGCCCCTTGGCCCGTTCCCTCTCGCTCTACGTCTGCACCAGCTGCGGCGCCCAGACCCGCCAGTTCTTCGGGCGCTGCAGCAGTTGCGGCAGCTGGAACACCCTGGTGGAGCAGGCGGCGGCCCCGGCTGCCGACGGCCGCCGCCGCCGGCCCGTGGCTGCGTCCGGCGGTGAGGGGGCGATGGCCGCCCGCCCCCGTCGCTCCGAGCCGATCGGCGCGGTGGGAGAGCGACCCCTGCAGCGCCTGGCCAGCGGCTACGGCGAGCTCGACCGGGTGCTCGGGGGCGGCCTGGTGCCGGGTTCCCTGGTGCTGCTGGGCGGTGATCCCGGCATCGGCAAGAGCACGTTGCTGCTGCAGAGCGCCCGTTCCATGGCCGGTCGGGCCTCGGTGCTGTACGTGAGCGCCGAAGAGTCGGCCCAGCAGGTGAAGCTGCGCTGGCGGCGCCTGGCGCGCATGGATGAGGCTGCTGAGGAGCTGGGGGGCAACGAGGCGGCTGCCGATGTGCAGCTGCTGGCCGAAACCGACCTGGAGCTCGTGCTCCAGGAGCTGGAGGCCCTGCGGCCGGCGGTGGCGATCATCGACAGCATCCAGGCCCTGCACGACGCCGAGCTGGCCAGCGCCCCAGGCTCGGTGGCCCAGGTGCGGGAGTGCGCCGCCGCCCTGGCCCGCATCGCCAAGCGCCAGGACACGGCTTTGCTGCTGGTGGGCCACGTGACCAAGGAGGGCGCACTCGCAGGCCCGAAGGTGCTGGAGCACCTGGTGGATGCGGTACTGACCTTCGAGGGTGACCGCTTCGCCAGCCACCGGCTGCTGCGGGCGGTGAAGAACCGCTTCGGCGCCACCCACGAACTGGGGGTGTTCGAGATGCGTGATCGGGGCCTGGCGGAGGTGAGCAACCCCAGCGAGCTGTTCCTGGGCGGCAGCGAGCCCAGCAGCGGCACCGCCACGATCGTGGCCTGCGAGGGCACCCGGCCCCTGCTGGTGGAGCTCCAGGCCCTGGTGAGCACCACCAGCTACGCCAGCCCGCGCCGCAGCGCCACCGGCATCGCCGTGAACCGCCTGCACCAGATCCTGGCGGTGCTGGAGAAGCACCTGGGCCTGCCCCTCTCGCGCTTCGACTGCTACCTGGCAGTGGCCGGTGGCCTGGAGGTGGAGGAGCCGGCGGCGGATCTGGGCGTGGCTGCGGCGGTGGTGGCCAGCTACCGCGATCTCACCCTGCCGCCGGGCACGGTGCTGGTGGGCGAGCTGGGGCTGGGCGGCCAGCTGCGGCCCGTGGGCCAGCTGGAGCTGCGCCTGCAGGAGGCGGCCCGGCTCGGGTTCACCCGGGCTGTGGTGCCCAGGGGCTCTGGTCTCGCCAGGACGGCGGCCGGGCTGGGGCTGGAGCTGCTGGAGGCCGGCACGGTGGCTGTCGCCCTGGTGGCCGCCCTGGGGGTGAACCCGGCGGATGGTCGGGCCTGATTCGGCTGTGGGCTGCCGCTGCCGTGGTGATTCAGTGGCGGAAGCTCGGTTCGTCGGCTGCCGGCGGTAGCGGCAGCAGTGCGGTGGCCAGCCAGGCCAGATTGCGTTCCATATCGGCCAGCAGCTGATCGGCCATGTCGCGGCTGAAACCTGCCCGAACCACGATCCGCAGCACCCTGCGGTGCTCCTGGTTGGCGGGGAGGGTATAGGCAGGCACCTGCCAGCCCCGGCTGCGCAGCAGCGCTGACAGGTGAAACACGCTCCAGTTGGTCACGGCGGGATCGAGCTCGATCGCGAACACCGGCAGCTGTCCCCGCGGATGGCTCACAAGACGCAACTCCGGCAGGGCAGCCAGGCGGTCGGCCAGGTGGCAGGCGATGGCCTCCAGGCTGGCCATCCGCTGGTGGTAACCCTCCCGGCCCAGATGCAGGAAATTGAAGTACTGGGCCACCACCTGGGCTCCGGGCCGGGAAAAGTTCATCCCGATCGTCGGCATCGTCCCACCCAGGTAGTTCACGTTGAAGCGCAGCTCCTCGGGCAGGTACTCGCCGCTGCGCCACAGCACCCAGCCCACCCCGGGCAGCACGCCGCCGTATTTGTGGCCGCTGGTGTTGATCGACACCACCCGGGGCAACCGGAAATCCCACAACCAGTCCGGCGCGTTGAAGGGGGCGACGAAGCCCCCGGAGGCCCCATCCACGTGGATCGGGATGTCAAGGCCAGTGCGCCGCTGCAGGTCGTCGAGAGCCTCGGCGATCCCATCGATCGGCTCGTAGCTGCCATCGAAGGTGCTCCCCACGATGCCCACCACCCCGATCGTGTTCGCATCGCAGCGCCGCACCGCTTCCTCCGCGGTCAGATGCAACCGGTCGGCTTCGAGGGGCACCAGACGGGGTTCCACATCGAAGTAGGTGCAGAATTTGTCCCAGCAGATCTGGGTGTTGGCCCCCATCACCAGGTTGGGGTGACTGGCATCGAGCCCCTCTGCCTGGCGTCGTTGCCGCCAGCGCCACTTGAGCACGAGGCCGCCGAGCATGCAGGCCTCGCTGGAGCCGGTGGTGGAGGTCCCCACCGCGGCGTCCGGATCGGGCGCATGCCAGAGGTCGGCCAGGATGCGCAGGCAGCGCTCCTCCAGTTCGGCCGTCTGGGGATATTCGTCCTTGTCGATGATGTTCTTATCGGCACACTCCTCCATCAACCGCCGGGCCTCGGGCTCCATCCAGGTGCCCACGAAGGTGGCCAGGTTGAGGCGGGCGTTCCCATCCAGCATCAGATGGTCATGGATCAGCTGGTAGGCCAGATCGCCAGGCAGGCCCTCCTCGCTCAGCCGGTGGCGGGGAATCTCAGTCGACTGGAGGCGGCGCAGCCGCAGGCGGTGGCCGATCGGTCCGCTGAGATCAAGCTGGCCGGTCTGGTCGGGATGGGGGCGCGTCATCGGCTTGACAGGGGGCTCGGCCAGAGCGGCATTTAAATCCCGCTAACCGGTCCGTGGCCATTGCCTCGGTTACCGCTCCCCCCTTCCCTGTCGCCGTGCTTCCAACCCATCGTCTGCTGAGCTACACCCTGCCCTCAGCTCCTGCCGCCGGGAAGGGTCTGCGGCTCGCTCTCTGGCAGGGCAGTGGCACCGCCGCCACCCCTGCCGCAGTGGCTGAGAACCTCGATCGCCTCCGATGGGTGGCGGAGCGCGCCGCCGCTCTGGATGTTCAGCTGCTGGCCTTCCCGGAGCTGTACCTGAGCGGCTACATCGTCACCCCTGAACTGGCCCGGGACCTGGCCGAACCGGTCGATGGCCCCAGCCTGCAGCGCGTCGCTGCCTGCGCCCGCCGCCATGGGCTCGCCATCGCCTGCCCTTACCCCGAGCGGGCTGTGGTGGCCGGGGAGGAGCGCTTCTACGACGCCATCGCCCTGTTCGGAGGCGATGGGGAGCTGCTGCGCAACTACCGCAAGACCCACCTCTGGGGGCCGGATGAGCGGCGCTGCTGGAGCCCCGGCTACCTGGAGCCGGAGGAGGGGCCGGCCTTCATCGTGCAGCTGGTGAACGGCATCGCCGTGGGCCTGCTCAACTGCTACGAAGCGGAGTTCCCCGAGCTGAGTCGGCGTCTGGCCCTGGCTGGAGCCCAGCTGGTGCTGATCCCCACCGCGGCCGATCTCTGGGCCGAACTGAGCAGCGGTCGCCGCACCAGTCAGCCCTATCCGGATGTCTCCCGCACACTGATCCCGGCCAACGCCATCCAGAACCGTTGCTTCGTTGCCTATGCCAACCGCTGTGGCTTGGAGACGGTGGCGGGCATCGACAAGGCGGCTTACCTGGGCAACAGCATCATCTGCGGCCCCCATGGTGATGTGCTGGTGGCGGCCCGGCCAGAGCCCAGCCTGCTGGTGGCCGACTGCGTTCTCGGCGAGTACGGCAGCCTGCACCCGGAGAACACCGATTATCTGGCGGATCGCAGGCCTGAGCTCTACTGATCTTCCCGCTGCGGGATTGATCTGCCCAGCGCAGCCTGCCCTGGGGCTGCGGGCGTCAGAAGTACACGTCGGCGCTGCCGCGGCCGCTGGTCTTGAGCCAGTTCAGCGCTTCGATGTAGTTGTTCGGGGCCAGGCGGATCGCCTTGTTCCAGTAGTCGGCGGCCTGGTCGTACTGGCGGTCAGCCTCGTCGGCGTCGCCCTGTTCCTCCGCAATCGAACCCAGGTGGTGGTGGATCACCGCCATGTTGTTGAGCGCCTGGGGCATCTTGCTGTTCAGCTCCAGGGCCTGGCCGTAGTGGTCGAGGGCCCGGGCGTGCTCACCGTTGGAGGCGAACACCAGGGCCATGTTGTAGAGGATGAAGGCCTTGTCGTTGGGGTCGTCCTCCAGCTTGAGGGCCTCCTCGTAATTCTCCAGCGCCTCGGCGTATTCGCCGTCGGCCTGGGCACTCATGCCGTCGCGGTAGTAGGCGAAGGCCTCCTTGGCCCGCCGGTTGGTGGGCAGCACCTTGAGGATCAGGTCGGCCATCACCGTGAAGCTCTTGTCGATGAAGTTGTCGTTGCGTTGGGAGCGGGGCACCGGCGGAAGGGGAGCTTCGAGCCGTCCAGTCTGGCCGATCCACCTAGCGTGAGGGCCTTGCCTGGCTGATTGGGGTCGATGTCTGTCTCGCCTGCTGTCCCGCCGTCTGCGGTGCCGGCCGCTGACGCTGCGGGCAGAACCGGGCTGGAGCCCCTGCTGCTGGAGCCGCTGCTGCTGGAAATAGAAGGGATGAAGTGCGCCAGTTGTGTGAGCGCCGTGGAGCGGCGGCTGCTGGAGCAGCCTGGCGTTCGCCAGGCGAGCGTGAACCTGCTCACCCGCACCGCCTGGGTGGAGCTGGAACCCGAGCTGGCGGCGAGGGCGCCCGAGCAGCGCAGCCAGCCCCTGCAGGAGGCCCTGGCGGCCATGGGGTACAGCGCCAGGCCCCGCCCCTGCGAGCAGCAGGCCTGCACCCGCCTGGAGCGCCAGCAGCGCCGCAGCTGGTGGCAGCTCTGGCGCCAGCTGCTGGTGTCCCTGGTGCTCCTGGTGCTCTCTGGGATGGGCCACTTCGAGCTGGTGGCCCCCACCCTCTGGCAGGGGCCGGGGGGTCTGGTGTTCACCGCCGAGTGGTTCCACGCCCTGGTGGCCACCGCGGCCCTGCTGGGGCCCGGCCGGCCGATTCTGCTGAACGGGGCCCGTGCCGCCCTGGCGGGTTTTCCCAGCATGGACACACTGGTGGGGCTTGGGGTGGGCAGCGGCTACGTGGCCAGCCTGGTGGGCCTGCTCTGGCCGGACACGGGCTTGCCCTGTTTCTTCAACGAGCCGGTGATGCTGCTGGCCTTCGTGCTGCTGGGCCGTTTTCTGGAGGAACGGGCCCGCTTCCGTACCGGCCGTGCCCTGGAGCAACTGGCCGAACTGCAGCCCGACAACGCCCTGCTGCTGGTGGGTGATGGCCCTCCCCGCGCGGTGCGGGTGGGGGGCCTGCGGCCCGGCGACCGGCTGCGCCTGCTGCCGGGTGACCGGGTGCCGGTGGATGGGCGCGTGCTGGAGGGGGAATCGGCGGTGGATGTGTCGGCTCTCACCGGTGAGCCCCTGCCCCTGCAGGCTGCCGCCGGCAGCGAACTGGCCGCCGGCAGCCTCAATCTGGAGGCCCCGCTGGTGCTGGAGGTGCAGCGCAGCGGCGGCGAGAGCGCCGTGGCCAGGATCATTCGCCTGGTGGAGCAGGCCCAGAGCCGCAAGGCGCCGATCCAGGGCCTCACCGACCGGGTGGCGGGACGCTTCACCGTGCTGGTGCTCGCCCTGGCTGCGGCCACCTTTCTGTTCTGGTGGCTGTGGGGCACGACCCTCTGGCCCCAGGTGCTGCACTCCCCACACGCCGCAGCCGGCCACGGTGGCCATGGAGTGCTGGGCGTGTCGGCAGAGACGCCCTTGAGCCTGGCTCTGCAGCTGGCGATCGCCGTGCTGGTGGTGGCCTGCCCCTGTGCCCTCGGCCTCGCCACCCCCACGGTGATGACGGTGAGTTCCGGGCTGGCGGCCCGTTCCGGGCTGCTCTTCCGCGGGGGGGACGCCATCGAGATGGCCTCCCGCCTGCACACGCTGTTCTTTGACAAGACCGGCACCCTCACTGTGGGACGGCCGATGGTCACCGCCGTGGAGCCGGCGCCATCGGTGACCGCCGAGCAGCTGCTGCAGCTGGCGGCCAGCCTGGAGGCCAGCACCCGCCATCCCCTGGCCCATGCCCTGCTGCAGGAGGCCACAGCCCGCCAGCTGCCCCTGCTGGACACCCGCCACGCCGCCACCCTGGCCGGTGCCGGCGTGGCTGGCACAGTGACGGGCGAGTCCTGCCGGGTGGGCCGGCTCAGCTGGGTGACAGCCGCTGCTGGGGGGGTAGCTGGGAGCGCCGCCCACTGGCAGAGCCGTCAGGAGGCACTGGAGGCCGATGGCGCCACCGTGCTGGCGGTGTCCCAGGGCGAACGCCTGCTCGGTCTGGTGGCGGTGCAGGATGGGCCGCGTCCGGATGCGGCCGGGGTGCTGAAGCGCCTGCGCCAGCTTGGTTTTGGCCTTGGCTTGCTCAGTGGTGACCGCCGCCTGCCCGTGCAGCAGCTGGGAGCTCTGCTCGGTCTGGAGGCCGGCGAGCTGGCCTGGGAGTTGCGGCCCGAGGAGAAGTTGGAGCGGATCGTGGTCCGCCGGGCCGCCGGGCCCGTGGCCATGGTTGGCGATGGCATCAACGACGCCCCTGCCCTGGCGGCGGCCGATCTGGGCATCGCCGTGGGCACCGGCACCCAGATCGCCCAGGACAGTGCCGATCTGGTGGTGATGGGTGACCGACTGGAGGGCATCGTGGTGGCCCTGCGACTGGCCCGGCGCACGATGGCCAAGGTGCGCCAGAACCTGCTCTGGGCCTTCGGCTACAACCTGATCGTGCTGCCCATCGCCGCTGGTGTCCTGCTGCCCGGTTTCGGGGTGCTGCTCACCCCACCTCTGGCTGCTTTGCTGATGGCCCTGAGCTCGATCACCGTGGTGCTCAACGCCCTGCTGCTGCGCCATGCCTGAGGGAGATCGCCAAGTCGGCCGCTTTGTGGTGCTGGAGGGCATCGATGGCTGCGGCAAGACCACCCAGTTGCAGCGGCTGATGGCCTGGCTCCCCGGCAGCGGCCTGCTTGCCCCCGGCGGCCAGGTGGTGCTCACCCGCGAGCCCGGCGGCACGCCCCTGGGCCAGGCCCTGCGCCAGCTGCTCCTCCATCCGCCCCAGGGGGCGGCCCCGCTCAGCACCGCCGAGCTGCTGCTCTATGCGGCCGACCGCGCCCAGCACGTGGAGCAGGTGATCCGGCCGGCACTGGCGGCGGGGCACTGGGTGTTGAGTGATCGCTTCAGCGGCTCCACCGCCGCCTATCAGGGCCATGGTCGCGGCCTCGACCTCGCCCTGATCGCCCAGCTGGAAGCGATTGCCACAGCTGGCCTGCAACCCGATCTCACCCTCTGGCTGGATCTGCCCCTGGTCGAATCCCTGCGCAGGCGGGGTGGCCGGGCCCCGGACCGGATCGAGGCCGGGGGCCGGCCCTTTCTGGAGCGTGTGGTTTCGGGCTTCGCCACCCTGGCTCGGCAGCGGGGCTGGGTCGCCATCGACGCGGCGGCCGATCCCCAGCAGGTGGCCGCGGCCTGCCAGGCCGCCCTGCTGGGCCTGGCCGGATGAGCGCACTGTTCGCCCACCTGGTGGGCCAGCAGCAGGCCCGCACCCTGCTACTGGCTGCCCTGGAGCAGGGCCGCCTGGCCCCGGCTTACCTGTTCGCCGGGCCCAATGGCGTCGGTCGCCGAGTGGCAGCGATGGGTTTCCTGGAAGGGGTGCTGGCCGGGATCCATGGCGACGAGGCGCTGCGGCGGCGTCTGCAGCAGGGCAACCATCCCGATCTGCTCTGGATCGAGCCCACATACCTGGAGAAGGGCAAGCTGGTGCCCCGCTCCCAGGCCGAGGCCGCCGGTGTGAGCCGGCGCTCCGCTCCCCAGCTGCGTCTTGATCAGATCCGTGAGGTGTCCCGTTTCCTCGGGCGACGGCCGCTGGAAGCGGAGCGCTGTGTGGTGGTTCTGGACGGGGCGGAGGCGATGGCGGAGGCCGCGGCCAATGCCCTGTTGAAAACCCTCGAGGAGCCTGGGGATGGGCTGTTGATCCTGATCGCCACCGCCCCGGAGCAGTTGCTCAGCACGATTCGCTCCCGCTGTCAGTTGATTCCCTTCGGGCGGCTGCGCCCGGAGGAGATCGAGCGGGTGCTGCCACCCCTCGCCGGCCAGGAGCCTCAGGATCCCATCGAGCTGGTGCAGCTTGCCGCCGGCTCCCCAGGGGCCCTGCAGGAGCACCGCCGCCAGTGGCAGGCGGTGCCGGAGGGGGTGGCGGATCGCTTGCTGCAGCTGGTGGAGGGGGGTGTTGATCCCCTGCAGGCCCTGGAGCTGGCCCGCGACCTCAGCGAGGCTCTCGACGGCGAGCAGCAGCAGTGGCTGGTGCAGTGGTGGCAGCAGGCCCTCTGGAACCGGCACCGGCAGGCTGCGATCCTGCGCCGTCTCAACCGGCTGAGCCGGCAGCTGCAGGCCTACGTGCAACCGCGGCTGGCCTGGGAGGTGGCCCTGCTGGAGCTGGCCGGTGGCCGCGAGTGCACCAGCTAGCTAGCTGGCCCGGGCCTGGCGGGCTTCATCAATCAGGGGGATCAGATCGGCGAGCTGCTCCTCGTTGGGGAGTTCCAGGCAGTAGCCGGCTCCATACACGGTCTTGATGAACCGGGGTTTGCGCGGATCGGGCTCGAGTTTGGTGCGCAGGTGACGCACATGCACCCGGATCGTCTCGATGTCGTCGTCCGGCTCATAGCCCCACACCTCCTTCAGGATCAGGGAGGGGGACACGGTCTGGCCATGGCGCTGCAGCAGGCAGTGCAGCAGCTCAAACTCCAGGTGGGTGAGGCGCACAGGTGCATCGAACCAGATGGCCTCAAATCGCTCGGGCACCAGGGTGAGCGGGCCGTAGCTGAGGATCTCGTTGTGCTTGGTGGACAGCGGTGCGTGGTCGCTGCGCCGCAGCAGTGCCTTGACCCGCACCGTGAGTTCCTCCAGATCAAACGGCTTGGTGAGGTAGTCGTCGGCGCCGGAGTTGAAGCCGCTCACCTTGTCCTTGGTGCCGCCCAGGGCGGTGATCATCAGGATCGGAATGCGGGTGGTGCGCTCATCGCGGCGCAGCCGCTGGCAGAGGGTGAGCCCATCCACCTTGGGCAGCATCAGGTCGAGCAAAATCAGATCCGGGCCGTACTGGAGTGCCAGGGCCTGGCCGCGGATGCCGTCTTCGGCCTGCTGCACGTCGAATCCACCATGGATGAGGTGGCCGGCCACCAGTTCACGCATGTCGCTGTCGTCTTCGATCAGCAGGATGCAGGGTTTCATCGGAACGGCTCTGGACTGAACGGCTGGATGGCGCCCATCGCCGGGCGGCGTGTCGGCAGTCACACCTACGCCGCAGCATTCTCGGCGCTGGTCAACAACTGGGGTTGGCGATTCCTCACCGTTCGCTCTGCCTTCCTTGGCTGATCGGGAGAAGAGTGCGCGAGATCGCAGTGCTCACGGGCGATCTCGCCATAAACATGCGAGGTCGGCACCGCCGATCTTCAGGAAATCTTCCGGATTTTTTGTTGTTTTTGGCCAGACCTTGCACCACCTCTCTCTCAGCCTCTCTGTCAGCGGACGACCTTGGCCGACGAAACGCCGTTCCACCAAGCTGCTGCAGCGGGAGCTTGGCCCCATGCGCCTTGGGGCTCAAGCGCGTGGGAGGAAGCCATGCAATCAAGACTCCCCGGGCGGGATTCGAACCTGCGACCAATCGGTTAACAGCCGACCGCTCTACCGCTGAGCTACCGAGGAATGGTTGGACCGCCGGAGCGCCAACGGTGTTGAACCATACCGGTCGGCTCGCCCCTCCGGCAAGCGCGCCCCCGGTCCCCAGCCGATCGATTCAGGACACCATCAGCTGGTGGGCCAGCTCGGTCCCCGCAATCCAGGGGCCGATCCTTCCCTCCTGCATCTGGGCGGCGCCGTCGCATTGGCCCAGTTCCTCCAGCCTGTGGGTGATCCACAGGGCCGAGAGCGGCCGCTCGGACCGTTGGCTCAGGGATCGGATCAGGCCCAGCACCTCATGTTGGCTGTCGGGATCCAGCAGGGCCGTCGGCTCATCGAGCAGCAGCAGATCGGCCTCACTGGCGAGGGCCGCGGCGATGGCCAGGCGCTGCTTCTGCCCACCGCTCAGCCCGTGGATGGGTCGCTCCGCCAGACCGCCCAGGCCCACCAGTTCAAGGGCGGCGAGGACCCGTTGCCAGCGCTCGGCCGGCGCCAACCCGGCATCGATGGCCAGCAGCAGTTCGCTGCTGCAGCTGGGCAGCAGCAGCTGGTGGTCGGGGTTCTGAAACACCAGGGCGCAGCGGCCCCGGCGCAGCACCCGACCGGCCTGAGGCTCCAGCAACCCGGTGATCACCCGCAGCAGGGAGCTCTTGCCACTGCCATTGCGACCCACCAGCATCCACAGCCCTCGGGCCGGCAGCTGGAGGTCGCAGCCCTGCAGGGCCAGCGCACCCCCGGGCCAGGTGTAATCCACTCCCTGCAACTCGAGAATCGGCGGCTCAGGGACCCTTGCCTGGCTGGGGATCACGTGTCGAAACTGAAGCCCGGGCGCTTGCCACCGGCCGCGGCAGCCGACTTCTCGAACAGCTGCACGGCCACCACCTCGCTGCTGAGCAGGCTCACCTTTTTCTCCGGTTCCTTCTCGCAGGTCAGTTCCAGCACCCGGGGGCCCGCTCCTTCAAGGGCTTGCCGCACCTCGCCGTAGAGGTGCTGGGCATCGGCCAGTTCCTTGCGCTGCACCGCGATCGGCATGGGGCTGAGCTTGATGGAGAGCTCGACGACGTACATCGGGGGCTGGATTGGGGTGGATGGGCCGGCAGGCTGCAGGCCCGTCCGACAAAGTCCACTCTGGCGAATCGCTCGCTGGCTGCGTCCCTGGGGTTGGCTGCTAGGCGGTTGTACCTAAACATGGCGCCGACCAGCGCGGTTCGGGTCTCCTCCCCGTAGGATTGACGCGTAACGTTTCGTGAAGCCCGTCTCTCATGACGATCGCTGCAGGACGCTTGCCGCAGCGGGGATGGTTCGACGTCCTCGATGACTGGCTCAAGCGCGACC
>JBBASM010000014.1:0-93327 GCA_040399285.1 Prochlorococcaceae cyanobacterium
CGGCACCAGCATGGCCGCACCAGCCGACCCGTGACAGACTTTCAGTCGGCCCTGGTGCAAGGGGGAGGTGTGGATCGCCAGCAACCTGGGCAAGAGCCTGTTCCCCGTGAAGGTGGGCGCCTGTGACCTTCCCCAGATGCTGGGGCGCTTCCAGTCGATCGACCTCACCAGCGATCCCGACAGCGGATTGCGCGCATTGGCGCGCGGTCTGCTGGCCGCCGGTCTCGACCCGGGCACCAGTTTCAGCTGGGATGGCAGCCGCCCTCCCTATCCAGGCCTGATGGCCTTCGAGGAGGCGGATGCGGCCGTGTATTTCGGGCGCGACCGCCAGATCCAGGAGGCCCTCGACCGGTTGCACAACCTGCGCCGCTTCGGCGGCAAGGCGTTGCTGGTGCTGCTGGGGGCGTCGGGCTGCGGCAAGTCGTCGCTGGTTCGGGCCGGAATCGTGCCGCGGCTGCGGCGCGACCGGCAGACCTGGCTGGTGCTGGATCCCTTCCGCCCCGGCGCCGATCCCATGGCTGAGCTCGCGGGGACCCTGGCATCCGCGTTCCAGGCAGCGGGCGAGACCGCCCCGGCTCCACCCCCCACGCTGGCCAGCCTCAAGAGCCAGCTGGACGGTCTGCGGCGCAGCAGTGGCCAGCGGCAGGCCACTGTGGTGATGGTGATCGACCAGTTCGAGGAGCTGCTCGCCAGCATCGCCTCCCCGGCTGGGACATGGGCAAGTGCGACTGCCTTGGAGGGGGATCCAACCCCGGCGGCGCGCTTCCTGGCCGAGCTCCGCGAGGTGGTGGGCGAGGGCGATGGCGACGGCCGGCTGCTGGTGATCGCCACGCTGCGCTCGGATGCTCTGGCCACCTTCCAGGCCCACCCCGCCATCGCTGGGATCGCGTTCGAAGACCTCACACTCGGGCCGATGCCAGCTTCGGCCTATGCCCAGGTGATCGCCGGCCCGGCGGAGCTTGCCGGATTGCGCCTGGAACCAGCCTTGCTGGAGCGGATGGTGGCCGACACCAGCACCGGTGATGCCCTGCCCCTGCTTGCCTTCACCCTGCGGGAACTGTGGCAGCGCCACGGCGGCGACGGCGATCTCAGCCTGCTCGACTACGAGCATCTCGGCGGCTTGGCCGGGTCGGTGCAGCGGGCCGCCGATGGTCTGCTCGCCGCCTGGCCCCTGCAGCCCGCTGAACAGGAGGCCCTGCGCCAGGCCTTCCTGCAGATGTGCCGCATCAACGAGGAGGGGCAGCACGCGCGCGTTGTGGCGCGCTGGGAGGCGATGCCGCTGGCCAGCCGGGCAACGCTGCGGCGCTTTGTGGAGGCCCGCCTGCTGATCTCCGGCAAGCACAGCGGCACGATCGAGGTGGCCCATGAAGCGCTGCTGCGCACCTGGCCATTGCTGAACGGGTGGCTGCAGGCCAGCCGCGATTTTCTGCTCTGGCGCGGGCGCCTGCAGGGTGCCCTGGTGGAATACGAGCGCAGCGGCACGGTGCTGGCTGACAGACCCCTGCAGGAGGCCGAGCGTTGGCGGCTGGAGACCGCCGCCGATTCGCCGGAACGGCGGCTGATCGAGGCCAGCCTTGGGGCCCGCAGCCGGAGGCGGCGCCGCGCAGGCTTGTTGCTGGGCAGCGCTGGCCTGGCCCTAGTGGCCTTCACGGCGGTGATCTGGAGACAGCTGCAGGACATTCGCCAGTGGCAGACCGAGGTGTTTGCCGAAACCCATCTGCGCACCCTTGTTGCCAACCCGCTGGAGAGCGTGGTGAACGGCCTGGCGGCCCTGGCCCGGGGAGTGAACAGCGACCCTGGCCAGCGGCTGATGCTCAGCGCCAGCCTGCCCCGGGCGATCGCCAACAACCACGCCGTGGGCCGCACGCCGATCAGCACAGGTCAGGGGCGGGTGTGGAGTTTGGTGGAGCTGCGCAATGGCGAGTGGCTGAGCGGCGGCGACGACGGCAGCCTGCGGCGCTGGCGCAACGATGCGCCGGTGGGTGATCCGCTGCAGACCGGCCAGGGGAGGGTGCTGAGCCTGATCGAGCTGGCCACGGGCGAGTGGATCAGCGGCGGCAGCGATGGCACGCTGCGGCGCTGGCGCTACGGAGAGACGGTGGGCCCGCCGATCCAGAGCGGCCAGGGGATGGTGTGGAGCCTGGCGGAGCTGAACAACGGTGAGTTGATCAGTGGCGGCGCGGACGGCAGCCTGCGGCGCTGGCGCGCTGGCGTGCCGCTGGGGGCGCCGATTGCCACCAGCCAGGGCGGGGTGTACAGCCTGGTGGTGTTGGGCAGCGGCGAGCTGATCAGCGGTGGCGAGGACGGCAGCCTGCGGCGCTGGCGCGACGGCGTGCCGCTGGGGGCGCCGATTGCCACCAACCAGGGCGGGGTGTACAGCCTGGCGGTGCTCCGCAGCGGCGAGCTGGTCAGTGGCGGCGAGGATGAACTGCGCCGTTGGCGCAATGGTGAGCCGGTGGGTCCGCCGATCCATACCGGTCAGGGGAGGGTGCTCGGCCTGGCAGAGCTCGCCAACGGCGAGCTGGTGAGCGCTGGGGACAGCGGCAGCCTGCGCCGCTGGCGCGCCGGCGCGCCTGTGGGAGACGCGATCAATACCGGCCAGGAGCAGGTGTCGCGGCTGCTGCAGCTGCGCAACGGCGAGCTGGTGAGCGCCGGCCACAACGGCAGCCTGCGCCGCTGGCGCGTGGGCCGCCAGCCGGGCGAGCTGCTCGCCACCGGCCAGGGGGGCGTGCAGAGCCTGTTGCAGCTGCGCAATGGGGATGTGATCAGCGGTGGCGACGACGGCAGCCTGCGCCGCTGGCGCGCGGGCCAGCCGCTGGGGGCGGCGATCCAGACCGGCCAGTGGATGGTGCGCGCGCTGGTGCAGCTGGGCGATGGGGAACTGATCAGCGGCGGCGACAACGGCACGCTGCGGCGCTGGCGCGATGACGCAGCCCTGGGGGAGCCGATCCAGACCGGCCAGGGAGCCGTGCACAGTCTGGTGGTCCTGGGCGATGGGGAACTGATCAGCGGCGGCCGAACCGGCAGCCTGCGCCGCTGGCGCGGGGGCAGGCCGGTGGGCGCGCCGATGCAGACGGGCCAGGGGATCGTGTGGAGCCTGATCGCGCTGCGCAATGGCGAGCTGATCAGCGGTGGAGCCGACGGCACGCTGCGCCGCTGGCGTGCTGGCCAGCCGCTGGGGGAGGCGATCCAGACGGGGCAGGGGAGCGTGTTGAGCCTGATCGCGCTGGGCAATGGCGAGCTGGTGAGTGGCGGCCAGGACGGCAGCCTGCGGCACTGGCGCAACGGCCAGCCGCTGGGGGATCGGCTGGAGACCGGCCAGGGGGGAGTGGTGAGCCTGTTTGCGCTGGGCAACGGGGAGCTGGTGAGCGGCGGCGAAGATGGCAGCCTGCGGCGCTGGCGCAACGGCAGGCCCCTGGGCGATCGGATCGAGACCGGCCTGGCGTTGGTGTGGGCCGTGATCGGCCTGGACAACGGCGAGCTGGTCAGCGGTGACCACGCGGGAACCCTGGTGTGGCTGTCAGCCGACCGGGTGATCGCCCATGCCTGCCGGCACGAGCTGCCGGAACTGATGCGGGCTCCAGAGAGGCTGAGCGACATGAAGGCCAGAGACCTCTGCCAAAGGACAGGTGCGCTGCGCTGATGGCCCGACTGGCCAATGTCGGTCGCCGAGGCCTGCCACCAGTTGCGGGAGCTGCCGGAGCTGCGGGCCCCGCAGACGGAGGAGCAGCGGACGGCAGGCCAGCTCTGCGGCCGGGGGCTTCAGAGGCGAAGCATCCACAACAGCAACAGCACCAGGGTGCCGCCTGCCAGCCCTTGAAACAGGCTGTCCAGCCGTTGGATCTGCTCGGTGACCTTGGCTTGCTGTTCGCTGCCTGCCACTTGGGAGAAGCGATGGGTGCTCCAACAGAACAGCCCGAACAGAACGGCAGCCACCAGGTAGGCATACATGTACAGCCAATCGAGGTAGCTGAGGTAAGCCTGTGGGGGCAGCTCCTGGCGGTAGCCAAGCTGCAGGAAGATCAGTGTCAAGAGGATGGTGGTGGGGATTGCCAGGCGAACATCGCCCAGCTGGGCCGGTAGAAATGGTGACATCAGGGCGACGCCCACCAAAACAAGCAAGGGAAAAATATAATAAATAAAGGCAGTAAAAGGTTCAGTATTGTATGTGACTTGGAGGCGGATGGCGGGCACGGCGACTAGTGCTCTGCGTCCAAAGCCTGTGGGGTATTGGTGCAGGAACTCCTGCGTCCAGATCCCTTGTGTGGTGTAGCCATTAATGGTGACAAATTCGCCAAGCATGCCCTGGTTGGACCCTGGGTCGACCAGCAGGCCAACGCAGGCGGATTGATTGTCTGCAGAGCACAACAGCTCGTCTGGCTTGAATTCAACAAATATAGGCAGGGTTAGGTCAATAAATGGAAAGCTGTGTAGGTTGATGTCACTGATGTAGAGCTTGACTGAAAATCTGAATTCCTGCAAAAAGTCGCCATTGTCGAGGCGGCGCGGGGCGGGTTGAACGGGTTCGAGCAGCATGTCGCTGCTTTCAATCTGATTGGTGAATTCAATGATGCTGGATGGTGGGATCTGCTGTTCTTCGAGAAGGGTATTGATCGCCGCGGGCCATCGCACCCAGTACCAGCCCTCAATGCGAAAGGATCGATCGCGCAGCGACACGGCATAGACATTCTCGAGATGGGTGCCGAAGGTCACCGTGCGGCTGGCATCGGCTGTTGCGGGAGGCAGCAGTTCCAGGCGGTTCAGGTAGGGCGCAAACTGGCGCTGGTCGAGGGGTCTCGGGGTATTGCCGCCAGCCCTGCTCAGCCCAGGTTGCCAGGGACGCTGGCTGCAGAGTGCCAGGCTGATCAGGGCAGCCAGCAGTACCAGCAGCAGGCCAGGTCGTGCCTGGCGACTGATTCGGCAGCGCCAAAGGTTAGGCATGTTGTATAGATTAGCGTGTTGAAGTTGTTATCGGGTGCTTCAATGCAGCCCTGGTTGAGGCAAGCAAGGTTGCTGCCGGCCAGGTCCTCAGGTCTACCGCTTGGCGCAGAGGGTCGTCGCCTCTTTCAGGGCGGCGTCGTTGGCTGGAAGTGCCGGCATGGTCTCGCCCAGCTGCTGGCAGGCCCTGGCAATCGCCGTGGCGGGTGTTGGATACTCCGTGATCGTGCCGTCGCCATTGGCGCTGACAATATCGCCGTTGCCGCGCTGGATCAGGCTCCAGACACTGCCGGAGGCAACCATGAAGTAGTCGCCCAGGGGGCGCCCCTCGCGCCAGAGTTGGACATCGCCGCCGCTGCCACCGGTGATCCAGATGCCATTCTTGAGTACCACCAGGCTGACCACTGAGGTGTGGGGCGTCTTCAAGGGCGAGCCCACCGGGGCGCCATGGCGCCAGCGCCGCAGGAAGCCATCGTCACCACCGCTGAGCAGATCGCCATTCGGCAACAGGGCCAACACCCAGACGGCCCCATGGCGCGACTGGATCATCGGGGAGCGGCGTGGGCCGGGCGCGCTGGGGTTGAGATAGCGGATGCTGCCGTCGCGGCCGCCGCTCCAGAGCGATCCATTGGCAAGGGTGACCAGGCTCGTGACTCCGCCCTGTCCAGTGGCCAGCGAGGCCACCGCCCGCCCTTGGCGCCACACCTGCAGGGTGCCGTCGTCGCCGCCGCTCACGAGATCGCCGGAGGGCAACAGCCCCAGGGCGTACACCCTGCGGTGGGGGGTGGGGAGTGGTTGGCCGAGCCGGCGGCCTTGGCGCCAATGGTGAAGTTGGCCATCGCTGGCACCGCTGATCAGGTCGCCCTGGCAGAGCTCCACCAGGCTCAGGCTCTCGATCTGGCCGGAGTGGGCCGCGAGCCTGCTGCCCATCGCCCCGGGATTCCAGCCACGCACCATGTTCACGGTTCCGCGGCTGAGGCGCTCGCTGCCACCGCTGAGCACGGCGCCCTGGTGCTCCAGCAGGGCCATGATGCTGCTGTGGCCGCTGTGCACAGTCGCCAGCGGATTGCCTTGCCGATCCCAGTGACGCAGGCGGCCGTCATCCCCGCCGGTGACGAAGCCACCGTCGGGCATCGCCAGCACGGCGCTCACCGCCCCCTGGCCACTGGCCAGCGTTCTGCCGCTGGGCTTGCCCTGATGCCACCAGCGCAGGCTGCCCTCACGCCCGCCGCTGATCCAGCCGCCGTTGGGCAGCACCGCCAGGCTCCACACCTCGTTGTGTCCCGAGGGCTGCGGCGGCCCCAGGGAGCGACCGCTGCCCCGATCCCAGCGGCGCAGCATGCCATCGCTGCCACCGCTGAGCAGCTGGCCATCGACCGACTGGGCCAGGGTGTGCAGCTGGCCGTGGCCGGTTTTCACGGCCTCGCCCTCGGGCTTGCCATCGAGCCAGCGCTGCAGCAGCCCTTCGTCACCAGCGGTCCACCACTCCCGGTCGCTGAGGACCACCAGGCCACGGACCCCCATCGCGTGGCCGGATTGGAGGGGTTGCCCCTGCCGCACCCCACTGGCGCTCCAGATCTGCAGCAGCCCATCGCGCCCCCCACTGATCAAGCGGCCATCCGGTGTTTTGGCCAGGCTCCACACTTCATCGTGGCCACTGGCCCAGGCTGTTTGCAGGCCGTTGCGCTGCACGGCGCCGTTGAGGCTGATGGCCAGTGGCACTGCCGCATCCAGCTGGCTGCGCAGCCGCGCCATGGCCGCCAGGCCGTACATCAGGCTCTGGATCGGATCGCTCTCCAGCAGGCTGTAGTGGGCACTCAGGTATTGGCGGGTCTGGGCCTCGAAGGCCCGCCTTGCCTCCAGTCCTCCGCGCAGCCAGGCGCCCGTGGCCACCAGCGCCAGCAGGCTGAGGCCGGTGATCACCAGCTGCTGGCTCCGGCGTCGGAGCTGCTTCTGGCGGAGGTGGTGGGCTTGGCTGGCCTCGATGAAGGTTGCTGACTCCGGCGAGAGCTGGGCGCGCCGGGTGTTCAGCCAGCTGTGGGCCCTGAGCAGCTTGTGGCCGCTGAGCAGGTGGGCGGTTTTCTGGTCTGGTGGTGCCTGCTGCCACTGCTCCAGGTCGGCTTCCAGCTGCTGGCCGCCCAGCAGCATTTCCCTGTCCTCGTCCAGCCATTGGCGCAGCAGCGGCCACTTGCGCAGCAGAGCCTCGTGGGTCACCTCCAGCCAGCGCTCCCCATCCCGATCCGACACCGTGAGCAGGCGGGCGCTGACCAGGCGCTCGAGCAGGGGCAGCGCCCGCGGCGGCAGGTTGCTCCAGCGAGCCGGGCGGCGGGTGTAGTTGTTCTGGTCGTTGATGCGCACCAGGGCGGGCACAAAGGCATCGCGGAGGGCCTCCCGTTCGCCGGGCGTCGGCTGGCTGAGGGCGATCACGCCATCGGCGGCGCGGCGCACGGCGTTCTCCAGGGGCGAGAGCTGGGCCAGCGGATCACCGAGGGCCCGGTAATCGGCAAGGGTGAGCAGCCGATCATCCCCCCCCTGCTCATGGATCTGGCGCAGGGCAAAGGCGAGCAGGGGCAGGGCATCGGCAACCGTGGCGTCGTGGATGGCCGCCTGCACGAACGCGTCCTCCACCGTCAGTCCAGCCACCCGGGCGGGGCCACGAATGATCTCGGCGATCCGTTCCACTGGCAGGGGGGGCAACGACACCTCCTGAAGCGGTGCGTACAGGCCGGCGGCGGCCTGCATCCGCCCGAGGAAATCGGAGCGCAGCGTGAGCAGCACCTGCATGCTCTCGCTGGCCTGCACGCTGGCACTGATCAACCGGAAGAACAGCTCGGCCTCTTCGGGCTCCACCAGGGTGAAGAGTTCCTCCGCCTGATCCACGCTGATCAACACCGTGGCCTCGGGCGCCCGGGCGTGGCGGCGCAGGGTGGCGGCCAGGTCGCTGAACAGCCCATCCAGGCGGCCGTCAGCGGCGGCGGCACGCAGTTCGCGCTCCAGGCGCTGCGGATCGCCCCCCTCGCTGAGGCCGCTGGCCAGGGTTAGGGCCAGGGCCGCGCAGGGGGCCCGCCCGGGCCGGAAGGGACGTAGTGGCAACCACTGGCGGCCGCTGCGGGCCAGCCGGGGCAGCAGGCCGGCACGCAGCAGTGAGGATTTGCCCGTACCTGAAGCACCGAGCACCAGCAGCAAGCGGCCGCCTCCCTGGATGCGCAGGGCCTGCAGCCGTTCGATCAGCTGGCTGATCTCCTGATCGCGGCCGAAATAGATCGCGGCATCCTCCTGGTCGAAACAGAGCAGACCCGGATAGGGAGGGCGTTGGGGATCCCAGGGGAAGCCGCCGCGATCATGCAGGGCGAGGCTGGCCAAGGCCTCGGAGAGGGCGGCCAGGGCGGAATTGAGATCGGCGCTGAGGTCGAGTTGCTGGAGATCAGGGCAGATGGGGGGCTGGGGTTCGGCGGCCGCGCCGGAGGCCAGCTGGGGAGCGCCCACCAGCTGCAGGATCGGTTTGCCCAGGGAGCGGGCCTGGGTGAACTCGGCAAAACACCAGCGGGACGCGTTCCAATGGGGGCTCTGCACGATCAGCAGGGCCTGGCAGCTGGCGATTTCCCTGTAGAGCGTGCGCTCCCACTCGGCCCCTGGGGGGATGCCGCTGTGTTTGTCGAAGTCGAGGAAGGGGGCCTCGAAACCCTGGGCGATCAACCAGTCGGCCAGCCAGCGGGCCGCGGGGCCATCGCGGCTGGAGTGGGAGATGAACACGCGGGCCATGGTTGATCGCCACTGCGGAGGGGTGAGTCCCTGGCCTAACCGGGGCTGAGCAGCCCCCGCAGCTCCGCGAGGGTGGATGCCAGCCGCTGGCGGCTGGCGGAATCGGCGGGCAGCAACGCGAGGGCATCCTCCGCATCCGCCAGCGTGCTCTCCAGCTGCCAGGCGGCCGGACCCTCCCGCGCCACCGCCAGGGCCAGGGTCTGAACCTTCGCGGTATCGCCGCTGCGGATGGCGGACCCCAGCAGGGAGGAGCGGGCCCAGCCGTCGTGCTGGCCGCGCTCGATTGCGATCTCGCTGGCCAGCACGGTGAGGCGTTCAAAGAAGGCCGCTTCCTCCAGATCGCCGCCCGTGGCGCGGATGCTCAGCAGCAGCGGCAGGTTGCAGGCGCAGTAGTAGGCATTGAGGTTGAGCAGGGCACCGCGGCGGTAGTGCTCAATCGCATCGTCGAGGTAGCCCAGCTCCCGCAGCCCAGGGTTGGCTTCCCCCCGCTGGAGCCGCCCATCGCGTTGCCCGCGCCAGAGCTTCTTGTAGCGGCCGCCGATCAGCCCGAGCCGTTCCGGGGTTTCCCCCTCGATCCCCATCAGTTCCTGCAGGCCGGCGATGGCCAGCTCGTGCTCGCCGAGTTTCGCCTTGGCCAGCAGGGCCTGCTCGCGGCTGAAGGGGTCGTCCCGGAGGGCGGGCGGCAGGCGGTCGAGGAAGGCGAGAGTGTCCTCCCAGCTGAGGTTGTCGCGCACCAGGGTGAGCAGCTCGAAGGCGATCTCCCGGATCGCCAGGCTGGCCGGTGGCAAGGCGATCAGCTCACGCACCTTCTGCTGGCGCACGGCCTGGTCGCCCGTGATCCGCACCGCCCGCAGCCTGGCCTGAAAGGCGCTGAGCTCCTGGAGCTGCTGTTTGAAAACGTCGGAATCGGCCGGGGTGGTGACCAGGGCATGGAAGGGTGTTTTCGCCTCGCGCATCGCCGCCAGGCCGTTGATCAGCACCTGCTGGATGGCCGGAGCACTGGCCGCGGTGACGCTGGTCTCCTTGAGGGGATAGCGCAGGGAGCGCATCTGATCCACATCAAACAGCTGCCGCGACCAGTCGGCGGAGATCAGCACGCAGTTGGCCTGCTGGGCCACATGGCGGATGCCCACCTCGTAATACACGTTGCCGTTGGGGATGGTCATGTCCGCCAACACCAGATCGGCGAAGGCCAGCCGCTCCAGCATGTCCTTGATGATCACCGAGCCCGCTTCGCTGTCAGCCCGCACCGGGCTGTAGCCGAGCTGGTCGAGGGCCGGGGCGTAGGCCAGATCCCAGAGCGAATCGAAATCCACCTCGGCCGGCCCATCCGGGGGGGGATTGGGCACCGGCTTGCGGCGGAACGGCATCACCATGAAGGCCACCGGCCGGGGGGCGGATGGGGACATCGCTGCTCCTGGGGTGCAGCTGATCGAGGCTGCCGCCCTTCAAGCTAGGTGGGTTGCGGGGGGCGCACAAGCCGGCGGGTTGGCGGTGAGGGCGGCCAGCACGGCTTCCATGGTGGGGTGGCGGCGGCGGCGTTCCTCCACCCACTGCAAGGCCGGGGCCTCGCCCGCGGCCAGCGATGTGGTGCCCGCGGCGAAGGCCTCGGCGGCGGTGGCGCGATCGGTGCTGGCATCGGCCAGCAGCACCACCCGCTGCAGGTGGGCGCTGGCGCCGAGCCGGCCCAGCTCATGCAGGCAGCCGCCATGGGCCGGCCCGAAGCCGCGCAGGTCCATCAGCACCACCTGGCTGCGTTGCAGCAGCGCTTCGAGCACCGCCTGCCAGCTGCTGTCGTAGCAGCAGTACTCCTGCACGGGAAAGCGGCCGTCGTGGCCGGCGGCGGTGGCCGGTGGCGGCGGCAGTTGATCCGGCGAGGCGATGAATCGCTCGCCCAGGCGACCTTCGAGGAACTGCACCAGCTCATCGGCATCCAGGGTGCGGGCCGCCAGGTCGCTGGCGGTGATCAGCAGCACCGGCCCCACAAAGCGCCAGCGCTGCACCACCTGGTCGAACAACCAGCCCACCGGTCCGGGTCGGCGGAACAGGCGCAGCACCAGCAGCGGCGTGGCCGGCGCGGGCGGGGCTTGGCTGAACCGCGGCAGCAGCCAGCCGATGGCCAAGGGCACCCACAGCCAGGCCAGCAGGGGCAGCAGCCCCGCCAGGCCGCTGCCCGCCCAGCCGGGTGCCACCGCCAACAGCAGCACCAGCAGGGCGCTGGCCGCCAGGCTGAAGCTGTGGTCGCTGAGCCAGCCGCGGCGGTAGGCGGTGGCGATGGCGCGGCTGAGGGCGTGCAGGGGCAGGGCGCCGGCGAGCAGCGGCGGCAGCAGGGCCAGAACGGGCAACGCCAGCACCCCGGCGCCCAGGGGCACCGGCCAACGCTCCAGGCCAGCGGCGAAGGCGGCCAGGATCAGGGGCTGGCCGAGGGTGGCCAGCAGGGTGAGACCGGCCACCGGCCCGTAGAGCAGCGGCGCGCTGGCCCGCAGGCTGGGGATGCCGATCAGCAGGGTGAGCGCCGCCAGGGGCAGCAGGCCCGCCCCCAGGAGCCATCGGATCAGCTGCAGCAGCGACGCACCCGAGGTGTCGATCATCAGCGGCACGATTGCCACGAACAGGCCCGCGAAAACAGCCAGCACCAGGGCCAGGCCCCGCCGCCAGGGCAGGCGGGCCATCAGCGCCAGCTGCAGCCAGCCCGGTGCGGCCCACACCAGGCCGATCGCCAGCAGCTTGAACGGGCTGAATCCAATTCCATGGGCCGGCAGATAGAGCAGGGCCGCGCTGAGGCCGATCAGCAGCCACAACAGCGCCAGCGCCAGCCAGTGCCGCCGTTCGCGCTGGCGCAGCAGGGCCAGCGGCGGCGTGGGTGCGGCCGGGGTAGCCGCGGCCGGTCTGACCAGGGGCGGAGGCGGCGCACCTGGGGTGGGAGCACCTGGAGCGGCGAGCGCTGGCGGCGGGTTGCGCCCCATCCAGCGCAGCAGGGCCCGCTGGTAGAAGCCGAGCACACCCCAGCTCAACAGCAGGGTGAGCGGCAGCGCCAGGAGCAGGGCGAACCCCACCATGGCCGGCAGGTGTCGCTGGAGTTGCAGCAGGGCAGCGGCCATCAGCCCAGTGCCTCCGGCAGCAGGAAGCCATCGAGGCGGGTGCAGCAGCCCGTGCCCCGGCGGCGGTTGGGATCGGGGTTGTCGTAGGCCACCCAGGCGATCAGGTGGCCATCGATCCGTTCGAGCTGGAGGCCTTCGGGCTTGTTGTGGCCGGGGCCGGGGGCGCCATCGCGAATCCAGAGCAGCGGCTCGGGGGTGTGCACCGTGATCTCCGGGGGCGCTCCGGCCGCTGGGGCATCGCTGCGGAAGGGCTCGCGCCAGCGATAGAGCAGGCAGGGGCCTGCCAGGGTCATGGTGGGGCCGGCGAGGATCAGCACGTCGTTGCCGCCGGGCAGCAGGGCCAGGTCGCGCACGGCCAGGCCGCCGAGCTCGAGGAAGTGGAGCTGGTGGCTGGCCAGGCGCAGGGGGCTGCCGTGGGCCCTGGATTCGCCGCTGTCGCTGTCCTCGCCAAGGCCGGCGAGGTGCAGCTCGACCACCAGGGCGATGCCGCGCAGCACCGGCCCGCGCAGGCCCAGCAGCAGCCGGTCGCCGCGGGCGGTGATGCCCTCGATGTCGAGGCCGTTGTCCTTGCTGGGAATGGGCAGGAACGGCCGCAGCAGCGGTTCGCTGGCCAGGGCGGCGGTGAGGGCATCCTCGCTGTTGGTGGTGTTGCAGCGGAGCCGCTGGCCGCTGCGGGGGAAGCCGCGGCCATCGAGGTGGAGGCAGCCGAGCACCTGGCCGTTGGCGCTGCGCTGGGGGTCGAGGGCCAGCGGTTCGCCCTTGTCGCTGTCGTGCCGGCGGCGGCGCAGGCTGTGGGAGCCCACCAGCCAGAGCCGATCGCCGTCGAGGGCCAGGCCCTCCAGATCGGATTCACCCTCGGCTTTGCCGCCGGCCAGGCCGAAGTCGGCCAGCTTGATCCGGCTGGAGTGGCCGTAGCCGCCGCTGGCGTCGGCCTGCAGGCGCTGGAGGCTGCGGCCCTCATCGCCCGCCAGCCACAGCCAGCCATCACCAGCCGCCAGGCCGGAGAGGTTGTCGCGCAGGTCGGCAGCAGCGCTGTCGTCGGCGTCGCCGAGGTGCAGCCGGCGCTGGAGGCAGGGGGCGGCGAGGGGGAGGGGCGCCATGGTGATTCACCGTTCCTGATCCATGCTGCAGCGACTGCCGGGATCTGGCACGCCGGCGGGTGTTGTTCGCGGCCTGGATCTAATCTGCGGGGCGATCACCCCACGCTTCGCCGTCGCGGTGCCCGCTGATCCACTGCCCGTACGGCCAGAAACCCTGAAGCCGCTGTTGCCAGGGGTTTCGGAGGATGGCTATGGGAATCTGTATCGCCAACACCTGTTCGATCAATACAGGCTGGTGGTGGAGATGGCCGACCGGCTGAGCGCCCGGCGGATGCAGGCCAACACGTTTTTTCTGGCGGTGAACACCGGCCTGATCACTGTGCTGGCCAACCTGGTGAAGGACGGCATCATCAGCGGCATCGCCGGGGCCCTGCCCCTGATCGCGATGCTGGTGCTCTGTTATGGCTGGTGGCGCATCGTGGGCAGCTACCGCCAGCTCAGCAGCGGCAAGCACGCGGTGATCCTGGAACTGGAAACGCTGCTGCCCGCAGCGCCCTACGGGGCGGAGTGGGCGGTGCTGGGCCAAGGCAGGGACCCCAGGCGCTACCTGCCCCTCACCCGGGTGGAGACCTGGGTGCCACCCCTGTTCGCTCTGCTCTACCTGCTGCTGTTGCTCGCCGTGCTGCTGGGCGGGCAGGGGCCGGTGGCTGGGGGGGGCTGAAGGATGCCCCAGCTGTTGCGTTGGCAGAGCACCACCCAGGCGTTCATCGAGGCGCTTGGCGATGGGGAGTCGCTCACGATGGTGCGCATCCCGGCCGGTCGCTTCCAGATGGGCTCACCCAGGGAGGAGGCGGAGAGCGGCCGGGATGGCTATGAGGGCCCCGTGCATGAGGTGGAGCTGGAGGAGTTCCTGAGATTTGGGTGAACGACTCCAAAGACACGGGCTCTGAGGCCAGATGCCTCTCAGCTCGATCAGCTTTAAAACTAGGCGAGCGTACTGAACTTGCCTCCATGTTGATTGGCATGAAATGAAGTGACAAATCATCATGCTTTTGATATTAAATCATGGGAAAACCTTGTCGCCACCTGCAATCTGCGCGTCGGGGTACAAACCAGCATGGCGCCCAAAGTCGCGGGTGAGGATTAGCTGGACGGGGGTGCCGCCGCGCCCTAAGTTGGGTTAGAGTTTATATTGGTTTAGCGCACTCATGCGTCAGCAACGGCATCAAAAGACTTGATTACCCATAAGCCTCCGCAACCCTGAGATCCCGCTCCGTGCACGGCATACAGCAGCAGACCGCATTGGCGATTCGTTCCGTCATTGCCGCCAGCGAGAAGCGGCGGTTGAAACGGAAGCAGTAGCCGCCGAGGTAGCGCCTGGCGTACTTGTCAAAGTTGAAGGCGTGGAATGTGCCACTGAGGCTGGTCTTGAGATTGCCCAGCAGCGTGTTGATCCAGCGGAACTGGGGCAGGTCGTTGGGGTGCTTCCCACCGGTGACGATGGCCTCATGGCTGCAACCCGCCGCGGTGACGGAGCGGAAGCAGGCCAGGCCATCGGAGAGCACTGCGCAGCCGGGTGACAGGTTCTCTTTGGCCCAGGCGCCGACTGCCTCGGAACTGAACCCAGCCACCGGCGTAATTTTGGCGTGAATCGGGTGCCCCGCCTCATTCAGGGAAACGGCAGCAACGATGGGAATCTTGTTCTCCGATCCCCGACCTGCTTTGCCGCCCGGTCGTTCTCCGCCGAGGTAGGCATCATCCATCTGGATCTTTCCCCGCAGCACGTAAGCATCCTCCCGTTCGCTCATGGCTTTGAGAATCTTGTTGTGCAGCAGCCAGGCCGTGTCGTACTTCACTCCCAGATGGCGGCTGAGCTCGAGGGAGGAGATGCCAGTTTTGGCCTGCCCGATCAGATAGAAAGCCTGAAACCAAGTGGTGAGTGGCAACTTGGTGGCCTGCATGATCGTGCCGGCGGTGAGCGTGGCCTGGTGGCCGCAGGATCGACACTGATAACGCTTGAGGCGGCGGCCATAGACCAGGCCATGCTCATGATCTCCGCAGCGAGGACAGCGGAATCCATCGGGCCAGCGCGCTTTCTCCAGGGCCAGCTCACATTGTTCCTCAGTGCCGTAGAGCCGCTGGAACTCAGACAGGGAGAGGCCTTTCTGGAACTGGATCGCACTGCGGGCCATGACTTGACTGGTATTTGTGTACCAGTCTACGGCTCGGCTCCGGTTGCCGCGGAGCGAGCTGGGTAATCAAGTCAAAAGATGCCCCGCCTGACTCACAATGCTCGTTTTAAGCTTAGTAATCTTTCTGGAACACCCGGATCAAAGCTATGTCGCTTTGCGGGTTTGGTGATAGTGATGGTCGTCTATATTCCGCGCCTTAGTCTTTGTTGGTTGCCGACACTGAGGTCTATGCAGTATCGTGAATTCCGTGGCCAACTCGCTGCAGTCGAAGTCGAGATCCGTAATCGAGGTGTTCGATGCATGCCCGACCGACTTGAGGCGCTGCAGGATGCAGGCTTTCACGAAGTCGGATGCCTCGGCGTCAGATACAGCCATGAGCACGTGATCGAGTTCCTGCGGAAGCAGTCCTCAATTGCACTGATTTCACTAGACTGCGCGCTATTGTCGAGCCAGGCCGATGCGTCCAGCGCCATTGGCCCACGATTGGACCATCGATTGTTGGTGTCGCTCTGGCAACAGGTCGTCGGTATGTGACTGCTTGCGTATCTCCATGCCACTCCTATCAATCAGTGACCTAACAATGATGCTCCCCGAGCGCTTGAATTATGCGATTGCGCGCCGGTGTCCGGTGCAGTGTCCAGGCTGCTACGAGGTCTTCGGACGCCATGAACCAGACCGACGCGCCTTGGTCAAGAGCGCGACAGCCTTCGTCTCGCTCGGAATGAACTCCCTCACGCTTTCAGGTGGCGACCCGCTGCTCCTGGCGGAGCCGCTTGCCTGGATTGCGGACATGAGGGCCGCGGGCATGTGCCACATCAAAGTCGACACGGTTGGCGCAGGCTTGCTCGGGTCAGACTGGCAGGGCATGCTGAATACAAAACAACTCCTTGCCGCGGTGGACGCTCTCGCCATTCCGATCGATGGTTGGGATGATACCAGCGCCCGGATGTTCCGCCGGGGTGTTACCGACCTGCATTCCAAAACCGTGGCGCTACTGAGCGTGCTCGATCGCGCGGCATCTCCCGGCCAGCTAATCGTCAATACTGTAGTGCACGCCGGGAATATCGATCATCTCGAGAGGATTGCCCGAATTGTGCTTGGCCTAAGTAACATGAGTTGTTGGAACCTGTTTCAGTACACCCCGACAGACCAGAGCCGCTCGGAGGTCAATGACATGTTCGTTGTTCAAGATGCTACATTCGATACGGAAGTCAAGCAGCTGCGCGAGCGGTTTGGAGCAGACGCGAGGATACAACCGCGCAGTATTACAAGCCGACTGGGCGACTATCTCCTCGTCAACAGCGACGGTGAGGCCTGGATACCTGACCGGCACGGCCGAACGATTCGCCTGGGAATGATTCACGAGCGTGAGAGAGAAGTACTCGCACAGTGGGCGAGCATCGCCGGTCGATTGCGCGACCTGCGAGCAAGCTCATGATCTTCCTCGCACACGCCCGTGAGGACGCCGTAGAGGCGCGGCAATTGATCCTTGAACTCGAATCCGCTGGCCTTCCCTGCTTTATCAGTCCCGACCTCCCCCAAGGTGACGCCTTTTGGCGGGACGCGCTCGCAGAACGATTGGCGTACTGCCGACTAGCGGTGTACTTACAGTCCTCGGCTGCTGAAGCATCACCGTGGGTACAGCAGGAGCGTCGTTGGTGCGATGTCCACAGTAAGTTGATTGTTGTAAATGCGCGTGGCGACGCCGACGCCGTCCGGCGCATCAACGCTCGCTACGGGGGGGTAGGGCGATTGGATGGATCTAGACATGCTGTGTACTACGACTCAGCCGTCGACATTCGAAAGAGTCGCCTACTCCTGAATGAGGAGGGACGAAGCTTGCTCGCTCGGATGGCTTCACGCTCGACTTGTTGGGGCGCGATGCATGTCGATGGACAAAGGGCTTGGCTAGCAGACGGCCGCATAGAACTGATTCGAATTCCTGGGTCTTCAGGAGGGCAGTACTTGGCTATTCATCCGATCACCAACGCGTTGTACCGCGAGTTCTTGAAGGCGATGCCCGAGGTTTCGCCGCCTCCGACATGGGCGCGTACATCATGGATTGAAGACAACATCCCGGTCACGGGCATTACCTGGTATGAGGCACTTGCGTGTGCTATCTGGTACGGAGGAAAGTTGCCAACTGAAGCCTCCTGGTACTGGGCGGCGCTGGGCGGCGCCCAGCATCGAAGATACGCAACCGTCGACGGATCTTTGACGGATCAAACCGCGCATTTTGGAGTGGCATTCGGAGAAGGCATGCCGGTTCCGACCGGCACATACCAGGCAACCGAAGAGGGCTTCGATGGACTATGTGGGAACACGTGGGATTGGTGCAGCGACATTGATGGACCGTTCCGTTCGATCCGCGGAGGCGGATGGATGGACGATGAGACGTTCTGCCGAACAGATTCCCGATATCGTCATGCGCCGATCGATCGTGATGCGTGCGTCGGCGTCAGACTAGCCCTTGACGTTTCTGATGTCGTATGTTAAGGAGACTTCGCATGGCTGATGACTCAGCCTCACCCATCCATCGCGTGGAAATTGTCGAGCGGCAGCGACTGGTAGACGACTTTTTTCAGCTCGACGCCATTCGCTATCGCGTCCCGCGCAGCGACGGCACTCTATCCGCACCTACTCGGCGTCTTGTGCTGGAACGCGGCGACTCGGTCGCTGCACTGCTTGTTGACGGTGACACGGCATGGCTCGTCGAGCAGTTCAGGGTCGCTACGCATCAACACGGGGATGGCTGGCTGCTCGAGTTGGCAGCGGGCATCATCGGCAAGGATGAGACACCGGAAAGCGCACTTCGGCGCGAGGTCGTCGAAGAGACAGGATTTGAACTCGGGAGCTTGGAGCACCTAGGACGTTTCTATCTCTCTCCTGGTGCGTGTTCGGAGCGTGTGGATCTTTTTCTCGCGCCTGTGATTGGACGAATCGCCCCGGGAGGAGGTGTAGAAGCGGAGGGTGAATTCACGCAAGTGGCCCAATTCACGCGAGCGGGTTTGCAGGATGCCTGGCGCTCTGGCCGGCTGATAGATGCCAAGACGGCCATTGCGGTCATGAGATGGTTAGGAGATTCGTAGTGAGCACGAGACGTCTCCAGGCATTTGTGGTCATGCCTTTTGGAACGAAGTTAGATGCCGAGGGACGGGACATCGACTTTGATGTGATCTACGAGGACATCATCGTTCCCGCCCTGAGCGGCCCTGAGATGGCGGAGGCTGGTGGTCCAGAGTTCGACACTGTGCGGTGCGATCGGATCGAGCAGCCCGGCTGGATCCACCGCCAGATGATCGAGGCCATCTTCTCTAGCGACGTGGTCGTGGTAGATCTATCGACGCTCAATCCAAACGTTTTCTACGAGCTCGGCGTTCGTCATGCTTTGCGTAGGTCAGTGACTGTCATTATCTGTCATGAGAGTACGCGCACACCATTCAATCTGAACGGATTCAAGGCTATCCACTACAATCATGATTCAAAGTCTAGTCGAGATAAGGCACGGCGTGACATAGCGCGATATGTCATAAACGGCTTGAAGGTCAACGACACCGATAGCCTTGTCCATGAAGTCCTCAACCTGGAGGCTGGACCGCGGCCGATGCAGGCTGGACCTCCCCAATTCTTTCATTTGCCTAGCTTGGGACCCTCCCGGCGAATCGCTCTGCTTACAGGAGACCTGAGAAAGGTGACAGAGAAGATCGACCTTTGGGTAAACTCGGAGAACACTAATATGCAGATGGCGCGATACTTTGACCGTGCCGGATCCGCCGTCATCAGGTATCTTGGCGCCGAGAAGCGGTTTGGGCGAGTGTATCGCGACGTCATCGCGGAGGAATTGGCCTCTGCCATGGCTGGACAAAACTGGGTGCCGCCGGCCACTGTCATCGTCACAAGCAGTGGCCAACTCACTAGCTTGGGCGTCAAGCGCTTGTTGCATGTCGCTGCGGTCGAGGGTGACGTTGGCGGCGGCTACAGACCGGTCCCAGATATCGGAGCTTGCGTTGATGCCGTTCTGTCTCAAGTCGACGATGCCGCACTCGATGAAGTGGCACCGCGTTCTCTGCTGCTGCCTCTGCTCGGAACGGGCAGTGGTGGCGCACCCCTCTATGTTGCAATTCAGAGGTTATTCGATGCTGCAATCGGGTACCTCCTACGACATCCTCAGACGCGACTGGAGATCTTGTATGTGCAGGTCTTTACCGAAGAGCAGCTGATGGCCTGTTATCGAGCGCTTGCACAATATGGGGGAAAGGCCGCCTAAGGTGTTGCATATGCGTTTCTAGGGGTGAGTCAGAAGGGATGAATCCATGTTTCGTGTTTTGTTAGCGATGATTGTATAGATGTTAATCCTCCTGGCCGTGAGCAATTTGTTAATATCCAGAGGGTCGAGTATCAGGCTTCTCAGCTCTTGGGCAACTGCCGCCCAATGGAGGCTGCGGCGATTGCCCTCAGTTGGGAGTCTGGGTGACCACATTGGTTCAAGTGCTACTAGTGCTCATCGGGAGTTGGCCAAGAATTGTACGAAACATTTGTCATGCAATGAGTCGTTTTACATGATGCACAATCGCCGCTCGCCCTCTCTCGGCACATATGTCAGCTTGGCCTGCCTCCCCCAGGGTCCTTCTCTTAATACTTGGTCCACTAATTCTTCAACACTGGCTGTTTTTAAGCCTGGCTGTTGGCCTGCGGCTTTTTAATTCTTCTTTGGCCTTGCTGTTGTTGGCTGCTTCCTCTGGCGCCTTGGCGACTCGACTCTTTTGGGCTTTGCATCGGGAATAGTCCGGCGGCAGATTTGACCATCGCGATCACGGGCATGCAGCTGCCCCGTTACCGGCGGGACCCCCGGAGTAGGCGCGTTGATGGCGATGGCTGCAGCGCCTCAGGCTTCAGGGCCAAGCTGCCACGGCTCGAAGCCTTGCAGATCAAGGGCTTGGATCACGCTGGCGGCGATCGCCGTGAGCTCGGCAGAGGTGAGCCGGCCGAGCGGGCCCTGCAGCTGATCGGCGTGGACCGTGGCGGGTGGCGGCATCCGGCGATGTCCGGCGACGATTAGATAGGCGGGACTGCGCAACTACATAGGCGGGTCTCAGGACGCGACAACAGGGCTTCCGATCCCGGTCTGGAGCCCCGCGATGCCCGCCCCTCTGTCGTTGCGGATCAAGGAGCGGTACATGGCCAAACGGGCCGGTGGGCTGAACCAGCAGGTGGCGGCTGATGCGGTGGGGATCTCGGTGCGCAGCGCCCAGCGGATTGACCGGGGTGACTTGCAGCCCGAGGGGCTCGGGCAACAAGGGGGCCGGCATTGGCGCACACGCGCCGACCCGCTTGCTGAGGTCTGGGAGAGCGTCCTGGTGCCCATGCTGGAGAAGGCTCCGCAGCTGGAACCCCAAACGCTGCTGCTGCACCTGGAGCGGACCTTCCCGGATCAGGAGTGGTACCGGCGCAAGCGGACTCTGCAGCGCTGCATCGAGCAGTGGCGGGCGTTGCATGGCCCGGCCCGCGAGGTGATGTTCCTGCAGGAGCACCGGGCCGGGGTGCTTGGGATCTCGGATTTCACCGTGCTCAAGGGCGAGCCGATCACGATTGCGGGGGAGGTGCTGGAGCACCGGTTGTTCCACTTCCGTCTGCCGTTCTCGGGTTGGTGTCATGTGGCGGTGATCCACGGCGGTGAGAGCTTTGTCGCCCTCTCCGAGGCCTTGCAGAACGCCCTGGCTCTCTGCGGCGGGGTACCGGCGGAGCACCGCACCGACAGCCTCAGTGCCTGCTTCCGCAACCGCGACGGCAGCTACGCGGGCGACTACACCAGCCGTTACCGCGAGCTCTGCGCCCACCTGGGGGTGATCGCCACCCGCAACAACCGCGGCGTCGCCCATGAGAACGGCGCCATTGAGGGCCCGCATCGGCACTGGAAGCGGCGGCTGGAGCAACAGCTGATCCAGCGCGGCAGCAGGGATTTCACCACCGAGTCCGAGTACCGCCAGCTGGTGGCACAGGTCAGCGCCGACCTCAACACCCGGCCGATCGTGCAGCAGAAGCTGGCGATCGAGCGGCTGCATCTGCGCCCGTTGCCGGTGGAGCGCTTTGCCGACTACGAACCTGTGGTGGCGCGGGTGCGGAGCACCAGCACAATCGAGGTGCGCTCGGTGACCTATAGCGTCCCCTCACGGCTGATCGGTCAGCAGCTGAGCGTGCACCTGCGCCACGACCGGCTGGATCTGTTCCTGCGCAGCCAGTTCGTGGAGACCCTGCCGCGGCTGCATGCCCGCAAAGGGCAGAAGGCGCCGAGGCGGATCGACTTCCGCCATGTGATCGAAAGCCTGCGGCGTAAGCCCCGGGCGCTGCTGCGCGCCCAGCTGCAGAACGATCTACTCCCCGGCGAACCGTGGCGTCAGCTGTGGCGACAGCTGCTGGCGGCCCTGCCGCCGGATGAGGCCGCCAAGGTCATGGTCGACGCCCTGCATGTCGCCGCCCGCACGGATGACCTGCCAGGTGTGGAGCGGTATCTGCGCCGTCAGCTCCGTCGCGGTGAGCTGAGCCTCAGCTCCTTGCGCGATCACTACGGCCTGCGGCCCCCAAGGGGCCTCTCGGCCATGCCTGAACTCCAGATCCCTGAACACACCCTCAGCAGCTATGACGAACTCCTGGGTGGAGCCCCCCAGCCGGCCGGCGTTGGAGATGGCACTGCCAGACCTGTTGAAACAACTGAAATTGCCCCAGATCCGCAGCCAGTGGCAGGCGGCCGAACAGCAGGCCAGAGCCGAGGGCTGGGATCCCGCCAGCTACCTCTATGTTCTGGCCGAGCAGGAACACCAGCAACGGCACCAGGCAAGGCTGCGGCGGCTGTTGCATGAGGCGCAGCTGCCGGTCTCCAAGACCCTGGCGGACATGGACTGGGGCGCCATCCCCGATCTGGACCGGCATCAGATCGAGCAGCTCGCCCACGACACCAGCTGGCTGGACCGGGCCGAGAACCTGTTGCTGTTCGGTCCCAGCGGCGTGGGCAAGACCCATCTGGCAGCGGGGATCTGCCGCAGCCTGATCGCCCTGGATCGCTCGGCACGCTTCTACACCGCCACCTCACTGGTGCAGGAGCTGCAGCGGGCCAAGGCCGACTACGCCCTGGCCAAGGCCCTCAACCGCCTCGATCGCTTTGCCCTGCTGGTGATCGACGACATCGGCTACGTGCGCAAGGACGAGGCCGAGACCTCGGTGCTGTTCGAACTGGTGATGCACCGCTACGAACGCCGATCGTTGCTGGTGACCAGCAACCAGCCGTTCAGCGAGTGGGAGAACGTGTTCTCCACCAATGCCATGACCGTCGCGGCGGTGGATCGACTGGTGGACCACAGCACGTTGATCCAGATCAATGGTGAGAGCTACCGCCGCAAACGGGCACGGCGGATAGGCGACCCCGCCAAGAGCTGATTTGTCGCCTTGACCAGGCGTCAATTACCCGCCAACCCATCGTGGCAGCCCCTGGCGCGAGGTGCCGGTGGTGAGCTCCGCGCTGCCGCCGGACCGTGAGGTCCGCCGGCTCGTGCGCTGCGCGGCAGGTTCGGGCAGAGGTGACGACACCCATGAGGCCAGCGGGTGGCTCAGTTTTCGCTGTCGCCTCCCCCTGCCATGGCATGGGGAGAGGGCAGGTGGACCCGCCTACGTAATTGACGCGACCCGCCTATGTAGTTGACACCGGGCAGGCGAGATCACCACCACTGGCCCCGTTCAGCCATCGCCTTCGCTCGTGAGGGCCGCCAGGCCCATGGCCGCGGCGGCATCGCCAGCGTCGGCCAGATCGCCACTTTCCAAGGAGGCCAGGTGGGCGTAGGCCGCGTTCAGAGCGTCGATGCGGCGGCGGGCCAACCACTGCACAAGGGCTTCGCTCACCAGGGCCGACCGGTTGGATCCCTGGGCATCCAACTGGGCGAGGAGGCCCTCCTCCAGCGAAATGCTGATCGAACGGTTCGCCAAGGGACTAATTGCGAACTTGGTAGTTATTTGAGGAGTGACTCCAGTCCCGTTCCATGGAGCCATGGCCCATCGCCCCACGCTTGAGAGCAGTGTCTCATCCTCTCGTTCAAGGCCTGGCCAGGGCGCTTGCCTCAGGCGATCCCAGCACGACCCGCCTCACCGCAACGGGTTGGTCCAACGCAGCCCCGGGAAGCGGCTGAAATCACTGTCATTGGAGTGCACGTCCGCCTGATTCTCGATCGCCAGAGCGACACCGGCCTCGCAGAAGCTCGACAGGATGCTGAAATGGCGCGGCCCCGGCTGCAGGATCAGCACCGAAGGACGCTCCAGCCAACGGCCCAGATGCTGGATGGCCACCTCCATGGCCATCGGCCGCTGCATCACCGCGCGGCTGGTCATCAGCCGCAAAAATCCCAGGGCCACCACCCAGGCGATCGCCACCGGCTGGGAGCCATCCAGGCAGGTCTCCCACCAGCGCCTGGCCTGCGGATGCCACGGTGCATCCGTGTTGTAGGCATACACCAGCAGGTTCACATCGGGCAGGATCATGCCGCGTCTCCGCCTTTGCGTTGCGGAGCCGGCCAGGCCTCCACCTCCAGAGCATCCACCAGCTGGTTGAGCCGCAGCGGATCAATGCCCGGCATCCAGCCGCAGGATTGGGGCTCCACCACAAACGGCTCCAGGCCGGGAGTGCCGCTGCTGGATTGGGCCAGGCCGCGGCGCAGCGTGTCGTTCACCACCGCCTTGAAGCTCCGGCCCGTCAGCCGTGCCGCCCGGTTGAGCGCTTCGGCCAGATCATCATCCAGGGTGAGGGTGGTGCGCATGGCTAAGGCTCGCGCCTGATCTTGTGACGTGCATCATGATGTTTGACTAGAACACGGTCAAGATGACGGGGGTGGCGGCGATCGCCATCGCCCCGGCAGCCGTGAGACGGCTGAGCGGCTTGCGGGCCAGGGCGGTTGCCTCAAGCACCTGGTCGATGGCTGTTCACCCTGGCCATGACAGATCTCAACGATCCTGCATCAGCTGCAGTGTGTTGCGCGGTGTGAGGAAGAGCACGGGCTTGCCGGCAGTCACCATGGGTTCGGTGTAATTCACCCAATCAATGCGCTCGTTGCTGTCATTGAAGAGCTTGATCACGCCGCCCCTGTTGGCCAGGCGCAGCGGTTCCAGTCCCTTCAGCACCACCGATTCGCCGGGGCCCAGCAGCAGGGAGGTGCCGGCTGCGGCGATCGCCTTGAGGGCCGTGCGCCTGTCGAACTGATCTGCGAGCTGCCAGCCCTGCAGATCGATGGCTTCACTGCCCAGATTGATCAGCGACACCCATTCCTGGCCCGCATCGGCACCTGCGGGATCGGGCATGGCAGCCGCGATGAACACATCCACAACCTCATCGAGAATCGTCTGCCGGCTGTCGCCTGCGGCGACCAGATCCTCCGGCCTGGCAACCTCAATCTCCTCTGGAAAGATCCTCACATTCTCCTCGGGCTTGGCGTTGGCTGCTGAGAAGTAGAGCGGGTTTGCGCTGTAGATCTGATCGTCGAAGATCAAGCCCGTGAGCGTTTCCACTTCGGTTGTGGTCACCTGATAGGTTTGATTGTCGTAGCGCGTGCGGCCCAGTTTGTCGGCCAGTGCCTCGGCATCCTGGTAGATGATGAACGCCCGCACATCGAGCTTGTCGGTTTGTTTGTTGATGAAGGAAACAACCTTGAAAAAGCCCGCCGGTACAAGGGCGATTGGCCGCCCCAGCGGACGAATGCTGCGATCAAAATCGGCATAGATCGGGCCAATCATGGAGGTGATCCGTCCGTCCTTGTCGAGGTCGAGTTGATGAACCCATTCCTCCAGGCCCAGCCATTCATCCTGATTGAGATTCTCGTGCTGGAGCGTGCTGTTGGAATAGTAGAAGGTTTCGTCTGAGGCCAGTTGCGCATCCCGCACCGTGCTGCCCCACGCGGCTGACGCCCTGCGTGCCATGTGGCCCCTGTCCCAGGGGTTATTTGCGTAGTAATCGTTGTCCAGCTGATTGGCGGCGCCGATGCGTGGGTCGAGGCGCCAGCGATCCCTGCGTTGGGTGTTTTGCAGTTGGTTCTGATCAATGTTCAGGCAAACCACAGCTGGCGAGCGCTTGTCTGGGTTGCCGTTCATCACTACCGAGTAGTTTGGATAGGCAAACGTTCTGCCCTCACTGAACAATTCAGCGGCCAACCCTGTGCGGAAGCGGGGAATCGGCAGAATCACGCCCTCCAGGAATGCCTCGTTGTAGCCAGGCATGGACGTGTTCCTCGAGTGCTCATCACAACCTGTCAGGATTGCATTAAGGATCGATTAATCGTTGCGCTTCGTGGTCTGGTTTTGCGGCCCGGGATTCAAGCCTGGTTCGGCCTGAACCCACTGCCCCCATCCCGCAGCGGCCAACCCTCAGCCGCCATCCCTCAGCCCCAACTCCTATCCGCCAGGATGTCCCCCCAGTTGCCTGCCGATCTGCAGCAGGTACTGATCGATCATGTGGTCGCTGATCAGGTCGGTGACGCCTTCCCTGGCGGCCCCCGCCCCCTCTGCGCTCAGGCGTTCCTGCAGGGCCTGGAAGTCTTCCTTGTTGAGCATTGCCGTGGGAGGGGTGCTCAGGGCAGTCTCCCGGGCAGTGGTGGGTTCCTGCGTCTCCCGCACGCGGCCCTGGTCGTCGAACTGCAGCAGGTGGCCGCTGTGGCGGTAGCCCGGCGGCACCCGCGGCACGATGTCGGCGTCGTTCACCAGGCGATGGTGGCGGCCCGCCAGAAGCGAGCCGATGGTGGTGGCCGCTCCCGGCTGGGCCACCGCCGGTTGGCCGAAGGTGTACACCACCCGCAGCGGGCGCTCCGCTGCCCAGGTGGCGGCCGCCAGCACCGCGATCGCGCCGCCGAGGCTGTGGCCGGTCACCATGATCGGCAGGTTGCGGCGTGGCTGCAGCAGCTCCTCCAGCTGCTCGCGCAGGGCGCTGAACTGCCCCCAGAAACCGGCGTGCACCCTCCCCAGTCCCGCCACTGCCTGGGGTTGCAGCCTCAGGTTGCTCAGCCAGTCGGCGGTGCTCTCGGTGCCGCGAAAGCTCACCAGCACCAGGCTGGCGGTGCTGGCCAGGAAGCCCTGGGCGGCCCGGGCCTCCACGAAGCGGCAGTCCGCAAAGCCCCAGGACCGTGCCTGTTGCTCCACCGCTGCCGCAGGGCTGTAGGCCAGCTGGCTGGCCAGCGCCAGCGCCTGGGCCGCCTGCCAGTTGAAACCGCTGCGCTCCAGCGCCTCCAGGCGGAATGCAGCTGGGACCGGGGCTGCTGCGGTGGGTGCAGAGGCAGAGGCAGGTTGCCGGCCGAACAGGCCCAGCAGCTCCTGCTGGGGGTCGCCCGCGACGCCCGTCACCGTGCCGGCCGCGCCGCCGAGCGACACGCTCAGGTTCAGCTGCAGGGGGATCGTCCAGGTGGCCGTGCCGGCTGCCACCGTGAGGCCCGCGCCAGCGGCGGGCTGGCTTGCCGAGCTGGTGGCCGGGGCGACGGCCAGCGGCGGCGGCGGCGTGGCCCCCAGCAGCTCCTGCCGCAGCGGTTCCGCCGCAGGCGGCAGCGCCTGGGCGCGGATGTGCCGCACCAGCCGGCTCACCCGCACCCCCTCGTTGGCCAGCCAGGCGATGCGCTGCTCGCCCATCCACTCCTGCCACACCCGTCCGTCGGTGGTGAGCAGCTCGTTTGCCGGGTTGCGCTTGGGCACGCCGGAGTGATGCAGCGCCACCACTTCCCACTGGTCGTTGAACACCGGCGAACCGGAGGAGCCTGGGTCGGTGTCGGTCTGGTAGTGGATGAACAGCTCCAGTTCATCCACCACCTGGTTGTTGCGGATGGCCAGTTGCTTGGGCTCGCCATTGGGGTGCTGGATGATGTTCACCGTCTCCCCCACCAGCAACTTGCCCTGGTCCTCGATCAGCGGCAGCCAGCCGCAGGCGGCCAGGCCTGGCTCCGGTGCCACAGCCACCAGGGCATAGTCGAGCTGCTCGTCGCTGAGGAACAGCTCCTGGGGGGCGAGGGACACCATCGTGCTGGCCTGGATCGCACCGCTGGCGTTTTCCTGGTAGTTGAACTCCACCGTGGAGCGGCTTGCCGCCGCCGCCGAGGGCAGCACGTGCTGGTTGGTGAGCAGCAGCCGCGAACTCACCAGGAAGCCGGTGCCGTAGCCCAGCGTGCCGCCGCCACTGTCACGGATGTGGATCCGCCCCACCGCCCGGGACACCCGCAATCCCTGCTCAAAGAAGCGCATCCCCATCAGGTCGTTGGTGGCCAGCACCCGCTCCAGGGCGCGGGGGAACTGCTGCGGGCAGCGGCCCGGGCCCTGGGGATCAAAGGCCACGCCGTTGTGCTTGAGGCTGAGCACGAAATCGGGGTCGGCATGCAGCCGCTCGATGCGCTGGCGCACCAGCTCGGGGGTATTGGCGGCGATCGTCAGGATCTCCCGGCGCTCGATCGCGCCGAGGTTGCTCTGGCGCTCCACGTCGCGCTGCCGGTAGCGCGCTTCCGTGGCGCTGATCGGGCCGAGGATGGGCATCGCGCGTCCTGGGGTGCGGACCCTTCAGGCTAAATCGATCGCCTTGCGCTGCTGTGCAGGCCTGTTGTACAGGTTGCCGCGGCGCAGGGTCTGTATCCCTTGGTCATGGACCGGGGGGACCACCGCTCCATCCGCCAGCAGGATCTGCCAAGTGTTCTGATGCGTGACCTGAGCCTGGAGTGATACCGGCGGTCTCGATCAATGCAACGCATCGAGGGCCTGGTTAAACCAGGTGATCCATTCCTGATGCTCCTCGGGCTGACCATCATTTTGCAGTGCCATCACGGTCTCTCGCCCTTGCAGCAAGAGCAGCCTCCGCTCTGGGGCCGGCACCATCACCTCCACGGACCCCAGCCGTGTGCAGGCGATCACCAGATCCAACTGCCATACTGGATTAGCGGGATTCAGTCTGATGAGAGAAGTGGCAATTGCATGGCAGTCGCGATAGAGAACTTCGGCGCCGTCGCGCTCGTTCTGGGCAATCAGTGAATCAGCCATCTTGAGTTTGGCGACATAAAGATCTCGCCGCCACTGGGTGTTGTCTGGATCGAGTTGCGTCAGTGCTTCTGCGATCGCCAGAGCGCCCTGGTACGCCGATTGGCCGGCAGAGAGATCTCCCGTTGCCAGCAACCCATCCCCGCGCTTGGTCTGGGCTACAAAGCAATCCCGTTGCCACTGTCTGTTGGTGGGATCAGAGCGCAGCAGCGACTGCCGAATGCTCAAACTGGCCTCAAACGCCGTCAGTGCCTCCGCCCCATGCCCCTGCTCCAGCAGGAGCGCCCCAACTTTTTCATGGCTCACGGAAAGATCGCGCTGCCACTGGCGGTTGGCAGGATCCTGCCCCACCAGACCCTGGCGGATCCGCAGGCTGGCCTGATGGGCCCCAAGGGCCCCAGCCCCATCCCCCCGGGCCCACAGCAAGTCTCCGATTTTTTCGTGGCTCACGGAAACATCCCGTTTCCACTGGCTGTTCGCAGGATCTCGCCCGGCCAGATCCTGCCGAACCCGCAGGCTGGCCTGATAGAGGGCCAGCGCGCTGGCCTGCTCAACCTGGGCCAGCAGCATCCCCGCGACCCTGTCCTGGCTCACTGAGAGATCACGCTGCCATTGGCTGTTCGCTGGATCGGCCAGAGCCAGGTGCTCGCTGATCTCCAGGGCTTCGCCGAACGCCTCCAGGGCGGCCTTCACGCTGCCCTGGGCCGCCCTGCCATCGCCGATGCGGTGCAGGGTGATGGCTCGATCCCGCTGCACCTCTCGGTTGTCGGGGTCGTTCGCAGCCAGGGCTGCAAGGATCTTCAGAGATGTCTGGAATGCCTCCATGGCTGGCGCTCGTTCCCCCTGCAACGCCAGCACCTCTCCCAGCCCCCTCCTGGCCCGAGCCTCCACCTGGAGTTCCCCAGCAGACGTGCACCGCGAGATCAGGTCCGTGAGCACGTTCCTGGCCTGGACCAGGTCTCCCCGGCTGATCCAGGCATAGGCAAAGTCCAGAGCGGTATCGAGCGCCAGCGGATTGGCTTCCAGGGCCTGCTGGTAAAAGGTGGTTGCTTTGACCAGATCACCGCGCACCACTGCCAGGCTGGCGATGTTGGCGGCCGCCTCGGCCTCGCGTTGATGTGCGGTATTCAGGAGCTCCTGTGCCGCCAGGCGACTCTCCTGGCTGGCCAGCAGTTCCTGCTCAAACGATGCCTCCGCCAGCAGGGTGTTGCCGGCCGCCAGAGCTGCCAGGGCATCCTTCAGGGCTGGCCTGTCCACCGGCTCGGATCTGGCGGCGCGATGAAGCAGGCTGTTGAGTGCCGGCTCGTCCCTCTGGCGCCAGCTGATCTCTCGGTCGTCCGTCCACCGGGCGGCAGCGAGTCCCTTCCGGGCCCCCCCCAGCAACACCAGCCAATCTCCCAGCTCTGGGTTCACCGCTAAGCCGGTGGCATCCGCGATCGCCTCGATCAGCCGGCGTGTGTCATCGTCCCAGCCAGCGTCGCTGAGGGTCAGCACGTTCCATTCCCGGAACAAGGGCTGAACGCTTGCTGGCAGGGCATCGGTGGGAATCTGATCGAGCTGCACGTCATCCACCAACAGCGGAATCACCGCCAGCGTGTTGTGCTCACCTTGGGCCAGTGCCATCTCCAGTTCATGCCTCACCACATCGTTGGGATCCTGAAGCCGCAGGAGGTTGGTGGTGTCGGCCCAGCGACGGCCAATCACCGCCACGCAGGCCGTGCTGGCGGCGAGGGCTTCGTCGATTTTTATCCGCCATTTACCAGCGCCAATGCTGGCAACATCCCGAAAGACCCGTTCCCGTCCGAATCCAATTCTCAGCCAATCCCACACCCTGCCAGTGGTGCCACGGCTGTCCTCACGGCGATAACTGACAAAGATTCTATCGCGTGTGGCTGCTGGGTTGAGAGCCATTCAGCACAAGTAAATCTGGAGGTTCATTCTGAAACTGGAAGGATTCTTCACCCTGATTCAGGGCCCTGATGGCCCACGATCCTGGGCGTACCAGATGGTGCAGCGATGTCGATCGGTGCCGGCTATCGCCACAATGATGCAGCGGTTGCGCCTCTCCACACCCCCTTGGGGAATGCGCTTCCTGGCCATGGCAACCGCTGCCGATGGGCCGATGATCGTTTCTGCGGTGATCGTTTGCAAGACCTCTGGCGTAGCTGGTTCCGGCTCTCCGGCTGGCTTGTCATCAGTGCTGGCAGGTGCTGGTGCTGGCGTAGGGGATCGGAGCGCTGCGGGGCTCTGCGGTCGGGGTGTGGGTGCGGGCGTCGGCGAGAGGACAGGCGCGGGTGACGGGGCAGGGGCGCGTGAGGGGATTGGGGCGGGGGTGACAGGCGAGCGAACTGGGCTGCGGAAGACGATGTCGCCCTCGTCGAGGGCGGGATCGCGGATTTTTCCGTACTGCGGATTCTGGGAGCTGCTGTAGGTGGCCATCAACTGCGGCAGATAATCGCCCAGTTCCGAGCCGGTGATATAGCCATCTCGATTGAGATCCGCATCACCACTCAGACCGCGAATCATCAGAGGCGTGAATAGGCTTTTGGCAGGCACTACTTCATTGGCATCACCCGCTGTGAGGAACTGCCGCACAGGTCGACTGATCTTCCTCTCCAGGTAGGCCGGTGGTCTGGAGACCCCGCGAACCTTGAAGATGGCACCAGAAAAGCAGCTGTCAAAGATGAACAGCACATGCTTCGCTTCCATTTGCCTTGACCAGGACAGGATCTGTTCCATGCTCAGAGCCCGCTTGGCGAATTCCAGGTCGCCCTCAATGCTGCTGGCATCAGGGGCATCAATGGGCACCAGATAGCCCAGATCACCTTTGCGTGTCCAGCCGTGGCCCGCAAAAGTGATCACCAGCCGATTATCAGATTTGAATCCGTGGCGTTGAATAAAGGACTCTATCGATGAACGAAGCTCCGTGCTTGTTGGATTGGCTACAACGCTCACCTGAAAGCCATGGCTGCTCAGAGCCTGTGCTACCTGGGTGGATTCCTCGCGCAGGTTGGTCAATCTCTTCCAGAACGGGTTGCGGTACTCCCCGGCCCAGATCACCAGCGCATGACTTTCCGCGTAGCCGACCAGCACAGATCCCTGGCCATCCTTCACCTCCAGGCCTGTTGCAAGGGTGTGTGCTGGCAGCGCCAGAAAGCTGAGGGCCATAAGGGCCATCGGCCTGAAGTGAAACAGTGGCCAGCTGTGGATGATGACCTTCATCGCAGTAGTGGCCTGAGCAATTCAACCAGTTGATCAGTGCGCGGCTGGGAGCGGGCATTGAGAATTGTTGTGCCTTTGTTGGCTTGGTCGATCACGATTGAATTTGCTGGAATGGATTTGTCATGGCTGATCAGCAAGTCGCCGTTGCCAGCACGCCGAATCATGATCCCGCCGTAGCGAGCATCCTTGTAGGCCGCCAAGAGTGACTTTGCCAGCAGTTCCAGATCCACACTCCCCGATAACACGAAGATCTCGGCAGGCGACCTGGAGTCGGATTCAGTCGAGGTGTCTGCGGTCACGCTCCCCCTGAAGCGTAGATCTCCCTGGATCACAAGCGATTGGCGTGCAGGGGCCATCCAGCGAATGCTCACCATCGATCCAGCAGCACCCCCAGCCCAGTCCCGCCCGTTCGCCTGTGGCAGCACACCCGTTGCTAGTCCCGAGGCCAGCAGTGCTGAGATGATGAAGCCTGGTGGGCAGCCTAGAGGTTTCTGCTGGCGGGCCATTCAGATCTCCCAATTAGCATCATCGTAAGCTGGCAGAATAGAGACAATTGTCAGAGCTAATACAGCCATCCATGCGTTGGCTTGACCCGCTGCGCCGCACGGCTACTGCACTGCATTGCCCGATGTCACCTCCTGGCTTCAGCCGCCTCCAGGTTTCATCCGCACCACGCAGCCTCCTCCCCAGACCGCCAAGCCTCCTGCCTCAGTCCACCTCGTGGGCGTAGCGGCGGTAGAGGAAGTCGAGGGCGTGGTTGCGCAGCTGGCCGTAGCGGGGGTCGTCCTGGATGGCCTCGTAGCTGCGGGGGCGCGCGAACGGCACCTCCAGGATTTCGCCGATCGTGGCCGAGGGGCCGTTGGTCATCATCACGATTCGGTCGGCCAGGAACAGGGCTTCGTCGATGTCGTGGGTGATCATCAGCACCGTGGGTTTCTGCTCGCGCCAGATCGCCAGCAATTCCTCCTGCAGCTCCTCCTTGGTGATCGCATCCAGAGCGCCGAACGGTTCATCCAGTACCAGCACCGCCGGTGACACCGCCAGGGCCCGGGCGATCGCCACCCGCTGGCGCATGCCGCCGGAGAGCTGGCCCGGCCGCTTGCTGCGGGCCTCCAGCAGCCCCACCATCTCCAGGTGGTGGCTCACCACGTTGCGGCGGCTGGCTGCAGCAAGTTCCGGCCGGGCCGCCTTCACCGCCATCTCCACGTTCTGCCACACCGTGAGCCAGGGCAGCAGGGAGTAGTTCTGGAACACCACCATCCGGTCGGGGCCGGGGCGCTCGATCGGCGTGCCCTCCAGGGTCACCGTGCCGCTGCTGGGCTGGAGGAAGCCCGACACCATGTTCAGCAGGGTGCTCTTGCCGCAGCCGGAGTGGCCGATCACGCAGAGGAACTCCCCCTGGTGCACCTGCAGGTTGATGGCGCGCAGGGCCTCGAAGGGGCCGCGGCGGGTGTGGAACACCTGGCCCACCTCCCGAAACTCCAGGAAGGGCTGGGTGGCGGATCTGGCGGGGGCGGTGGTCATCGGCGGCTAGCGGCGGCTTGTTGTTTGAGGCGGCGCTGCTCCTGCAGGAAGTGGATCAGCTCGGCGCGCAGGTGGTAGTAATCCGGGTGGTCCATCACCGTGAGTCGCTCCCGGGGCCTGGGCAGGGGCACCTCCACGATCCGGCCGATGCCGGCGGCGGGGCCATTGCTCAGGCACACCACCCGGTCGGAGAGCAGCAGGGCCTCATCCACGTCGTGGGTGACCATCACGGCGGTGAGCTCCGACTCCTGGCAGATCTGCATCAGCTGCTGCTGCAGGTTGCCGCGGGTGAGGGCATCGAGGGCGCCGAAGGGCTCATCGAGCAGCAGCAGGGTGGGCCGGATCGCCAGGGCCCGGGCGATCGCCACCCGCTGCTTCATGCCGCCGGAGAGCTCGGCCGGCAGTTTCTGGGCCGCCGCGCTGAGGTTCACCAGCTGGATGTTGCGCTCCACGATCTCCAGGCGCTCGCCGATGCTCAGCCGGGGGTAGACGGTGTCTACTGCCAGGGCGATGTTCTGGCGCACCGTGAGCCAGGGCAGCAGCGAATAGTTCTGGAACACCACCATCCGGTCGGGCCCCGGTTCGGTGACCTGGCGGCCGTTCATCAGGATGCCGCCCTCCGTGGCCTGGCTGAGGCCGGCCATCAGGTTGAGCAAGGTGCTCTTGCCGCAGCCGGAGTGACCGATCAGGGTGATGAATTCACCGGCGCGCACGTCCAGGGTCACCCCCTGGAGGGCCACATAGCGGCCGCCGTCGTCGAGGTTGAACGTCTGGGTGACGGCGTCAACCGTGAGCAGTCCGTTCGGGGTGGCCATCTCAGGCTGCCCCCCGGCTCACCTTGCGGCCCACCCAGGCCACCAGGCGATCGAGCAGCAGGCCCACCACGCCCACATACACGATCGCCAGGATGATCTGGCTGGAGCTGGAATCACCGCCGGCGTTGTAGGCGTCCCAGATGAAGTAGCCGATGCCGCCATCGGCCTTGAGCATCTCGGCGGCCACGATCGCCAGCCAGGCCAGGCCCACGGCGATGCGCAGGCCGGTGAACACATAGGGCACCGTGGCCGGAATCACGATGTTGCTGATGTAGGCCCGTTTGCTGAGCCGCAACACCCTGGCCACGTTGGTGTAGTCCTGCGGGATCTCCTGAATGCCCACGGCGGTGTTGATGATGATCGGCCAGATCGCCGTGATGAAGATCACAAAGATGGCCGAGGTGTTGGCGTCCTGAAACACCATCAGTGAGATCGGAAACCAGGCCAGGGGCGGCACGGTGCGCAGCACCTGCACCACCGGATCAAAGCCCTTGCCGGCGAAGCGGTTCAGCCCCAGGGCACCGCCAATGGCGACGCCCACCACGGCGGATAGGCCATAGCCCACGGCCACCCGTTGCAGGGAGATCAGAATCTGCCAGCCCAGACCCTTGCTGGTACCGCCGTCATCAAAGAAGGGCTGGCTGATGTAGGGATCCCAGGTGTCGACAATCACATTGATCGGCCCCGGCAGGCGCGCCGTGCCGAGCACGGCCGAGAGCAGCTGCCACACCAGCAGAAAGGCACCGATGCAGAGCAGATAGGGCAGCAGCTGCGGCAGGGCCGGCAGCAGCCGGCGCCGCCGCCGCCGGGCGGGGGTGAGGGTTGTCACAGGATGGGGAGGTGGGGGCTGGAGCGGAACGGTTGCTTGGCGGCGGCGATCAGGCCAGGGCCTTGATCTTCAGGGAATCGAGATAGGCCTTGGGATTTTCCGGATCGAAGACCACCCCATCGAAAAAGGTTTCCTTGCCGCGGGAATCGCTGGCCGGAATCGCCTTCTCCTGGCCGATGGCCTTCGCCGCCTCCTTCCAGAGATCGGCCCGGTTCACCTTGCTCACCAGGGCATTGATGTCGGTGTTGGCGGGCAGATATCCCCAGCGCATGTCCTCTGTCACGAACCAGGCGTCGTGGCTCTTGAACGGGAAGGAGGAGTCGCCAGCCCAGAACAGCATCCTGAAGGGGCTGTCCTTCACCTTGCGGCCGTCGCCATAGTCGACGGTGCCAGCCAGGCGGGGTTTGATGTCGTCGACGCTGGCCTTGATGTACTTGTCCTTGGCCACGATCTCGCACATCTCGTCGAGATTGGCGGGGTCGTCGCACCAGATCTGGGCCTCCTGCACCGCCATCAGCAGGGCCTTGGCGGCCTTGGGGTTGGCGTCCACCCAGTCGGCCCGCAGGGAGAAGGACTTCTCGGGGTGTTTGTCCCACAGTTCACCGGTCTGGGCGGCGGTGTAGCCCAGTGTCTTGTTCACCAGGCGCTGGTTCCAGGGCTCACCCACGCAGAAGGTGTCCATGGTGCCGGTCTGCATGTTGGCCACCATCTGCGGCGGCGGCACCACCACCAGGTCGGCATCCTTGTTGGGATCCACGCCGTTGGCCGACAGCCAGTAGCGCATCCACAGGTCGTGGGTGCCGCCGGGGAAGGTGACGGCCGCCTTGAACTTGCGGCCCTTGGCGCCTGCCGCCGCCAGGGCTTTTTTCATCGCTTCGGCATTGTCGATCGTGAGGCCGGGAAAGTCCTTCGACACCGAGAGCCCCTGCCCCTGGGTGTTCAGGCGCGCCAGGGTGACCATCGGCAGCGGCTGCTTGCTCTTGGTGATCGTGCCCGCCGTGAGCAACAGGGGCATCGGCGAGAGGATGTGCGCCCCATCGATGCCGCCGCGGCTGCCGCCCAGCTCCAGGTTGTCGCGGGTGGCGGCCCAGGAGGTCTGCTTCACCACCTTCACCTCGGGCATGCCGTGCTTGGCGAAGAAGCCCTTCTCCAGGGCGATGATCACCGGTGAGGCGTCGGTAAGGGCGATGAAGCCCAGGGTGGCGCCTGGCACTTCAGGCGCGTCAGCGCCGGTGGCGCTGCTGCTCGCCTGAATCTCCGGCTTCTTGCCGGGGCCGCCACAGGCGGCCAGCCACACGGCACCCGCCGCGGAGCCGGCGGCGGTGAGCAAGAACTTGCGGCGCGAAAGATTGGACATGGGCGATACGGAGCGACGTGATCGAGCGAGGTGATCGAGCGGCGTGGAAACTGCCGGAGTGATGGCGAACTGCACTCCGGTCGGGCTCCACAACGAAGCGCACCGAACCGGCCAGGCGGATTGCCGGCGCACGAGCTGACCGACCCTTCCAAGACACCACGCCGCCCTGTTGATTGTGAGTGGCGGTTGTTACAGATTGGCCAATGCCTGGCGCAGGCGCTCGCCACTGCGGGCGGCCAGCAGGCCGCGGGCCTGGTCAAGGGCGGCGTCCAGCGTGTCGATCTGATCGGCCAGCCACAGGTAGGCCCCCAGGTTCCAGAGCAGGGCCTTGGCCAGCGGACCTTCACCCGCCAGGGCGGCGAGGGCCTGCTCCTGCCACACCTCCAGGTTGTCCCAGGCTGTTTCCTCGCCGTGCAGGCCGTGGTCGCGCGGGTGGAGCAGCAGGCGCTCGGCCTCACCCTGCCGCAGGCGTGCGCAGATGCCGGCGCGGCTGGAGGGCAGGTCGGTGGAGCCCTCCAGGCCCTTCACGGTGAGCACCTCGCTCTCGCCGGCTGCGCTGAGCGCTTCCCAGGCGCGCTTCTCGGTAGGCGGATGCACAAAGCCGCTCACCAGCAGGTGCTCGCCCCGATGGGGGGTCCAGAGCAGCTCCAGGCTGGCCACCGGCGGCCGCTTGCCGATCGCGTCGCGGGCCGGCAGCAGGCGGTCGGCGGCGGGGAAGTGGTCGGGCTGGTGGCTGAGGGCCAGGTTGTGATGATCGAGGCGTTTCTGCAGGGCCGTCAGCGCCAGGCCGGTCCATTCGATACCCAGGGCGCAAAACAGCTCTGCCAGGGTGACGCCGTACTTCACGGGCATGGGTGCGCCGCCGTGCAGCACCACGGGCACGCCTGCGCTGGCCAGCACCAGGGCGAGCAGGGGCAGCAGCGGTGCGGTGCGGCTGCGGCCGTCATAGGGCACGCCGAAGCTCAGGGCCCGTCTGCCGGGGGTGCGCAGCACGGGCCCGTGCTGGCGGTAGCTGTCGAGCATGCCGGCCAGTTCGATCGGAAGGGGCCGGCGGATGCGGTGGGCGATCAGGAAGGCGCCGAGCTGGGCCTCGCTCACCTGGCCCTGGAGCATCAGGTCCATGGCCTTGCGGGCCTCCTCGCGGTTGAGGCCGGTGCTGGTGTGCTCGCCGCTGCCCACCTTGCCGATCAGCTCGCGGAAATGGGCCCGCTCTGGGCCGAGGGCCTGCAGTTGCTGGTCCCGTCTCAGGGCGATGGTTGGTAGCGGTTGCGACACGGACACCGGGCGCCTCGGCGCACAATTCGATCATCTCCTGAGAGGAGATCATCCAGCACGGAGGTCAGCGCTGCTGCCATGGGCGCACCTTCCTCGTATCTCCTTCCGGCGGCGTAGCTCTCATCGGCGCTTGCTCGGATCCCAGCCATCCCAATCCGGGCGGCTGGGCACTCCGACATCACTTTGCGCCATTTGGCACCCGCCGATGACCAGTCCTTCTTTTTCCTCCCCGTCCGCCCTCAGTAAGGTGGAGCAGGCCAAGGCCGATCTCTGCGGCCTGGAGCTGGCGCCGCGGCTGGATCAGCTGGGCCGTCAGGGCTGGGAAACCCTGGACGAGGCCACGCTCACGATCCGGCTGAAGTGGCTGGGGATCTTCTTCCGCCCTGTGACGCCGGGGCGTTTCATGGTGCGGCTGCGGCTGCCCAACGGTGTGATCAGCGCTGAGCAGCTGGCTGTGCTGGCCGAGGCGGTGGACCGCTGCGGCCAGCACGGCAGTGCCGACATCACCACCCGCCAGAACATTCAGTTGCGCGGTCTGCTGCTGGAGGACATGGCCCCCCTGATGGCAGAGCTGGAGCGGGTGGGACTCACCAGCCGTCAGTCGGGCCACGACAACCCCCGCAATGTCACCGGCAATCCCCTGGCCGGCATCGACCCCGAGGAGATCATCGACACCCGGCCGCTGGTGGACGCCATCCAGGCGGCTCTGCTGGGGCCATCGGGCCCGCGCAACCTGCCGCGCAAGTTCAACGTGGCTGTGGGTGGTGCCCCCGACAGCTTCCTGCTGCACAACGACCTGGCCTTCCTGCCGGCGCACCACAACGGCGAGCTGGGCTTCACGGTGATGGTGGGCGGCTTCTTCTCGGCCCAGCGCAACGAACTGGCGATCCCCCTGGGGCTGTGGCTGCCGGCGGATCAGTTGCCGAGCTTCACTCTGGCGGTGCTGCGCCACTTCGAGCGCACCGGCAATCGCCAGCAGCGCAACAAGAGCCGGCTGATGTATCTGATCGACCAGCTCGGCCTGGAGGCCTACCGCCAGGCGGTGCTGGATACGTGGACCGAGCTGGTGGTCGAGGTGGTGGCCCAACCGAAATCCGACCATGCCGGTGATCCCGCTGCCGCGATTCCCCACGACGGCAGCCATCTGGTGAACCGGGCCCCTCGCGATGGCCTGGGGGTTCAGGCCCAGAAGCAGGCCGGTCTGCACTGGGTGGGCCTGCATGTGCCGATGGGGCGCCTGGATGCCGAAACCATGGCGGAGCTGGCCCGCCTGGCCCGCACCCATGGCAGTGGCGAGCTGCGCCTCACTGAGGCCCAGAACGCCCTGATCGTGAACGTGACCGCCGCGGGCGTTGAGGCTCTGCTGGCCGAGCCGCTCCTGCAGCGCTTCCGTCCCGATCCCTCGCCCCTGCAGGCCGAGGCGGTGAGCTGCACGGGCAACGCCTACTGCAGCTTCGCCCTGATCCCCACCAAGGGCACGGCTCAGATGGTGCTGGAGGAGCTGGAGCAACGGGTTGAGTTGCCCCATGCCGTGCGGATGCACTGGACGGGCTGCCCCAATGCCTGCGGCCAGCCCTACATGGGCCAGATCGGCCTGATGGGAGCCAAGGCCCGCAAGGACGGCCAGATGGTGGAGGCCGTCAAGATTTTTCTGGGCGGTTCGATGGACGCCGAGCCGAAGCTGGCCGAGCTGCACGACAAGGGCGTGCCCCTCAGCGACCTGGCGGATGTGCTGGAGCTGCTGCTGGTGGAGCGCTTCGGCGCCCGCCGCCGCCACCCGGCCGCGGGAGCGACGCCCTGCGTTGCTGTCTCCTAGCGTTTTTGGACTGTTGGCTCCTCTGCGCCAGCGCCCTGCCGCGCCCTCCTTCCCCTGCCGTCCCCGTGGCGTGATTCCCCAGGCCGACGACGCCCAGCCCCGTCCCGCCGATCTCCCCGGCAGGGGTGAGTCCAGCCGCTGGCCCTTTCTGCAGCGCCTGCGCCGGCTGCCCCACCTCGATGAGGAGCTCTGGCTGCAGGCGATCGAGAGTGGCACCCTCCAGCCCGCCGCCGATCTGCTCGGCGCCCTGGCCGGCCACTGGGGTGACGTGGCGCCGCTGCGCCTGCTGCGCTGGTGGGTGGGCCAGGCCGAGCCGGACGCCCAGCTGCCGCCGCTGGTGGGGATGGAGCGCAATCCTGCCCTGGCGGCCTGGTTGCTGGAGCAGTTGGATGGGGATCCCGTGCGCTTGGCCGCCTCCCGTCCGGCCGTGCAGCTGGCGGGCCTGCTTCCCCTGCTGGGCCATCAGCGCGATCCCCGGGCCTGGCCCCTGCTGGGCGCCTGGGTGCAGGCGGCCGTGCCTGCGGCCCTGCGGCGTGCCGCCCTTGAGGGTGTGGCGGTGGGGCTGCCGGCCTGGCCCCGGCCCGCCCTGGGCGATGGCCTGCGGCGGCTGGCGGGGGATCTCGATCCCCAGCTGGCGGCCGCGGCCGTGGACCTGCTGGCCCGCCTGCCTGGCTGTCGCCGCCAGCTGGTGCCCCTCAGCCGCGGCCTGCTTGATCCCGCCGTGGCCCGGCGCTTGCGCCGCCGCCTGGCAGCGACGCCCGTGCAACCGCTGCTGCTGGTGGTGCATGGCCGCAGCGGCGGCGTCCTGCCGGCTGAGCTGGTGAGTCTGGCGGCCGACCTCGAGCAGCGGCGCCGGGCGCCGGTGCGCCTGCAGGCCCTCACCGCCGACGCCCCCCCCGATGCGGACAGCCTGCTGGTGGCGGGCCTGCCCCTCACCCTGGTGCCGCTGCTGCTGTTGCCCGGGGGCCATGTGCGCCACGACCTGCCCGCCATCGCCGCCCACTGGCGCCGCCACACCCGCGTGCGGCGCCTGCCCTTTCTCGGCGCCTGGCCCTGCTGGCAGCAGGCCCTGCGCCGGGAGATCGAGCGGCTGCGGCAGGCCAGCGGGGCGGGCCAGGAGCGGCCCCTGCTGCTGCACCACCCGCTTGCCCACCCCCTGGCTGAGCGCTACCTGGCCTGGCTGGAGCGGGTGAGCGGCGGTTGTGCTCTGGCTGCTGCATACAGTGCCGCTGATCCCGAGGATCCGCCCCTGAACGTCCCCGCCCCAGCTCTGCCCCTGGTGCTGGCGGCCAACCGCCTCAGCGAACGGCTGCCGGGAGCTGCCGGCGTGCCCCTCCTGCAGCGGCCGGCGCTGCGGGCGGTGCTGCTCGACGCCCTCGAGGCCCTGCCGTGAGCAGGCAAGCGCCAGCCCTGGGCACGGTGTATCTGGTGGGGGCAGGCCCCGGCGATCCCGACCTGCTCACCGTCAAGGCCCAGCGCCTGCTGCAGCAGTGCGATGCCCTGGTGTACGACTCCCTGGTGCCCAAGGCCCTGCTCGACCTGGTGCCTGATGGTTGTGAGCGCCATTTCGTGGGCAAGCGCCGCGGCCACCACTCGGTGCCCCAGCCCAGCACCAACGCCGTGCTGGTGGAGCTGGCCGGCCGCTGCCGCCTGATCGTGCGCCTCAAGGGGGGCGATCCCTTCCTGTTCGGCCGCGGCGGCGAGGAGGCCGCCCATCTGGCGGCCCGGGGCATCCCGGTGCAGGTGGTGCCCGGGGTCACGGCCGGCATTGCCGCGCCGGCCTATGCCGGTATTCCTGTGACCCACCGCAAGGCCGGCTCCAGCGTCACCTTCGTGACCGGCCATGAGGAGATCGACAAGTTGCGCCCTGGCGTCGACTGGCGCGGCCTGGCCCGCAGCAGCGACGGCCTGGTGATCTACATGGGCCTGCACAACCTGCGCCGCATCGCCGAGGAACTGCTGGCCGGCGGTCTGGCGGCCGACACGCCGGCGGCGGTGATCCAGCAGGGCACCGTGGAGGGGCAGCGCCTGCTGCTCAGTCCCCTGGCGGAGCTGGCCGACCGTGCCGCCGCCGGCAACTTCGCCTCGCCCTCGATCGTGCTGGTGGGCCAGGTGGTGGCCCAGCGGGTGGCCGCCTGCGGCCCGGCGCCGGCGGCGGTGGAGATGCCGATCCCGTTCTGAGCCCTGCTGCCGGCGATTCGGGTCACTCCCGGAACTGGCCAGTGTTCGGCGGACTTCGGTAGTGGTTGCCACGGTTGCCGGGTGTGGCGGTTCGGTTCACTGAACCAGCTCTCCCGCCCCACTCCCCCAGGCCGATGACTGCCTTCATGCCGAAGCCGGCGCCGATGTTTGAGCTGATCCCCTACGAGAAGTTCCGGGATACGCCCGCCGTGCGCTTCTTCGACATCACGGTTGCCGATTCGAATGCCCGCGACCTGGTGATCCACTCCGGGCCGGCCGTGAGTCCGCCGGATGAGGAGAAGACCGGCGCCTGGCAGTTCTATCTCCATCCCCACCAGGAGGACAATCTGCTGGCCCTGCATGGAGGCCGCACCTTCTATCTGGTGAACTTCGGCTGGAATTACCCGTATCACATCGTGCGCCTCGAGGCCGGGGGCGACATCCTGCGCATTCCGCCGGGCACCTTTCACCGTTCCGTGTCCGATCCCGATGGGTCGGTGGTGCTCAACCAGGCCGTTCGCCAGGAGGGGGCGAGCGTGGTGCGGGAGTTCCGGGTTTACAACAGCCGCCGCATTCCCAGGCTTTTCGCCGTCACCTTCAAGACAGCTCCCCTGCCGAAGCTGCATGGTCTGAACTGGTGAGCCCAGAAGCGGTGAAGGCCTGACTGGCGGGCCTGGTGGCCGCCAGGCACTCTTCGGCGCGCTCCAGCAGGCTCTCGGCTGAATCCTGATGGATGTCCAGGCTGGCGATCCCCAGCCGTGGCAGGGCCCGCAGTTCGGGATCGTCCCGCTGCCAGATGTTGCAGCTGGGTCCCGCCACTGCTCCATCGCCCTGGGGCCTGATCCACACGCTGTCGATCGCCGCCAACAGGCTGCGGCCCAGATGCTGGGCATCGCTGGCGTTGCAGCCCGTGGCGATCACCACGAACTGCCGGTGGGACGGCCGGAAGAGATGGTCGGTGATGCGCAGCCGCTCCCACAGGGCCAGGGCCGCAGCCTTCTGCAGCGCCTCCCCGGCTGCGGCGCCGAACGCGCTGCTGGCCAGGTCCACCCCGTCGAGGGCAAAGCACAGGCAGGAGAGCGGCTCGCCACTCCGCCGGGCCCGATGCCACTCCTCCTGGAGGCGTTGCTCCAGGGCCTTGCGGTTGCCGCAGCCGGTGCGTGGATCGGTGGTGAGCAGGTGCTCCAGCTCCAGCTGGGTGCGCTGCAGATCGGCGTTGCTCATCTGGAGCGCACGCGAGAGCTGGTTGGCCTCCAGGATCCGCTGATTGATCTGCCGGGCCAGGGTGCGCAGTTCGCTCACGGCCGAGAGCCGTAGCAGGGCCACCGGCGAGCCCACCTCGGGCTGGGCCGGATCCGAGGGACCCTCGCCATCCCCCTGCCTGGGATCGAGCACCAGGGCGAACTCCCGCTCAAACCGCCGGCCCACGGAACTGCTGAGCAAGGCCCCGACCACCACCACGGCCAGACTCAACGCCAGCAGCTGGCTGCTCTGTTCCTGCAGGCGCCTCACCGCTGGGCGGGCCGGTGCCACCACCTGCACCAGCTCGGTGCCGGCGGGGCGGTTGTACTGGTCGCTGTAGCTCCAGTAGCCGTTCACCCACTTGTGCAGGGCCGGGCCCTGGCCCCGGGGGATGAGCAGGGCCAGCTCCCGGTTCTCCACCTGGCTGCGGCCGCTGTCGCTGAACTGGCTGTCGAGACGGTCGAACAGGGCGGCCGCTGAGCTGTCTTCATCGCCGTCAACGGCGATGCGCCGGTAGGCCAGATCGCCGCCGAGCTGGTCGATCAGCAGTTTGTTGGTCTGCTGGCCCGGTCCCACCCGTGACACCGCCAGGCTGATGGTCTTCAGGCCGTCCAGCACCCCCTGCTCCACGGCCCGTTGCAGCTGCCGGCCGGCCGTGATGCTCACCAGCAGGGTGGGCAGGGTGAGGGCGAGCAGCACCAGGGCGATGATCGCCCCCCGCAGCGACATGCCAGGTCCGGCGTTGTGCCGGGCCTGGAGGATGCGCGTGATCATCAAGGCGGTGAAGGCGAGTTCGGTGTTGAGCACGCCGTTGAAGCTCTGCTTCACGGCCACCACCAGCACGTTGGCTGGGTCGATTCGCATCACCAGGCCGTAGAACAGGAACACCAGGGGGGCGCCGACCAGCAGCCAGTAGCCGATGGCCAGCAGCATCACCTGGCCGTTGCTGCGGGGATCGCCGCTGGCCTGGGGGCGGCGCAGCCACAGCCACAGCCAAACCAGCTCCAGGGTGAAGATCACCACCGCCCAGGGATGGCCCCAGAGGGGCCAGGTCTCCAGGCTGGCGAGCAGGCCGATCCCCACCCCCCACCAGCGGGGCCAGAGCAGCAGGGCGTAGATCGCCGGCACCGAGCCCAGGAGCACGTGGATCCCGTAGAACAGCGGGATGGGCAGGGCATTGAGCAGCACCGCCAGCCCGCTCAGCAGGGCCAGAACGGCCAGGGTGCTTCCCCGCGCGGGGGCTTTCTCTGGCTCGGCTGGAACGGCTGCTGGCCAGACCTGACTGGAAGGGGGCATGGGGCAGGTCGGTTCCGGGTCATTCGTGTCACGCCATGAACGGTAGGGGTGCCGTTCAATCGCGCCATCTACGGTTCAGGTTCGTTTTGAACACGGGGGAGTGGTGTTGGGGGCTCGGGCAAGCCGTGGCCGTCTGTCCACCGCTCCATGCAGGGCGATCGCCCTGGGGCTGCTGCTGGCCGGTGTGCTGGGCGGCGCCTGCAGCCGGCCGGCGCCCGAGATCACTCTGCCGGTCTCCAACTGGCCCGGGTACGAATACTTCTACCTGGCCGAACTGAACGATCTGGCTGCCTCCCAGGGACTCAGGCTGCGCACCGCCGAGTTCCCCGATCCCCAGGCGATCGTGCATGCCTTCCTGCGGGGGGAGTTGCAGCTGGCCCAGCTCACCACAGTGGAGGCGGTGGACATCTGCTCGCGGGCGCCGGATCGCTGTCCGGTGGTGGTGCTCGTGCTCGATGAGTCCCGGGGGGGCGATCAGGTGGCGGCCCGACCTGGTATTGGCTCCCTGGCTGAGCTGCGCGGCCACCGGGTGGGTCTCACCCTCTCCACCCTCGGGCCCTACGTGCTCAGCCGGGCCCTGGAGAAGGCCGGGCTCTCCCTCGACGACGTGGACGTGCGCACCATGCCGCTGGCGGCGATGGGGGATGCCCTGGCCAGGGGCGCCGTGGATGCGGTGGCCTTCTTCCCCCCCTACAGCGAGCTGGCCTACCGCAACGGCGTGGCCCGCAGGTTGTTCGACAGCAGCGCGATTCCTGGGGAGATCTTCGATGTGCTGGTGGTGAGCCCGGAGTTCTACGCGGCCCATGGCGACACCCTGGCGCGCCTGCTGCGGGCCTGGCAGGCGGCCCAGGACCTGGCCCGGGCCGAGCCCGCCCGGGCCCGCGCCCAGATGGCCCGCCGCGAGGGTCTCACCCCAGCGGAATTCAGCGCGGCCGAGCAGGGCCTGGTGTACTGGCCCCTGCACCAGCAGGAGGCCATGCTTGCCCCCGGGGGGACACTGGAGCGCAACCTGGTGGCCGTGCAGGCGGTGCAGAGCGCGCTCAAGCTGGTGCCCCCCGGCAGTGCCCTGCCCCGGGTGAGCCAGGCCCCCGTGCAGGCCGCCCTGCGTTGACGGTCCTTCGCTGACAGTTCGCCCGCTTCTCCGCCACTTTGCACTCCCCAAATCCCTCCCCACCGCCGGTCCGGTCTGCTGTGCCCTGGCGGCGTTGGCTGCTTCTGCCCCTGCTGCTGGCGCTGGCGGTGATCGGGGGGTCGGCCCTCTGGCTGCAGTGGCGCCAGGGGCAGCAGCTGTCCGTGTCGATCACCAGTTGGCCCGCCAACGAATATCTCTATCTGGCCGAGCAGAAGCAGCTCGGCAAACCCTTCGGCATCGATCTGCGCGTGAAGCAGTCGAGTTCGCTGGCGGATCAGCGCCTTGGGTTCGTGAACGGCGATGTGAATGTGATGGCGACCTCGCTGCCCGAGGCCATTGCCGTCTGCCAGGAGGCGCCGGCCCGCTGTCCGGAGCTGGTGCTGGTGCTGGATGAGTCGGTGGGGGCCGACCGGCTGGTGGCCCGGCTGGGTCTCGCCAGTCCCGCCGCCCTGGCCGGCCAACGGGTGGGTCTGGAGCGCACGGTCCTGGCCGAATACCTGTTGCTGCGCAGCCTGGAGGGCCAGCCCGTGGCGATCGATGATCTGCAGTTGCGCTTCGAGGGGCCCGTGGCACTCATCGAGTTGCTGCGGGGCGGCGAGATCGATGCGGTCGTCACCTACCCGCCCTACGACCTGTCCCTCCGCCAGGACGATCGCGTTCACGAGCTGTTCAGCAGCCGCCGCATGCCCGGCGAAGTGGTGGATGTGCTGGCCGTGGCGCCGGAGACGGCACGCACCCGCCGATCCGACATCCAGGCCCTGGTGCGCACCTGGTGGGCGGCCCAGGCCTATGCCCGCCGCCACCGCACAGAGGCCGTGGGCCTGATGGCCCAGCGCCAGCAGATCAGCCCCGGCGAATTCCAGCAGTCGGAACTTGGGCTGCGCTATCCCGAACCAGGCCAGCAGCGACGCCTGCTGGCGGCTGACGGGCCGGTGGCTCGGGCGATCGGCGGCATGGGCGCCTTGCTCAGGACCGCCGGGCGCATCCCGCCGGATGGCCCCCTGCCCCGGCCCACCACGGCCTTTCTGGTGGATCCATGATCGAGCGGCTGCTCAGCGCCCCAGGCCGCACGGAGCTGCTCAGCAGCCGCGTGAACCGCCAGCTCTGGCTTGACTTGCTGGTGGCCGCCACCGGTGCATCGGCGTTGATGGCCCTGGTGGCTGGCTTTCTGGTGCTCTCCCAGGGGGCGAGGGAGTTGCGGCGGGATGCCGAGAGCCTGCAGCGCCAGCTCAGTGTGGCGCTCACCAGCTACGAGCCCCTCCACAACCTGCAGCGCCGTCTGCAGACGGCCGCCGCCGCCCGGGAGGTGGAGAACGCCCTGGTGGTGGATCAGCGCGGCCTGGTGCTGGCCGCCTCCAATGCCGCCCTGGTGGGGCTGCCCCTGCCCCATGTGCTGGAGCTGCCCAACCAGCGGCACCTGCGGGAGCTGTTCACCGAGTGCCCTTCCACCTCCACCCTGATCGCCTGCCTCACCCGCGACGAGGTGGTGTTTCAGGGGCCGCTGCCCTGGATCGGTGGAGACGTGCTGATGACGATGCGCCAGTACCCCCTGGCCCTTGAGGGCGGCGGCCGCTATGGCGAACGGGCCAGCCTGATCACGATCACCGACGTGCAGGCGGCCCGCAGGGACGCCCTGACCTTTGTGGTGCAGGTGTTTCTGGCCGGCCTGCTGCCCCTCACCGCCGGTTGCGTGGGCCTGATGTTCCAGCTGCGCCGGGTGCTGATCCCCGAGCTGCTGCAGCTGGCCCAGATCGATGCCCTCTCGGGCCTCTACAACCGCCGCGCCTTCAGCGAGGCCGCTGAGGAGCTGCTCAGCCGGGCCCGCCAGACGGAGCAGCCGATGGCCATGGCCCTGATCGACGTGGATTTCTTCAAGCAGATCAACGACACCCACGGCCACGACGCTGGCGACCAGGTGATTCGCCAGGTTTCCGAACTGCTGCGGGCGGCCGTGCGCGGCACCGACCTGGTGGGCCGCCTCGGCGGCGACGAGTTCGCCATCCTCGTGCAGCTGCCGGGGGATGGGGCCACCCAGATGCTGGAGCGCACGCGCGAACGGATCCACGCCACCCCGATTGCCACCGGGGACGGCCAGCAGGTGCAGGTGAACCTGTCGGTGGGGGTGGCCTCCACGGCTGGTCCGGCCGGGTACGGCCTCAGCGAGCTGATGGGGGCTGCCGATGCGGCGCTCTATGTGGCCAAGGACAGGGGCCGGGGCCAGGTGGTGAACCTGGAAACGGAAGGCACCGGGGCGGCCCGGCGGGGATCAGCTTCGTTTGGCTACTGGCAGGTCGGCGGGGTCTGAGGGCACCCTGGCTCCCTCTGGGGGGCTGCCATCCAGCAGCTCGGCCTCGATCGCCCAGCTGAACTCGCTGCTCACGCCGGGGGGGCCGGAGAAGCTGCCGGTGATCGCAGCGGTGAGCTCCGGCTTGGAGGAGGTGGCCAGGGTGATGTAGCGATCGTCGATCACGCCGATGCCGCTGGGATCGAAACCCCGCCAGCCGGCACCGGGCAGGTACACCTCGGCCCAGGCGTGCAGGTCGTAGCGCTTGGGTTTCGGTTCCACCAGGTGGTAGCCGCTCACGAAGCGGGCCGGCAGGCCGACGCAGCGGCAGGATTCCACCATCAGCATCGCCAGGTCGCGGCAGGAGCCCACCCGCTCCTTGAGGGTGCGGCCCGCCGGCCAGGCCGGACCCACGTGTCGCTGGGTGTACTTCACCCGGTCCTGAATGATCTCCACCAGCTGCTGCAGGAACATCAGCGCCCGCTGGTCGCTGCCCATCAGGGCCTCCTGGGCCAGGTCCACCGCCGCCGGGTCATGCTGGCCGTTGGGCAGCCAGCCCTCCAGGGAGCCCATCAGGTCGCCGTTGAGGTGCCCCACCGGGTAGGGCAGCTGGGGTTCGTTCTCCTCCAGGCAGGCCTGCAGCAGGGGCGCCGTCTCGGTTTCCACCTCGCTCACGGCCCGCACCTGGAAGTGGTCGCTGCTGCCCTGGAAGCGGGCCCGCAGGATCTCATCGCCACTGGCAGCCACCAGCGGGTAGAGCCGGCTGGGCTCGGGACTGATCTCCAGACGGAAATCCAGCAGCCGCTGAAAGCCATGGCCGCGGGGTTTGAGCCCGAAGCGATGGGGACCGAGCAGCACCGGGGCGTCGTAGGTGTAGTCGAAGGTGTGGATTACGCGAGCACGCATGCCGGATCGGCGTTGGTGGGGTTGTGGGTGGCGGCGGTGAAGAAGCGCTGCTCAATCAGTTCATGCATGCTGTTGAGATCGCTCTGCAGGGCATCGATCGCCTCATGCAGTCCGCCGGCGATCAGGTCCTCGATGCGGGTGTAACTCCAGCGGGCCAGCGTGAGGCCGCTGAGACACTCCAGGGCATCGGGGGTGCCCGGCAGCGAGCTGCCGCTCACGATGCGCAGGGTCTCCTGAATTCGACCCAGGCAGTAGCGCACCGAGCGGGGAAAGATCGGATCCAGCAGCAGGAACGAGGCCACCGCCTTCGGTTCGATCGCCTGCTGGCGGGACTGGCGGAACATCTGATAGGCCCCGGCACTGCGCAACAACGAGATCCATTGCAGTTCGTCCAGCACGCCACCCACTTCATCGGGGGAGGGCAGCAGCAGGAAATACTTCACATCGAGGATGCGGGTGGTCTTGTCGGCCCGCTCCAGCAGGCGCCCGAGACGGCTGAATTGCCAGGACAGATCGCGGCTGAGGGTGGCGTCGGTGATCCCATAGAACAGCTGGCAGGTGCGGCGGATGTCGCGCAGCAGCTCCTGGGGTGGCTGCTTCCAGAAGGTCTCGTCCTCAACGAGTGTCCAGTAGATGTCGTTGAGGTGTTCCCACATCTCGGTGGTGATCACCTCGCGGATCTGGCGCGCGTTCTCGCGGGCGATGCTCAGGCAGTTGAAGATGCTGCTGGGGTTGGCCTCGGCCCGCACCAGAAACTCCACCACATCGTCCGGGGAACCCTGGGGGTAGAGCGAGTCGAACAGTTCGCGATCGCCGCTGGCATCGATCAGGGGCAACCAGGGCTCGGCACTGCCGGGCGGGCAGTCGAGGGCCATGGCCTCGCTCACCTCCACAAAGCGGGAGATGTTCTCGGCGCGCTCCACGTAGCGATTGATCCAGTAGAGCGAATCGGCTACACGGCTCAACATGGCAGGGCCTCCTGGTTTTCGGACACGATCCAGGTGTCCTTGCAGCCGCCGCCCTGGGAGGAGTTCACCACCAGGGAGCCCCGGCGCAGGGCCACGCGGGTGAGGCCGCCGGGGCTCACCCACGCCCCCTGCCCGCGCAGCACATAGGGGCGCAGGTCCACGTGGCAGGGGAACAGTTCCCCCTCACTCAGGGAGGGCACGGTGGACAGCTCAAGCGTGGGCTGGGCGATGTAATTGCGAGGGTTGGCCTGAATTTTCCCGGAAAAGTCGCTGATCTCCTCCGGGCTGGCATGGGGGCCGATCAGCATGCCGTAGCCGCCCGCTTCGGCCACGGATTTCACCACCAGTTCACCGAGATGGGCCAGCACATAGGCCTGGTCGTCCGGTCTGGCGCAGATGTAGGTGGGCACGTTCTCAATGATCGGCTCCTCGCCCAGGTAATAGCGGATCATCTCCGGCACATAGGCATAGATCAGCTTGTCGTCGGCCACACCGGTGCCGGGGGCGTTGGCGATCGCCACCCGGCCAGCCCGGTAGGCGCGCATCAGGCCCGGCACCCCCAGCATCGAGTCACTGCGGAACACCTCCGGATCGAGGAAGTCGTCGTCGATGCGGCGGTAGATCACATCCACCTGCTCCAGGCCGGCGGTGCTGCGCATCCACACCCGCTCGTCCTGGCACACCAGGTCGCGGCCTTCCACCAGCTGGATGCCCATCTGCTGGGCCAGGTAGCTGTGCTCGAAGTAGGCGCTGTTGTACACGCCGGGAGTGAGCAGCACCACCTTGGGAGTTTCGGTCCAGGGGGCCAGCTCGCGCAGGGTCTGCAGCAGATGGGAGGGGTAGTCGTCGATCGGCTGCACCGTGCGCCCCATGAACAGGCTGGGGAACATGCGCTTCATCACGCGCCGGTTCTCAAGGAAATAGGCCACCCCGGAGGGACAGCGCAGGTTGTCCTCCAGCACCCGCCAGGTGCCTTCGCCATCCCGCACCAGATCGAGGCCGGAGATGTGACACCAGCGGTCAAGCGGCGGCTTGAAGCCCTGCATCTGGGGCCGCCAGCCCTGGGAGCTCTCCACATCGGCCCGCGGAATCACCTTGTCGTTGAGGATCCGCTGGTCGCCGTACACGTCGGCCAGGAACTGGTCGATCGCCTCCAGCCGCTGGATCAGGCCCCGCTCCAGCCGCAGCCAGTCGCTGGTGCTGATCAGCCGGGGCAGGGGGTCGAAGGGCAGGATCCGCTCCACCCCCCGCTGGTCCGAACCGTTGAGGCGGAAGGTGGCCCCCAGCCGTTTGAGCAGCACGCCCGCAGCGGCATGGTTGCGGTTCAGTTCGTCCAGCCCCAGCCGCCCCAGGGACGAGAGCAGGGGGCGCAGGGCCAGGCGGGGCTGGTCGTTGGCGCTGAAGTACTCGTCGTAGCCGCGGTTGGGGGTGTAGTCCGTGAACATGCCTCTGGCCTGCTGGAGCGGCTGGCGAATCATCCGGAAGCGCAGCGGCCCTCCAGGTATGGGTTGCTACGAAACCAGCCATTGCCCCCTGGCAGGCGTGGCCCTGTCAGCCTGGACGCTCTACGTTTGCCCCAGTCTGTTCTCACCGGTGCTTGCCTGCACCCGATTGGCTGTTGCCGCATCGCTCGGCTGAATCCATGGCACCAGCAGGTTCTGATCCAGGGCTCACGTCCGGCGGCCCGGATTGGGCACCCCAACCTCCGCCCCTGCCCCCGCCGCCTTCCTTTGAGGTGGCCACCAGCGTTGCCGGGGGTGAGCGGGACATCCGCCGGCACCCCCGGGAGCAGGCCCCCCCCTGCCGTCCGCTCAAGGTGATGCTGCCCGGGGCCGGCTGTTTCAGTGCGGACATCCTCGACATCAGCCTCGGTGGTGTCTGCCTGCTGATCACCCAGAACCAGGAGCTTCGGATCGGCCAGCCCGTCACCCTGGATTTCAGCGCCCACCGCCTGCCCGAGGTCCTGCAATCCCGGGGCCTGGTTGAAGCGCGCCTGCGCTGGTACGTGCGCTCCGGTCCGGTCACCACCATGGGGGTGGGATTTGATGCGGCTCTGCCGGAGCTGCCTGAGCTGCTCTAGAGCAGGAAGTAGCGCTGGGCCATCGGCAGCTCCGTGGCCGGTTCGCAGGTGAGCAGCTCGCCGTCGGCGAACACCTCGTACGTCTGGGGGTCCACCTCTACCTTCGGCAGGGCGGTGTTGTTCTTCATGGCGGCCTTGCCGATGCCGCCGCGGGTGTTCACCACCGGCACGCAGGGGCGCCGCAGGCCCAGCTTGCGGGGCACGTCGGCATCGAGGGCGGCCTGGCTCACGAAGGTGAGGCAGCTGGGGGCGAGAGCTGAGCCGAAGGCTGCGAACATCGGCCGGCCGTGCACCGGCCCGGGGGTGGGGATCGAGGCGTTGGCATCGCCCATCTGGGCCCACACGATCGAGCCACCCTTGATCACCAGCTCCGGCTTGACACCGAAGAATCCCGGCTTCCACAGCACCAGGTCCGCCAGCTTGCCCACCTCCACCGAGCCGATCTGGGAATCGAGCCCGTGGGCGATCGCAGGGTTGATCGTGGTCTTGGCGATGTAGCGCTTGAGGCGGGTGTTGTCGTTGCGCGAGCTGTCTTCCGGCAGCGGGCCGCGCTGCACCTTCATCTTGTGGGCGGTCTGGAAGGTGCGGGTGATCACCTCCCCCACCCGGCCCATGGCCTGGGAGTCGCTGGCGATGATCGAGAAGGCGCCCAGGTCGTGGAGGATGTCCTCGGCGGCGATCGTCTCGCGGCGGATGCGCGACTCGGCGAAGGCCACGTCCTCGGGGATCTTCGGATCGAGGTGGTGGCACACCATCAGCATGTCGAGGTGCTCCTCGAGGGTGTTCACCGTGTAGGGGCGGGTGGGGTTGGTACTGCTGGGCAGCACGTTGGCCTCACCGCAGATCCTGATGATGTCGGGCGCATGGCCGCCGCCGGCCCCCTCGGTGTGGAAGGTGTGGATCGTGCGGCCGCCGATGGCCCGGATCGTGTCCTCCACAAACCCCGCCTCATTGAGCGTGTCGGAGTGGATGCACACCTGCACGTCGAGCTGGTCGGCCACCGTGAGGCAGCAGTCGATCGCCGCGGGGGTGGTGCCCCAGTCTTCGTGGAGCTTGAGGCCGCAGGCGCCGGCGCGCACCTGCTCCTCGATCGCCTCGGGGGTGCTGGCGTTGCCCTTGCCGTAGAAGCCCAGGTTCACCGGCAGCCCCTCGGCCGCCTGGAGCATGCGGGCCAGGTGGAAGGCGCCGGGGGTGCAGGTGGTGGCGTTGGTGCCGGTGGCCGGGCCGGTGCCGCCGCCCAGCAGGGTGGTGACACCACTGGCCAGGGCGGTTTCGATCTGCTGGGGGCAGATGAAGTGCACGTGGGTGTCGATCGAGCCGGCGGTGAGGATGTGGCCCTCGCCGGCGATCGCCTCGGTGCCGGGGCCCACCACGATCGTCACGCCCGCCTGGGTGTCGGGGTTGCCCGCCTTGCCGATCGCGCAGATGCGGCCGTCGCGCAGGCCGATGTCGGCCTTCACGATCCCCCACCAATCCAGGATCAGGGCGTTGGTGATCACCGTGTCCACCGCGCCTTCGCTGCGGGGGGTCTGGGCCTGGCCCATGCCATCGCGGATCACCTTGCCGCCGCCGAATTTCACCTCATCGCCATAGACGGTGAAATCCTGTTCCACCTCCAGGATCAGCTCCGTGTCGGCCAGCCGCAGGCGGTCGCCGGTGGTGGGGCCGTAGGTCTCGGCGTAGGCGCGGCGGGAGATGCGGTAGGGCATGGGAGGGGGTGGTGTCGCAGTGAGCTGGGGCCTTAATCGAGGGGGCCGTTCACCAGGCCGTTGAAACCGAACACGCGGCGCTCGCCGGCGAAGGGCACCAGCTGCACGTCGCGGCTGTCGCCGGGCTCGAAGCGGATCGCCGTGCCGGCGGGGATGTCGAGCCGCTGGCCGCGGGCGGCGTCGCGATCGAACCGAAGGGCGCTGTTGGCCTCGTGGAAGTGGAAGTGGGAGCCCACCTGCACGGGCCGGTCGCCCGTGTTGGCCACCGTGATCGTGGTGACGGGCCGGCCGGCGTTGAGCTCGAGTTCGCCGGGTTCGGGCAGCAGTTCGCCGGGAATCAGGGGGGGCATGGCGAGAAGCTCTCGGTGGATGAGGAGCGGGGGGGCTGGGCAGGCTCAGCGGATCGGGTTGTGCAGGGTCACGAGCTTGGTGCCGTCGGGGAACACCGCCTCGATCTGCACCTCTGGGATCAGCTCGGGCACTCCCTCCATCACCTGGTCGCGGCTGAGCCAGGTGCTGCCCTCAGCCATCAGCGCCGCCACGCTCTTGCCGTCGCGGGCGCCCTCAAGCACCTGGAAGCTCAGCCAGGCCACGGCTTCGGGGTGGTTGAGCCTGAGGCCGCGGCTCAGTCGCCGCTCCGCCAGCAGGGCGGCGGTGACGATCAGCAGCTTGTCCTTTTCCTGGGGAGAGAGATGCATGAATCGCGAAGCATGCAGGAACTGTGGCAGGGATGGGGGCGCCTGGCTTGTTCAGGTCGAACTCCTCAGCGGTTGTTCCTGGAACGGCCAGACCCGGGGGATCTGGGGGGTGGGATGCCCGCCGGCCTGACGCACGGCGGCCCAGATCCGGGTGAACCAGAACCGGGCAGCCTGGCTCGAGGGTCCCCGGTAGCGAGCGATCAGTCCTGACTCCAGCAGGCCGCAGGCCATGGTTCCCTCCAAGTCCGCCCGGCCGCGGCGCGCCTGGTCCAGCACGGCCGCTCGAACCGGGGCCTCCAGCTGGCGCGGCGCCACCCACACCAGGCTGCCGAACACCGGCTGGCTGGCCATGCCGTGTTCTCCCCGCAGGCTGGCCCCATCCAGACTGATGGCATCGCCCAGTTCCCAGCGCCTGCTGTCGCCGATCCGGCGGCAGATCTCCAGCCGCGAGCGCCAGCAACCCTCGCCGAGATCTTCGCCGGCGGCGCTGCGGCCCAGGCGCACCACATCGCTGGCCAGAAAGCTCGCGCCCTCGGCTAGGTGCACCGTGATCCGCTGTTCCAGCAGGGCACCGGCGTACAGCACCAGCTCCTGGGGCATCCACTCCAGCCCGCTGGCGTCGTCCAGGTCGAAGCTGAGCTGCTGGCTGGCCCAGCGCCCGCCGGGCTGGCTTCGGAAGCGCCCCACCGATCCATACACCTTCTGGGCGGCCACGCTGGTGAGCAGGGCCCGGGCCTGGTGGCGGCTGCGCACCGCCAGCTCCAGCCGGTCGCCCCCCACCAGGCCGCCGGCGGTGTGCAGCAACGGCAGCTCCAGGAAGCCGTCGCCGTGGTGGCTGGCCCGCTGCCACTTCAGCGGGGCGCTCGCCCCCCCCTGGTGTTGCACGCGCCCGTCGGGCCCGCTGCGGTCGAGCTCCAGCCAGGCCCGGGCCGCCCAGCCCGACTCCGCTTCTGTCTGCGACACCACCTTCGGTCTCTCCCCGCACCCTTCCTAGGGTGACGCCTGCGTGGGGCCGTCACCATGGGCCGAGGGCGTTGCTGCAGGTCAAGGCCGCTGGCCCTGGCTCTCACCGTGGCCAGTGTCGTGCTGGCGGCACTGCCGTCGCTGGCCGCGGAGCGGGTCTCAGCCCGGCTGGGGGAACTGGAACGCTCGGTGTCCGTGGCGGCGCTGGCGCGCTTTGCCCGCGATGGCCAGGTCGATCCCGAGCTGCGGCCGGTGGTCGCGCGTCTCCAGCCCGAACAGCTGGCCAGCCTGCGCAAGGCCCTCAAGCTGCGGGCACCCGTCACGGCGGTGATGGTCGCCAACTTCCTCTCCACCGCCCTGGGGCAACGCATCCTTCAGCAGCTGGTGAAGGTGCTCGACCGGCCGCCGGCGGTGGCCGAACCTGCACTCTCCTCCGCCCTGATCCTGACGGCGGCCCGGGCCGGCGACGCTGGGGTGGGCTTGATCGATGTGCTGGAGGCCTATCCCCTGCCGAGCCTGGCGGTGAACCTGGGAGCGGTGCTCTCCCTCACCAGGCAGCTGGGCCACGACTTCAACCTCGACAATCAGCTCTTCCCGGCCCTGGTGGCCCTGGGCAGCGGCCAGGCCGCCCCTGGGTTCAGCCTGGCCGCTCTGGCGGCGCCGGGTCCAGGCCGCTTCAGCGCCGAGCCCTTCACCTTCGACAGCCGCGCCGGGGCCACGATCGAGGCCGTGGCTCTGCTGCCTGAGGGTCCTGGCCCCTTCCCCCTGGTGGTGCTGGCCCCCGGCCTGAACACCGAGTTCAACTCCCTGCTCTATCTGGGCGAGCACCTGGCCTCCCACGGTTACGCGGTGGCCGCCCTCGACTTTCCTTACACCAGCGGCGCCGCGATCAAGGCGGCGATCCAGGGCACCGGTGCGATTCCCGACCCCAACGCCTGGACCGGCCAGCCCGAGACCGTCAGCGAGCTGATCGACCAGGTGCAGGGCCGCTGGGGCGGGCGGGTGGACACCCAGGCCGTGGCGGTGCTGGGCCAGTCGCTCGGGGGCTACACCGCCGTGGCCCTGGCCGGCGCCCCCCTGGATTGGACCCACCTGCGCCAGCAGTGCAAAGCCCTGGCCGACCCCCAGCAGGTGGTGCTCAATCCAGCGGTGATCTGGCAGTGCCAGGCCCCGGGTCAGGTGCTGGAACGGCGGGACTTCCGCGATCCCCGGGTGCGGGCGGTGGTGGCGGTGAACCCGGTGACCTCCCCGATCTTCAGCACCAGCTCGCTGGCCGCAGTGGCCGTGCCCCTGCTGGTGATTGCGGGCAGCCACGACGTGTTCGCCCCGCCCGTCTCCCAGCAGCTGGAGCCCTACACGGCGATCCGGCAGCCGGGCTCCCTGCTGGTGCTGCAGGGGAACGGCACCCACCTGTCATTCCTCAATGGCCATGCCCCATTGCCGGCGTTTCTGATCGGTCCCGATCGGCCCCTGGCCCAGCGGGACCTGCGGGCCCTGAGCCTGGCCTTCCTCAATCGCCACCTGCGCCAGCAGCGCGCCGCAGCGCTCTCCCCCAGGCAGACTGCCCAGGCGGAAGGCGGGGTGAGGATGGGCAGCGATCCCCTGCCCCTGCTGATCCGCCCCCAGCTGGGCCGGCCGCAGCTTCAGGAGCTGCTGTCAGGCCAGACCACCCCTCCCTGATCAGCCCTGCCGCCGTGGTGCACGACTGCTCCCAAGCGCTGCCGCTCACGCTCCGCCAGTCGGGCAGACCGGAGGGGTTGGCCGAACTCTGGCGCCTGCCCCTGCAGGCCCATGAGCGCAGCCAGTTGCGGGGGCGCCGGGTGTGCCAGGACGGCCAGGTGGTGCTGCTGCAACTCCCCCGCCAGGAGCCCCTGCGGCCGGGGGAGTGGCTGCTGCCCGCGCCGGGTGGGCTCCAGCCGGTGGCGGTGGAGGTGGTGGCCGCCGAGGAGGACCTGCTGGAGATCCGCGCCGCCACCAGCCTGGCCCTGCTGCAGGCGGCCTATCACCTGGGCAACCGCCATGTGGCGATGGAGGTGCACGCCGATCGGCTGCTGCTGCTCGATGACAGCGTGCTGGCCGACCTGCTCGTGCGCCGGGGCCTGGCCCTGCGGCGGCTGCGGGCACCCTTCCGGCCTGAACCCGGGGCCTATGCGCAGGGCCACGCCCATTCCCACGCCCATGGGCACCACGATGGCCCCTGAGTCGCGGCTGCGCTTGCTGCAGCTGGTGAGTCCGGCGCTGCCGGTGGGGGCCTTCAGTTATTCCGAGGGGCTGGAGGTGCTGGTGCAGGAGGGTCGCCTTGGCGATGGGGCCGCCCTGGGCCAGTGGCTGCGAGCCGAATTGGAGCGGGGCACCCTCACCCTGGAGGCCGCCGCCCTCGCTGAGCTGCGCCAGGCGCTCAACGGCTGGCGCCAGGGCGACGGCCCGGATCAGCACCTGGCCGTGCTGGAGCTGGATGGCTGGCTGCTGGCCCTGCGCGAGGCGCCGGAGGTGCGGGCCCAGCAGCGCCAGATGGGCGCCGCGCTGCTCCAGTTGCTGGACGATCTGGGCTGGCCCCTGCCCGTTGGCGTGCCGGATGCAGCGGTTCCGGCAACCCGCCCCCAGCTGGCCTGGCCGGCGGCCTTCGCCTGGGCGGGGCTCTGCCTGCAGATCGGCTCGCCGGAGCTGGAGGAGGCCTATCTCTACGGCTGGACCGCCAACCAGATCAGCGCCGCCGTGCGCCTGGTGCCCCTCGGTGCCACCGAGGGGCAGCGGCTGCAGCTGCAGCTGGCCCCCCTGATCGCCGAGCGGGCGGCGGTGCTGGCCGCGGCCGACCCCCGCAGCCTCTGGAGCGGTGGGGTGGGCGCCGGCCTGGCCCAGCTGCGCCATGCTGAGCTCTACTCCCGGTTGTTCAGGAGCTGAGCAGGGCGATGAGCAAGCTGCGCGTGGGGGTGGCCGGGCCGGTGGGATCGGGAAAAACCGCCCTGGTGGAAGCGTTGTGCCGGCGGCTGCGCGATCGCCTGCAGCTGGCGGTGGTCACCAACGACATCTACACCCAGGAGGACGCCCAGTTCCTCACCCGGGCCGGTGCCCTGGAGCCCGAGCGCATCCGCGGGGTTGAGACGGGCGGCTGCCCCCACACGGCCATCCGCGAGGACTGCTCGATCAACCGGGCGGCGGTGGCCGAGCTGGAGGCGGCCTTTCCGGATCTGGATCTGGTGCTGGTGGAGAGCGGCGGCGACAACCTGGCCGCCAGCTTCAGCCCGGAGCTGGTGGACCTCTGCATCTATGTGATCGACGTGGCCGCCGGCGACAAGATCCCCCGCAAGGGCGGCCCCGGCATCACCCGCTCCGACCTGCTGGTGATCAACAAGATCGACCTGGCGCCGCTGGTGGGGGCGAGTCTGGCGGTGATGGAGGCCGACACCGAGCGCATGCGGGGCGGGAGGCCCTGGTGCTTCACCAACATTCGCGAAAACAAAGGCGTGGATCTGGTCGAGCGTTTTCTGCTGCAACAGCTACCGAATTAAGGATTGCCTTCATCTCCGGTCAGGTCTCTTTCGCCCATGAGACCCGAAACGGTGGTCGTTGTTACATGCGGCCAACGTGTTGCTGGATACGGTCACGAACACCGCTGAGTAGCAGCGGATTTTTCAGCGGATTTTTCCGTAGGAGCTCCTATGAATCCCTCCTTCCTGCGCAACGTGTTGATGCAGAAGCCTCTTCGCGTTGTGGCTGGGACCACGGCATTGGCACTGTCGTTCTCCCTGGTTTCCTGCGGCGGCGGCGAACAGGCTGCCGGCGATTTTGATGGTGAAGTGAAGGTGGGGATCCTTCACAGCCGCTCCGGCACCATGGCCATCTCCGAGAACACGGTGGCCGAAGCCGAGCTGATGGCGATCGATGAGATCAATGCCAAGGGCGGCATCACCATCGATGGCAAGAAGCTGAAGATCGTACCCATCGAGGAGGATGGCGCCTCTGACTGGCCCACCTTCGCCGAGAAGGCCAAGAAACTGATCGACCAGGATCAGGTGGCCGTTGTGTTCGGCGGCTGGACCTCCGCCAGCCGCAAGGCGATGCTGCCGGTGTTCGAGGCCAAGGATCACTTCCTCTTCTATCCCATTCAATATGAGGGGCAGGAGTGCTCCAAGAACATCTTCTACAGCGGTGCCACCCCCAACCAGCAGGCTGAGCCTGCAGTGTCCTGGCTGCTGAAGAACAAGGGCAAGGACTTCTTCCTGGTGGGTTCGGACTACGTGTATCCGCGCACCGCCAACACCATCATCAAGGAGCAGCTCAAGGCCGAGGGCGGCAACCTGGTAGGCGAGGACTATCTGCCCCTGGGTAACACGGAAGTGGCCCCGATCATTGCCAAGATCAAGCAGGCCCTGCCCAAGGGAGGTGTGATCGTGAACACCCTCAATGGCGATAGCAATGTAGCCTTCTTCAAGCAGCTCAAGGCCGCCGGCATTACCCCGGCCAATGGTTACGCGATCATGAGCTTCTCGATCGCTGAGGAAGAGGTGGCCGCCATCGGCCCTGAGTATCTGGAAGGTACCTACGCAGCCTGGAATTTCTTCCAGAGTCTCGACACCCCCGCCTCCAAGGCCTTCACCGAGGCGTTCAAGGCGAAGTATGGCGACAACCGGGTCACCAACGATCCGGCTGAATCGGCCTACAACATGGTGTACCTCTGGGCAAAGGGTGCTGAAAAGGCCAACAGCGTCGACGACAACAAGGTTCGTGAGGCCCTGATCGGGGTTACCTTCGATGCCCCCCAAGGCAAGATCGAGGTACAGCCCAATCACCACACCACCGAACTGGTGATGATTGGCGAAGTCCAGAAGGATGGCATGTTCAAGATCATCGAAGACAAGGGTGTCGTGAAGCCCCTTGCCTGGAACCAGTTCGTGCCGGAAACCAAGGGTTACACCTGCGATTGGACCCGCACCGACGTACCCGATCCCGGCAAGTTCAAGATGTGAGCAAGTTCAAGATGTGACCCTTCGCATCTGTGTCCGCGGCGGGGACGTGATGGTCCCCGCCGTCTTTCTGTTGAGAGTCTTGCGTCCAGCACGGGTCACTGCGCTGATCGGCTGCTCGCGAGGCTCTCGTTCTGTGTTCTCTTCTGCAGAGCCCGCACGGGCCCCATGGATCTCCTTTACGACACCCTGTTCAACGGTCTGGCGATCGGTTCGGTGCTGGTGCTGGCCGCCCTTGGCCTGGCCGTTGTTTTCGGCCTGATGGGCGTGATCAACATGGCCCACGGCGAGTTGATGATGATCGGTGCCTACACCACCTTCGTGGTGCAGAACCTGTTCAAGAGCGGCCCCCTGGAGGCCCTCTTTCCCGCCTACATCCTGCTGGCGATTCCAGCGGCTTTTCTGGTTAGTGGGCTGTTCGGTCTGCTGCTCGAGAAAACGGTGATCCGCCGCCTCTATGGCAGGCCTCTGGAAACGCTGCTGGCCACCTGGGGCGTGAGCCTGATCCTCCAGCAGTTCGTGCGCTCGGTGAGCACCTCCTTCGCCGTTGGCCTGGTGCTGGCGGTGGCCGTGGGCCTGCTGGTCCCCCGCTTCACCCCCAGCCCCTGGTGGCAACAACGCTGGACGCCCCTGCTGGCCGTGGGCAACTGGCTGTTGGCTGCTGTGCTCGGCATCGGCGCAGCCCTCGGACTCGCCGGCGTCCGCGCCCTGCGCCAGCCCTGGTTCAGCGCCCGCAACATCGACGTCACCGCCCCCCAGTGGCTGCGGGGATCGATCGAGGTGGCCGGCATCACCATGCCCACCGCCCGCCTGTTCATCGTGGCGCTCACGGTGGTGGCCCTGGTGCTGGTCACCTGGTTTCTGCAGAAGAGCGTCTGGGGCATCCGCATCCGGGCCGTCACCCAGAACCGCCCCATGAGCAATTGCCTGGGCATTCCCACGGAGCGCGTCGATGCCCTCACCTTCCTGGTGGGCTCGGGCCTGGCGGGGGTGGCCGGGGTGGCCGTGAGCCTGCTGGGCTCGGTGGGCCCGAACCTCGGCGGCAACTACATCGTGGACTGTTTCATGGTGGTGGTGCTCGGTGGCGTGGGCAAGCTGATGGGCACGGTGGTGGCTGCCCTCGGGATCGGCATCCTCAGCTATGTGATCGGTTCAGGGTCGCTGCTGCTGGTATGGCCGGCCATGCCCGCCGGCCTCAATGAGCTGGTGACCTTCTTCGCCACCACCTCGATGGCCAAGGTGCTGGTATTCGCCCTGATCGTGGTGTTTCTGCAGTTCAGGCCGGCTGGTCTCTTCCCGCAGAAGGGCCGCATGGTGGAGGCCTGAGCGATGGCCCGTTCCTTCCTTCTGCCTGCGGTGGCCCCCGGGGCAGGCCGTCCCGGCTGGGTGCGCTGGCTGATCTGGGCCGTGATCGTGCTGCTGGCCGTGGTGCTGCCGGTGGTGCTGCCCCCCTTTCGCCTCAACCTGCTGGGCCGGTTTCTGGCCCTGGGGATCGCCGCCCTGGGGATCGACCTGATCTGGGGCTTCACCGGCATGCTCAGCCTCGGCCAGGGGATCTTCTTTTCCCTCGGCGGCTATGCCCTCGGCATGCACCTGCAGTTGCTGGCCCTGGAGCCCGGCAAGTTGCCCGAGTTCTTCGGCCTCTATGGCGTGCAGGACCTGCCGGCCTTCTGGCAACCCTTCAATTCCGCCCTGTTCACCTTCTTTGCGATCTGGGTGATTCCGGCACTGGTGGCTGGCGTGCTCGGCTATCTGGTGTTCCGCAACCGCATCAAGGGGGTCTACTTCTCGATCCTCACCCAGGCGGCATTGCTGGTGTTCTTCAACTTCTTCAACGGCCAGCAGAAGTTGATCAACGGCACCAACGGTCTCAAGACCGACACCGCCCGCATCTTCGGGGAACTGGTGGGCAGTGATGCCATGCAGCGCAACCTGTTCTGGCTCACGGTGGTGCTGGTGATCGGGGCCTTCCTGCTCTGCCGCTGGCTCACCCGCGGCCGCTTCGGCGATGCCCTGATCGCCATCCGCGATGACGAGCCCCGCCTGCGCTTCACCGGCTACAACCCCACCGCCTACAAGACCGTGGTGTTCGCCGTGGCCGGAGCCCTGGCGGGGATCAGCGGCGCCCTCTACACGGTGCAGTCGGGCATCGTCTCGCCCCAGTACATGGCCGTGCCCTTCTCGATTGAGATGGTGATCTGGGTGGCGGTTGGGGGTCGCGGCACCCTGATCGGTGCGGTGCTCGGCGCCGTGTTGATCAACTACGCCAAGAGCCTGGTGAGTGAGGCCCTGCCGGAAACCTGGCTGTTCATCCAGGGCGGTCTGTTCCTGCTGGTGGTCACTGCCCTGCCGGATGGCCTGGTGGGCTGGTGGCGCAGCGGCGGTCCGGGCCGCATTCAGGCGATGGTGGGCTGGCCGCCCCTGGCGGCCACCTATCCGGAACTCGATCTCGATCCGGCCGTACAGGCCGAGAAATCGGAACTGGAAGGAGGTGCGCGATGACCACGGCACGCACCAGCTCCGCCGGGGCTGCGGTCGGAGCTGCTCCCCTGCTGGAGCTGCGCGGGGTGAGCGTGAGCTTCGATGGTTTCTGGGCCCTCAACGATCTCAACCTGTGCCTTGCGCCCGGCGACCTGCGGGCGGTGATCGGCCCCAATGGCGCCGGCAAGACCACCTTTCTCGATGTGATCACCGGCAAGGTGCGACCCACGAAGGGGGATGTGCTGTTCAAGGGGCGCTCCCTGGTGGGCACCGCCGAGCACCGCATCGCCCGCCTCGGCATCGGCCGCAAGTTCCAGACCCCGCGGGTGTATCAGAACCTCACGCCGCGCCGCAACCTGGAGCTGGCGGTGAGCCGTCGCGCCTCGCCCTTCGATCTGCTGTTCGGCAGCCTCGATTCCACCGCACGCGACCGGGTGCAGCAGCTCCTGGGGGTGGTGGGACTCGAACCCCACGCCAACCAGCAGGCCGGCGGTCTGTCCCACGGCCAGAAGCAGTGGCTGGAGATCGCCATGCTGGTGGCCCAGGACCCCCAGCTGCTGCTGGTGGATGAACCGGTGGCCGGCCTCACCGATGAGGAGACCGAGCGCACCGCCGATCTGCTCAAGCAGCTGGCGGGGGAGCACACCGTGCTGGTGATCGAGCACGACATGGAGTTCATCCGCGACCTGCAGGCCCCGGTCACGGTGCTGCACGAGGGTCACGTGCTCTGCGAGGGCTCGATGGACCAGGTGCAGAGCGATCCCAAGGTGATTGAGGTGTATCTCGGCAGCGAGGCGGAGGGGGAATTCCGATGACGGCGCCGATCGACGTTTCAACCAGCGACCACGTGTCAACCAACCATCCCCTCCGCGATTCCGGCGGAGCATCGCTGCCGCCCACGCTCCAGGTTCAGGGGCTGAACGTGTATTACGGCGAGAGTCACATCCTGCGCGATGTGGACCTCACCGTGCAGCCGGGTCAGATGGTGTGCCTGATCGGCCGCAACGGGGTCGGCAAGACCACCCTGCTCAAGACCGTGATCGGCCTGCTGCGCCAGCGCCGCGGCTCGGTGCACCTGCAGGAGCGGGAGGTGTCGGCCCTGCCGCCCCACAGCCGCGCCCGGGGGGGCATCGGCTACGTGCCCCAGGGCCGGGAGATCATTCCCCAGCTCACGGTGCGCGAGAACCTGCTGCTCGGCATGGAGGCCCTGCCGGGCGGCCTGGCCCGCAACCGCCACATCGATCCGATCGTGTTCGAGCTGTTCCCGATCCTGGAGAAGTTCCTCGGCCGCCGCGGCGGCGACCTCTCCGGCGGTCAGCAGCAGCAGCTGGCCATTGCCCGCGCCCTGCTCGGCAAGCCCAAGCTGCTGTTGCTCGATGAGCCCACCGAAGGCATCCAGCCCTCGGTGGTGCTGGACATCGAGCGGGCCGTGCGCCGCATCATCGAGGCCACCGGCATCAGCGTGCTGCTGGTGGAGCAGCACCTGCACTTCGTGCGCCAGGCTGACTGGTACTACGCCATGCAGAAGGGCGGGGTGGTGGCCAGTGGTTCCACCAGCGACCTCAGCAGGGACGTGGTGGAGCGCTTCCTGAGCGTCTGACTCCGATGGCGGCTGACGGCCTCAGCTGCTCCCGTCCTGCAGCAGTCGCTGCCACAGGGCCCGTGCCTCGGCGGCTGCGTTGCCCGGGCCGGCCGGCGCCTCTGCCCATGCCAGGGGCGTCTCCCCCAGGTGGATGATGGGCCGGCAACTCAGGCTGTTCAGCAGCAGCGTGCCGGTGCCGCAACGCAGCGTGGCCTCGCTCAGCTCCCCCAGGTTGGCCTCGCGCGCCAGTCCCAGGGCCAGGGCCAGGGCGCGCATCACCCCGGGCAGGCAGCCGCTCGCCAGGGGCGGGGTGAGCCAGCGGCCCTCCAGCCGCACCAGCAGGTTGGCCGTGGTGCCACAGCACAGGCCGCCGGCGCTGCTGTTCAGCAGGGCATCGTCGGCGCCGGCGGCCTCAGCCTGGCGGCGGGCCTGGATGGCTGGGCCGTAGGCGAAGGTCTTGCAGCGGCTGAGCACACTCGTGGCGCTGCGCTCCTCGGTGGGGCTCACGATCACCCGCAGCGGCGCGAAGCAGGGAGCCCTGGCCGTGAGCTGCAGCCAGAAGCGGTGGCGGCAGGAGCCCGGGCAGTTGATGCCCCGGGCTGCGCCGCCAGCGGAGCCGCGGCTCCAGTTGAGGCGCAGGGCCCCCTGGCGGATGCCGCTGCGCGCCACCGCCTCGCCGATCAGCGGCCCGAGCTGGGCCACCGCCGGGGGCGCGTCCATGCCCAGCAGGGCGGCGCCCTGCCGCCAGCGCGCCAGATGGTCCGCCAGCAGCCGGGGGCGCCCTTCCTCCACCAGCACCGTTTCAAACAGGCCGTCCCCCAGCAGCAGGCCCCGATCGTCCAGGGGCACCCCCAGCTCCTGGGGCCGTCCCCAGCGGCCGGCGGGGGCGGGGTCGTCGACCCAGGCGATCACGGGCTCAGCCATCGGTGGTGCCGCCGCAGCTCAGGGCCTGCAACAGCGGCTGCAGTTTCCAGCCGAGCTCCTCAGCTTCAGCCTGGGGATCGGAGTCGGCCACGATGCCGCAGCCGGCGTGGACCCGCAGGCTGCATGCCTGCACGAACAGGGAGCGGATCAGGATGCTGCTGTCGAGGTTGTGGCGGCCCTGCAGCCGGAACAGGCTGCCGCAGTAGGGGCCCCTGGCCACGGGCTCCAGGGCGTTGAGGCGCTGGCAGGCGCGGATCTTGGGGGCGCCGGTGATCGAGCCCCCGGGCCAGCAGGCCCGCAGCAGCTCTGCCGCGCCCAGCCCTTCGCGCAGCTGACCCTCCACCACCGAGGTGAGGTGGTGCACCTGGCTGTAGCTCTCCAGGCCCACCAGCTGGGGCACCCGCACCGAGCCCGGCCGGCACACCCGCCCCAGGTCGTTGCGCAGCAGGTCCACGATCATCACGTTCTCCGCCCGGTCCTTGGGGCTGCTCACCAGCTCGGCCGCCGCTTCGGCATCGGCCCGGGGGTCTCCGTGGCGGGGCCGGGTGCCCTTGATCGGCCGGGTTTCCACCAGTCCATCGCCCGTGAGCCGCAGAAAGCGCTCCGGGGATGCCGAGAGAATCGCCTCACCGGCCGCCGCCGCTCCAGCGATCGCCAGGCCGGCAAAGGGGGCCGGGCAGTGCAGGCGTAGCCGCTGGTACAGGGCCAGCAGGGCCGCCGGCTGCGGTGGCTCCAGGAGCAGCTGCTCGCAGCAGCTGGTGAGATTGGCCTGGAACAGGTCGCCGGCGGCGATCAGGTGCTGCAGCTGGCGCACGCCCGCCGCAAAGCCGTCGGCGTCAGCGTGCCAGTGCCAGCCATCCAGGGGCAGCTGGGGGGCAGGTCCCGGCCATCCCGGGCCGGTGGGCTGGGGATCAGGGGGATCAGCCAGGGCCTGGATCAGTGCTTCCAGCCGTTGGCCCAGACGCTCATGGCGCCTCCCATCCTCCCCCTGCAGCCACAGCTGCCGCGCCCCATGGTCAAACACCAGCAGCGGATCCACCCGCATCGCCCAGAGCAGCGCCATTGCTGGCCGCCGCCAGTGGCTGCCAGGCTCCAGCCAGGCCGCCGCCTCGTAGCCCAGCCAGCCCAGCCAGTGGCCGCCATCGGCCTGGAGCTCGGCGAGGGTGCCGAAGGGGTCGCTCCCATGCCGATCCCCGGGCAGGCCCCGGCACACCACCTCGGCCTGGGGGTCGATGGCCAGAAAACTCTGACCGCCCAGCCGGGAGCCGTCGCCGTCCAGCCACACCAGCCCCGGCCGCTCCAGCTGGGGCAGCAGGGCGTCGAGCAGCCGCTCAGGGGCGCACCAGGGCAGGGCCCGGCGACGGCTGGCGCTCATGGCCGCGAGCCACCACTGGCCAGGGCGGCCAGGCCCGCGGCCACCAGGGCGTCGTCGCGGATGCGGCAGCTGTCGCACAGCCCGCAGGGCTCGGCCCCGCCGCTGTAGCAGCTCCAGGTGCTCGCAATCGGCACCCCCAGCCGTTGGGCTTGGCGCACGATCTCCGTCTTGCTCCAGTGCACCAATGGGGCCCACAGCCGGGCCCCGTGGCCCTCACGGCCCGCCCTGCTGGCCAGGTCGGCCAGGCTCTGGAAGGCAGCCAGGTAATCCGGCCGGCAATCGGGGTAGCCCGAGTAGTCCACCGCATTCACCCCCAGCACCAGCCGCTCGGCGCCGCGGGCCTCCGCCAGGCTCAGGCCGAGGGCGATGAACACGGTGTTGCGGCCCGGCACGTAGGTGCTGGGGATCACCCCCTCCTGCACGCCCGTGGTGGGCACGGCGATCGCCACGTCGGTGAGGGCCGAGCCCCCCCAGGCCGCCAGGTTGACGCTGATCGTGTGGTGCTCCGCCAACCCCAGGCTGGCGGCCACCTGCCGGGCCGCCTCCAGCTCGCGGCGATGGCGCTGGCCGTAATCAAAGGAGAGGCCGATCACCCGGTAGCCCGCCTCCTGGGCGAGGGCCGCGGCGGTGGCCGAGTCCAGACCGCCGGAGAGCAGGGCGATGGCCCAGGCCTCGGGCCTGCTCTCGCCAAGCGGCTGCCGGCTGGCCTCCGGGTTTGACGGTGGCAGCGGTGGCTGGGGCAGGGGTTGTTGGATTGGTGGTGGCTGGGGCAGGGGTTGGGGCGGCATGGGTGGGCGCGCGGTGCGCGGCGGAACCTGGTCCGGCAGAGGGTGCACCGGGTCGGGCAGCCGTCCATTCCTGGCGCACGCACGGGGCGGTGTGACGCTCCCCATCCTCTCCGACGTCCGCGCTGGACGCGGCCGGCACCCCGGGTCACGATGGCGCCAGTGACGCCGAACAACCGTGATCTGGAGATCCGCTGGCTGGGGCCGCCTGGCGGCGCTGCTCGGGCTGCTCAGCGGCCTGGGGGCGCCCGCCGCCGCCCCGGCCATTCCCCGGCTGGATCTCAAGCCCTACCCCGCTCCGGCCGCCGATCAGCGCCGCTGGGTGATCCAGCTGCCGGGGGTGCTGAAACCCAGCAGCGATCCGGCCATCTCCGCCAACCCCGCCGGCTGGCGGGTGGAGCTGATCGTGGGTCGGGAACTGGAGGTGGACTGCAACCGCCAGCTGCTGCGCGGCCGGATCGAGGCGGAGACCATCCCCGGCTGGGGCTACCGCATCTTCCGGGTGAGCGGTGGCGACGCGGTGGCCTCCACCCGCATGGCCTGTCCGCCGGACCAGCCACCCCGCCGCCAGTTCGTGGCCCTGGGCGGCGAACCCACGGTGGTGCGCTACAACGCCAGCCTGCCGATCGTGGTCTATGCCCCCCGCGACCTGCAGGTGCGCTGGCGGCTGTGGAAGGCGGAAACCAGCCAGCAGAAGGCGCAGCAGCTCTGAGCAGCTGCCGGCTCAGCGCACGCCCAGCAGCTTGTGGCTCTGCAGGCTGAGCCGCCATCCGGGCGAGCGGCGCACGTGCTCCAGGGCCAGCCCCCGGCCGGCATCGCTCTGCCAGCCCGGCTGCAGCAGCAGGGCTGGCCGGTTGCCGGCGGCGAAGGCGGCGGTCGCCATGGCCTCGGCGAAGGCCAGGTCTGCCGGTTCATGCACGATCACCTTCAGCTCATGGCAGCAGGCCAGCAGGGCTTCCAGCGGCGGCCGGTGGCGCTTCGGGGACAGGGTGATCCAGGCGAACCGGCCCGAGAGCGGATCCACGCCGCTGGTCTCCAGGTGGAGGGGCAGTCCCGCCCCGGCCAGGGCGTCGCAGAGGGGGGCCAGGTTGTGGTGCAGTGGCTCGCCGCCGGTGATCACCACGAACGCCGCCCCGGCGCTTGCGGCGGCACTGGTTTCGGCAGTCAGCTCTTCAGGCGTGCGCCGGGCATGGATCACCTGCGGCCAGGAGTGCTTGGTGTCGCACCAGCTGCAGCCCACCGTGCAGCCCCCGAGACGGATGAAGAAGGCACTGCGGCCGGCGTGCAGACCCTCCCCCTGCAGGGAGTGGAAGGTCTCCACCACGGGCAGGGTGGGGGACTTGCTGTCGGTGCCCTTGTTTGCCGTGGGGAATCCTTCCATCGGGAGCTAAGGCCATCAGACCATAGGGAGGCCAGGTGGCGAGGCGTTCCCCGGCACCTGCCGCCCCATCGCCGGGTTGGCAAGATGCCCGGAACGGGCAGGGTTGCTGATGGCTCAGGTGGAACTCTCCCGGCTGGCGCGTTACCGCCTGCTGCGCCCCTACCTGCGGCAGGTGTTGCTGGAGGAAGCGCTGGCAGGGATCGCCCTGAGTGAGGAGGACATGGCCGCGGCGCAACGGCGCTTTGTTCAGGAGAACGGGATCGCGGATCAGGAAGGTCTGGAGGCCTTCTGCCGCGATCACCAGCTCACGGCGGCGGACCTGGAGTATCAGATCACCTATCCGCTGCGTCTGCGGGCCTTCGCCGATCGTCAGTTCGCTGCCCAGGCCGAGTCCCGCTTTCTGAAGCGCAAGCCCGGTCTCGACCAGGTGGTCTACAGCCTGCTGCGCACGGCGGATGGCGGCCTGGCCCGCGAGTTGTGCCTCCAGATCAGGGAGGGGGAGGCCAGTTTTGCCGACCTCGCTGCCGAGCATGCGCAGGGGCCGGAGCGTGCCACCCGCGGCATCGTGGGGCCCGTTCCCCTGGATCAGGGCCATCCGGATCTCGTGAACCGCCTGCGCACAGCTGAGCCGGGGGTTGTCCTGGACCCGTTTGCTATAGAATCATGGTGGATTCTACTGCGACTGGAGAATTTTGTGCCCGCTGTCTTTGGGCCCGAAGCGGCCCAGGCCATGACCCAGGAGATGCTGGAAGAGTGGCTTGAAGAGCAGGTCAATCAGCGTTTGCGAGCCCAGCCCCATCAGCCGCCACCAGCCTGATGCCTCCCTATGGGCGGCTCCCTTGTCCTGACTTCATCGCCCATCACTGTTCTCCGTCCCTAGCGTTCAGCTGCCTTGATTGGGGTTGATCAACGCTTCTGTTCCAGTCAGAGCTTCTCCAGCCAGAGCTTCAGTTCCAGCCAAGTCTTGTGTTGTAGCCAGGTCTTCCGTTCAAGGCTTTTCTCTTCGTTGAACAGCTCCCCCGTCGATGTCTCCAGCCGATCTCTCCAGTCCGTCCCTCCTCCGGGACCATCCCGCGTTTGCCGGGATCAGCAATCGGGCTGCCGAGCGGCTGGAGCTCCAGGCTGAGTCCCGGCGCTTCCGGCTGGGCCAGCCCCTTTGCCACGACACGCTGATCCCGGCGGAGGTGCTGCTGATTCGCTCCGGCACGGCCCGGCTGCTCTGGCAGGACGGTGGGGTGCTCAAGACGGCGGAGAAGCTTGGCCCGGGCAGTTTCGTGGGTCTGGCCTCGCTGCTGCGGGCCATGGCCTGCGAGGAGGTGGCGGCCGCATCCGAGCTGGAAGCGCTGGCGATCCCAGACCAGCTGGTGCTGGAGCTGCTGAAGCAGGAGCCCCCTTTTGCTGCCTGGGCGGCGTCCCAGTTGTTCGGTGTCGAGACCCTGGCCCTGGTGGCGTCGTTGCTCGGACGCAGGGCCCAGGCTGGCGTGCCGGTGCTGGAAGCCTGGCGTGCGCTGCACGGCCAGGCCCGGCTGGTGCCTCCCAGCCAGGCGGCCCTGCGCAACTGGCCGGACGCGGTGCTCCTGCATGCCGCCAGCAACAACCTCGTTGATCAGCCCCTGGGTGCCCAGCTGGATCCCGCCGCCGGAGTTCCCGCCAGTCGGGGCCCGCTGCCTCCCCGTTTGATCGCCCTGCCCCAGGCAGCGGCCATGGCCCTGGTCAGTCCGGCGGGCGAGTCGGCCCCAGCTGGGTTGGAACCGGCATCCGCTGCCCAGGCCCCGGTCCCAGCCCAGGCTCAGGCCCCCCTGGCCAGTGGCCTCGATCTCGGCCAGCGCGACCGGCCGGAGCTGTTGCTGTTGCGGGGTCAGGGCCCCCTGGAGGAGACCCTGGCCTGTTTCCAGATGCTGGCGGCCCAGCTGAAGCTTCCCTTCCGCCGCGATGCGATCGAGAAGATCCTGCGCGATGTGCTGCGCCGCGGGCAGACGCCGGATCTGCAGCTCTGCGGCAACATCGCCGCGATGATGGGTCTGCACGTCACCGGTGTGCAGGTGCCCGCCAGCCAGGGCAACCGCCTGCAGGTGCCGGCGATGGTGCCCTGGAAGGAGGGCTTCGCGGTGGTGCGGGCGGCCGATGCCCGGGGGCTGGTGCTGGCCTCACCCCGCGATGGCTGGGTGGAACTCTCCCCAGCCCAGATCGAGGCCACCTACCCCGAGGGGATCGAGGTGCTGCTGGTGGAGCGCAGCAGCAGCACGCCAGAGCAGCGCTTCAGCTTCGCCTGGTTCTGGCCGGCGTTGCAGCGCCACCGCGGCATTCTGCTGCAGGTGCTGGTGGCCTCCTTCGTGGTGCAGCTGTTCAGCCTGGCCAACCCCCTCCTGATCCAGGTGATCATCGACAAGGTGATCAGCCAGCGCAGCCTCGACACTCTCCAGGTGCTGGGCATCGCCCTGGTGGTGGTGACCGTGCTGGAAGGGCTGATCGGCGCCCTGCGCACCTTCCTGTTCACCGAGACCACCAACCGCCTCGATCTGCGCCTCGGCGCCGAGGTGATCGATCACCTGCTGCGGCTGCCACTGTCGTACTTCGACCGCCGGCCGGTGGGGGAGCTGGGCACCCGGGTGGCGGAGCTGGAGAAGATCCGCGAATTCCTCACCGGCCAGGCCCTCACCACGCTGCTCGATACCGCCTTCTCGGTGATCTACATCGTGGTGATGGTGTTCTACAGCTGGTTGCTCACGCTGATTGCCCTGTGTGTGCTGCCGATCCAGGTGGGGCTCACCGTGCTGGGCGCTCCCCTGTTCCGGCGCCAGTACCGCGATGCCGCCCAGGAGAATGCCCGCACCCAGAGCCACCTGGTGGAGGTGCTCACCGGCATCCAGACGGTGAAGGCCCAGAACGTGGAGATGATCAGCCGCTGGAAGTGGCAGGACCTCTACAACCGCTACATCTCCCGCAGTTTCGAGAAGACGATCACCGGCACGGCCCTGGTGGAGACCTCCCAGGTGCTGCAGAAGCTCTCCCAGCTGCTGGTGCTCTGGGTGGGGGCGACGCTGGTGCTCAAGGGCGAGATGACCCTTGGCCAGCTGATCGCTTTCCGGATCATCTCCGGTTACGTCACCCAGCCCCTGCTGCGGCTCTCCTCCATCTGGCAGAACATCCAGGAGCTGAAGGTGTCGTTCGAGCGCCTGGCGGATGTGGTGGATACACCGGAGGAGTCGGATGAGGCCGACAAGCAGAAGATCCCCCTGCCGCCGATCGACGGCGAGGTGGTGTTTCAGGACGTGACCTTCTCGTTCACCAGTGGTGCACCTCCGGTGCTCTCCCACGTGGACCTGCAGATCCCAGCCGGCACGTTCGTGGGCGTGGTGGGCCAGAGCGGCAGCGGCAAGAGCACCCTGATGAAGCTGCTCACCCGCCTCTATGCGCCCAGCTCGGGCCGGATCCTGATCGACCACTACGACATCGACAAGGTGGAGCTGTACTCCCTGCGCCGCCAGATCGGCATCGTGCCCCAGGAGCCGCTGCTGTTCACCGGCACCATCGCCGAGAACATCGCCCTCACCGATCCGGATGCCAGCAGTGACTCGATCGTGGCGGCCGCGCGCATGGCCTGTGCCCACGACTTCATCATGGATCTGCCAGGTGGCTACAGCGCCCAGGTGGGCGAGCGGGGCGCTGGCCTGTCCGGCGGCCAGCGGCAGCGCCTGGCCCTGGCCCGCACCCTCCTTTCCAACCCCAAGCTGCTGGTGCTCGATGAGGCCACCAGCGCTCTTGACTACGACACGGAACGCCGGGTCTGCGACAACCTGCTCCAGGGGCTGCACCACTGCACGGTGTTCTTCATCACCCACCGGCTCTCGACGATCCGGCGTGCCGACCTGATCGTGATGCTGCATGAGGGGGCCATCGCCGAGGTGGGCACCCATGACGCCCTGATGGAGCAGCGGGGTCGTTACTTCGCGCTCTACCGCCAGCAGGAGGCAGGCTGATGACCCAGATCACCCCACCCCCCGGTCCGAAGGCCAGGGGTCCCTCCTCCAGTTCCCTGCTCCGCGCTGCCCAGAACGCGATCGAGCGCCGGGTCACCAGCAGCCAGGGGGGCATGGCGTTGCAGCAGTCCCGCTTCCTGGCCCGCACGATCACCTGGGTGTTGGTGGGCACCGCAGCGGCCGGTCTGGCCTGGCTGGCGCTGGCCCGCACCGACGAGGTGGTGGTGGCCCCCGGCAAGCTGCAGCCGATCGGCGACGTCAAGACGGTGCAGATGCCCGTGGGAGGAGTACTGGAGGAGATGCTGGTCAAGGAAGGCCAGCGGGTGAGCAAGGGTCAGGTGCTGCTGCGGCTCGACAACGAAGGCACGCTTGATCGCCGCAAGGCCACGCTCGACACGATCCGCTCCAAGGAGCAGCAGCTGCAGCTCAAGCAGTTGGAGATGCAGCGCTACTTCAATCTCAACGACACCGAACAGCAGACCCTCCAACGCAACCTTGAACTGGAGCTCATCATCCTCGATCGGCTCGAGCAACTGCAGAAGGAGGGGGCTGTGCAGGAACTGCAGTATCTGCAGCAACGCAACAAGGTGCAGGAGGTGAGGGGGGAGCTGGAGAAGCTGGCCCAGGATCGCAAGCGACAGGAGGCCATCCTGCGCCAGTCCAAAGCCCAGCTCGATGGTGAGCTGGCAGATCTGCGCAGCAAACTCACCGAACTGAGCATCAATATCCGCTACCAGGATGTGCGCTCACCGGTGGATGGGCTGGTGTTCGATCTCAAGCCCACCGGCCCGGGTTTCGTGGCCCAGGGCAGTGAGCCCGTGATGAAGATCGTGCCATTCCGCGACCTGCAGGCCCGGGTGGAGATTGAAAGCAGCGACATCGGCTTCGTGCAGGTGGGCAAGCCGGCGGAGATCAGCATCGATTCGTTCCCGGCAACGGATTTCGGCGTGCTGGAAGGCAAGCTGGAGTCGATCGGCTCTGATGCCCTGCCGCCGGATGAGCGCCATGCCACCTATCGATTCCCCGCCAGGATTGCTCTGAATTCCCAGCAGTTCCGTCTCAAGGGCGGCCAGATCCTGCCTCTGCAGGTGGGCATGTCGCTGACGGCCAACATCAAGCTGCGCAAGGTCACCTACCTGCAGCTGCTGTTGGGCGAGTTCAAGAACAAGGCTGATTCGCTCAAGCGGATCTGATCTGGATCTGTCTGATCGGGGATCTCTCTGTCGGGATCGGATGGTTCTACCCTGTGGTTGGCGGGGCATCAGGCGTTGGCGACTGCGCCAGCGCGCTGCTGGGCCGCTTCGATCAGCCCGCGGAACAGGGGGTGGGGCTTGCCGGGGCGGGAAAGAAACTCGGGGTGGTACTGACAGGCAGCGAAGAAGGGATGGTCCCTGAGCTCCACCAGTTCCACCAGGCGACCATCCGGCGAGGTGCCGCTGATCGCGTAACCCGCTGCCAGGAATGGATTGCGGTAGGCGTTGTTGAACTCGTAGCGGTGGCGGTGCCGCTCGTACACCACCTCTTCGCCGTAGAGGCGCTGGGCGTGGCTGCCGGCCTGCAGGCGGCAGGGATAGACCCCCAGCCGCATCGTGCCGCCCAGATCCACCACGTCCTGCTGCTCGGGCAACAGGTGGATCACCGGATGGGGGGAGTGCGGATCGAGCTCGGCGCTGGTTGCACCGCCGAGGCCGGCCTGGTTGCGGGCCCACTCGATCACGGCGCACTGCATGCCCAGGCACAGACCCAGGAACGGCACCCGCTGCTCCCGTGCCCAGCGGATCGACGCCACCTTGCCATCCACCCCCCGGTTGCCGAAGCCGCCCGGCACCACCACCGCATCCATGCCGGCCAGCAGTGCGTCCGCCCCCTGCTGTTCGATCTGTTCGGCGCAGACCCAGTGCAGATCCAGCGAGGCGTCCTGGGCCAGGCAGGCGTGCCGCAGGGCCTCCACCACCGAGAGGTAGGCGTCGTTGAGCTGCACATACTTGCCCACCAAGGCCACTTTCACAGCGGGACCGGGATTGCGCAGCTTGGTCACCAGCTCGGCCCAGCCGGCCATGTCGCTGGTGCGGTCTTCGAGCCTGAGCACGTCGAGCACCTCGCGGCAGAGGCCCTCCTGTTCCATGGCCAGCGGCACCGCGTAGATGCTGTCAGCGTCGAGGGCCTGGATCACCGCACCGGCGCGCACGCCGCAGAAGCCGCCGATCTTGCGCTTGAGATCCTCGGAGATGGTGCGGTCGCTGCGGCACACCAGCACATCGGGCTGGATGCCGATCGAGCGCAGCTCCTTCACCGAGTGCTGGGTGGGCTTGGTCTTGAGTTCGCCGGAGGTGCCGATGTAGGGCAGCAGGGTCACATGCACGTAGGCGATGTCGTGGCGGCCCACATCGCCGCGGAATTCGCGGATCGCCTCCAGGAACGGCAGCGACTCGATGTCGCCCACGGTGCCGCCGATCTCGCCGATCACCACATCGGCGCCTGAGTTGGCCGCCACCCGGTGGATGCGTTCGCGGATCTCGCCGGTGATGTGGGGGATCACCTGCACCGTGCCGCCGTTGTAGTCGCCGCGGCGCTCCTTGTTGATCACCGCCTGGTAGATCGAGCCGGTGGTCACGCTGTTGAGGCGCGACATCGCCGTGTCGGTGAAGCGCTCGTAGTGGCCCAGGTCGAGGTCGGTCTCGGCGCCGTCCTCGGTGACGAACACCTCGCCGTGCTGATAGGGGCTCATCGTGCCCGGGTCCACGTTCAGATACGGGTCGAGCTTGAGGATCGACACGCTGTAGCCCCTGCTCTTGAGCAGGCGCCCCAGGCTGGCGGCCACGATCCCCTTGCCGATGCTCGACACCACGCCGCCGGTGACGAAGACGAACTTGCTCATACCCCGGTGGCTGACCCTTCAATGTACCGAGTGCCCCAAGCCCCCCGGTGCGGCTGCGGTCGGTCGGCTACGCCCGCGTTGCGGGCAATGCCGGCCTCCTCGCAGCCGCACCAGGGCGTGGGGGGTTCAGGCGTGCAGGCCAGGGGCTGGTGAGGCCCAGCCACCACTGCCCCCCCCGCGCACTTGCCTGAGCCCCTGCTCCCGTTGGCGGGTGGCTCTGGTGAGAGGCCGGCGTTAGCCGCGCAGCGGCTTCGCCCGGCCGACGCCAGAGCCACCCGCCAACGGCAGGAGCTCAGCCCTCCAGCAAGCTCCTGAGCATCCAGGCGGTCTTCTCGTGGATCTGCAGCCGCTGGGTGAGCAGGTCGGCGGTGGGCTGGTCGCCGGCGTCGTCGGCCACGGCGAACACGCCGCGGATGGTGCGGGCCACGGCCTCATGGCCCTCCACCAGTTCGCGAACCATGGCCAGGGCTGCGGGCACGCCCTCGGTTTCGGGGATGGAGGAGAGGCCGCTGTAGGTGCTGCCGCCGAAGGGGGCCACGTGGCCCAGGGCGCGGATGCGCTCGGCGATCGCGTCGAGGGCGTTCCAGAGCTCGGTGTACTGCTCCATGAACATCAGGTGGAGCGTGTTGAACATCGGCCCGGTCACGTTCCAGTGGAAGCCGTGGGTCTTGGCGTAGAGCACGGTGCTGTCGGCCAGCACGCGGCCCAGACCGTCGGCGATCTGCTGACGCTGGTCCGCCGGGATGCCGATGTCGATCGGCGGGGCGGCGGAGGCTTTGGCAGCCATGGGATCTAAAGCGGAGTAATTCCGTTTTAGCCCGTCAGGGGTGCATCGGCGTGTGGGGCAGGCCCTGCTGTTGGAGATCGTTGTAGCCCGACAGCGTTGGTTCAGCCCCTCAGCGTTCGTCCAGGCTGCCCAGGTAGTCGCGCACCCGACAGCGGTTCTGGGGCTGGCGCAGCTTCAGCAGTGCCCGCGACTCGATCTGCCGCACCCGTTCCCGTGAGAGATCCATGCTCTCGCCGATTTCACTCAGGGTGCGCGGCGTGGTGTCGTTGAGGCCGAAGCGCTCCCGGATCACCTGGGCCTCCCGCCCGTTCAGTTCAGCCAGCAGGCTCTCCAGGTCGTCGTGCAGCTGTTCGCGGGCGAGCAGCTGCTCCGGCGTGGCGTGCTCATCCTGGAGCAGGTCACCCAGTTCGCTGTCTTGCTCGCGCCCGACCCTCCCCTCCAGGGAGACGGGCCGCGGCACCTGCATCAGGATGTGACGCACAGCCTGTTCACCCAGGTCGAGTTCGCCCGCCAGTTCGGCCAGGGTGGGCAGGCGCCCCAGCCGCACGCAGAGCTGCCGTTGGGCCCGCTTGAGCCGGTTGAGCTTCTCGGTGATGTGCACCGGCAGCCTGATTGTGCGGCTCTGGCTGGCCAGGGCCCGGGTGATGCCCTGGCGGATCCACCAGTAGGCATAGGTGCTGAAGCGGAAGCCCCGGGTGGGGTCGAAGCGCTCCACGGCCCGCTCCAGGCCCAGGCTGCCCTCCTGCACCAGATCCAGCAATTCCAGGCCGCGCCGCTGGTACTTCTTGGCCACGGCCACCACCAGGCGCAGATTGGCCTGGATCATCCGCTCCCGCGCCCGTTTGCCCCGGTGCAGGGCCTGGCGCAGCTGGGTTGAGCTGAGGCCGGCCCGCTGCGCCCAGGCCGCCTGCGTTCCCTCCGGATCGCCGCTCTCAGGCGGCTGAAGTTTCAGCAGCCGTTCCCGCTCCCGCACCAGCCGCGCCAGGGTGAGTTCCTCCTCCTGGCTGAGCAGGTTCACCCGGCCGATGTCCTGGAGGTACAGGCGCACCAGGTCGGTGGAGGCGGCGCGGGGCAATAGTGCTGATCGGCTTCAACCAGCTTTGCCAGGTCTGCGGATCCGCTGGCCGCTTTGGACGGATTGCTTTCGGTTTTCGCTGCACGACTGCTGCAGCTGAGCTGGCGAGCCGAGCTGGCTCAGCTCTCCCCGTCCACCCAGGTGCTGGCCACGTGCAGCTCCTCCAGCTGGCGCGCGCTCACGTCGGCCGGGGCCTGGGTGAGCAGGCAGCGGGCCTGCTGGGTCTTGGGGAAGGCGATCGTGTCGCGGATCGATTCCTCGCCGGCCAGCAGCATCACGATCCGGTCCACGCCGTAGGCCAGGCCGCCATGGGGTGGAGCGCCCATGTCGAGCGCTTCCATCAGGAAGCCGAACTGGCGCTCGGCCTCCTCCAGCGGCAGGCCGATGGTCTGTAGCACCTGGCGCTGCAGGGCCGAGTCGTGGATGCGCAGGGAGCCGCCGCCCAGCTCCAGGCCGTTGAGCACCAGGTCGTAGGCCTGGGCGCGGGCCGTGGGCAGGGTGTCGGCCCAGGCGGCTGGGTCGGCCCCGAGATCTTCGGCGTTGGGGGCGCAGAAGGGGTGGTGCAGGGCCTCGAGGCGGTTTTCGTCCTGGTTGAACTCGAACATCGGGAAATCCACCACCCAGAGGAAGTTCCAGCTGGCGTTCTCCCGGTCGGGTTGCACCAGGCCCAGCTCCCGGGCCAGGTATTGGCGCACCCGATCGAGGGCCTTGTTCACCGTGGCGGTGTCGCCGGCACCGAACAGCAGCAGTGTGCCGGGCTGGGCGCCGGTGCGCGCCAGCAGCTCGGCTTTCTGGGCATCCGAAAGGTTGTCCTTGATGGCGCCGATCGTGTCGATCTCGCCGCCCTCGCGCACGCGGATGAAGGCCAGGCCGCCGGCACCGGCCTTCTGGGCCTCGGAAAACACATCCCCACCCGGCTTGATGCGCACATTGGAGATGGCGTCGTTGCCACCGGGCACCGGCAGCACCTTCACGGATCCACCGGCCGCCACGGCGCCGGAAAACACCTTGAAGCCCATGTCGGCCACCAGGTCGGACACGTTCACCAGCTCCATGCCGTAGCGGGTGTCGGGCCGGTCGGTCCCGTACCGCTCCATCGCCTCGTGCCAGCTCATCCGCGGGAAAGGCCGGGGCAGTTCGATGCCTTTCACCGCCTTCCACACCGCGGCGATCAGGCCTTCGTTGAGCTCCAGGATCTGCTCCTGGTCCATGAAGCTCATCTCCAGGTCCAGCTGGGTGAATTCCGGCTGGCGGTCGGCCCGCAGGTCTTCGTCGCGGAAGCAGCGGGCGATCTGGTAGTAACGCTCGAGGCCGCCCACCATCAGCAGCTGCTTGAACAGCTGGGGCGACTGGGGCAGGGCGAACCACTCGCCGCCGCACACCCGCGAGGGCACCAGATAGTCGCGGGCGCCCTCGGGGGTGGAGCGGGTGAGGATCGGCGTCTCCACCTCGATGAAGCCAGCGTCTTCCAGATGGCGGCGCATCGCCTGCACCGCCTGGTGGCGGAGGCGCAGGTTGCGGTTCATGCGCTCGCGGCGCAGATCCAGGTAGCGGTGGCGGAGGCGCAGCTCCTCGCGGGTGTTCTCCTCGTCGTGCACCGACACCGGGAAGGGCAGGTTGCCCTTCACCGCGTTGAGCACGGTGATGGCGCCCGCCAGCACCTCCACCCGGCCGGTGGAGAGTTTCTCGTTGATCGATTCAGCCGGGCGCTCCCGCACCGTGCCCGCCACTTGGACCACGGTTTCGTGGCGCAGGTGCTCGGCCACCGCGAAGGCCTCGGCGCCCAGGTCGGGGTCCACCGTGATCTGCACGGTGCCGCTGCGGTCGCGCAGGTCGACGAAGATCACACCGCCGTGGTCGCGGCGCCGGTCCACCCAGCCGCAGAGATGCACGGCCTGGCCGGTGGCATCGGGGCGCAGGTCGCCGCATCCGTGGCTGCGCATGGTGGAAAGCAAGCGGATCGGCGATTTTCCCACGGCGCCCATCTGGGAACCGCTGTGGCCCGCTGCTGTTGGTCTGTCCATAGAGCGGTGCTGCGCTCAACGCGGCGATCCAGGGCAATGTGCGCTACGCCGCCGACCAACTCACCAGCCGCAGCACCGTGCTCAAGGAGGCGGTGGCTGCCGGCAAGCTGTCGATCCGCAGTGCCTACTTCGACATCGGCAGCGGCAAGGTGACCCTGCTCTGAGGGGCAGCCTGGTTCCGGGATGGGGCTTGCTGTCTGCGCCGGGCTGTTCCGCTTCAGCGGCGGTAAAAGGGGCGCTTCACCACGGTGGCCGGCTCTGATCTGCCGCGGATCTCCACCGCCAGCTCGCTGCCCAGCCGGGCCAGCTCGCTGGGCACCAACGCCAGGGCGATCGCCTTGCCCAGGCTGGGGGCCCAGCTGCCGCTGGTCACCTCACCCACCACCGCGCCGTTGTGCAGCACCGGGTAGCCGTGGCGCGCGATCGCCCGGCCCTGCAGCTCCAGCCCCACCAGCCGACGCTTCACCCCCTCGGCGCTCTGGCGCTCCAGAGCCGGGCGGCCGATGAACGGTTTGGCCATCTCCAGATGCACGAGCCAGCCCAGGCCCACTTCCAGGGGCGAGGTGCCGGCATCCATGTCCTGCCCGTAGAGGTGCATGGCGGCCTCCAGGCGCAGGGTGTCGCGGGCGCCGAGGCCGCAGGGGGTGACACCCGCCGCCAGCAGCTGGCGCCACAGGGCCAGGCCCGCCTCCGGCTCCAGCAGCAGCTCAAAGCCGTCTTCGCCGGTGTAGCCGGTGCGGCCCACGAACACCCGGGCCCCCGCCGCGCCGCCCTCGGCGTGGGCAAGGGTGAGCTCCCGGTGGCCGAAGCGGGGCAGGCCCGCCAGATCCACCCCCGCCAGGCCCTCCAGCCGCCGCGGGGCGTCGGGCCCCTGCAGGGCCAGCAGCACGCCGTCGCCCTTGATGTCGCGGATGGCGATGGCGCTGGGCTCCAGGTGCTGGCGCAACCAGGCGGTGTCGGCCTCGGCGCAGGCGGCGTTGATCACCACCAGCAGCTCGTCGCTCTCGCCCCCATCCGCCACGACCCGGCCGCGGTCGTAGACGATGAGGTCGTCGCGGATGCCGCCGGCATCGTTGAGCAGCACCGTGTAGCAGGCCTCGCCCGGGCCGATCCGGAACAGATCGCTCGGCACCAGCGCCTGCAGGGCGTCCTTCACGCCGTCGCCGCGCAGCTCCAGCACCCCCATGTGGGAGATGTCGAACACCCCGCAGTGGCTGCGCACCGCCTCGTGCTCAGCCACCAGGCCGCTGTACTGCACGGCCATCTCCCAGCCCGCAAAGGGCACCATGCGGCCGCCGGCGGCCACGCTGGCGGCGTGCAGGGGGGTGTGCTGGAGCGCCATCGGAACGGGCCAGGGGGCCCTTGAGGCTATGGCCAGGCCAGAGCAGTGGGGTCGGATTCAGCAGGAGCCAGTGCTGCGACCGGACCCACTGAGGCAGCGTTGCTGCAGCACGCTCAGATCCAGGGGGCGTCCCTTGGTGATGTTGAGCCCCTGCACCCTGCCGATGATCAGGCGCTGGCGCCCCGCCCCGGCGGGGAAGCGGGTCTCCAGGGTGGGGAGGGCTGAGCTGGGCAGGATCGCGATGGCCTCGCCGTGGTCGGCGAGATGGCGCCCGATGCCGTCGAGGTTGGTGCGTTGGGTGGCCGTTCCCAGCAGCAGCACGGCACTGGGCTCTCGAAAGCCTGTGATGGCCACCGGTTGGTCGTGAATCCCATGCTCGGCAAGCACGGCGGCCAACTGGGGCGCCGGCCAGAGGGGCCTGAGGGAGGGAGCAAGCACCTGCAGCAGCAGCATCCAGAGCAGTACCGCCGCAGCCAGGCAGAGGGCCAACTGCCGCCCTGGGGCCAAACCGGCGCGGGTGCAGCCAAAGAGCAGGGCCAGGCAGGTGGCCGTCACCATCGCCGCCGCCAGGCTCACCCTTCCCAGGGCCCAGACCGAGGCCAGTGGAGCCGCCACGGCCAGCACCAGGGCCCCCAGGATCCACACCCCCAGCACCACCCGCGTCAGCCAGCGTCCGACCCTGTCCCGGGCAGGCAGGTCGGCCATCCCGGCAGCGGCCAGCAGACAGAGAGCCGGCACGAGGGGCAGGGTGTATTGGGGCAACTTGGTGGGCACAAGTTCAAACAGAAGCCAGGCGGGACCCAGCCAGGCCATGGCGAAGTGCAGGGTGCCCCCGGCGGCCTCTGCCTGCCGCCGCACCCGCCAGCCCAGCCAGGCGGCCGGGAGCAGCACCAGGGAGGTGGGCCAGAGCAGCAATGGTGCCAAAAGGGTGTAGGTGCCGGGAGGGGCCCCGTGGGATTCGTGGCCTTCCAGCAGTTTCGGAAGCACATCCCCGCCCAGGGACTGCTGCAGGAAGTCCCCCGAGCTGATCAGCTGGATCGTGATCAGCCATGGGGCCACCAGCGTGATGCTCAGGAGCAGCCAGGGCCAGGGCTTCAGTTGCCGCAGCAGCCGCCAGCTCCGCTCGCGCGCCATCAGGGTCACCACCGTGAGGGCAGCGACCAGCGGGGCGACCGGCCCCTTGATCAGCATTCCCAGCCCCAGCCCGCCCCAGAACAGGGCGCGCCCCCCGCGGTGCAGGCGCTCCTCCCCGAGCGTCGCCCGCGCCAGCCCACCCTGCATGGCCACCACCGTGGCCAGCAGGGTGGCATCGGTCTTGGCCAGGGTGGCCTCGACGGCCAGGAGCAGGCAGCCGGCCAGCAACACGGCGGCCAGGAAGGCCTGCTGGGTGCCCACCAGGGGCGCGAACAGCCCGTACAGCAGCAGCACGGCCGCCGTGGCCCCCAGCAGCGAAACCAGCCGGTAAGGAGCCATCGCCGTGGCTGGAATGCCGGCCTGGCGCGCTGCGCCGGCGCTGAGGGCCTGCAGCCAGTAGATCCCGATCGGTTTTTTGTAGCGCGGCTGCTCCTGGAAGCGGATATCGAGCAGGTTGCCGCTCTCCAGCATCTGGCGGGTGGCCTGGGTGTAGAGCGCCTCATCCCTGTCAGTGGGGGGAAGGCTGGCGATACCGGGGAGAAACAGGGCCAGGCAGAGCAGCAGGAGCGCCAGGAATCGTCCCGGGGAGGACAGGGAGGACACCGCACTGCCGGGCGGATCGGACACGGGAGTGTTTGCCGAACAGCAAACTTTAAGAAGCACTCAGGAAGACATTCAGAAGATGCAGGTATCCGGCGCGACAGTCCGGAGCGCCCCCCCTACCCTTGGCGCTCCAGCATGCGGCCCATGGCCAGCCAACCCAGTTGCCGCGGCTGTCGCCATGGGCAGCCTCCCCAGAATGGGGCCATGGGCTGGTGTCGCCTGCGCCAGCTGCCGATCCATCCCGAGCTGGTGGCCGAGGTTTCCTGTCACCACTGGACCGCCAGGGAGCCCCGGCTGCCCACCCTGAATGCCCAGATGATGTCCGCCCCTGGCCGAGGGGCTGTGCCTGGGGCCGGTCGCCAACTCAGCCTCGAGGGCGACCTGGGCCAGCTGCGCTGAGAGCAGCAGGGGCCACCACCATCCCAGCCCGACCGCAATCTGTGTAAACCCTTAAAAACCCCAAGATGTGCCGCAGTTCTGCTCGCGCTGCACACCCTGGGGCCGTTGACCGGTTGTAATGGGTTGTTGTCTTAAGCCGGGAGGTGACGGGATTGGTTGCGACGCCAGCGGTGTGCACGCCTGTTGATCTGATGGCGGCCCAGGTGGAATCGGAGATCCTCACCCTGCCCACTGGAGCTGGGGTGTTTGAGCGGGGTCAGCCGGCTGACTCGATCTACGCCATGCGCCGCGGCATCGTGGAGGTGCTGGGGGAGGACGGAGAAAAACTCTGCTATCGCCCGGGCGAGTTGTTCAGCTACCAGGACATCCTCTGGGGCGTGGGTCTCTACCGCAACACGGCCCTGGCCCGCACGCCCGTGGAAATGGTGCGGCTGGATCGGCTGCGCTTTCTCAACCTGCTCCACAACCATCCCACCCTGGCCCTGTTGCTGATCGGTCAGCAGCACGAGCGCCTGAGGGAGCAGCGCACCAGCGGGACCTGCTGCTACTGACCCAGCAGCAGCAGCAGGCTGCGCACCACCTTGGCCGCCAGCACGCTGCTCACACCGCTGGGGTCGAGCTGGGGGGCCAGCTCCACCACGTCGGCCGCCACCAGGTTGTGGTGGCGCAGTTCGCTCACCAGCTCGGCGAAGTGGCTCCAGAGGAAGCCCCCCGGTTCGGGGGTGCCGGTGCCCGCCATCACGGCTGGATCGAACCAGTCGAGGTCGACCGTGAGGTAGACGGGCTTGCCGCGCAGGGGCCTGAGCGCCTCTGCCATCTGCTCGATCGCCACCAGCCGGCCGCTCTGGCGCAGCTCGCTGAACTCCTCGCGGGTGCCGCTGCGGATGGCGACCTGCAGCAGCTGCTGGCTGGGCAGCACCTCCAGGCAGCGGCGCATGGCGCAGGCGTGGCTGTGGTGGGCGCCGAGCCACTTCTGGCGCAGGTCGGCGTGGGCATCGAGCTGCACCAGCACCAGCTCAGGGTGCCGGGCGGCCACTGCGGCCACCGCGCCGGAGCTGATCGAGTGCTCGCCGCCGAGCATCAGGGGCTTGAGCCCAAGGGCCAGCACGGCTTCCGTGGCCTGCTTCACGGCGGCCACCACCGGCTCGGGGGCACCGTAGGGAATGGCCACGGCGCCGAGGTCGGCGCAGGCCAGATCCTCCAGATCCCCATCGAGCTGGGGGCAGTAGGTCTCCAGGCCGCTGCTTACCTCGCGGATCGCCGCCGGGCCGAAACGGGTGCCGGGCCGGAAGGAGGTCGTGCCGTCGTAGGGCACGCCGAACAGGCCCACCCGGCAGCCGGCCGGGTCGCGCTGGCTGCCCATGTAGATGGCGCCGTCGGTGTCGAACAGATCGCTCTCCAACGGGGTGCTGGCGTTGGGTTGGCTGGGCAGGGCGGAGGGATTGGCCATCGGGCCAGCTTCTCAGCCGGCCGGTTCCTGGAGGGCGCGTTCAATGGCGGCGGGAATGGCCTCGAAGGCGCCGCCCTGCCAGCGGGGGCTCCAGATCTCGCAGCCGGCGGCCACGGCGGAGGCTCGCTCGGGGTTGGGCTGGCGGTAACGGGGGCCATCCACGGCGGCGAAGGTCCAGCTCCACCAGCCGCTGGGGTACATCGGCACCCAGCCGTAGAGCGGGTCGGCGTGGCCGAACACCGCGCGGATCAGGCGCACCGTCTCCAGGTGCACCTGGCGGAAGGCCTCCGGCGATTCGCTCTGGCTGGCGAACACGCCGCCCGGCTTGAGGATGCGGCGGCAGTTCTCGAAGAAGGCCCGGTTGAACAGCCCCTCCGCCGGCCCCGCCGGGTCGGAGCCGTCCACGATCACCACGTCGTAGCTGGCATCCGCAGCATTGGCGGCCCAGGCGATGCCGTCGCCCACCGTCAGGTGGAAGCGTGGGTCGCTCCAGCAACCGCCGCCGATGCTCGGCAGGTGCTCCTGGCTCCACTGCACCACCAGGCCGTCGATCTCCACCATGTCGAGGTGCTGCACGCCGGCGTGGCGCAGGCACTCGCGGGCGGTGCCGCCGTCGCCGCCGCCGATCACCAGCACCCGATCGATCTGCTCGGCGCCGCAGAGGGCCGGATGCACCAGCGCCTCGTGGTAATGCCGCTCCTGGCGCTCGGCGGTCATCCAGCAGCCGTCGAGCAGCAGGCCCTTGCCGTAGCGCTCGCTCTCGATGATCGTGACCCGCTGGAACGCCGACTGCTGCTCGGCGATCACCCGGCCTTCCAGGCCGTAGCGAACGCCATCAAAAATCTCGTCCACCCAGCCCGAGCTGGAGAGGGGCCAGCCCGAGCTGGAGAGGGGCCAGCCGGGGGTGGGGGCGGGGATGCTGCTCACAGGCCTGGGCTGATCGGTCCTTCCAGCTAAGCCTCCCACCCGCTGGTTAGGGCGGCGTTAGGGAAGGCCACGCTGTAGAAAGCCACGCCCTCGTTGCGCCAGCCTTGCTCGAGCCAATGGCGGCGCTCCTGGCGTGAGGCCGTGGTGGCGTGCTGCCCCTCGGGTGAGACCAGCTGCCACACCGGATCCAGGCCCCGGAGAGGATCGGCATAGGCGGTGAACACGGTTCCCTTGTTGCGATAGCCGGCTTGCTTCAGCCGGCTGATCTGGCGCGCATTGGCGGTGTAAACGGAGTCGTCGCGCTGGCTGTTGCGCAGCTCCACCACATCGGTTGTGTAGCTGTCGCTGGGGTTGGTGGCAAAGGGCACATCCACCAAGTGCCAGTCGCCCGAGCTCACCCAGCTGTTGGCCTGGCTGGAGCTGCTGGTGAGCCGCCATTCGCCGGTGTTGAGGTGAATGCGGAAGTTTGCAGGCAGCACCGTGCTCGGCAGCAGCGGGTGGCTGAACTCGATCGGCATCGCTTCCTTGAAGGTGTGCGTCACCGGTCCGTTGCTGAATCCCCCGCCTGCGCCAGCGGCAATTGGCGAGGCGCCGCTCGTGATGTTGCGGAACGGCGCCGCTGGATCCAGTCCCAGCAGTTGCTGCACCACCCCGGCTCCTGCTGCTTCGGCAAGGCCGATCTCATTCTCGCTAAGCAGGCCTGGGATTCCCTGGATGCCCCTGAAGCCATAGCCGGCGGCCAGGATCCTGGGGGCGCGCTTGGCGCCGCCGCCGATGTCAGCGCGGATCACGATGTTGCGGTGGAGCTGGTCTTAGCTCGACCTTGGCCCATGGCGATCGCCAAGCGGGTGGTACTACGGGCATGCTTGTGGCCGGGCCTGGTTTCGGCAAGTGGATTTGCAACTGAGCCCACGGCTGATGATTCCCGCGGCGGAGCTTCGCTGGCGTTTCTCGCGCTCCGGTGGCCCCGGCGGCCAGAACGTGAACACCACCGATTCACGGGTGGAGCTGCTGTTTGCTCTGGCAGCAACACCCTCGTTGCCCGCGCATCTGCGGGCCCGGGCGCTGCGCCGTTTGGAGGCGCGGCTGGTGGAGGGCTGTGTGGTGATCGCCGCCAGTGAGCACCGCTCCCAATGGCAGAACCGCGTGGCGGCGCAGCGGCGCCTCGTCGAGCTGCTGCAGGAGGCGATCAAACCACCGCCGCCGCCACGCCGACCCACTAAACCCACACGCGGTTCAGTGCAGCGTCGGCTGGCGGCCAAGAAGCAGCGCAGCGCTGTGAAGCAGCAGCGGCGTGGGCGGATTCAGCCTTCAGAGGATTGAGCGGCTTTGTTGAGCAGTTCCAGGGCGCGTTGCTCCTGGCCGGCACCACGAGCTGCCCGCAGCTGGAACCGCAGCTCGGCGTCGTGCTCGGTGAGCATCTGGGTGGCCATCTCGTCGATCAATCGGTTGAGGGTGGTGCCGCGGCTGCGGGCGAGGGCTTTGAGCCGCTGGTGTTTGTCGTCGCTGAGGCGGACTGTGAGAGCACTCATGGCAGGCGTTCGCTGAAGTGTTCGGGGCTGAGAATGGCCAGGGCAGGAAACAACAGTTCGCTCCGGTTCAGATCACGGGCGTTTCGGCTCACGATCGCTTCAGCCCCGCCGGCGATGGCCAGTTCCACCAGGTGGTTGTCGCCTTCATCGGGCAGGTTCGGCCGCCATCCGTAGTAGATCCGCACCCATTCGCAACGGGCCAGGAGGCTGTCCAGCAGTTCTTCTCGTTCTGCTGGGCTGAGCCTGCTGCGTTTCAAGGGTTTCTCTCGCTGAAGGAGCGTTTCGTACTCCGTGAGCAAGGTGGTTTCCATCAGGGGTGTTGCGCGTCCCATGAAGCAAGCCCGCAAAACGTCAGCACAGGGTTTTGAGCCGAGACAGGCTCCACTGAAGACATTGGTGTCGATCACGACCCGCATGCCTCGATGGTAGCGATTTTGCCACCATCTTGCCGATTGCGCTGTCTTGGCGCTTTCGTTCAGGGCTCCCTTGTGCCAGTGCTCTGATTGCGGATCTCCGCCTTGGCTTGTTGCCAGAGGCCTTCCAGCTCCTGGATGCTGCGGCCCTGCAGGTCGCCGCCCAGGGCGGCCTCCACCCGCGAGAAGCGATCGAGGAAGCGGCGGTTGGTGCCAGCCAGGCCCGCCTCCGGGTCAAGGCCGCACCAGCGGGCCACGTTCACCAGGGTGAACAGCAGATCGCCCAGCTCCTCCTGGGCGTGGCTGGGGTCGCCACTGGCCTGGGCCTCGGCCACCGCCTCCTTGAGCTCATCGAGCTCCTCGTGCACCTTGGCCCAAACCCCGTCGATGGCGTCCCACTCGAAGCCGGCGGCGGCGGCCTTGCGGGAGATGGTCATGGCGCCAGCCAGGGCAGGCTGACCGCGCAGCTTGCCTGCCAGCCGGTCGCTGAGAGGGCTGGCGCTGGGCTCGACCGCGCCGCCCTGTGCCGCCTGGCGTTGTTGTGTTTCCTCCGCCTTGATCGCCTCCCAGCTGCGGCGCACGGCGGCGCTGTCGGCCGCCTCGGCGCCGGCGAACACGTGGGGGTGGCGGCGCACCAGCTTGGCGCTGATGCCCCGGGCGATCTGCTCGAGGTTGAAGCGCCCGGCCTCGCTGGCGATCTGGGCGTGCAGCACCACCTGCAGGAGCAGGTCACCGAGTTCTTCGGCCAGGTGGCGGTCGTCGCCATGGCGGATGGCATCGGCCACCTCGTGGGCCTCCTCCAGCACGTAGGGCACCAGGGAGGCGTGGGTCTGCTCCAGATCCCAGGGGCAACCGCCCGCAGGGTCGCGTAGCCGGGCCACCACCGCCACCAGCTCCGCCAGGGCGGCCTGGGTTGCGCCAGCGGAGGCTTCGGCGTTCATCGCGATTCCAGGTAGGGCGCCCACCCTCTCACGGTTGCGGGCGCCCACGCTGCAGCCCGTCACGCCCCGCCGTTCCGGGCTGGTCCCCAGGGGCGGGCCAGGGGCTCGCCGATGAACACCCCCTGGCCCGGCATGGCCACGCTGCGCCAGTAGGCCTCGATCAGGGTGTCGCCGCGGCGGTAATAGGCGAGCAGCAGCCCGGGGCTGGGGAATTTGGCGAGGAAGTTGCACGGCTCCACCACCGTGCCGTAGCTGCCGGTGGCGCCCACCTCCAGCCAGCGCAGGGCGCTCATCTGGCCCGCCGGGGTGGGTTCGGCCGTGAGTTCGCCGCCGAAGGAGGTGAGATGGTCGGCCACGGCACCGGGGCGGAAGCGGTTGCTGGTGATCCCCTCCACCTTCACCAACCCGGTGAACAGGGCGATCACGTCGTCGGCGCCCTCCAGCCGGTCCTGGCGGAGCACCTGCACCTTGAGCCGGGGTGCCAGCTGGCGCTGCACGCTGCCGTAGAGCACCGCCCGCACGTTGCGGGCCGGATCACTGGTGCTGAGCAGATAGGCGGTGCCCGGCGGGGCGGTGCCATCGGCCGCCCGGCCGCGCAGGATCAGCTGCCGCACCTGCTCGGCATCCACGCCGGCCAGCAGCATGCTGGGGCGGATGCCCAGCTCATCCCAGGGGCGGCGGACGCCGCCGCGGCCGTAGTACGGACTGGGGCGACTGAGGCGGCAGCCCTGGGCGCACCAGCGCCGATCCACCCCCAGGCTGAGGGCGCTGGTGATCGACTGGCAGCCCACCCGCCAGGGGGCGGTCCAGGCGATCGCGTAGGCCTGCACGTGGGCCGGGGTCTGGCGCAGGATCTCCTCCCGCAGCCGGGCGAAGGTGCCCGGATCGAGGTTGGGGCTGCCCGGGCGGAAGCGCACGCGGATCAGCTGGCGGGCGGGAATCCCCCGGGTGCGCTGGTAGAAGCGGCCGGTCTCGGTGCTCTGAGGATCCTCCTCGTTCACCACCACGGCCACCTCCGCGGCACCGAGGCCCGCCCCGCTGGCGGGCATGGGTGGGGGCTCGCCGGCGCTGGGGCGATAGCGGGGCGAGCCGGCCGCCAGCAGCAGGGCCAGGGCCGCCAGCCAGAGCGCCCGCCGGCCTGGCCGGGGAGTGGATGGGCCGCAGGGTGACAAGGCGCTCAAGCCCCAGGGCTGGTGACACCTCCGTCAGCCTATGGGCGCCGCCTGCGCCTGCGGGTTCTTCGGCGACGCAGCAGCCAGCGCAGGGGGCGGGGCAGGCGGGGCATCGGGTCGCCGTCCTGGATCAGGTGCAGCCAGCTGCTCGCCTCCACGCCGGCCAGCGCACTGATCAGCAGGGGCCGGTGCTCCTGCCACAGGCCGGGGAGGTGCGCCCGCAACCAGGCCAGGGCGGGCAGCCCCAGGCTCTCCAGGGCTGCAGCCGCCAGCAGCACGATGCCGGCCAGGTAGGCCAGGCGACCCGCGCTGCCCAGCAACGGGCTGTGGGAGAGCAGGGAGCGATGGGAGAGGCAGTGCCGGTAGGGCCACCACAGCAGCCGCAGGGCGCCCCAGCGCTGGCTGCAGTTGGAGCGGGTGTCGAGGTCGGGGGAGAGCAGCAGGCCGCCCAGCAGAAAGCCGGCGCCGGCGCAGCCCACGCCGGCACTCCCCAGCCAGGGGGCCCAGAGCAGGCCGAAGGGCAGGGCCAGCAGCCAGGTGGCGCGGTCGTGGTCGCGGCCGCTGGCCATGGCTCAGGGCCGCCCTGGCGGGGGCAGCTGGCGTACACGCCGGCCACTGCCATCGCCCGACCGCCAGCGGTGGTTGATCCAGTAGTACTGCTCCGGGTAGGCCTGGATCCAGGGTTCCTGCCAGCTGCAGAGGGCCTGGGCCTGCCGCTGCAGCCCCTCCGGCCCGGGCGCGGGCAGCAGGGGATCGCCGCAGATCAGCCGGAAGCGGCCGTCGTCCTCGCGCACATGGGCCACAGGAAACAGGGGGGCCCCTGTGCGCTGGGAGAGGCGCATCGGGCCGGACTGGAGATAGGTTTCCACCCCCAGCCAGTCGACGGTGAGCCGATGCCGATGGCTGCGCAGATCGGTCATCACCACCAGCACCCCGCCCCCGTGCAGCCAGCTGAGGATGGCGCGGTGGTCGAATTTGGAAATCCAGTGGCAGCGGCTGTTGGCGCTGCGGGCGGCGTTGAGCAGCCGGTCTGATTCCGGGTTGTGGGCGGGCTTGTAGATCACGGCCAGCTGCTGGAGGTGTTCACTCAGCCAGCGCAGCCCCAGATCCCAGCAGCCCAGGTGCAGGGATCCCACGATCACCCCCTGGCCAGCGGGCCGCTGCAACAGCTGCATCACCCCGTTCCCCTCCACCTGGATGCGTCCTGGATCGACCGGCTCGATGATCGATTCCAGGCAGGAGAGAAAGAACTGCTCCAGCGACCGGCGCGCCAGGCGCTGCCGCTGCACCGGCACAAGAGCTGAACCGTAGACCCGCTCCAGGTTGGCGCAGGCCGTGTCCAGCCGTCGGGCCAGCAGGGGCTGAGCCAAGCTCAGGCTGAGTCGGATCGCCCGCTGCATCGTGGCGTGCCTCCTGCCCCGCATCAGGGCCAGCAGCAAACGCACGCCCCATGCCTCCAGCCGCCAGCGCACCCTGAGCCAGGGCGGCACGAACGGCTGGGGCGGCTGCGGTAGCGTCCTGGTCACGCGCGATTAGCTCAGCGGTAGAGCGCCTGCCTTACAAGCAGGATGTCGCTGGTTCGAACCCGGCATCGCGCATTGCAGGTGGAGCCTGGGCCATACGTCGAAAGCTTCGCATGGAGCCATTGGCGCCAGGGTGCATCGGATTGACGCCGGGACGTTCCTGTTTGCCCCGCCGCTGGTGGCTCGATCGGGCGGTTCAGGCTCCGGTGCTGGCCCCGCTGCTCTGCTGCACCGGCAGGGGCACTGGTCCACTGCCGCAGAGGCCGGTGCGCACGGAGCAGCGACCATGGGGCATCAGGCCCAGCTCGATCAATCCGGCCTCCAGCACCCGGGCGGCGATCCGCTCAGCCGGCAGCCCCTCGGTGCCGGCCTGATGCTCAAGGACATCGAGCAGCGCTGCTGGCAGCTGCCACTGCACAGACCTGAGATCAGAGGTTTCCATCACTGCTGCAGAGTTGGCGTGGGTCACTGGGGTGCTTCGGAACCTGGTTGATCGAGAAAGGGGTATGAAATCGGATCAGATTCGGGATGGGGCCTGAGCCATCAGCGCCGGATCACGCTTGAGGTGGAGATAGAGCTGTTCCGGATCGCGGTACTGCCGCGGCAGGGAGCGGTGCAGCAGATCCAGCCGCTGCCAGCAGACGGTGCGGCGTGCCTGGTTGAGGGTTACCCCATCGCGCACCAGGATGCGCATGGCCTTGCAACAGAGGGGGTACTGGCCTTCCAGTTCCCCCACACTCAGGGCACCGTCGCTCATCCGCTCGCCGCGATGGGGAGATAGCTCCCATCCAACGATTGACGGATCCCCGTGCTGGTCAACAGCACACAAGCCTTCACGGGGAAAGACGGGACGGCTCCTCTGTGGATCGCGGGGATGGTCTGTGTCCGCTCACACAGGCATGGATTGGGTGGCCTGGGCCCACGGTCCTGCCCGCCGCCAACCCTCACGGCGCCCCACAGAAGCGAGTGAGAGCCTGATCCCCGGTGATCCCAGTCCATCCCCATCCGCTGACAGAAAGCCGGCTACTGACTCGGATCAGGCGAACATGCAATGAGTATTTCTGCGCTGCCATGGGCTCTGCTGCTGCCAATCCGTTGCTGTCCCTGGCCGGCCGCACCATGGCCCAGTTGCGCGAGTTGGCCCGCAACACACCGCTCGCCGGCGTCTACAGCCGCCTCAGTCGCTCGCAGTTGATCGACGCCCTGCAACAGGTGCTCCCCGAACAGAGTCCAGCCGTTGAGGATCAGGCATCTGTGGCAGCGCTTGCCAGCGCTACAGATGGCGGCAGTGAGGTGACGTTTCTGCCCCGGGATCCGCAGTGGGCCTATGTGTTCTGGGAGCTCAGCGGCGCCGATCAGCAGCGCGCCGCCGCCGCCGGTGCCAGCCAGCTCTGTCTGCGGGTGAGCGACGTGACCGGGCTCCAACCCGGCGCCAGCCATCCCCACGCCCTGCAGGAGGTGGTCGTCGATGCCCACAGCAGCGAGTGGTACCTGGCCCTGCCGCTGAGTGATCGCGACTACCGCGTGGAACTGGGCTATCGCCTGCCCTCCGGTGGCTGGCTGCATCTGGCCTTCTCCTCGGTGGCGCGAATGCCGGCCAGTGGCCCGAGCGACGTGGTGGCCGATCTGTTCGTGCCCTTCTCCCTCGACGAGCTGCCCCAGGTGCTGGCCACCATGGCTCCGGCCCAGGGCGGCGGCGGTGTGGAGCACGAGCGGATGTACCGGCAGGCGATCGCGGCCAGTCCGCGCCGCCTGCGTCTGGGTTCGGAGGTGTGGCAGGAGCAGGGGCAGGCCGATCGGCTGGGGGATCAGCAACTTGGCTCTGCTTCAGGAGCTGGCCTGTGGGCCAGCGGCCGCAGCGAATCGGGCCGTGGCCTGGCCCAGCCCCGCTCCTTCTGGCTGGTGGCCGATGCCGAACTGATCGTGTACGGGGCCACCGAGCCCAGCGCCAGCCTGTTCATCGGCGATCAGCTGGTTCCCCTGGAGGCTGATGGCACCTTCCGGGTGCAGGTGCCCTTCCGCGATGGCCAGCAGGTGTATCCGATCCGGGCGGTGGCCGCCGATGGGGAGCAGGAGCGCTCGATCCGCCTGGAGTTCCAGCGCAGCACGCCCGAAGCGCGGGTGAACAGCAAGCAGGAAGCGCTGCTGGAGTGGTTCTGACCCTGGTGCCACCATCCCCTTGAGCCCGCTCGCTCCCCCAGGGCGGGCTGAATCTGAAGAACCATCACAACTGCCCGCCCGAGGGGCTGTGTTGTCAGCAAACGCGCACAGCGGCAGTAGACAGGAATCAGCTTCCAGTCCAGCCATGTGCCAACAGTTGGTCGCCGTCACTGCCGAAGGCTGCTCGATCCGCCGGGATGACCTGCTCGGCTATGTCGTCGAATGTGGTCTGCCGCAGACACGCCCGCTCCAGGCGGCCACCCTGGCCGCGGCCTATGCCCTCTGCCAGCAGCTGGTGCCGCGGCGCTGGCGGGACAACAAGCCATGAGCTCTGCTCTGAGGGAACCGTTCCAGGAGCAGAAGGAACACCATCTGCTCGACAGCGGAGGACGTCGACAACGACGCGTTCCTCTGCAGGGCGACTGGCAGCACGGCGTGGATGGATAGCCCTGTCCCTCGGCCGCCAGCCACCCCCAGCAGATTCGCTGGCAGGGCGTAATCCGGGCGGCGCTGAGGGCGCCTCAGTAGAGCGCCTCCTCGGCATGGGTTTCGATCGTGCAGTCTGGGGTGGGGGTGGCCACGCAGGTGAGCACAAAGCCAGCGGCGATCTGCTCCTCATCGAGGAAGGCCTGATCCTCCTGGTTCACGCTGCCGCTGAGCAGCTTGCCGGCGCAGGATGAACATGATCCAGCACGGCAGGACATGGGCAGATCGATGGACTGATCCGCTGCCGCATCAACGATCGACTGGTCATCGGCGCAGCAGATCGTCCGGTTGAGCCCTTCGTTGGCATTGACGAGGGTGACCTTGTAGGTGGCCATGGCAGAGGGCGGGCAAGGGTGCGGCTACGGGGCCGCAGAACGACACCCTGACTGAGGGACATGGTGCAGGCCCAGTCCCCATCAGGGGTGTTTGCTTTCTGGGACGTTGACGTCCGGCGCAACGATCAACGGCCGCGCGCGCCGCAGATCCCCAGGTGCCCCCAGCCCTGATCAACCCAGCTGATCGTCGTCATCAGGGGCGCTGATGGCCGCCAGTTCTCTCTCGGCTCAGAATCCCCGCAATGTTCCGTTACAGTTCCAACTGACGGGATTCCGTCCCCGACGGTTCCCCCAGGGTCTTGCCCCACAGGGTCC
>JBBASM010000015.1:0-87569 GCA_040399285.1 Prochlorococcaceae cyanobacterium
CGGCACCAGCATGGCCGCACCAGCCGACCCGTGACAGACTTTCAGTCGGCCCTGCGGCCTAGGACGACTTGTGGTTCGTCTGCGCGAATCGGGAGAACGGGATGCGCGTGACCGGCACCGTTGACAATCTTGCGCCTGATCAGGGAATTTGCTGCCTCCAGCCCGCACACATAGGCTCGCTCCTGACACAGCCCCTTGGCGCCATGTTCTTGATCGCCCATCCGCACCCAGTCGCCAGCGCAGACGATCGACGCCACTGAGGTTTCTAAGGGTGGCCGTTTTCTGAAACTGCCCGGTGAAAAGAGCGACACCGAGCCTGGATAGCGCCGCACCTCGGAATCAACCACCCTGGCATGGCTGAATTCTGGATGTGCGATGGGAAGGAGGTCATGCGTGAGCCGATCAATGATCTCTTGATCGCTCATCGCTGCGATGGCCGATGCGTTGTAAAAGTCGCTGGCGATCACCGAGCCCTGGGGCTGCTCATCACCCCAGAGAGACTGTTGCGTATCCTTTTGCAGCTGATCCAGCATGAAAAACGTGCCCCCAGCGCCCTTCAGAACGTCGAAGCGGGAGAACACGTTCGCTGGGTACGCGATTGGAACAGCACGATCCAGCCATAGGCGTGCGGACACGACATCGATGGAACCAAGCGAAGCAGCCCCAACCAGCTCTGGTGCTGCCTGGCTGAGTTCTGGAGACTGTGCCATCAGAGCCTTGAGCCCTCTGACTCCAACGGCCAACACCACGGCATCCGCATCGTCAATCACCTGAATTGTGTTGGTCGCCACGTGTTGAAGCTCAACCGAGCTGACCCGCCGCGAGTCAGGCGACATCGTGATCCGTGTCGCCAACGTTCCTCCGAGGACCCGCAGACGATGACGAGAGACCAGTCTTCTGCTCAGAGGTGCGAACAGATGTTCGGCGATGCTTTTCGATTTGATCCAACGGACATCAAAGGAGTCTTGATGGGCCAGGGCGTAGTAATAGAGGAGCTCCATGGTGACCGCGGCCGAAAGCTCCTCGGGTGGCTTGAACAGGCCAACCAGCAAGGTGGGGCGCAAGAACTCATTGATGAGGCGATCGCTGATGCCGAGCTTGACAAAGAGTGATTGGGCATCGAGATCGTCGTACTGCTGAAAAATCCTGTCGCTGCGATAGAGGTCCAGCATCGCGTAGAGAAGCCCTGCGATGCTGAGCCGGTCCTGAATGGGTAGTCGTTTGAAGTTGGTGACGGTCGCCAGCATCTGGCCAAGGGGGCTTGGCCATTGGGGTGCATCTCCAAAGACAGGAGCTGTTGCTTCTAACCCATCGGGCGACCAGAAGGCACTGTTGGTGAAGTTGGTGAAAATATCGCCAGCGCCGAGTTCATCGGTGAGGGCATTGATGTTGGGATAGTCTTTCCAAAAACCTCTGGTGCCTGCCTCGAACGGTTTGCCGCTTTTGGTTGTGATGGGTTGACTGTCTGTTGGATCGGGTATCCCATCAACCAAGGTGACACGACTACCGGCTTGACAGAGGCCTTGGCTGCGCCCCAACCAGCCCATCCGGCTCCGATGACGACCACATGGGATCGTCTTCCGCCAGGCATGGTCTCGTTTGGCATGGCTCCTACGAAGATCGGCTCATCTGCCGCAAGTTACTCAAAGCGTGATCGAGCTTGACGCTCCGTCGTTCACTGAACTGATGGGTGCGATTTCTCCACCTCGTACTGTCTCGTGCCAACAGCCAAGCAGTCTTCCTCAGCTTGGTGCTGACCGTTCCGCCACCCCCTGAGTCAGCCACACATCGAGTCCGCCACACCCCTGACCCGCCGCCCCGGCGTCACACTTGCGCACCCAGCAGCACTTGCAGCTGTGGCGCAAGCAGGACAAAGGCCTGCCCCCTGTGGCCGATGCGTCCCTTCAGCGCTTTGTCCATCTCGGCGTAGGTGAGGCCGGCCTCGGGCACCAGGAACACCGGGTCGTAGCCGAAGCCGCCGCAGCCGCGGCTCTCCTCCAGGATCAGGCCCGGGCACTCGCCCTCCACCTCCAGGCGAATCGTGCCGCTGGGATCGGCCACGGCCAGGGCGGCAATGAATCGGGCTGAGCGGTCGCCAGCCCCTGCCAGCTCCCGCAGCAGGCGGGCGATACGGGCACCGTCGCTATCGCCGTAGCGGGCCGAGTGCACGCCGGGGGCGCCCCCGAGGGCCGTCACGCTCAGGCCGGAGTCGTCGGCCAGGGCCCAGCAGCCGGTGGCGCCGGCTACGGCTGAGGCCTTGAGCCGGGCGTTGGCGGCGAAGGTGTCGCCCGTTTCCTCCACCTCCAGGCCCTCGGGCTGGGCTCGGATCTCCAGGTCCAGATCGGCCAGCAGGTGGCTGAATTCGCGCACCTTGCCCGCGTTCCCGCTGGCGATCACCAGCGCCCTGCGCCCTGGAGGCTGTGCCATCGCGCTCAGCCCTCCAGGGCGTAGCTGCGGGCCCAGGCCAATACCTCGCCCACCCGTTCAGCACTGGGGGCTTCGCAGTAGAGGCGCAGCAGGGGTTCGGTGCCGGAGAAGCGCAGCATCAGCCAGTGGCTGGGGCCCAGCCGCAGCTTCACGCCATCAGTGGTGATCACCTCCTGCACCGGGCTGCCGGCCACATCGGCCGGTGGGGCCTGGGCCAGGCGGGCCTCCAAGTTGCGGCGGGCGGTCATGTCCGGCAGGCGCAGGTCGAGCCGGTCGTAGCTGGCGGCGCCACCGTGGGCCTGCTGCAGGGCATCGAGCCGCTCGCCCAGGGGCACGCCCCCCTCCACCAGGGCCTCGATCAGCAGCAGGGCCGCAAAGGGGGCATCGCGTTCGGGCAGGTGCATGCCGAAGCCCACTCCCCCCGACTCCTCACCGCCCACCAGCACCGCGCCGGCCAGCATCTCGGCGGCGATGTATTTGAAGCCCACCGGTTTCTCCAGCACGGTGCGCCCCAGGCCCTCGGCCACCAGCTGCATCAGGTCGGAGCCACTCACCGTTTTCACCACGGTGCCGGGGAGCTGGCGGGCCCGGGCCAGATGGTCGATGAACAGGGGCATCAGCAGCTGGGTGCTGCAGAAGCGGCCGCGCTCGTCGATGGCGGCGATGCGGTCACCGTCGCCGTCGAACACGATGCCCATCGCCGGCGAGCCGGCGGCGGTGCTCGCCTGCACGGCGGCGATCAGCTCGGCCAGATAGGGCGCCAGGGGCTCCGGGGGGTTGCCGCCAAAGAGCGGATCCCGGTTGGCGCGGATTTCCTGGATCACGCCGCTGGCGCTGGCCTGCTCCCCCAACAGGGCCGGCAGCACCCCAGCGGCCGAGCCGTGCATCGGATCCACGATCACCCGCAGGCCCAGGCGCTGCAGGCCCTCGGCCAGCGCAGCCGTGTTCACCTTGGCCCGCAGGCCGTCCACATAGGCGCCGAGCGCGTCAAAGCGGGGCTCACCCGCTGCTGGTGGCGGGATCGGCACCGAGATCCCCCCGGCGGCCAGGCGCGTTTCCACCCGCGCGGTGAAGTCGCCCTCCACCGAGCCCCCGAACGGTCCCTTGATCTTCAGGCCCAGCCATTCCGGCGGGTTGTGGCTGGCGGTGATCACCAGGGCCCCCAGGGCGCCACGCTCCACCACCGCCCAGCTGGACGCCGGCGTCGGGGTGGGGGAGTCGGAGAGCAGGGGTTCGAGGTCCACGCCGCGCACGGCGCTGCCGATCGCCTCGGCCAGCTCCGGCGCCAGGAAGCGGCGGTCGTAGCCGATCACCACCTCGCGGCTGCTGAGCCCCTCCGGCGCGGAGTGGGCCAGTTCCGCGGCGGCGGCGGCGGCCACCGGCAGCAGCCGCTCCACGGTGATGTCCACACCCAGCAGGCCCCGCCAGCCGTCGGTGCCGAAGGCGATCGGAGCGGCCTCCAGGGGCAGGGGGGCAGAGGCCATCGGGGTGCTGCGGGCGTGCGGGGCCCTATTCAACTGGTTGTCGGGTTCGGGGGGGTGCAGGGCGCACCATCCCGATGCGTGGCGGCAGAGGCAACGGTGGCCATTGCCTGCTCTCGCCCCTGCTGGTAGGTCGGTGGGAGTGCTCTGGCGCTGGGCTTGCCGCTCGCTGCGGCCCAGCGCGCCCTGATCGGGATCCACCGGCAGCCCGCGCACGGCCAGGGCCGCCCGCCGCGCCAGCAGTAGCAGGGGATAGAGCCGCTGGGCCCGCTCCGGCCCGGCCAGCAGTGGCGCCAGCAGGCGCAGCAGGGCGGCACTGGGCGCCATCCGGGCGCAGAGCCACTGGATGGCGTCGGCGCCATGCAGCACCCGCTCGCCATCAAGCAGCATTGCCCCATCGCGCAGGTGGTACCCACGGGCGGCCAGGTTGGCGCGCAGCGCCTGGTCGCCGCGACCGTCGCGGATCTGCAGGCCGGGAATGCCGCTGCGCAGCTCACTGAGCTCGGCGAAGTGGCGGCAGAACACACAGCCGCCGTCGAACACCAGCACCGGCGACGCCGGCGCTTGCTGGGGTGAGGCTTGGCGGGGTGTGGCGGTCACAGGTCCATTTTGGGGGCGTTGCACGTGCTGGGGGGGATGGCGGTTCAGCCCAGGGCGCGGCCCTTCCAGGTCCAGCCGCGGCCGCTGAGGGTGCGCCACACGGAGGTGGGCGCCAGGGCCCCCACCACCAGGCCGCCCGCCCCCATCAGCCACCAGTGGCGCAGGGGCAGGGCAAAGGCCTGGCGGGTCCACAACCGCAGCGCCAGTTGCAGGCCGATCCCCAGCAGGGCCAGGGCGAGAGCCGCCAGCAGGGGTGGCTGCAGCTTCGCTGGCTCGCCCAGCAGGGCCAGGCTGATCGCCGCCGCCGGTGCCAGCAGCCAGGGCGCGCTGAACAGCAGCACCACCACCGCCGCGGCCCCGAGGGCTTTCACCAGGCTGCGGTCCAGCCCCAGGAACCAGTTCTTGCTCCAGCCCTCCCACAGGGCCGCGAAGTCGGCATACATCCGCAGGTCGGCCGCATCCAGGCCGAGCAGGTAGCGCAGGCGGTAGCCGCCCCCCTTGATCCGGCGGGCGAGGGCCAGATCCTCCACCACCTCCCCCGCCAGGGCCCGGTGGCCGCCGATCGCCGCGTAGGCCGTGCGCCGGAAGAGCATGAACGGTCCGGCCGCGAAGGCCGTGGGATCCGCCGGATCGTTGGCGGCCTCGATCGGAAAGCCCAGGCAGAGCAGGCTGGCCATGATCGGCTGCACCATCCACTCCGCCAGGCAGCCGCAGCAGAGCCGGGGCGCCAGGCTGAGCAGGTCGGCTCCCTCATCCACCGCCTGGCCCAGGGCCCGTTGCAGGGTGGCGGGCCCCAGGCGCACATCGGCGTCCACGAACAGCACCCAGTCGCTCTGCACCTGGTCCATCGCCCGGCTGCAGGCCCAGTTCTTGCCCACCCAGCGCTCCCCTTCCGGCCGCGCACCCGCCTCCAGCAGCGAGAACCGCCCGGCCGCGGCGCCGCTGGCCGCGGCGGTGGCCCTGGCGATGGCGGCGGTGGCGTCACAGCTTCCGTCATCCACCAGCAGCACCTGCCAGTGGGGGCAGGGCGGGGCGCTGGCCAGCAGGCTGCCGATGCAGGCGGCGATGTTGGCCTCCTCGTTGTAAGCCGGCACCACCACGGTGAGCGAGCCTTCAGGACGGGGCCGGGCCTCCTCCCGCAACCGCGGCGCCTGGCGGATCACCAGTACCAGCCCCCCCAGCAGGATCGCCAGCCCCAGCACGGCCGCCAGAGCCAGTCCAGCCAGGCTCCAGGCCAGCAGGGTCCAGAGCGGCAGGGCCCAGAGCGGCGAGGGCCCAGGGGTGAGGGCCGGTGAAAAGGGAGTCAACCGGTGCCGGTGGGTGGGCTCCGAGCCTGGCAGGGGGAGCCGGTCTCTAGCGTGCAGCGATGCCCCAGGAGGTGCTCACCGACCGGCTGCTGCGCAGCTGGCTGCGCTGCCGCCGCCGCGCCTGGCTCGACCGCCACGGGGATCCGGCCCAGCGCCAGTGGACCGCCCACCGCGCCCTGGCCCTCAGCGACCAGCTGGCCAGCTTCCAGAGCCTCCTGCCCCAGAAGCCCGGCCATGGCGAGGCGGCCTGCGCCGCCGGCGCACCGGGGGTGGTGGGCCTGCGGCTGCGGGGCGGGGGGCCGGCCGGTCTGGCCCTGGAGGCCCACCCGGCCCTGCTGGAGCGGGTGGCCGGGCCGAGCAGGTGGGGCGAGCACGCCTACCGGCCGGTGCTGGGCCGGCAGGGGCGCAACCTCACCCGCGAGCACCGCCTGCTGCTGGCCCTGTGGGGACGGCTGCTGGGCGAGCACCAGCGGGCGCCCGTACCCCAGGCCCTGGTGGTGGCGGGCGCGGGCAGCGGCCTGCAGCGCGAGCGGCTCAAGCTCAGCGGTGGCCTGCAGGCCCAGCTGGAGGAGGCACTGCCCCGGCTGGCCGCTGATCTGGCCCGGGATGGGGCGCCCCCCCTGGTGGCCGACCGCAAGAAGTGTGTTCTCTGCAGCTGGCGCGGCCTCTGCGACCAGGAGGCGGCCCGCCAGGGCCATCTCAGCGAAGTGAGCGGCATCGGCGGCAAGCGCCGCGAGATGCTGCTGGCGGCGGGTATCGACAGCCTGGCCCAGCTGGCGGCCAGCGATCCCCGCCAGCTGGCCGAGACCCTGGCGGCCCATGGCGACCAGCACCGCGACAGTGCCGCCGAGCTGGTGGCCCAGGCCCGGGTGCAGGCCAGCGGCCGGCCCGAGCGGCTGCCGGCTGCGGAGGGCGCCCCTGTCGACCCGCTGCCGGAGCTGGCCGCGGCGCCGGGGGTGCTGCTCTACGACATCGAGTCGGATCCCGACGCCCGCGACGACTTCCTGCACGGCTTCGTGATCGTGCCCCGCCAGGCCGATGGCACCTGGCCGGCCCAGGTCGATCCCCGTTGGCGCTACCAGCCGCTGCTGGCCCTGCAGGAGCACGGCGAGGCCCGGCTCTGGCGCCGGCTGCAGGCCCTGCTGGATCGCTACCCCGGCTGGCCGCTGCTGCACTACGGCGAGACGGAGGCCATCGCCCTGGTGCGCCTGGCCCAGCGCCAGGGTGCCCGGGAGGCCGAGCTGGCGCGGCTGCGGGGGCGGCTGGTGGATGTGCATGCCCGCCTGCGGCGCAACTGGCGCCTGCCGGTGAGCAGTTACGGACTCAAGGCGGTGGCCAGCTGGCTCGGCTTCCGCTGGAGCCAGAGCGGGGTGGACGGGGCCCGCTGCCTGCTCTGGTGGCGCCAGTGGCGCCGCGACGGCGGCCCGGCCCGGCTGGAGCGGATCTTCCGCTACAACCGCGACGACAACCTGGCCACCTGGGCGGTGCTGGCCTGGTTGCTGCGCGGCTGATCAGCTGCCCCCGCCGGCCCCCACCGGTGGCGCCGCGAATTGCTCCGGCAGCGACATGCTCAGCTGGGCCGCGCCAGCCTGCAGTCGGGGCGCATCCAGTCCGGCCCGGCGCACCATCGCCAGGCCGATCCACTCGCCGTCGGCCAGCTCCAGCATCGAGGTGATCCGGCCCAGGCGGCCCTCCGGGCTGTCTCCATCCAGGGCGGTCCTGACCAGCTCCTGGCCCGCCTGCGGTGCCGGCTCGCCGCCGCGGCGCCGCCAGTGCCAGCGCCGCAGCTGTTGCTTCACGCCGTCGTAGGTGGCCAGCTTGGCCAGGGTTTCCTGGCCCACGTAGCAGCCCTTGCTCAGCCCCACCCGCCCCGCCAGGCCCAGCTCGAAGGGGTTGTGGTCGTCGTTGAGTTCGCCGGGTGCTGCCGGCAGCCCCTGCTGGATCCGCCAGCGCTCCGCCTCGCCGGCCTCCAGGGGCCGCCGTTGCGCCAGCTCCGGCGGCAGGGGCACCTCCAGCGGCAGAACCAGGGTGTTGCCCAGCCGCCAGCCGCCCCCTTCGCCTTCGCCGCAGGGCTGCCAGCTGCCGGGGGCGGAGCTCGCCAGCTGCTCCTGCCCGTCGCCGAGGGGCGTGATCCAGCGCACCGCCTGCAGGGGGCCGAGGCTGGCCCGGTCGGCGGGAAACAGCACCCGGTCGATCGCCTGGTGCACCGCGGCTGGATCGCCCCTGCCCACCAGCAGCCAGGCCCCGGTCCCATCCACCAGCACCTCCGCCAGGGCCCGAAGCCGGGCGGTGGCCGTGATGCAGCAGGTGGGGATCCAGCTGCCGGCCTGGGCGCCTTCGATGCTGGCGCTGGTCTGGCCGTGCAGCACCCGCAGGGCGTCCGGGCCCTCCAGCCGCATCAGACCGGCAGGCTGCTCCAGGCGGCAGGCGCCGCTGGGCATCCAGGTCCAGGGAGTTTGCATGCTCACAGCGTGGCGGCTGCGGCGCCTGGCTGGGCAGTGGCGGCGATCTCCTCCAGTTGGAACAGGCTGCGCAGCTCCAGGTCGGCGGCGGTCATCGCCGCCAGGCCGCCCTCCTGGCGATCCACGATCGCCACCACCCGGTTCACCGTGTAGCCCGCCTGGCGCAGCTGGCTCACGGCCTTCAGTGACGACCCGCCGGTGGTCACCACGTCCTCCAGCACCGTGATCGTGCTGCCGGCGGGGGGCAGGGGCCCCTCCAGCCAGGCGCCGGTGCCATGGCCCTTGGCCTCCTTGCGCACGATCAGGGCATCGAGACGGCGCCCCGCCAGGACAGCCTGCAGGGCCACCGCACTCACCAGGGGGTCGGCGCCGAGGGTGAGCCCGGCCACGGCTACGGCGTCGGCCTCCACCTCCGCCAACAGCTGCTCGCCCAGCAGGGCCAGCCCCTCGCCGCTGAGGCTCACCGGCTTGCAGTTCACGTAGTGGTTGCTGCTGCGGCCCGAGGCCAGGGTGAAGTGGCCGTGGCGGTAGGCCCGCTCCGCCAGGCGCTCCAGCAGCAGCTGGCGCCGGCCGGCGGCAGTGCCCGGAAGCTGGATGCCCGATGGGGAGACCGGAGTGGACACTGGTGCTGGGGCGTTGGCTTGACTAGTTTGCGACCTGCGTGGTGCTTCCCACCCCTGACCGGCCCAGCGGCTGATCACCGCAAACCCTGAATCCCTCACCGGCTGTTCCCACCATGGCTGTTCCCCTCCGGTTGCTGCTGCCCGCCCTGCTCGCCCTGGGATCGTCCCTGGCCCAGCTCCCGGTTGTGGCGGGCCCCGCCGTCTGCACCACCACCCTGGAGGCCCCGCCACGCACCAGCGGAGCTCGCGGGCCGGCCGCACCGGTGGAGGTGACCCGCTGCGGCGTGGTGCAGACCGTGCCCGAGCTGGTGCAGCGCCGCTTCTACAGCTACACGGCCCCCTTCGCCGAGGCGGTGAGCCTCACCGGCCAGCTCACCTCCCTGTTCGGCATCGCCATGGGCGGCGAAGACGGCCGGCGGGTGATGGGTCTGGGCTTCCCCGACCAGACGATCGTCTGGGACGGCACCGCCATCGAGAACACCACCCAGTTCCTGCTCCAGCAGCAGAGCGAGCCGATGCCCTGGCGCAGCGGCGATGTGTCCAGCGGCTTTTCCGGCAGTCTCAGCGGTGGTCAGGCCGGGAGCCAGCGCCCCACGTCCGGCTGGCAGGATGGCGGCGCCGTTCAGGCGCTGCCGGTGCAGGGCTTCCGCTGAGCCAGCTCCGGCTCTCAAGGGGGGTCTAGCAATCTGGTGAATGCAGTGGACTCATAATCCGCCTTAGGCGAGTTCGATCCTCGCGACCCCCATCAGACCCAACTCTGAGGCCACGAACCATCCAGGGGCTGGGTTGACCCCCGGACTGAGTGCTGCAAAGGCCTCTGCGGCATCGTTACGGTTGGCGCTCCCACGCGCCGGAGCGATGCCCTGGACAGCCGCCGATATGCCAGACCAAAGGGGTCGGCTGGCGCTGATCACCGGCGCTAACAGCGGCCTCGGCCTGGAAACAGCCCGGGCGCTGCTGGCCAAGGGGGCCACGGTGATCCTGGCTTGCCGGTCGCTGGAGCGGGCTGAACTGGCCCGGCAGCAGCTGTTGCCCGGAGCCCGGGATGGGGCCGCGATCGACCTGCTGGAGCTTGATCTGGCCCACCTGGCCTCCGTGCGTGCCGCGGGCAGCCAGCTGCAGGACCGCTACGGCCGCCTCGATCTGCTGATCAACAACGCCGGGGTGATGGGCCTGCCCCGCAGCCTCACCCGCGATGGCTTCGAGCGCCAGTTCGGCATCAATCATCTGGGCCACTTCGCCCTCACCCAGGCACTGTTGCCACTGCTGTGCGGTCAGCCTGATGCCCGGGTGGTCACCGTCACCTCCGGCGCCCAGTATTTCGGCCGCATCAGCTTCGATGACCTGCAGGGCGAGCGCCGCTACGACCGCTGGCAGGCCTACGGCCAGAGCAAGCTGGCCAATGTGATGTTCGCCCTGGAGCTGCAGCAGCGGCTGGATGCCGAGGCGGCGGGCGTCACCTCCCTGGCGGCCCACCCCGGTGTGGCCCGCACCAACCTGCAGCCGGCCTCCGTGGCGGCCAGCGGCTCCTGGGCCGAGGCCCTGGCCTACCGGCTGATGACGCCCCTGTTCCAGAGCTCTGCCCAGGGCGCCCTGCCCCAGCTCCATGCCGCCACGGCACCAGGGGTGAGCTCCGGCGGGCACTACGGGCCGGACCAGCTGGGTGGCATGCGTGGCTGGCCCACGGAGGCGCGGATGGCGCCGGCCGCCCTCGATCCCGAGCAGCGCCGCCGCCTCTGGCAGGTGAGCGAGGAGCTCTGCGCGGCAGCCTGACCAGCCTCCAGCCTCCCGGGTGGGCAGTCGGCCGATAATCCAGGCAGCAAGACCCTGCCCTGGCCGATCCGGCCCCTCCATGATTGTCCCTGCTCCATGGTTTGCCACCCCTCCCCTGAGCCCCCAGCTCAGACCTGAATGGGCTGGGGCCCTGTGATCGCGCTGCTGGTGCTGGCAGCCCTGATCGCCCTGCTGGCGTTCTTCTCCGCCGGCGAGATGGCCCTGATCCGCCTGCGGCCCAGCCGGGTGCAGCAACTGCTGGAGGACGGCCAACCCGGGGCCGAAGCCGTGGCCAAGCTGCAGCGCCGCCTGCGCCGGGCCCTGGTGGCCACCCAGCTCGGTATGGTGCTGGCCTTGGTGGCCCTGGGCTGGGCCGGCCGCGGCCTGGCCGAGCGGCTGGGCCTGGGCGGCGCGATGGCACTGCCCCAGGCCGCTCTCGACCTGGCGGTGTTTCTGCTGCTGGCGCTGCTGGCCAGCCTGCTGGGCGGCCTGGCGCCCAAGGCCTGGGTGCTGCACCGGCCCGAGCATTCAGCCCTCACCCTGGCACCCCTGCTGGATGCGGTGAGCCGCTCGCTGGCGCCGCTGCTCAGCCTGGTGGAACGGCTGGCCTCCCTGCTGCTGCACCTGCTGGGCCTGCCCCGCAACTGGGATGAACTGGTGCCCGCCCTCTCGGCCGGTGAGTTGGAGAGCCTGATCGAAACCGGCAGCGTCACCGGGCTGATGCCCGATGAGCGCAACATTCTCGAAGGGGTGTTCTCCCTGCGCGACACCCTGGTGCGCGAGGTGATGGTGCCCCGCTCGGGCATGGTCACCCTGCCGGTGGAGGTGACCTTCGCCGAGCTGATGCGGGCGGTGCATGACACCGCCCATGCCCGCTTCCCGGTGATCGGCCGCTCCCTCGATGACGTGCGTGGCCTGCTCGATCTGCGCCATCTGGCCGATCCGATCGCCAGCGGCCTGCTCCAGCCCGACTCCCCCCTGCAGCCCTACATCCGGCCCGTGGCCCGGGTGCAGGAAAGCACTCCCCTGGCCGAGCTGCTGCCCCTGATCCGCAGCGGCCAGCCGCTGCTGGTGGTGGTGGATGAGCACGGCGGCACGGAGGGCCTGGTCACCGTGGCCGACCTCACCAGCGAGATCGTCGGCGAGGACGACAATCCCCTCGAACCGGACACCGACCTGATCAGCCTGGATGTGGGCCGTTGGTCGGTGGCCGGCGATCTGGAGATCTGTGAGCTCAATCGCCAGCTGCCGCTGCCCCTGCCCGAGGCGGAGGAGCACCACACCCTGGCTGGCTTCGTTCTGGAGCGGCTCCAGCACATCCCGTCTCCCGGGGAGGGTCTGCGCTGGAAGGGGTATGAGTTCCGGATCCTGGCCATGGACGGGCCGAGGATCGAGCGGGTGCAGATCGAGCGCCGCGCGGGTCCGGAGAGTTGATCGCTCGCAGCGCGACCGCCACGATCGCGCATCACTGATAATTTCAGCGTTTGAGTGCCATGCCCATGAACCCGGTGCGTGTGGGGGTCATCGGCATCGGCAACATGGGCTGGCACCACGCCCGGGTGCTCAGCCTGCTCAAGGATGCCGAGCTGGTGGGTGTGGCCGATCCCGATGCGGCCCGGGGCGAGCTGGCCACCCAGCAGTTCGGCTGTCGCTGGTTCGCCGACTACGCCCAGCTGCTGGAGCAGGTGGACGCGGTGTGCATCGCCGTGCCGACCCTGCTGCACCATCGGGTGGGTCTGGCCTGCCTGCAGGCCGGCAGACACGTGCTGATCGAGAAGCCGATCGCGGCCAGCCAGGAGGAGGCCACGGAGCTGATCAAGGCGGCCGATCGGGCCGGTGTGCTGCTGCAGGTTGGCCATATCGAGCGCTTCAACCCCGCCTTCCGTGAGCTGCTCAAGGTGGTGGCCGGCGAGGAAGTGGTGGTGCTGGAGGCCCGGCGCCACAGTCCCAACCCCGATCGCGCCAACGATGTCTCCGTGGTGCTCGACCTGATGATCCACGACATCGACCTGGTGCTGGAGCTGGCCGGGGCCCCGGTGGTGCGCCTGGCGGCCGCCGGCGGCCGCAGCGCCGAGGGCCCGATCGACTACGTGAATGCCACCCTGGCCTTCGCCAACGGCGTGGTGGCCAGCCTCACCGCCAGCAAGATGGCCCATCGCAAGATCCGCAGCCTCAGCGCCCACTGCCGCGCCAGCCTGGTGGAAACCGATTTCCTCAACCGCACCCTGCACATTCACCGCCGCGCCCACCAGTCGGTGAGTGCCGACCACGGCGAGCTGGTGTACCGCTCCGACGGGGTGATCGAGGAGGTGAGCACCACCTCGATCGAGCCGCTCTACGCCGAACTGGAGCACTTCCTGGCCTGTGTGCGCGGCGAGGAATCACCGGCGGTGGATGGTCTGCAGGCCTCAAGGGCCCTGCTGCTGGCCGACCTGATCGAGCAGTGCGTGGAGCAGCCCAACCTGTGCATGAGCCTGGAGCAGCCGATCTGAAGCGGCGCTGGGGGCGCCTCAGCTCAGCTCGCTCAGCTCCCGCAGGGCCTGCAGCTGCCAGCGCCGGCAGGAGGCCGGCGACGCGCGGTAGAAGCGGTGCCAGGCGTCGGCCTTGTGCTGGCCGTAGGCCTCCAGCGGCACCTCGGGGTGCTGCTGCTGCCAGCCCACCCGCACGGCGTGGCCGATCACCACATCGAGGGCCAGATCGTCGTCGAAGCGCACCTGGGGGTTGGCCTCCACGAAGGCCATCAGGGTGATCAGGGTTTCGGTGCACAGCTGGCGGTACTCCGGGGCCTCGATCTTGCTGAGCAGGTGTTCCACCAGGGAGGCGAAGTTGCGCTCGCCGGCAGTCTTCTCGCTGAGCAGGGGAGCACTCTCCAGCCGGTTGCGTTTCTCCAGCTTGTCGCCGATCACGATGCCCTGGCAGTGGTGCAGCAGCTCCCACACCCCCGCGTAGAAGTCACGGGGCACGCGCCCCAGGGCCCCCAGGCGCATGCGCTGCTGCAGCCAGCAGGTGCCCCTTGGCAGCTCCTCGAGCGGATCGGGCACGGTCCAGCGCACCCGGCCGCTGAGGTGGAGCTGCTCGTTGCGCTGCAGGGCCGCCCGGGCATGGTCGCCATCGGCCAGCACGGCCCGCAACCGCCGCCGGATCGCGTGGGGGGGCTGCTGACAGAGCCGCTCAAAGGCGTCGATCGGGTTGAGGTCGTCCTCGGCGGCCAGTTCGCTGGTGAGCAGCAGCAGCAATTGCCCCAGCTGCAGGGTGAGGCCACCGCTCAGCAGCCTGGGTTCGTGCCGCGCCAGGCCGTCGAGGGCCAGCAGCAGTTCCTGCTGCAGCATCCATTCGCGGCCGTCCTCGCCGCTGAAGCGGCGGATCATCGCCGCGATCGTGGCGCTGTCCTGGGGCGCACTGATCAGGGAGTCGGCGGTGTAGTTGCGACCCACCACCACCTGTTTCTGGCGCACCAGCAGGTCGGTGAGGGCATCTTCCAGCTGGGGATGCACCAGCTCCAGCTGGCCGGCCATCCGCCGCACCACGTCCCAGTCTCCGGCGGCGAGCGCCCGGCGGTACACCTCCTCCAGCAGGCTGCGCAGGGCCACGGGGCCGCCGCTGTCCGGCCCTGGCAGCGTGGTCTGCTCGCCCAGGCGCCGGCCCAGCTGCTCCAGCACCTCCGCCTGCTCCGCCAGGGAGGTGCTGCCCCACAGCCGTCTGGCCAGATCGGCGATGCTCAGGTCGTCGCTCTCGAGCGCCTGTTCCTCGGCCGCCGAGAGCGGTGTCTGGCTGACACTCTCCTGCAGGGGCAGGGGGAGCGGCTCACTGGCCTGGGCAGGGACGCTCGCGGCAGCGGGCAGTTCCACCCAGGCCCCCCGGTCCGCCAGGGCGGCCAGGGTGTCCAGCTCCACGGGCACGCCGTCGATCGCGCCAGCGCGCAGTTGCTCGGCCAGGTTGAGGAAGGGCTGCGGATCGGCGGCGAAGGGGCCCTCGGGGATGGGGATCAGCAGCAGCGGCGCCCCCTGGCCGCGCCAGTGGCGCTGCAGCAGGCGCAGCTCGGCCACCACGGCATCCACCAGCTGCTCCGGATCATCCGCCAGATAGAACGTCCCCTCCTCGAGCACGGCGGGCAGGAAGGCCAGCCGTTCCTCGGCCGTGTGCCCCCCACCGGCGAGGGGGCGGCGATAGAGCCGTGCCGTGGCCAGGGTCTCCATCCGCCCCGGCGGGTGGCCGCTCAGGCCGAGCTTCGGGTTGGCACCCACCTGGTTGAGACAGGCCGCCAGGTCCTGGGGACTGCCGATGTGCAAGGCCTGCTCCTCGGCGCCATCGTGGGCGCAGGGAAGACCGCGCTGGCGCAGGACGCCGGCAATCGCCTCGCTGCCGGGGACCAGCGCCACCAGCACCATCTCGGCACCGGGCGGTTCGGGCCGGCGCCGGCCACTGGGATCGAGATCGGCGGGGGTGATCAGGCCGGCCAGCAGCAGATCCCCCAGCCAGGTGAGGCTCTGGGTCCAGAGCAGGGGCACGTTGGCGTTGGCCTGGCGTGGCTGGCTGCCCGGCTGCAGGCGCTCCGCCGCCACCGCCGGCTCCGGCACCAGGTAGAGCTCGGGCAGCAGGGCCACCCCGTCCACCGTCACGCTCACGCTGGCCAGCCGCTGGCGCCACTGGCGGGCCTCCTGCCAGCGCTCCTCGCAGCAGGCCGTGATCAGTTCATAGGCCCAGAACAGGGGCCACTCACACTCGATGTGCTCGAACTGGGCCAGTTCCTCGCGCTCGTAGTGCAGGCGGGTGTGATCCTCCACCACGGTCTGATGGCCGTCGCGGCGGAAGCGCTTGTAGCCGTAGCCGCCGCCCAGCTGGGCGCGGATCTTGGCGCGGGTGCGCTCCGCCAGCTGGGGATCCTCCACGGCCCAGGCGGGGTAGCCGATCACCGACAGGCAGGCCGCGTCCACCTCCTTGCTGGCTGACTCCCGCGGCAGCAGGGCATTGAGGGCCCGGCGCAGGCGCACGATCGCGTCGTGGGGGATCACCAGGCAGTGGCTGCCATCGCCGTGGGGGCCATAGAGATCCAGCCCCTCCAGCGCCTCCAGGGCGGCCTTCACCAGCCCGATCGAGCTGGCGTTGCGCTCGGGCAGGCCGTGGTTGCCCTTGTCGCCCCGCTCCCAGATGCCGTAATCGGCAATCCGGTAGGCCTGGGCCACGTAATACACCAGGTTCTGCACGAAGTCGTGCTCGTGGCTGGAGCGCACCACCACCAGGCCGGCGCGGGTGAGCTGGGCCAGCTGCAGCAGGAACAGGCCGGTGGCATCGAGCTGCAGGTGGCCCCAGCCGTCATCGGGGACCACCGGGCTGCCGCTGCCGGTGTCGAACTTGGCGTGGATCGCGTCCAGCCGGTGCAGGCTGTGCTTGAAGCGCTCGACCTTGGGGGCCTGGCGGGCCATGGCATGGAGCAGGCCGCGCATCAGCTGCAGCACCCGCTGCTCCAGTTCGAACACGCGCCGACTGGCGCCGCGCAGCCGGCGATGGGCCAGGGCCAGTCCCCAGACGCACTGGATCGAATACACACAGTCGCGCACCCAGGCATCGCCGTAGTTGCCATGCACCGTGTTGGCCGTGCTCGCCGGCAGCAGACCGCTGATCGGGTGCTGGCGGCTGAGCACCACGGCCTCAATCTGGCGGTCCAGCTCCCGCAGCACCGTCCAGGCCCGATCCTGGGGATCGGCCAGCACGGCCGCCGGGGCGGGAGCGGGGGCACTGGCCATCTCGGGATGCGGCATTGGGGGTGCGGCGGAGGGGGCAGCGGCGGACGGGGGCTGGGTGGCAATCCCAAAGGAAAACCAAAGCATCGCCAGCCATAGATTCTGTCCCTCCGCCGCACCCCCGATGGCAGCAATGGCAACCGACCGCCGCACCACCGTGCTGGGTGTTCCGGTGGATGCCTGCGGCGATGTCTTCGCCGCTGCCCTGGCTCTGCATCGGCGCGGCGGTGGTCAGATCGTGACCCTTAACGCCGAGATGACGATGGCGGCCCTCGCCCAGCCTGAGCTGGGGCGGGCGATCGCCGACGCCGACCTGGTGATCCCCGACGGGGCCGGGGTGGTGTGGGCCTTGGCACGGCAGGGGCTGCGGGTGCGGCGCAGCCCGGGGATCGAGCTGGCGCGCAGCTTGTTGCACCATGGGGCCGCCACCGGCTGGCGGGTGGCGCTGGTGGGGGCCTCACCGGCGGTGATGGAGGCCCTCCTGCAGCGGCTGCGAGCCGAGATCCCCGGCCTCCAGCTGGTGTTCACAGCCCATGGTTACCAGGGCAACGAGCGCTGGCCGCACCTGGAGCGCGAACTGCTCGCCGCCCGCCCGGATCTGGTGTTGGTGGCCCTGGGTGTGCCCCGTCAGGAAACCTGGATCGCCGACCTGCCCGGCCGCAGCGCCGGCCTGTGGATGGGCGTGGGCGGCAGCTTTGACGTGTGGGCTGGGGTCAAAAAAAGGGCCCCCCGCTGGATGGGAGCCCTGCAAATCGAGTGGCTGTACCGCCTCTGGCAGGAACCGAGCCGTTGGCGGCGGATGCTCGCCTTGCCGGAGTTTGCCTGGGCTGTGCTGCGGAGCTGAGGCGGTGTTCCACGGCTGGGCGGAACCGGACTCAGCGGAAGCCCACCGAGGCCTGCCACACGAAGGCCAGCAGCAGGAAGAAAAAGGGAATGATCGGCAGGATGTCCACCAGCGGGGCGAAGGCCTGATAGGCCTCGGGCAACTGGGCCAGGGTGTGCAGGGCGTAGACGGCCATCCCGGAACTCACGTGTCGCGTGAGCCGGACGCTACCACGTGTGGGCCGCCGGGGAGCCGGGCTGCCAGGGAGCGAAATCCTCTGCAAAACAGCCCTCCCGGATCGCCTGGCCCATCGCCGTGGTGAAGCGCACCAGCTGGGTGATGTTGTGCAGGCTGAGCAGGATCTTGCCCAGCATCTCCTCGCTCTTGATCAGGTGGTGCAGGTAGGCCCGGCTGTGGTGGCGACAGGCCGGACAGGGGCAGCTGGCCTCGAGGGGGGTGTGGTCGTGGCGGAAGCAGGCGTTCTTGAGGTTCCAGCGCTCCCCGCCCACCAGGGCTGCTCCGTGGCGCCCGAGGCGGGTGGGGATCACGCAGTCGAACAGGTCGAAGCCGTTGGCCACGGCGATCGCCATCTCCCGCAGGGTGCCCACGCCCATCAGGTAGTGGGGCACGGCAGCCGGCAGGAGGGGGCCCACCTGGCGCACGATCCGGTGCATCTCCTCGGCAGGCTCGCCCACGCTCACCCCGCCCACGGCGATCCCCGGCAGCCCCATCGAGGCCACCACCCGGGCCGATTCGGCGCGCAGATCGGGAAAGCAGCCCCCTTGCACGATGCCGAACAGGGCCTGATCGGCCCCGGAGTGGCTGGCGATGCAGCGCTCCAGCCAGCTGTGGGTGCGGCGGCAGGCCGCGGCCACATCGGCCTCGCTGGCCGGATAGGGCGGGCACTGGTCGAAGGCCATGGCCACGTCGGCCCCCAGGGCCATCTGGATCGCCATCGCGCGCTCCGGGGTGAGGTCGATGCGGCGGCCATCCCGCGGCGAGCGGAACACCACCCCGTCGTCGCTGATCCGGTTGATGTCCCCCAGGCTGAACACCTGGAAGCCACCGGAATCGGTGAGCAGCGGCCCATCCCAGGCCATGAAGCGGTGCAGCCCGCCCGCCTCGGCCACGATCTCCTCCCCCGGCTGCAGGTGCAGGTGGTAGGTGTTGGCCAGCACCATCTCGGCGCCGGTGCCGGCCAGCTGGCCGCTGGTCACCCCCTTCACGGTGGCCAGGGTGCCCACCGGCATGAAGCGGGGCGTGTGCACCGGCCCGTGGGGGGTGTGGAAGCAGCCGCAGCGGGCCCGGCTGCGGGGGCAGTGGGCCGTGACCTGGAAGCTGAAGGGGAGCGGGCCAGCCCCCTGGGGTGAAAAGCTGATGGGACCGCAGCGGTGCTGCGCTGACGCTAGAGGTCGCCTGGCTCCCTTCACCCGTCACCGATCTTCCGCTCCCGGGGCTGGCGATGCCCCCACCGGGGCACCCGCCTGGCTGGGCGATCTGGCCGGTGCCTGGATCTTCTATTCGGTGCTGCCGGCCTGGCCCTGGCCCCGACCCCGCTTTGAGCGGATCGCCCGCTTTGCCCCCTGGATCGGCCTGGTGCTGGGCGGCCTGCAGGCCCTGCTCTGGTGGCTGCCCGCCGGCTGGCTCCCCGCCCCCGCCCGGCTGGCCCTGGTGATGGCCCTGGGGCTGGCGCTCACCGGCGGCCTCCACCATGACGGTGCCCTGGACACGGCCGATGGGCTGGCGGCGGGGCCCCGCCGCCGCCTGGAGGCGATGGCCGACAGCCGCGTGGGGGCCGCGGCGGTGCAGGTGGCCCTGCTGCTGGCCCTGTTGCGGGCTGCCGGCCTGGCCTGCCTGCTGCCGGCGTCTCCTCTGCTGGGCGCATTGCTGCTCGTGTGGGCGGCCTTCTCGGGGCGGCTCGCACCGCTGCCGGCGATGGCCTTCCATCCCTATTTACGCCGTGATGGCAGTGCTGCCTTCCATCGGCGCCACTGGCAGGGCCTGGCTCGGGAGCTGCGGCCGGCCGCTATGGCCCTGGCGCTGCTGCTGGCGCTCGGCTGGCTGCTGCCCATTCCCCTGCTGGGGCGATGGCTCGGGTTGCTCGGGTTGCTGCCGGCCTGGCTGGTGCCCTGGTGGCTGGGGCGCCGGCTCGGGGGGCACAGCGGCGACAGCTATGGCGCCAGTGTGGAGTGGACCGAAACCCTCTCCCTGCTGCTCATGGGCCTGGCAGTGGCCCGGGCGGCAGCCTGAGCCGGAAGGCATTCCCCCGCACCGGCAGCTCCTGGGCCATAGCGGCCGGGGAAGCCATCAGCTGCAGATCGCCACCGAGCTGGCGGGCCAGTTGCCGGGCGAGCGCCAGTCCCAGTCCCGTTCCCGGCAGATCAGCACTGCTCTGGCCTCGCTGCCCGGCCTCAAAGATCCGCTCGCGCTCCTCGCCTGAGATCGGGTCGCCCCCATCCCAGACACCCAGCTGCCATCCCCCTTCCCCCCAGGGAGCCACGTGCAGCCCCACCGGGGCATTGGAGGGGCTGTAGCGGAAGGCGTTCTCCAGCAGGTTGGCCAGGATCTCGGCCACCGCGCCGGAGTCGCCCTGCCACTGGGGCAGCTGGCCGGGACCGTGCCAGGCACGCCCCTGCAGGGCCGCGGTGGCTGTGGCCCGCTGCAGCAGGGGCTCGAGCAAGGGGGCCAGAGGCTGCTGGTTGTCGCTCCCCAGGCTGGGGGGCAGCAGCAGGGCAGGCGTCTCCCCTGCCGCGGAGAAGGCAGGCTCCACGCGCTCGAGAGCGTCGATCGCATCCACGTAGCGCTGCAGCTGGTGTTCCTCCTGCAGCAGTCCCTCCACCAGGGTGCGGTTGCGGGGATCGTCTTCAAGCCGGCGCCACAGCAACTGGCCGAACGTGCGCAGGGCCGCCAGGGGATTGCGCAATTGGTGCACCAGCACCTTCAGCTGCTCCCGCTGCTGGTGCAGGCGCAGCTGCAGCTGGTGGTGCTCCAGATCGAGGCAGAGTCCCTCGGTGAGGCAATGGCTCACGGCCAGAAGCCGCCGCTGCAGGGGCTCAGGCCAGGGCAGGTTGCTGGTTTCCACCAGCAGGGCGCCCAGCAGCGCCCCCCCCTGGCGCATGGCCAACCAGCGGCGGTGTTCCGCGGGTTGGCGCAGCTCGCTGTCGCTGGTGAGGGCGCGCAGTGCCCGGCTGGCACTGGGCCAGTGACCGATCGGAATCAGATCAGGAGTCCCGCCGTCATCTGCTGGTTCAGTGACGTACACCACCACCGAGGTCACATCACTGCGGTCGGCGAACTGGGCCAGCTGGGCGTTGACCAGGCTCAGAAACCTCTTGGAAACCGGCATCTGGGCTTGGGTCGCTGTGCGTTCCGGCGATGGCCAAAAAAAGTCCGGACGACCTGAGTCAAATCCGGGAAAAAGTCTTAAGATCTTCCGTATCGACCACTACCACGCGATCACCGCGGGGCCAGGAGGTCGGCGATGTGAAGCCTGCGGTTGCGTTTTCGTTCAACCAAGGCTACAGCAGAGGTGTGTTCAGGTGGCGGGTTTCCCGGGCCTGCTCCGCCCCTCCCCGCTGGTTGGGTGCTGCCGTTTTTCGGTGCATCACAGTCACGTCGCTGACTCGATCGGCAACGTCGGCACCGGCTGGTTGGGAGTTGTGTCGCGAAGGATTCCCTGGATCCTTCGCCAGCTGGCGGTTCATCCCGCTTCTCCTCGTCCCTCTCGATCCTCCCGCCTCCGGGAGTTCTGCCATGTCTAAGAAGCGCAAGCGGATCAGCCGCCGCCGTCTCGCCGGCCAGCGGGTGTTGGCCCATGTGCCCACCTTCAATCTGGAGACCGGCTCCCACAAGCCCGTCACCGCCGCCCGGCGCTACATCGCCGAGCAGGCCCTGGTGGCTCCGGCGATCCTGAATGTGCGCCGCAACGAGCACACCACCGATCGCTTCTTCTGGGGCGAGAAGGGCCTGTTCAGTGCCCAGTACGCCGAGGAGAACCACTTCCTCTTCCCCTCGCTGCGCGACATCGTTGATCGCATCGGTGAAGAGGTGCTGTTCGAAGGCATCGAAGCCCTCGCCGCCGATGACTGGGAGGAAATGGAGGAGTACGAATACGCCTTCGTCTGAAGGCAGGCCGAGTGGGTACAGAGCCGTCACCTGCGGCTCCGTGCTCCCGTTGGGCGGCTAAGTCGCTGACCAGCCCCCGTTTAGGGCGCGACCATCAGCTCCCCTCTGCTCTGCCTTGCCAGCAGTGGGCAAGGAACTGGCGGATGGCCGGAAACAGGCCGGGGTCGATGGCGTGGCCGCCGTCGAACCCCAGCAGCTCCACCGCCGCGCCGGCCGCCTGCAGCTGCTCCCGCAGCGCTTCGCTGGCCTGGTAAGGCACCACCGGATCCTGGCGGCCATGGCTGAGCAGCACCGCTGGGCTCCGTCCCGGCTGGGGTGTCCAGTCGGGATGGGGGTAGCCACTGCAGCCGATCAGGCCGGCCACCGGCAGCCCCCCGGCGCCGGTGGCCACATCCAGGGCCATGGCCGCCCCCTGGGAGAAGCCGAGCAACACCGTCTGGTTCAGGCCCACGTCCTCACCCAGGGCCTCCAGCCGCTGGCGCAGCTGCTTGCGGGCGGCGGGCAGCTGCGGCCAGCCCGGTTGCTGCAGGTCGTACCACTGGCGCCCCACGCCGGCCGGGTGGGGCAGCGGTGCCTGCAGGGCCACCACACTCACCGCAGGGCCCACCAGCAGGCGTCCCAGCTCCAGCAGGTCGTCGGCGTCCGCCCCCCAGCCGTGCAGCAGCACCAGGCGCTCGCGGGCCGTCGGCGGGCCCAGGCGGATCAGGCCGGCATCGTCGGCGCCGCTGGAAGGAGAGGTGGTCATACCGGTGGGCAGTCACTGCGTAGGTTGGCCCTTCACCTTCCAGATCGCGAGCCATGGCCCCGACGGCCCTTCTGAGTGTGTCCAACAAGGAAGGTCTGGTGCCCCTGGCGGAAGGCCTGCTGGCCGCGGGATTCCAGCTGCTCTCCAGCGGCGGCACCGCCCAGGCTCTGCAGGCCGCCGGCCTGCCCGTGACCCGGGTGGCCGAACACACGGGCGCCCCGGAGATCCTCGGCGGCCGGGTGAAGACCCTCCATCCCCGCATCCATGGCGGCATCCTGGCCCGCCGTACCGACCCCGGCCACCAGGCCGATCTGGCCGCCCAGGCGATCGCCCCCATCGATGTGGTGGTGGTGAATCTCTATCCCTTCCGGGAGACCGTGGCCGATCCCGCCGTGACCTTCGACACCGCCATCGAGAACATCGACATCGGCGGCCCGGCGATGGTGCGGGCCGCGGCCAAGAACCATGCCGATGTGGCCGTGCTCACCAGCCCTGAGCAGTACCCCAGCTTTCTGGCGGCGCTGCGCGAAGGACGGCTGGATCAGGCCTTCCGCCGGACTCTCGCCCTGGCGGCGTTTGAGCACACCGCCAGCTACGACGCCGCCATCAGCAGCTGGCTGGGCGCCCAGCTCGCCGCGGAGCAGGAGGCCGCCCCCCTGCAGTTGGCGCTGCCTCCCCAGCAGAGCCTGCGCTATGGCGAGAACCCCCATCAGCCTGCCACCTGGTACAGCCAGGCCGGGGCCGGCTGGGGAGGGGCCGAGCAGTTGCAGGGCAAGGAGCTCAGCTACAACAATCTGATCGATCTGGACGCCGCTCTGGCCACGGTGCGGGAGTTCGGCTACGGCCCCGGGGCCGAGCCCGCCGCGGTGGTGGTGAAGCACACCAATCCCTGCGGCGTCGCCACGGGCAGGGGCTGCGCTGATGCACTCCAGCGGGCCCTCGACGCCGATCGGGTGTCGGCCTTCGGTGGCATCGTGGCCCTGAACACGCCGGTGGATGGGCCGGCCGCCGAGCAGCTCACCAGCCTCTTCCTGGAGTGCGTGGTGGCGCCCGCTGTTGATGCGGCTGCCCGCGAGCGCCTGGCGGGGCGCGCCAACCTGCGCCTGCTGGAGCTGGCCCCGGCCGCGATCGCCCGGGCCTCCAACCAGCAACTGCGCTCGGTGTTGGGCGGCGTGCTGGCCCAGCAGCTCGACGACCAGCCGGTGGACGAGGGGGCCTGGCAGGTGGTGAGCGAGCGCCTGCCCACGGCCGAGGAATTCGACGATCTGCGCTTCGCCTGGAAGCTGGTGCGCCACGTGCGCTCCAACGCCATCGCCGTGGCCCGCAGTGGTCAGAGCCTGGGGATCGGCGCGGGCCAGATGAACCGGGTGGGCTCGGCACGGCTGGCCCTGGAGGCGGCGGGGGATCGGGCCAGCGGTGCCGTGCTCGCCAGCGACGGCTTCTTCCCCTTCGATGACACGGTGAAACTGGCGGCCAGCCATGGCATCCGTGCCGTGATTCAGCCCGGAGGCAGCGTGCGGGACGCCGATTCGATCGCCGCCTGCAATGCCCTCGGCCTGGCGATGGTGGTCACGGGGCGCCGTCACTTCCTGCACTGAACGCCAGCTAGGTTCGCAGCACCGATCCGGCCGTTCCTCTCCGCCCGATGCCTGAAGCGCTCGCCTACAACCTCAACTTCGTGCACCCGCTGCTGATGTGGGTGCTCTTCGGCCTCAGTGGCTACGCCATGGTGCTGGGGATCAAGGCCAAGAAAACCCGCACCGCCGATGCCGAGACGCGCAAGCAGCTGATCAAGGGGCAGTACGCCAAGCGCCACTTTCAGATCGGCGGGGCCCTGCTGGCGGTGATGGTGCTGGGCACCTTCGGCGGCATGGCCGTCACCTACCTCAACAACGGCAAGTTGTTCGTGGGCCCCCACCTGCTGGTGGGCATCGGCATGACCTGCCTGGTGGCCCTGGCAGTGGCCCTGATTCCGCTGGTTCAGCAGGGCAACCTGATCGCGCGCAAGGCGCACGTGGGCCTGAACATGTTGATGATGACCCTGTTTCTCTGGCAGGCCGTCACCGGCATGCAGATCGTCAACAAGATCTGGGAGAACCGGCCGGCCTGAGCCGGTCGCCCCACTGCCTGGCTGGCGGAGCGGCCCTCAGAACTGGGCCCGCCGCCGTGGCGGGCAGTCGAGACCGTGGCTGGCGTGGAAGTCCTCCTGCACCTTCCAGGTGAGGCGGCGGGAGATCTGGCGCACGATCTGGCGCAGCAGATGGTCGCCGCTGGACTGAACCAGTTGGTCGGGCAGCAGGGTGATCACCCCCGGCAGCCGGATCCACACGCTCAGATCGAGCTGCCAGCGCACCAGGGTCACCTCCGATTCGGCCGCTTCATCCAGGGAGAGGGCGGCGTTGAAGTCCACGTCGTAGAGCCGCTCCAGACCGCTGCCTTCCCCTTCAGGGGGCACCGTGACGATGCGATAGATGCCCTCGCTCTGGGGCAGCAGCTCCAGGGCGATGGTGGGTTCCACCTCGAAGCCGAAGTTGCCGAAGCGGCCCAGGGTGAGCCGGTAGCCATTCGATCCAAGGGGATCCACCGTCATCGGTGCGGCACAGCGCCGGAACCAGCCTTCGTGGCGATCCAGGTAGGCAGCCACCCGGGCGGCGGGGGCCCGCATTTCCATCACGTCGGCGAACTGGCTGCCGTAGCAGCGCACCCGCCCATCGCTCAGATGACGCAGCAACTCGGGGGCGTCGGCAGAGCTGGGCGGCGTCTCAGAGGAGCCGGAAGGCGTCTCTGACGGTGACAGCGATGGACTGGACAACGTCACGCAAGCGGCTCTCGCAGGGGGCAGCGGAATCACCAGTGGCCCGGATGAATCAATGTAAAGCCACGGGTTGGCGGGGTCGGCAGTCGCTGCGACAGCGGCCAGCGCAACTCCCGGCTCAGAGCTGGGTGAGGTCGATCAGCCGTTGGATCACCTGCTCCACGATCCTGTCCGGCGTCGAGGCACCGGAGGTGATTCCCACCCGGATCGGCCCCTCCGGCAGGAAGGGTTCCTCCACGCCCAGCTCCCCGCCCAGGGGCATGTGCTGGATCCGGTTGCCGGGGCCGATGCGCTCGGGGGTGTCGATGTGGAAGGAGCGGATGCCCCGGCTCACGGCGATCTCCTGCAGGTGGGTGGTGTTGGAGGAGTTGTAGCCGCCGATCACCACCATCAGGTCGAGGGGTTCATCCACCAGGGCGAACATGGCGTCCTGGCGCTCCTGGGTGGCGTCGCAGATCGTGTTGAAGGCCAGAAAGTGGTCGTTCAGCTCGGCGGGGCCGAAGCGCTGCAGCATCGTGCGCTCGAACAGCTTGCCGATCTCCTCGGTTTCGCTCTTGAGCATGGTGGTCTGGTTGGCCACGCCCACCCGCAGCAGGTCGCGGTCGGGGTCGAAGCCCGGCGAGCAGGCCTTGGCGAAGCGCTGCATGAAGGCCTGGCGCTGCTCCGCTGAGGGACCGTTCCCCCGGGCTCCGGCCAGGATGTAGTCGCACACCAGCTGGGCTTCCGCCAGGTCGAGCACCACCAGGTAGGTGCCGGCGAAGCTGCTGGTGGCGAGGGTTTCCTCGTGCTTCACCTTGCCGTGGATGATCGAGGTGAAGCTGTGCTTCTTGTGCTTCTCCACCGTGTTCCATACCTTGGACACCCAGGGGCAGGTGGTGTCCACGATGTGACAGCCCCGCTCGTTGAGCAGCTGCATCTCCTGCACGGTGGCGCCGAAGGCCGGCAGGATCACCACGTCGCCGCTGGCCACCTCGGAGAAGTCCTTCACGCCGCCATCCACCGGGATGAACTGCACGTTCATGTCACGCAGGTGGTCGTTGACCGAGGGGTTGTGGATGATCTCGTTGGTGATCCAGATCCGCTCGCTGGGGTAGTGGCGGCGGGTCTCATAGGCCATGGCCACGGCCCGCTCCACGCCCCAGCAGAAGCCGAAGGCCTCGGCCAGTCGCACCGTGAGCCGCCCCTGTTCCAGCTGGTAGCCGTTGCTGCGCAGCTGGCCCACCAGGTCGCTCTGGTAGGCCGTCTGCAGGCTGCCGGCCACCTCCTCGCCCAGGCCGAAACCGCGGCGGTTGTAACGCTCCGAGTGGTGCAGGGAGCGCTTGAAGGATCGGGTATCCACGGCGACCGGACGCAGGGGAATTAACTGTATGGGCTTTGCGGCGCAGCAGGCTGGTGCGCCCCTTGCTCAGGTCAGGGCCACGCTGCTGCCGGTCATGGCCACCAGCCCCTCGATCCCCTGCCAGCCGAGGTAGAGCCCGAGCACCAGGGCAAACACCCCCACCAGCCACTCGGCACGGTGCACGAGCCAGTCGTTGAGCCGGCTCAGCGGTTGGCGCAGGCTGCCGCCGCTCACCAGCCAGGCCAGCGGGGGCAGGAGCAGCAGAGAGGTCGTCACGGCCACGAACACCACGCCCACCTCCAGATCTCCAGCCAGGGAGGTGTGGTTGGCCAGCAGCATGCCGCCTTCCTTGGCATAGAACACCAGGTTTTCAGGGCTGAGCAGGGCGCAGCCGGCGCCGAGGCCCAGCAGGGGAAACCAGTCGAGTTCGGGCAGCTGCACCATCAGCTGCATCGCCCAGCTCTCCTCGCCGATCGCCACGGCCGGGGTGAGCTGGAAGAGGCCCAGGGCCATCAGAGCCCCGGCGCCGATCAGGTCCATCAGCACCTGGCCGCGGCCGCCCAGCTGCATGGCCCAGCTGAAGCGGCTGCCGATCAGCACCACGGTGCCGAGGGCCGCGCCATTGGCAATCACCCAGCCGGAGAGGTACACGGCGCAGCGGCGCAGCGGCGTGGGACCCAGCAGCAACAGGGCGACCAGGGCGATGTTCAGGGGGCTGAAGGCGATGCCCAGGCCGAGGGCCACGGTCTGGGTGAGCCAGTGGAAGGGAAGCATCGCCGGATTGTGACGCCTCGGCCGCTCATGGCGTGGCCGGACCCGCCTCGACCGCGGCAACCCCCTGCCAATGCACCTGTTCGGCGCCATAGCTGTACACACAGGGGAGCACCTCCACTCCCGCGGCCAGGGCGCTGCGGAACAGCTCGCCGTAGCGCGGGTCGGCCGAATCCCCCGGCGCGAAGCGGGTCACGTCACCCCGGCTCAGGCAGGGCACCAGCACGGCCCGGCAGGAGGGCACCAGTGCGCTCAGCTCCACCAGGTGTTTCTGCCCCCGCTCAGTCACCGTGTCAGGAAACAGGGCCAGCTCGCCCTGGGTCCAGGTGGTGTTCTTCACTTCCACGTAGATCGGCCGTGGGTCCGGGGCTCCGTCAGCGGGCGTGAGCAACAGGTCGATGCGGCTGCGGCGGTTGGCGCCGTAGGGCACTTCGGCGCGGATGCTGCCGATCGGCCCCAGCCACCGCTCGAGCAGGCCCGCTTCGATCGTGGCCCGCACCAGGCGGTTGGGCAGGGCGGTGTTGATCCCCACCCAGATCGGACTCCCCAGGGCCCCCGGTACCTCGGCCTGCTCCCAGGTCCAGGCCAGCTTGCGTGTGGGGGAGGGGTCGTGGCGCAGCCGCACCCGCCCGCCGGGCAACAGCACGCCGGTCATCGGGCCGGTGTTGGGGCAGTGGGCCGTCACAACCGTGCCATCGGCCAGCTCCACATCAGCGAGGAAGCGCTTGTAGCGCTTGAGCAGCACCCCCTCCACCAAGGGCCCGGTGTCCAGCACGGCGGTGGCGGGCTCGGGGGCGGCGGCCTCGGGGGCAGTCATGGTGCTCTGGCTCGGTGGGCACGGCGGCCATACTGCCGCTCAAACAACAGCCGTTCGCGGGCCGAGGGCCCGTCCCCCGCCCGCCATGGCCCCATCCCTGCGCCGCATCGCCCTGATCGTGGCCGTGGCCACAGCCTTGAGCAAGGTGGCCGGCCTGGTGCGCCAGCAGGTGATCGCCGCCGCCTTCGGCGTGGGGGCCGCCTACGACGCCTACAACTACGCCTACGTGCTGCCTGGCTTCCTGCTGATCCTGCTGGGCGGGATCAATGGCCCCTTCCACAGCGCCATGGTGGGAGCCCTGGCCCGCCGCCCCCGGGAGGAGGGGGCCCATGTGCTGGCCGCGATCAACACCCTGGTGGGCGCTGTCCTGCTGGTGGTCACGGTCCTGCTGCTGGTTGGGGCCGATCCGCTGATCACGCTGGTGGGCCCTGGCCTCGACCCCGAACGCCATGCGATCGCCGTGCAGCAGCTGCGCTGGATGGCGCCGATGGCCCTGTTTGCCGGCCTGATCGGCCTCGGCTTCGGAGCCCTCAATGCCGCCGACGAGTTCTGGCTCCCCTCGGTGAGTCCCCTGCTTTCCAGCGTGGCGGTGATCGGCGGGATCGGCCTGCTGTGGTGGGGGCTGGGGCCTGCGATCGTCTTGCCCAAGTGGGCCGTGCTGGGGGGCGTGGTGCTGGCCGTCAGCACCACGGTGGGCGCGGTCCTGCAGTGGCTCATTCAGCTGCCCGCCCTGGCGCGGCAAGGCCTCCACCGCCTTCAGCTGGTGTGGGACTGGAAGCATCCCGGTGTGCGCGAGGTGCTGCAGGTGATGGGCCCGGCCACCCTCTCCTCCGGGATGCTGCAGATCAACGTGTTCACCGACCTGTTCTTCGCCTCCGGGATCGTGGGAGCGGCGGCGGGTCTGGGCTACGCCAACCTGCTGGTGCAGACCCCCCTCGGCCTGCTCTCCAACATGCTGCTGGTGCCGTTGCTGCCGGTGTATGCCCGGCTCACGGCCCCCGCTGACCGGCCGGAGCTGGTGGGTCGGATCCGCCAGGGCCTGATGCTCTCCAACGCCTCGATGCTGCCCCTGGGGGCGTTGATGGTGGCCCTGGCCGGGCCGATCGTGGCCCTGGTGTACGAGCGCGGCGCCTTTGACGCCGGAGCGGCCCTGCTGGTGGGGGGACTGCTGATGGCCTATGGGGTGGGGATGCCGGCCTATCTGGCCAGGGATGTGCTGGTGCGGGTGTTCTATGCCCTCGGCGATGGCACCACCCCCTTCCGCTTCTCGGTGGCCGGCATCGGCCTGAATGTGGTGTTCGACTGGCTGCTGGTGGGCGGCCCCACCCCCTGGGGCCTGCAGCTGCCGGCCCTGAACTTCGGCGCCCCCGGGCTGGTGCTGGCCACCGTGGCCGTGAACGTGATCACCTGCCTCGGCCTGTTGCTGGCCCTGCGCCAGCGCCTCGGCGGTCTGCCGCTGCTGGCCTGGGCCCGCGACACCGCACTGCTGCTGGGCGCTTCCCTGCTGGCGGGCCTGGTGGCCTGGGCCCTGGCCTCCTTCGTGGCCTGGCCGGCTGATTTCTTCGGTCGCCTCTGGCAGACGGCCATCAGTGGCGCTGCCGGCTTGCTGCTCTACACCGCCGTGGCGGGGGCCCTGCGGGTGCCGGAGGCCCAGCAGGTGATCGGCCAGGTCACCGCCAAACTGCCACGCCGGGGCAGGGGCTGAGGTTTGAATTAGTCCCCAGCCCGCACCTGGCGCAGCTCGCGCACCTGCAGGGGTAGTTCCAGATGGGACCGCCCCAGCAGCTTGCCTCCCTCCACCGAGGCGATGCGGGCTTCGATGCCGAATTCCCGGAAGGCCGTCTCCAGTTCCTGGATCAGGGCCTTCTCCACCTGGGCCTCGGCGTCCACCACCTTGCCGATCAGCCTGCTGCCCAGACGGCCGATCCGCTGGCTGATCACCTCCCGGGCGTTTGTGACTTCAATCAGCAGCACTGCGGCCCACAGGCGATGGGCGCAACCCTATCGGCAAAACGGCTCCAGCACCTCTTCCAGATCCCGCAACTGGCCGGCGGGCACCAGGCGGGCCAGGGGCAGCCGGGTGGCACCGCCACCGATCGGCACCTGAACGGCCTCCAGGGCCTGGCGGGCGCACACCGCCCGGCCCTGGTCGAGCCGGGCGGCGCACTCAATCGCCAGGGGCTGGGCCAGGCCCGCATCCCCCAGGTAGAGATGCCAGCCGGCGATCTGCAGGTAGAGCCGATCGGCCAGGGCCACTTCCAGGTCTTGCAGCTCGTGGGCGGAGAGGCTCATGGTTCCGGGGAGCGGCCGGGTCGCAGGGCCACCACCACTCCAGCGTGCCCCAGCAGCAGCGCCAGCCAGCCCAGCGTGAACCAGTTGAGATGGATCCAGGGGTGGCGCAGCTCCTGCACCACCCACAGACCGCTGTTGAGGGCGGAGAAGAGGGCGGCGTGCAGGGTGAGATTCACAATCCGCTCGAAGTGCCGGTAGGTGGGATCGGCGGGATTGGCCGGGCCGTACCAGCGGATCGGCATGGCGAGAGGAGTGGCAACAGTTCCTGAATCATGCCGCCGCAGCCGCCCGCCGCGGCCGCCTTTGGGGGGTGGTTGACGGAAGGGCCCCCCATGCGGTGAGAATGTCGAAGTGGACGCGCTGGCGCCCGCACCTGCGCTTGTAGCTCAGCGGATTAGAGCATCTGACTACGGATCAGAGGGTCGGGAGTTCGAATCTCTCCAGGCGCGTTTTTCACCGATCTCCTGCAGAACTCAGCGTCCTGCAGCATTTTGATCGGGCTCCGGTGATGGCGGAGTCCACCGCCCTGGATCATTCCGATCGGGCTGGCCCCCGGATGGGCCTGGCCATCTGGGCTGAACAGCCCTGATCGCCCGCGCTTCCTTACGATTCCCTTCAGCACGCTCCCGCATTCCCGTACCGATGGCTGATCTCGCCGCGACCAACCAGCCCCTTTCGGCCGGTGATCCCGCCATCGCGGCCCTGATCGGCAAGGAGCTCCAGCGCCAGCAGACCCACCTGGAGCTGATCGCCTCCGAAAACTTCGCCTCCCGCGCTGTGATGGAGGCCCAGGGCTCGGTGCTCACCAACAAATACGCCGAGGGCCTGCCCGCCAAGCGCTACTACGGCGGCTGCGAGCACGTGGATGCGATCGAGGAGCTGGCGATCGAGCGCGCCAAGGACCTGTTCGGCGCCGCCTGGGCCAACGTGCAGCCCCACAGCGGCGCCCAGGCCAACTTCGCCGTGTTTCTGGCGCTGCTGCAGCCCGGTGACACGATCCTGGGCATGGACCTCAGCCATGGCGGCCACCTCACCCACGGCTCGCCGGTGAACGTGAGCGGCAAGTGGTTCAAGGCCGTGCACTACGGCGTCGACCCCGACACCCAGCAGCTCAACTTCGACACGATCCGCCAGCTGGCGCGAGAGCACAAGCCGAAGCTGATCGTGTGCGGCTACTCCGCCTATCCCCGCACGATCGATTTCCAGGCCTTCCGGGCCATCGCCGATGAGGTGGGCGCCTACCTGCTGGCCGACATGGCCCACATCGCTGGCCTGGTGGCCGCCGGTGTGCACCCCAACCCGGTGCCCGTGTGCGATGTGGTGACCACCACCACCCACAAGACCCTGCGCGGCCCCCGCGGCGGCCTGATCCTCTGCCGCGACGCCGAGTTCGCCAAACAGTTCGACAAGGCCGTGTTCCCCGGCAGCCAGGGCGGCCCCCTGGAGCACGTGATCGCCGCCAAGGCCGTGGCCTTCGGTGAAGCGCTCCAGTCCAGCTTCCAGGCCTATGCCCAGCAGGTGGTGGCCAACGCCCAGGCCCTTGCCAGCCACATCCAGGAGCGCGGCATCGCCGTGGTGAGCGGTGGCACCGACAACCACCTCGTGCTGCTCGATCTGCGCAGCATCAAGATGACCGGCAAGGTGGCCGATCTGCTGGTGAGCGATGTGCACATCACCGCCAACAAGAACACCGTGCCCTTCGACCCCCAGTCGCCCTTCGTGACCAGCGGCCTGCGCCTGGGCACAGCCGCCTGCACCACCCGCGGCTTCGACGAGGCCGCTTTCCGCGAGGTGGCCGACGTGATCGCCGACCGCCTGCTCAACCCGGAGGACGGCGCCATCGAACAGCGCTGCCGTGAACGGGTGGCCGCCCTGTGCGAGCGCTACCCGCTCTACACCTCAGCCCGTGAGCTGCAGCACGCCTGATTCGGCGTTTCACCCGTAAGGTGGCGGCCACAGCCTGCCCCTGCGGGGTTCGCGTCTGCCAGCCGTCTTGACTCTCGCCTACAGCCCCAACGCGGCAGCTCTGCTCACCCTGGTGGTGGCAACCCTTCTCACCGCGCTCATCGTCCCGGTGGTGCGCCGCTGCGGTCTGCGTTGGGGTTTCACCGACACCCCGGATGCCCGCAAGCAGCACACCCGGCCGATGGTGCGCCTGGGGGGAGTGGGCATTGTGCTCGGCTTCAGTGTGGCACTGGCCCTCACCTGGCTGCTGGGAGGCTTTGCCGAGCTGGAACCCAGCAAGGATCGCCTGATCTGGACCACCCTTGCCGGTTGTCTCTGCTTTTTCTCCATCGGCCTGGCCGATGACCTCTTCGCCCTGCCTCCCCTCCCCCGGCTGGCGCTGCAGCTTGCCGTGTCCCTGGCGGTGTGGTCGGAAGGGGTGCGCATCGGCAGCATCGAATTGCCCTTCGGGGGCGCTGCCGACGCTCCGGCGCTGCTCACCCTGCCGGACTGGTTGAGTCTCCTGGCCACGGTGATCTGGCTGGTGGGCATCACCAACGCCATCAACTGGCTTGATGGCCTCGATGGCCTGGCTGCGGGGGTGAGCGGCATCGCCGCCGTGGGGCTGCTGTCGGTGAGCTTCAGCCTCGACCAGCCCGCGGCGGGCCTGCTGGCGGCCGCCCTGGCCGGCAGCTGTCTGGGTTTCCTGCGCCACAACTTCAATCCGGCCCGCATCTTCATGGGTGATGGCGGCTCCTACTTTCTGGGCTTTTCCCTGGCGGCGATCAGCATCGTGGGCCCGGCCAAGGGGCTCACCAGCGTCAGCCTGTTGCTGCCCCTGCTGATCCTCTCCCTGCCCCTGGCCGACATGTCCGCGGTGATCATGGGCCGCCTCAGCGAAGGGCGATCGCCCTTCTATCCCGACCGTCGTCACCTTCACCATCGCCTGCTGCGCACCGGGCTCAGCCACAGACGCACCGTGCTGCTGATCTATGCCTTCACCCAGTGGCTGGCGGCCCTGGCGCTGGTGCTGGTGAATGCCGAGATGCGCTTCCTCTGGCTGGCCCTGGCCACGGCCGTGCTGATCTGGGTGCTGGTGAGCACCCGGCGTCGGCTGCAGCGGGTCGATGAATCCTGATCTGAGCAGCTGGCCGCGGCGATGAGCGCTGAGATCCTCTGCATCGGCACTGAGCTGCTGCTGGGCAACATCACCAACGGCAACGCCCGCTGGATCGCCGAGCAGCTCGCGGGCCTCGGCATCGCCCACCACCGCCAGCAGGTGGTGGGCGACAACCGCGAGCGCGTGATCGCCGCCGTGCGTGAGGCAGCCGGCCGCTGCCGGCTGCTGATCACCACCGGCGGGCTTGGCCCCACGCCCGACGACCTCACCACCGAGGCCATTGCCGCCGCCTTTGAGACGCCCCTGGCGGAGCGCCCGGAGGTGTGGGCTGACATCCAGGCCAAGCTCGCGGCCCGGGGCCGGCCGGTGACGCCCAGCCTGCGCCGCCAGGCCCTGCTGCCGGTGGGTTCCGAACTGCTGCCCAACGCCACCGGTTCGGCTCCAGGCATGATCTGGAGCCCGGATCCGGCCGGTCTTTCCTTCCCGATCCAGCCCGGTTTCACCGTGATCACCTTTCCGGGAGTGCCCAGCGAGATGCGGGCGATGTGGACCGCCACCGCCTCCCCCTGGCTGCGGGGCAGTGGCCTGGCGGAGGGCGTGTTCGCCAGCCGCATGCTGCGCTTCTGGGGTGTGGCCGAATCGAGCCTGGCCGAACAGGTGGCCGACCTGCTCGAGAGTCCAAACCCCACCGTGGCCCCATACGCCGGCAGTGGCGAGGTGAAGCTGCGGCTCACGGCTCGCGCCTTCAGCCAGGGCCAGGCCGAGGCCCTGCTGCGGCCGGTGGAAGCCGAGATCCGCGCCCGAGCCGGGGTGGCCTGCTTCGGTGCCGACGACGACTCCCTGGCTTCGGTGGTGCTGGAGCAGCTGCGCCAGAGGGGGCAGACCCTGGCGGTGGCCGAAAGCTGCACCGGCGGCGGCCTGGGGGCGGCCCTGGCGGCGGTGCCCGGGGCCTCCGAGGTGTTTCTGGGCGGGGTGATCGCCTATGCCAATGCCGTCAAGCAGGGGCTGCTGGGGGTGGCGGCGGAGCTGCTGGCGGCCCATGGCGCCGTGAGTGATCCGGTGGCCCAGGCCATGGCCGAGGGCGCGCGCCGCGTCACCGGCGCCGACTGGGCCCTGGCGGTGACCGGCATTGCCGGCCCCGGTGGCGGCAGCCCAGAAAAGCCGGTGGGGCTGGTGCACATCGCCGTGGCCGGCCCCGATGGCTGCAGCAGCGGGGGGGTGCGCTTCGGGGCCAGCCGCGGCCGCAGCTGGATCCAGCTGCTCACGGCCGGCGAGGCGCTGGATCGCTTGCGCCGCCGGTTGCTGGCGGCCTGACTCCGCTCCGGCAGCACGGTGTTGCCGAGGTGCACCTGCACCCGGCCGCTGAACGCGTCGCGGGCGGGATCGCATCGTCGCCAGGTGTTCGTTGCCCGCCGCTTAGGGTGACCGGTCAGCTCTGGTGGGGCAAGGGTGAGCGCGGCAACGCTGTACGACAAGGTCTGGGATCTGCACCGGGTGGCGGAGCTGCCAGGCGGTTCCACCCAGCTGTTCATCGGTCTGCACCTGATCCACGAGGTCACCAGCCCCCAGGCGTTCGCGGCCCTGAAGGATCTGGGCCTCTCGGTGCGCCACCCCGAGCGCACGGTGGCCACCGTGGATCACATCGTGCCTACCACCAACCAGGCCCGGCCCTTCGCCGATCCCCTGGCCGAGGAGATGCTGGCCACCCTGGAGGCCAACTGCGCTGAGCACGGCATCACCCTGCATGGCATCGGCAGCGGCCACCAGGGGATTGTGCACGTGATTGCCCCCGAGCTCGGCCTCAGCCAGCCGGGCATGACCGTGGCCTGCGGCGACTCCCACACCTCCACCCACGGGGCCTTCGGCGCGATCGCCTTCGGCATCGGCACCAGCCAGGTGCGCGATGTGCTGGCCAGCCAGAGCCTGGCGATGAACAAGCTCAAGGTGCGCCGCATCTGGGTGGACGGCCAGCTGCAGCCGGGCGTGTTCGCCAAGGACCTGGTGCTGCACGTGATCCGCACCTTGGGGGTGAAAGGCGGCGTCGGTTACGCCTACGAATTCGCCGGCCCGGCGATCGCGGCGCTCTCGATGGAGGAGCGCATGACCCTCTGCAACATGGCGATCGAGGGCGGTGCCCGCTGCGGTTATGTGAATCCCGACCAGACCACCTTCGCCTACCTGCAGGGGCGCCCCGCCGCTCCCAGCGGCGAGGCCTGGGAGCGGGCGGTGGCCTGGTGGAGCAGCCTGGCCAGCGGCGCTGATGCGGTGTTCGACGACGAGGTGCGCTTCGATGCCGCTGCCATCGCCCCCACCATCACCTGGGGGATCACCCCCGGCCAGGGCATCGGTGTGGATGAGGCCGTGCCCACCCTGGAGCAGACGCCCCCGGAGGAGCGCCCCCTAGCGGAGGAGGCCTACCGCTACATGGACCTGCAGCCCGGCAGCCCGATTGCCGGTACCCCGGTGGATGTGTGTTTCATCGGCAGCTGCACCAACGGGCGCCTGAGCGATCTGCAGGCCGCGGCCGCCGTGGCCAAGGGTCGCCGGGTGGCGGCCGGGATCAAGGCCTTTGTGGTGCCCGGCAGCGAGCAGGTGGCCGCCGCCGCCGAGGCCGAGGGCCTCGACCAGGTGTTTGCGGCTGCGGGTTTCGAGTGGCGCGAGCCCGGCTGCTCGATGTGCCTGGCGATGAACCCCGATCGGCTCGAGGGCCGCCAGATCAGTGCCAGCTCCTCCAACCGCAACTTCAAGGGCCGCCAGGGTTCCGCCAGCGGCCGCACCCTGCTGATGAGCCCGGCGATGGTGGCCGCCGCCGCCGTGACCGGCCGGGTCACCGACGTGCGCGAGCTGCTGCAGGTCTGAGCACGCTCCATCCCTTCCTCCTCCCTCTTCGTCCGTTCTGCGACCAGCGCCGTTCCGGATCGTCCCTGCCCTTCCCCCGCCATGCCCAGCTCCGCCCCCTTCCCCACCGGCCCGATCCGCCGGCACCGCGGCTGCGGCGTGGCCGTGGTGGGCGCCGACATCGACACCGACCGGATCATCCCGGCGCGCTTTCTCAAGTGCGTCACCTTCGACGACCTGGCCCGCGGTGCCTTCGCGGACGACCGCACCGAGCTGGCCAACGCTGCGGCTGGCCCCCACCCCTTCGATCGCAGCGAGCACCAGCAGGCCTCGGTGCTGGTGGTGAACAGCAACTTCGGCTGCGGCTCCAGCCGCGAGCATGCCCCCCAGGCGCTGATGCGCTGGGGCATCCGCGCCCTGATCGGCGAGAGCTTCGCCGAGATCTTCTTCGGCAACTGCCTGGCCCTGGGCATTCCCTGCCTCAGCGCCGAGCCCGACACCGTGCGGGCCCTGCAGGAGGCGATCGCCGCCGACCCAGGCGCCGAGCTCCTGCTCGATCTGGAGGCCCTGGAGGTGGAGCTGGAGAGCGAGTTCGTGGGCGCCAACCGCTGGCGGGTGCACCTCGATCCCGGCCCCCACCAGATGCTGGTGAGCGGCCAGTGGGATGCCACCGGGCAGCTGCTGGCCCACGCCGTGGAGCTGGACCGCACCATGGGGTCACTGCCCTATCTGCGGGGGTTCTGAGCGCGTCTGCCGGGCTGATGGACCCGCCGGGGGCTCGGGCCTGGGCACAAAGGGCGTGCCGCTGCCGCTGAAGCTGAAGTCGTTCAAGCGGATCCGGATCCCGCCGATGCCGTCGTAGGGGCTGTAAAAAACCCCGAGCTCATAGGAGCGCTGTTGCAGTTTGAGCTCCACATAGGAGTAGCTCACATCGCCGTAGAACCTGGAGTTGCTGTCGATGTTCCAGGTGGCTCCGGCCTCCAGTACGAGGGGGCCATACACCTGCTGGGCTGCCCGGAAACTGAGGGTGCGCAGGTCCACGGCCCGATCGAAACCGAAGGGGCTGCCCCCATCCAGCAGGGTGCCCCCCACGAGCAGCGCCACCTGGCTGTAGTCGAACCAGGGTTGGCGAAAGCGGCCGAGGGTGATCGCCGGACCACCGAACAGCGTGAGCGTGTTCTGCCGCTCCCCTTCCCCGTAGCGAGCCAGGGAGCTGGCCAGGCCGAAATTCAGGGCCAGTCCTGGCCGCACCGGCTCGGCGGCATAGCGCAGGGCGGAGAGTTCGTCTTCTGCTGGCTCCAGGCTTGCCTCCCAGAGGCGCAGGGAGCTGGTCAGGCCCCCGCTCAGGCGGCCGCGCCACTGGGTGTCGAGCCGATTGCGTTCAAACAGGTTGGCCTGGTAGTTGCCGGCCACGGCTCGCCAGTCGAAGTCGATCGGTCCCACATAGGGCGTGCGCCTTGGGTCGTCGCGCCGATCGGCCGGATCGGGGTTGAAGCGCAGGTTGCCGTCCAGTTGACCGCCGTAGGAGTACACCACGGTCTGCAGGCCCAGGCTGCCGTTGTACACCCGATCCCGGTAGGTGCCGAACAGCTGCCCCTCGGATTGGCTGTGACCCGCCAGTCCCAGGGGGGTCCTGAGGCGCACGATGCTGCGGGTGCCCGCCGCCAGGTTGTCCGGACTGAGGGTGGAAAGGCTGGTGTCGGCCTGGAGCCGGAACCGGTCGATGGGCAGATTCAGCACCGCCGTGAGGCCGAACAGATCGGCCCCCTGCAGGGGCTGGTTCACCGCAGGTCCGGCCAGGGATTTGCCGGGAGCGGTGTAGCTGTCGGTGCGGCCCTGGATCGCCCGCTGCAGCATGAACTGGGGCTGGATGTTCAGCTTGCCGGCCTCGCCGATGCGCAGGGTGGGCAGGTTGTAGCCCAGGTAGATGCCGTCGCGGTCGCGCTCGTCGGTGTCCAGGGTCAGCTGCAGGGCCTCGTCGCCGATCACGGCCCGATTGATTCCAGGCAAGGCCACGCGGTTGCTGAGCAGGATCCGCGTGCGCCTGGCCTGGATGCGGGTGATGCCCTCGTCCTCGAACACGGCCTCCACGCCGTAGCCGATGGTCCACGACTGGGCGGGCGTGAGCGGGTCGTTGGTGAAGGCCACCTCCCGGGCTGTCCAGCGGTTGCCGCGGATCTGAATGTTTGAGGCCTGGAAGCGCAGCCGGTTCACCTTGCCCCGGCTCGGCTTGGGCCGGCGATAGACGCTGGCGCCCCGCGGCCCACTGGTGCTGGTCTCCTCGTCGGAGTCGATCACCGCCACCAGGCTGAGCTTGATCGAGGCGTCCACCGCCTGGCGGAAGCGCAGGTTGTTCACCCGTTGATCCCGGATGGGCTCCTGCGCCGCCGCCGCGGGTTGATCGATTGGCTGCGGGCTTGGCTTGAGCAGCTCGCCCAGGCTTCTGCCTGGATCGCTCTGCGGGCCTCCAGGACAGCCGCGGGGAGCGGGCATCGAGGGCCAGGGCACCCGGCGGGGGGGCAGCAGCTCCAGCACGGGACGCTGGTCGCCGCGGCTGAGCAGCTCGGGGCAGGCAAAACCCTGCTCGCTGCTGGCCGGGTCAGGGACTGGGCCGGTGTCGGTGGGGGTGTCTGTAGGCGTTGGGGCGGGCTTGCCGGGAGCTTTCAATTCCCGCTCCACACCCTCCTGGTCGATCACCCCGTAGATGTCATCGAGCTCCCCGCTGCCCTCCAGCTGGCTGTAGCGCAGGCGGCTGGCCTGGATCGTCTGATCGCCCTTGGTGAGCCGCAGGCGGCCGGTGGCGTACACCGTGCGGCTGCGCTCCATCACCTCCACCCGGTCGGCCAACAGCCGCCAGCCCTGAAACCGGGCCTCCACATTGCCCTCGGCTACCAGCACCGTGCGCTCTGCATCCACCGTCTGGCGGTCGGCGCGGATGAGCAGGAAGGGCGGGGCCGTCGGGGCCGTTGCTGTCGATTCAGCGGCCTGGACGCCCCGGACACCCGCCATGGGCGTGCTGATGAGCAGGGCAACCCCGAGCACGCCGGCCAGTCGCCCAGCTCGGCCGGATGGCGGGCTGCCATGGATCGGGTGCGTCAAGACGAAGCAGCCTGGTCGACAGGGACCTTATGCCAGGGACGCAGGCATTGCAGATGCAGGGCTGAGCGCGACCGCTGAAGCGAGGAGGGGTTCAGTCCTCGAGGTCCTTGCGGCTGGGGGTGCGGCTGGGGTCGCTGGCCAGGAAGCCGAACACGAAAATGCCGATGAAGAAGAAGACGACCGAATAAACCGAGATCTTGAGAGCCAGCATGGTTCGGTCTTGCGGGAGACGGGCGTGGTGACAGGGAGTGACGGGCCGGGATGAGGGTCTGGTCGACCCCACGGCGGCGGCATCATCCTATGGGACCTGCTTGGCCATCCAACGATGACTGAGGCCCCGGGGCCTGGGCTCGCTCACCAATTTGAAACGTTTGGCCCCCTGCACGAGTCCTCCGCGACCGATCAGCCCTGGGATCTGCGGCCGCTCTGGCGGTGCCCTGGGGTGGATGGGGAGCCCAGCAGTGCCCTGGATCATCCCTGGGGGGCTCGGCATCGGCCCGACTGGCAGGCCCGGGGACTGGTGATCTGGCCCCGGGGCGGGCAGTGGCGGCAGCTGGATCTGCGGCTCCCCTGCCCGGCGGCCTGGCAGCTGCTGCAGCGGCCCCGCCCGGCGGTGGCCGCCCGCCTGGCGCTGCGCTGGTGGGCCGACGCGGTGGAGCTGCGGGTGGATGGCCAGCTGGTGCACCAAGGAGACCTGTTCGACACCGCCTGCCGCTGGCTGCTGCCCGAGCGCTGGTGGCGGGGGGAGGCACTGGAACTGGAGCTGCGGCTGCGCAGTCCCCTGCACGACGACGGCGCCCTGATCCTCAGCCGGGTGGAGCTGGAGCCCCTGGATCCGGCCGACCCCTGCGGCGTGCTGGCCAGCCAGCGCCGCGAACTGCTGGAGTTGCGCCGTTCGGCTGGGGTGGCCGTCGATCCCCCGGCTGTGCCCGGCTTCCACGTGCTCGGCCACGCCCATCTCGATCTGGCCTGGCTCTGGCCTGTGGCTGACACCTGGCAGGCGGCCGAGCGCACCTTCGCCTCGGCCCTCGACCTGATCGAGCGCTTCCCCCACCTGCATTTCGCCCACTCCACCCCGGCCCTCTATGTCTGGCTGGAGCAGCACCGGCCTGCCCTGTGGCGGCGCCTGCAGGCGGCGGTGGCAGCCGGCCGTTTCGAGCCGATCAACGGGCCCTGGGTGGAGAGCGACTGCGTGCTGGTGGGCACCGCCTCGCTGCTGCGCCAGTTCCAGCTCGGCCAGGCCGACAGCCGGCGGCGTTTCCCGCAACTGGCGCACGAGCTGGCCTGGCTGCCGGACAGCTTCGGCTTTGGGGCCGGTCTGCCGGCCGTGGCGGCGGCCACCGGCGTGCGCTGGTTCTGCACCCACAAGCTGTTCTGGAACGCCACCAATCCCTTCCCCCACCGCCTCTTCCGCTGGCGCTCCCGCTGCGGCGCCGAGTTGCTGGCCCTGATGACCGCCCCGATCGGCACCGACGGCAACCCGGTGGCGATGGAGCGCCACAGGCTGGAGTGGCAGGCCGCCACCGGCCTCTCCCCCAGCCTGTGGTTGCCGGGGGTTGGGGACCACGGCGGCGGCCCCACCGCCGAGATGCTGGAGCAGCTGGCGCTCTGGCAGGCCCAGCCCGTGGCCGCCCGCCAGCGTCACGGCAGCCTGCGCAGCTATCTGCAGGAGCTGGAGCCAGCTGCCCCCCAGCTGCCGGTGTGGCGCGACGAGCTCTACCTGGAGCTGCACCGCGGCTGCGCCACCAGCCGCCCCGACCAGAAACGCCACAACCGCACGCTTGAGCGGCTGCTGCGGGAGGCCGAACTGGCGGTAGCCCTGGCGGCGATGGCCGCCCCGCCTGGGCAGACCGCGCTGCTGCCGCAGCCCGACTGGCGCCCCCTGCTGTTCCAGCAGTTCCACGACATCCTGCCGGGCACCTCCGTGCCCGAGGTGTTCGAGCAGGCCGAGCCCCAGTGGCGAGCGGCCCGCCGCCAGGCCTGCCGCCAGCGGGACCGCGCCCTGGCGGCCTGGCTGGGGATGGCCGGCGACGCCGGGCGGGATGGTGGTTCAGCCGAGGGCTGGTGGGCAGCCCAGCTGGCCGCCCTGCCGCCGCGGCGCCGCACCGTCCGCCTGCCGGCTGGCGAGTGGCAGGCGGACGGTGCGCCCCTCCCCAGCCAACCCGCCTCGGCTGGGGGGGTGTGGGTGCAGCTGCCCGCCATCGCCGGTGTCGCCGCCCGGCCCCTGCGCCGAGGGGGTCCGGGCCCCGCTGCCGTGCCGCAGGCCGCGGTGTGGGTGGAGGGAAGCCGGGCCGGCAATGGCCTGCTGGAGCTGGAGCTGGGTCCGGCGGGGCTGGAGCAGCTGCGCGACGCCCAGGGGCGGCCCCAGTTGCGGGCACCGCTGGCCTGGCGGCGCTTTGGCGATCGCGGGGAGTTCTGGGATGCCTGGGATCTGGCCGCCGACCATGCCGACCATCCCCTGCCCTGGCAGTGGCAGGGGGAGCCGCAGTGGTGGGAGCAGGGGCCCCTCTGCGCCCGCTTCGTGTGGCACGGCCGTTGCGGTGACAGCCCCGTACGCCTGGACGGCCGCCTGCTGGCCGGCACCCCCTGGCTGGAGCTGGTGCTGGGGGTCCACTGGCGCCAGCGCCATGAGCTGCTGCGCCTGGAGGTGCCGCTGGCCGATCGGGCGGACCGCTGGGCCGCCGACACCGCTGGCGGGGTGCTGGAGCGGCCCGCCCAGCCCCGCACCGCCCGCGAACAGGCCCGCTGGGAGGTGGCGGCGATCAGCTGGCTGGCCTCCTGCGCTCCCCAGGGCGGCCTGGCCGTGCTGCTGGATGGACCCCAGGGTGTGTCCGGGCAGGGCGAGCGCCTGGGGGTGTCGCTGCTGCGCGCGCCCACCTGGCCGGATCCCGGCGCCGACAACGGCTGGCAGCGGCAGCGCCTGGCGCTGCTGCCCTGCGCTGCCGGCTGGCGGGCCGACGGGGTGCCGGCCCAGGCCCAGGCGTTCCGTGAGCCGCTCTGGCTGCGGCCGGCTGCGGCCTCCCAGCCGCCGCCTGAGCTGACCTTTCCGCCCCTGCCTGTGGGGGTGGAGATGGTGGGCCTGCGCCATCTCGGCGATGGCACCGCGGCCCTGGCCCTGGCCAATCACACCCCCTGCCGGCAGGAGGTGGATCTCGGGCCGGCCTGGCAGCTCCTGGCCCGGCTGGACGGTCTGGATCAACCCATTTGGGCTGAGCCCATCGGGCCGGCTGCGGGCCCGAGGCTGCGGCTGGGGCCGTGGCGGCTGGAGTTCTGGCGGATCCGGCCCGCTTGATCTCTCAGTCGTCGTGGTCGTCGAAGGGATCGGTGAGGCCCTTGGAGGGCGGACCGAAGGCCAGGTAGATGCCGAGGCCGGTGAGCCCCAGCAACACAGCCAGCACGGTGATCGCAACCGAGAGGGCGGGGGAGCCGGTGCTGCTGGGATCCATCAGGGAAAGGCTGGCGGGTGGGGCTGGGGTCTGGGCTTGGGGCTGGAGTTGGCAGGGATGGCGGCGGCCTCCATCACAACTCTCGACAGCCACTCCCGCCGGAGAGGGCGAGACCCTTACAGTAACCAGAGCGATTTCCTGCCTGAGAGGCCGAAGCAGCCATGGCTCAACGCACCCGTCTCGGCGACCTGCTGCGCCCCCTCAACTCGGAGTACGGCAAGGTCGTGCCCGGTTGGGGCACCACCCCTGTGATGGGCGTGTTCATGCTGCTGTTCCTGGTTTTCCTGCTGGTGATCCTGCAGCTGTACAACCAGTCGCTGCTGCTTGAGGGCATCAACGTCAACTGGAATGGGGCCGGCTGAGGCGTGACCCCTTTCGCCCGCACCCTGCCGCGATGAACATCTTCGGCATCGGCTTGCCTGAGATGGCGGTGATCGCTGCCATCGGTCTGCTGGTGTTTGGTCCCAGGCGCCTGCCGGAGCTGGGCCGCACCCTGGGGCGCACCCTCAAGGGCTTCCAGTCGGCCTCCAGTGAGTTCGAGAAGGAATTCCGAACGGCCATCGCCACCGTGGAAACCACGGCCGAGTCGCCCGCTTCCCTCGAAGTGGCCTCCCCCTCCCCCGCCGGCCAGGTCGCCAGTCCCTCCTCCAGCGCTGAACCGGTGGCAGTGGCCGCGTCTGTCCCGGCCCCTGAACCGGTTGATTCAACCCCCCAGGCCGGTGTGCCCTCCCAGGACGGCGCCTCCAGCTGAGCGGCCGTGTCTGCTCTTCAGCTCGTGGTCGGTCTCGGCAATCCCGGGCCGAAATACTTCGACACCCGCCATAACGTCGGCTTCATGGCCGTGGAGCGGCTGGCGGCAGAGCTGGGCGGCTCCTTCCGCCAGCAGCCCAGGCTCCATGGGCTGCTGGCCGATGTGGGCCAGGCCGCCACGCGGCTGCGGCTGCTGATGCCCCAGACGTTCATGAACGACAGCGGCCGCTCCATCCGCGCCGCCCTCGACTGGTTCGGCCTGCAGCCGGCGGACCTGCTGGTGATCGTCGATGACATGGACCTGCCCCTGGGGCGTCTGCGCCTGCGGGCCAGTGGCAGTGCCGGAGGCCACAACGGCCTGCGCAGCGCCATCAGCCACCTCGGCACCCAGGACTTCCCCCGCCTGCGCATCGGCATCGGTGCCCCGGCCGAGAATCCGCAAGAGCGCAAGGCCCGCACCATCGGCCATGTGCTCGGGCGCTTCAGCCCTGCCGAGCGCCCCCTGCTCAACGATGTGCTCACGGAGGTGGAGGCCGGCATCGGCCTGATCCAGCGCCTGGGGCTGGAGCGGGCCGGTAACCGGTTGAACGGTTTTCGCGGCCGGGCCGCGCCAGGCTGAGCCCATGGCCCGCCTGCCCGCCACCACGGCCCGCCTGCGGGTGCTGCACCAGAGCTTCACCGAGCGGCTGCTGGAGGGGGAGGTGAGTGCCGGCAGCTTCGCCTGGACCTTCCGCTGGGCCTTTGACCGCGGTGAACTGAGCGTGGAGCCGTCCCTGGGACGCGCCCTGATCCAGGACGCCCTGCTGCGCTTCCTGCTGCGGGCCGACTACCAACTGGAGCCAGGGGCCGACTACGTCTTCACCGTGCGAGCCCGTCTCTGACGGGGGGAGGTTGGCGCCACACCGGTCCGCAGCGCCGCGCCAGGGGTCTGTCCAGATGGCGCTCCAGCAGGAGCTGGGCGACCACGTCATCGATGTCCCGCGGGGGCAGGCGCAGGCCCCTGGGCAGGCAGCGGCGCCAGCCGCGGGGGGGCTCCAGCTGCCAGTAGCGCTGGCGCGCCGCCTGGGTGGTGCCCCATTCATCCAGTTGCAGGCTGGGCAGGGCTGCCTCCGTGAGCTGGCGGCACCAGCCGGCACTGCCGGTGCCGTTGCCGAGCACCACCAGCCTGAGCCCCTGGCGCCGCCATTGCAGCAGCAGCTCCAGGCTGGCGGCCGGCGGCAGGATCGCGGCGGCCACGATCACCTGGCACGCCTGATCCGTCACGGCCAGCCCGCACTTGCTGCGGCCGGGATCCAGCCCGGCGATGCCCAGCCCGTCGGGGGGGGTCACGGTCGTCGCGGGCCCTGGGTCCCGTCGCCACGGCTGGGCGCCAGGCGCAGCTCCACCCCGATGGGATCTGGGGTATCGCTGTCCAGCCGGGCCACGGCCTCGAGCTGCACCACCTGGCCGGCCGGCCGATCGGCCAGGGTGCGGGTGAGCTCGTTGAACTGGCCCACATCGAACTGCAGGCCATCGGCCAGGCTGCCCTGGCGTTGCACCCGGGCATAGGCCGCCGCCAGCAACAGGTTGAGTCGTCGAGCGATCTGTTCCCGGTCGCGCAGATCTCCCTCAATGGTGGTGCTGGCGAGCACCTCGCCCCTGCGGGCCACCCGGCGGTTGGGACGCAGGTCGGGGAAGGCCAGCACCTGTTTCTCACCCCGCAGCACATTGGCGGCGGAGCGGATGCTCACCACCCAGCTGCCCGGCTGGCTGAGCAGGCCTTCCAGTTTCCTGATGTCGCTCACCGGCACCAGCAGGATCTGGCGGTCGGGCGGTTCACCGGGCAACACGCGCCGGAAGGCGTTGAGATTGGCCTGCTGCAGCACGGCCGTGATCACCTCCTGGGCCTGGGCCGGACGCTCCAGCTTCACCTTGGCGGTGGCCAGGGGCTGGCCGCTGGTGAGCACCACGTCGCCGCGGCGCAGGGCGATCAGGTTGGCCTCCAGCCCGTCCAGTTCGCGGGCACCGGCGGCGATCTTCTCGCCCAGCTGGGCAAGTTCCGCCTCGGTGCGGCGAATGTCGGCATCGCGGCGCTTCACCTCACCGCTGAGCCGGCCGCGCTCCGCCTCCAACCTGCTGCGCTCCTGCTGCAGCGGCGCCAGTTCCCGCCGCAGGGCCGTGGCCCGTCGCTCGGCCAGGGCCAGCTCCTGCTGCACCCGTCGCTGGCCCTCCTGGGCCCGGGCCACCTGGGTTTTGCTCGACTGCAGGGCCACCCTGCTGGCCTGCAGATCCTTCTGGCTCGCCTGCAGCTGGCTCTGGCTCTTCTCCAGCTGGGAGCGACTGCCCGCCAGTTGCTCCCGGCTCTGCTGCAACCTGTCTTCCAGCTGGTCGAGTTCAAACAGACCGGTGCGCAGCCGCTCGCTCACCAGCAGCATCAGCCCCAGCGACACCGCGCTGATCAGGCTGCCGGTGAGCACGGTGATCACCACCGCCGTGTGCCGGGGCCGCAGGTTGAACAGGCTGAGACGCGCCTTGCCCACCCGGCTGCCCAGCCGGTCGCCCAGGGTGGAGAGCACGCCCCCCAGCACCAGCAGCATCAGAATCAGCAGCCAGCCCGTCACGGGTTTCGGCGACTCGGCCCAGTATCCCCCCCTTCACTCACTTCCCAGCTGAACCGCGCTCAGCTGAATGGCGCTCAGCTGAACCGCTTGGCCAGGGCGATCGGATCGAACACGGTGATCTTCTTGCGGTCGATCTGCAGCAGCCCTTCCTGGCGCAGATCCCCCAGCAGCCGGGTGATGGTCACCCGCGTGGAACCGATCGCCTCGGCGATCGCCTGATGGGAGAGCCGCAGGTCGATGGTGATCCCCTCATGACCGGGCACGCCGAAGTCGCGGCAGAGCACCAGCAGGAAGCTCACCAGCCGCGAGCTCATGTCGCGGTGGGTGAGGGTTTCGATCATGGTCTCGGTCTGCAGGATGCGCGAGGAGAGGCCCTGAAGCAGCAGCAGCCCCACGCTGGCGTCCTGCTCGATCGCCTTGCGCACCGAGGTGGCCGGGGCGGTGATCAGCTCCACCCGGGTGAAGGCGATGGCGTGGTAGAAGCGGTCGGAGCGCTGGCCGGTGAGCAGGGAGAGCACGCCGAACAGGCTGTTTTCCCGCAGCAGGGCCACCGTGATCTCCTCGCCGCTCTCGTACACCCGCGAGAGCCTCACCGCGCCGCGCCGCAGCAGGTACACCCGCTCGGCAGGGTCGCCGGGGAAGAAGATCGTCTTGCCCCGCTCCACCGTCTCCGCGCTGCTGCCGCTGAGGCCGCGGATCACCTCCAGCAAGGTCTGGCTGCCCTGGCTGGCCGAGCCGATGCCCGTCACGGTGCCCGGTTCCCCGGAACTGGGGGTGCTGGCTGTGCGGCTGAAACCGCGCGTGGCGCCAACCATGGGAAAGGGCGGGCAGATGGCCGGACCCTAAGGATCGCCGCACCCCCTCCATGTAGCAATCCACACTGTTTACAGCCTGCCTCCTGGCCGCAGGCCGCCAGGGGTTCGCCCTGGTACGGATGTATCCACCAGGGATGGTGTCCATCCGTTGTGATCCGGCCTGCGGCCGCTACATTCAGGATTGCTCCGTGCCCCACGCATGACCGCCAGTCTTCCCACCGGCATCGGCGCAGGCAAGGCTGTCATCGGCCCTGGCAAGGCCAGCAGCGGCGCAGGGGCAGGCGGCCACCGCGCCTTGCCTGGGCAGCGAGCGGCGGGCGCCACGGTGCCCCACTTGCGCCTGGTGCCCCAGCCGGAGGGCATGCTCCAGATCCACACGGCGCCCTATCGGGGCAGTTTCGCCACCGTGCTCAGCCAGGCGCTGCGCACGGCCGGTCTGGGCAGCCGGGTGCTGGTGAGCCAGTTTCTCAAGGGCGGCGTCGACCAGGGACTGGCCGCCAGCCCCTGGCTGTGCGGCAGGCTGCGCTGGCTGCGTCCGGCGGTGCCGGCCTGTCTGGCTGAGCCTGCTGAGCAGCACCCGGGCGAGGTGCGGGAGGCAGTGGCCGAGGTGTGGCAGCACAGCCGCCAGGTGTTGCTGGATGCGGCCGTGGACCTGCTGGTGCTCGATGAGCTGGGCCTGGCGATGGAGCTGGGCTATGTGGGCCGGGAGGAGGTGCTGGACGTGCTGGAGCGGCGCCCGGCCCAGATGGATGTCATCCTGACGGGGCCGGCCATGGGACCGGAACTGATGGCGATGGCCGATCAGGTCACCCAGCTGCGCCGCGGGCTCTAGCTCCTCTCCTCGATGCTCAAGAACGACCGCTGGATCAAGGAGCAGGCTGCCGCCGGCATGCTGGAGCCGTTTCAGCCCACGCTGGTGCGCCACCTGGATCCGGAGTCGCGCAGCGGCCCGCTGCTCAGCTACGGCTGTTCCTCCTATGGCTACGACCTGCGCCTCTCCGCCCAGGAATTTCTGATCTTCCGCCACGTGCCGGGCACGGTGATGAACCCCAAGCGGTTCAATCCCGCCAACCTGGAGCCCGCCCCGCTGCATGAGGATGACGACGGCCAGTACTTCATCCTGCCGGCCCATTCCTATGGGCTGGGTGTGGCCCTGGAGAAGATGCGGGTGCCGGCCAACATCACGGTGATCTGCCTCGGCAAGAGCACCTATGCCCGCCTGGGCATCATCGTGAACACCACTCCCGCTGAAGCGAGCTGGGAGGGCCACCTCACCCTGGAATTCAGCAATTCCTCGGGCGCCGACTGCCGCATCTACGCCAACGAGGGCATCTGCCAGCTGCTGTTCTTCGAGGGCGACCCCTGCGAGGTCACCTACCAGGACCGGGCCGGCAAATACCAGCACCAGCCCGAGCGGGTGACGCTGGCGCGGGTGTGAGGGGGGTCATACCCCTCAGGTGACAACAAATACGTTGCTGGTGAGCGCAGGCCTGGTGCTCAAGGTGGCAATCAGTTCACTGATGCCACCCCTGGCGCTGCCATTGCTGTCGTAGCTGAGGTTGCCGGTGGCGGGGTTGTAGAGGATGCGCTGGGCAGCAGCGGTGAAGCTGGTGCCTGAGCGGAACGCCGTCGCCGCCAAGGTGCCCGTTCTGGTGAGAGCGGTGAACACGGCGTTCTCCAGCTGGATGCGATCGCCTTGGGCTGCGTTGAAATCGGTGATCGTGTTGCGGTTGGTGGTGCTGCTGAGGGCGGCGTCAAAGCGGAAGATGTCTGCCCCGAGCCCGCCGCTGAGGGTGTCATTGCCCAGGCCGCCGATCAGCCGGTCATTGCCGCCACCACCGATCAGCCGGTCTGCACCGGCAGCGCCATTGAGGGTGTTGGCCAGGGCATTGCCATGGGCAGCATCACCGCCAGTGAGTTCACGCAGAGCGTGGCCTACCAGGAGATCTTTGGCCAGGGAAGGCAGGAAGGCCGGCAGGAAGGCGTTCAGGAGGGGGAGGCAGCCGTGACCCTCCGCCAGCTCAACCGCCGCTGTGGCCCGCTCAGCGAGGCCACCACTGCCCGGATCCAGGCGCTGCCGCTGGAGCAGCTGGAGGCGCTGGCGGAAGCGCTGCTGGATTTCAGGGGCCCTGCCGACCTTTCTGCCTGGCTGCAGGCGCACTGATCCACCCTTCCATCTGGACGGGCTCGTGGCCCATCTGGCAGCGTGACACCTGCCTTGGCCGGGCCTGTCGATCAGCCCCCACTCCTGACCAATCTCTCCCTCCACGACGGACACCTCTGATCTAGGCTGGCCTTCTCAGGAGGACAGCTGGGGGTTACCTGGCGATGAACTGGCTGCTGGAGCAGAAGCTGGTCGATGCCATCGAGCGGCCTCTGCCTGCTCTCACGGCCCGGGATGTCTGGTGGCCCCGGTTGCCTGGCAAGGCGGTGGCTGTGATCGGCATGCGCCGCAGCGGCAAAACCTGCCTGCTCTGGCAGCAGGTGCAGGCGGGTCTGGCCGCTGGCTTGCCCCGTTCGGCGCTGCCGCTGGTGTCGTTGGACGACGAACGGCTGGCGGGGGCCGGGCCTGAGCTGCTCGATCAGCTGCTGCAGAGTTGGTTTGCCATGGCTCCCGAGTGGCGCTCGCCGGCCGCGGGGCAGCGGGCCTGTCTGTTTCTCGATGAGATCCAGCTGATCGCCGGATGGGAAGGTTTTGTGCGCCGGGTGATCGACAGCGAACCGATCGATGTGGTGATCACGGGCTCCTCGGCCCAGATGCTCTCCGCCGAAATCGCCTCCAGCATGCGCGGTCGGGCCCTGGCCTGCACGGTGTATCCCTTCAGTTTCCGGGAGGTGCTGCGCCATCAGGGGCTGGAGCCTGAGCCCGGGCAGCGGCTCCATTCAGCCCAGCGCTCGCGGTTGCAGCATGCCCTGCTCCGCTATCTCACTGCCGGCGGCTTTCCGGAGGCCCAGGGGTTGGATGCGCGCTTCTGTGCCCATCTGCTGGCCAGCTATGTGGACAGCACGGTGCTGCGCGATGTGATCGAGCGCCACAACGTCAGCCAGCCGGTGGCGTTGCGCAGCCTGGTGCGCCAGCTGCTCGGCCAGAGCGGCGCTCGCTTCAGCGTGCACAAGCTGCATGGCGATCTGCGCTCCCAGGGCTTCGCCATCGCCAAGGACAGCGTGCATGCCCTGGTGGATCATCTGGAGGCCTCGTTTCTGCTGCGGCTGGTGCCGTTGGCCAGCGAATCGCTGCGGCAGCGGCAGAGCAATCCCCGCAAGGTGTATCCGATCGATCCGGGCTTGATCGGTCTGTTCGATCGTCGCGGCCAGCGCCAGCTGGGCCAGCGGCTGGAAACGGTGGTGGCCCTGGAGTTGCTGCGGCGCGGTTGCGAGCTGGGCTATGGCCTGACGGCGGATCGCCAGGAGCTGGATTTCGTGGCCCGCCACGGCGACGGCAGCGTGCAACTGGTGCAGGTGTGCGCTGATCCCGGCGACCCGGTCACCCTGGAGCGCGAACTGCGGCCGCTGGCAGAGGCGATGGAGCGGTACGGCGCCACGGCCGTGGACCTGGTGGTGCTGGTTCCGCCCTCCGGCCCGCTCGACCTTCCTGCCGGCGTGCGGCTGCGGCCGGCGGCGGAGTGGTTGCTCAATCCCCTGCCGGCCTGAGACCGAGCCGATGCTCCCTGCACCAACCGCCCATGGAGATGGTGGGGTCATTCCACCCCCGCCCTCTTGCGAATCCGGCGGGCCTTGGCGCCGGCCGCCGGAGGGGGCCACGGCGAGCTTGCGTTGGCAGTAGGTCCAGGAGCGGGGCGAGAACCAACCCGGCTGGGCCCGCTGCAGCGCGCTGTCGAAATTCCTGAGTTCCATCACCTGGGCGATCACGCGATCGGGGTGGCGCAGCGACTGCGCGGGGGACTGCCACCAGATCAGCCGAGCCGCCAGCGGCTGCAGCAGGGCCAGTTCCTGATCCGGGGTTGGCGGGGTCAGTGGCTCCAGCATCGGATGGCTTCCCGGCGGGCAGCGCCCAGCTCGCGTAGGATGCAGAAATCTGCATGTTGCGGCGACCCAGTGCGCACCACGCTCGATCTCAACGACGATCTACTGGCCGAGGCCAAGGCCTTTGCCGGCCGGGAGAAGCTCACGCTCACCCGCCTCATTGAGGAGGGGCTTGCCCTGCGCCTGCGTGAACACCGGCGCCCATCAGCCGCCGCCCCGCTGCCGCTGCCGGTGCACCAGGGTCGGGGGGGGCTGGGCCCTGCCGTGGCCGACCCGCGCAGCAATCGCGCCCTGCTGGATGCCGCCGATGGCTGGATGCCGGCGTGACCCCCGACGTGAACGTGCTGGTGGCGGCCTCCCGCTCCGACCATCCACACCACCACAGCGCTATGGATTGGTTGGCAGGAGCCCTTGCCGCTGCCGCCCGGGGTGACCGCCTGCGCTTGTTGCCGATGGTGGGCGCTGGCTTCCTGCGCCTGGTCACCCATCCACGGGTGTTCGTGGAGCCCACGCCACTGGCTGGCGCCCAGGCCTTTCTGGCGGCCCTGCTCAACGCCGATGGCGTGGAGCTGCTGCCGCTCAGCGGCGAATGGCCCCTGCTGGAGCCGCTCTGCCTGCAGCACGGGCTGGTGGGCAATGCCATCGCCGATGGCTGGATCGCCGCTGCCGTGCTGGCCCGCCGCGAATGCCTGGCGACCTTCGATCGGGATTTCGTCCCCCTGTTGCCGGCCCGCCAGTTGGTTCTGCTCAACCCCTGAGCCGGGCCGGGCTGGCGGCACCTCCATTGGCAGGCGCTACGGCGCCAGCCGGGCCTTATGCAGCCGGCTCTTCTCGTACCACTCCGCGAATTGCGGCGTCCAGCTCTGCAGGTGGGGCCACATCAGGTCGCAGAGGGCGCGGATCTCCTGCTGGGCGTCGAGCTTGGCGCGCAGGTCGAGGAAGTGCAGGAAGGCCCGCAGGCTGAAGCTCACCACGAAGTGCTGGCGGTAGTCGAACGGCAGGATGCCGCGGGCATGCTCCTCGGCATAGCCGGCGGCGAGCAGGTCGCGGTAGCGCTCGGCGGCAGATCGGCAGAGATCGAGATCAATCGCCCGTTGTTCGATCGAATAGTGATACTTCTTGCCCTGGCGGTCGCTGTAGTCGCCCACGGGCCGCAGGTAGAACACTTCTTCGAGATCTAATTCACCTCGGGCGGCACGACAGATGCGCTCGCCCGTATACCTCATCGATTGCACATCAAAGGAAACTCCAACCCTGTGAGTACGAGCCTGCTGCATCACCGAATGGGGGAACCAGCCCACGTTGAGCACGATCTGGGCGTGCTCCAGCGGGCCGTAGTGGCCGCGCTCGCCGGCCAGCAATCGCTTCACGCAGATCTCACCGGCGCGCTGCTCATCCGGCCAGTCGGCCCGGTCTGCCGCCACGAAGCCCTCGCTGTAGTCCTGGTGCATCGCGGCGTAGATGCACTGCTGGGGATTCGGCGTGGCGCTGAGGCAGGCAACCTGGAAACGGGGATCCATCGCGGGCGAAGCAGGCAGGTGGGCTGGCGGTTGGCAGGCAGGTGTGGGGCAGGCAGGGGAGCTGGCTGGTGAGTGCTGAAGCTAGGGGAGGCAGGGATCAGCAGCGCCCCGCTGGACAAACCCAGCCGTCTCAGCCGTGGCTGCGCGGTCCGGCCTGGCTGGCAGCCGGGCCCGAGCCTGCCTCTCCAGGGGGCTGGGCGGCCAGGGTGCTGGTGGCGCCCACTCCAGCCAGCACCGGCAGTGGCTGGTCCTCGATCAGGGCCGTGGCCAGGCCGTCGAGCTCCACCCGGCTGCGCGCACCGATCGCGCGACCCACGTCAGCCCCTTGGCCGTTGAACAGCTCGAGATGGGGGATGCCGTTCACCGCGTAGCGGTCGATCTCCGGCTGCCAGCGGGGGTTGTCCACGTTCAGCAGCACCACATTCAGCCGCTCGCGCTGGCGGCTCTCCACGGCCTCCAGGGCCGGGGCCATGCTGCGGCAGGCCTCACACCAGTCGGCGTAGAACTCCACGATCGTGGGTCGCCCGCTGGCCAGGGCCACCCCCAGCTCCGGGGAGCGCCGGGCCAGGGCCTCCAGGGGCGCCTGGGGCTGCAGGCCACCGCGCAACCACAGCACCGCCCCCGCCAGCAGGGCGGCAAGGGTGAGCAGGATGAGGCGCTCCCGGGGGCCGGGACCAGCCGCTGGGGTGGGGCTGTTCATGGTCATTCAGGGCTGGATGCCCCAGGCTGAGGGCACTGGGCTGGCAGCACTCTGGCAGTGGCCCAGCCTCAACCCACCACCCCTTTCCCCCCTTTCCGCCCGCCGTCCCCGTGAAGCGCCGACTCACCCTTCTTTTCCCGCGGGAAGCGGTGCACCAGCCGATCACCTACCGGCTGGCGGTGGACTTCGACATCGCCGCCAAGATCCTTCGGGCCCAGATCGCCCCGAACCAGAGCGGCACCATGGTGGTGGAGCTCTCCGGTGATATCGATGAGCTCGACGCCGCCGAGAGCTGGCTGGAGAGCCAGGGCCTGGCGCTCAACCGGGCTCCCGGACAGATCGCCATCGACCGGGAGCGCTGCGTCGATTGCGGGATCTGCACGAGCGTCTGCCCCAGTGGCGCCCTGAGCTGTGCGGCTCCCGCTTGGCAACTCAGCTTTGCTGCGCAACGCTGTCTGGTGTGCGAGCAGTGCATTCCCAGCTGCCCCTTCTCCGCCATCTCTCTCGTGCTTGATCCCGGTGGTGTCTCCTCCCCCTGAGTCCGCCCTGTGTCTGTGATCAAGTCCCTGCTGCGACTGGTCGTGCTGCCGCTGCGGGCGCCGCTGCTGCTGCTGCTGCTGGCTGTGGCCGTCTACGAGGGCATCCACTGGGAAGGGGCCGCCGCCCAGCTGTCCCTGGCCTGGGTGCTGGAGTGTCTGCAGGCGGTGGTGGTGGTGCTGGTCTGCACCATGCCCGACCTGCTCCTCCAGCAGGTGTCCAATGCGATGGCGGCGAGCCGGGTGGTGAGCCTGGTGGTCACCCTGTTGCTGGTCACCGTGGGCGGGCTGTATCTGCTCCACCTGCGGGTGCTGGCCAACGTGCTGATCCTGGCCTCGGCCGTCCTGCTGGCCCGGCTCGATCTGGCCCGGATCCGGGTGGCGCCCCATCCGCTGGTGCTCTCCACCGCACTCACCACCCTCGTGCTGGGGGGAGCCGCCCTGGGCCGCTGGATCGTGCGCTGAGGCCTCAGCCCTCCGGCCCGCAGGCAGGCGGACGGGGGGCCGCCATGCTCCAGAAGTTGCCCAGCACCTTCTTCACGTAGAGGCGGGTTTCCGGGTAGGGGATCGCCTCCACCCACACCTCTGGCTGCTCCTTGAGGCGGGGATCGATCCAGCCCGCCACGGCCCCCGGGCCGGCGTTGTAGCTCGCCACCGCCGCCACGGGGTTGCCCTGCCACTGGCTGAGCAACTGCTTCAGATAGCGCGCCCCCAGCTCGGCGTTGCGCCCGGGTTGCTCCAGCTCGGCAGCGGCCACGGCGGTGCCGGCCACTTCGGCTGCCGTGTCCGGCATCAGCTGCAGCAGCCCCACCGCCCCCACCGGTGAGCGCACGCTGGGGCTGAAGCGCGATTCCTGCTTGGCGATCGCCGCCAGCAGGGGCGCAGACAGCCCGGCCCGCCCAGCGGCCTGCTCCAGTTCCCTGGCGTAGGCCGGGGTGTGCAGCTCCCGCTCCAGGTCGCCGGCCAGCTGGCACTGTCCCGCTGGCAGCCGCAGGCTGGCCTGCTCCAGTTGGCCCAGCCCCAGCCAGTGGTCGCCCACGGCCCTGCGCAGCCGCCCCTCCACGGCCAGCTGGGATGGCTCCGTTGGACTCACCCCCTTGGTGTGGATGCGCCACTGCTCCCAGGCCTCCAGCGGCTGGCCGAGGCGCCAGAGGCGATCGATTTGGCTCACCCCGCTGTTCAGGGGGGTCCACAGCGCCTGCGGCAGGGGGGTGTTGCCGTCGCCGCGCAGGTTGAGGCTCCCCTCACCCAACCTGTCGGCGGCCCGCCAGCCGTAATAGCCGCCGGGGTGGCGTTGCAGCAGGTCCTGCCAGGTCTGCCTGGCCTGCTGCCGTCGGCCCAGTTGCCACTCCGCCAGTCCCTGCCAGAACCAGCGCCGGGCCTCCAGCGGGGCGGGCAGCTGATTGGCCAGGGCCGGTTCGCTCAGCAGTTGCAGGCTGGCGCTCCAGTTGCCCTCCAGGGCCAGGGCCCGGGCCCGCTGCCACTGCAGCTCCCAGCTGGCCGGATCCGCCGGCCAGCGGCGCAGCACGGCCAGGGTGGCGTCGGGGCGCTTGCTCTCCCGCGCCAGGCGCGCCTGCACCGCGGCGCTGTCCTGCAACGCGGCGGGCAACTGCCTGAGTGCCTCCAGGCTGCTGGCGCTGGTTCCCTCGCTGAGCAGCCGCACCGCCTCCACGGCGCTGGGGCTGCTGGGGGCCTGGCGGGCGATGGCCAGCAGGCGGGCTTCTGCGGCCGCCTCCTGCTCGGGGTCGCGCAGCAGCGCCCGGGCCAGGGCCAGCTGGGTGTCTGGGCTGGCCGGGCGGTTGCCCAGGCACTGCAGCGCCGGCTCCACCAGGCCGAGCTGGGCCAGGCCGGCGGCCAGCTGCTCGCGCTCGATGTCCTGGAGTGGCGGTTGCCTGGTGCCGCAGCGCTCGCGCAGGGCCGCGGCAGCCCCGGGCCAGCGGGGCCCCCAGCGGGCCAGATGCAGGGCCCCGGCGCTGCCCTGCTCCTGGGCCGCGGCCAGGGCTGCCGGGTGGGCCGGGAAGCGCTGCAGCAGCTGCTGGCGCAGGTCGGCCTGATCCCGGCCCAGGGCGTAGAGGGCGTCGGCGCTGGCGGGATCCCCCGGGAAGCGGTTCAGCAGGTCAGCCCACAGGCGCTTGGCGCCATCGCCGTCCCCCAGGGTGCGGGTGGCCTCGGCCTGGCGCTTCAGCACCAGGGCCGCGAGGGGATCGTTTCCCCAGCCCTGGTTCTTCAGCCAGTCCAGCTGCCGGCGGGGATCGGCTCCCTCCGGACTGTCCCTGTCCCGGCTGAGCAGCAGGGCAGCTTCCCGGCGGCGCTGCGGGTCGGGATCCAGACGCCGGATGCGCCGCAGCTCGCCGGCCTCCAGCCGGGGGGTGAGGGGCGGCCGCAGTTGCAGGAGCTGGCGACCCAGGAGCAGCAGGCCGCCGCTGCCCAGGCAGGTGACAGCCAGAAGGAGGGGGAGGCGACGCAAGGGGACAGGCCGGGGCAGTAGCGGGCATTCTGGGGACCACCCCCTGCGGCGCTCCCGGTGCGTTGGCCCCTCCTGCCCCCGCCAGCCACCGGCCTGCCGGGCAGCCGCCAGCGTCAGCGGGCGCTGCTGGCGGCTGCCCTGGCCGGGCTCACCTGGCTGTTGCGTCCCTGGCTGCCGTTCCAGCTGTTGCCAGGGTGGGTGGTGGGCGGCCTGGTGCTCTGGGCCCTGCTGGAGCTGCTGCGCTGGACCTGGCGCCCCCAGCGCTGGCGCTGAACTCGAGGAGTCTCCGGGGACTGCCCGTCAAGCGCCCTTGTGATCGCGCGTAATCTTGGGGCCCTCCAAGGGACTGTTCATGGCTGCGCCGCACTCCGGGCTGGATTGCCACCCCGTCGGCCAACCCCTCGGGGATCGGGTGGCGGGCTTCGGCACCGATGGCATCCGGGGTGCGGTGGGCAGCCAGGTCACCCCCGCCCTGGCCCTGCAGGTGGGCTACTGGTGTGGGGTGGTGCTGCCACCGGAGGGCCCCGTGCTGATCGGCATGGACAGCCGCAGCAGTGGGCCGATGCTGGTGGCGGCGCTCACCGCCGGTCTCACCGCAGCTGGCCGGGAGGTGTGGCAGCTGGGGATCTGCCCCACCCCCGCCGTGCCCGGGGCGATCCGCCGCTGCGGGGCCGCCGGTGGCCTGATGGTGTCAGCCAGTCACAACCCCCCCGGGGACAACGGCATCAAGGTGTTCGGCCCCTCCGGCGCCAAGCTGGCCCCGGACCAGCAGCAGGCCATCGAAGCCGGCCTGGCCGGCAGGGCCAGCGCACCCGCCTTCGACGGCCATGGGGCGGCCCGCGATCGCGGCGACCTGCTCCAGGAATACCGCACCAGCCTGATCGACAGCGTCGAGGGTCGCCGCCTCGATGGCTGCAGCGTGGTGCTCGATCTCTGCCATGGCTCCGCCACCGCCTGTGGCGAGGCCGTGTTCCGGGCCCTCGGTGCGGACGTCACCGTGCTCCATGGCCAGGCCGATGGCCGCCGGATCAACGTGGACTGCGGCAGCACCCACCTGGAAGCCCTGCGCCAGGCGGTGCTGGAGCGGGGTGCGGCCATGGGCTTCGCCTTCGACGGCGATGCCGACCGGATGCTCGCCGTCGATGGTCGCGGCCGTTGCGTGGATGGCGACCAGATCCTCTACCTCTGGGGCTCGGCCCTGCTCGAGGCCGGCAGCCTGCCCCAGGCGCGGATCGTGGCCACGGTGATGTCCAACCTGGGCTTCGAGCGTGCCTGGCAGGCCCGTGGCGGTGTGCTGGAGCGCACGGCAGTGGGCGATCAGTACGTGCACCGGGCGATGGAGGAGTTCGGCGCCGGTCTGGGGGGTGAGCAGTCCGGCCACATCCTCTCGGCCCGCCATGGCATGAGTGGCGATGGCCTGCTCTCGGCCCTGCAGGTGGCCACCCTGCTCCATGCCCAGGGCCAGACCCTGGCCGACTGGCTGGATGGCAGCTTCCGTCCCTACCCCCAGACCCTGGTGAACGTGCGTGTGCTGGACCGGGGGCGCCGCCAGCAGTGGCAGCAGTGCGATCCCTTGCGCCGGGCCGTGGAGCAGGCGGAGAGCGAGATGGCGGGCCAGGGCCGGGTGCTGGTGCGGGCCAGTGGCACCGAGCCCCTGCTGCGGGTGATGGTGGAGGCGGCCGATGATGCCGTGGTGCAGCACTGGGCCAGCGAGCTGGCGGCCACCGCCGATCGGCACCTCAACGTCGCCTGAGCAACCCCTGCAGGCGCCTGACGATGAAGGTCTGCACCACCTGCAGATGCAGATAGTGCTGCTGCACGTGGGTAGGCAGGGTGTGAAAGTCGGCGATCAGCCGGCGGCAGTTGTCGTGGCCGCAGCGGCAGGCCATTGTCCAGTGGTTTTCCCACATGGTGGTGGAGTAGTCGTAGCGGATTTCCTCGCCAGCCTGGATGGGCCGCAGCGCCACGAGTCGCCTGTCGTGCCGGATGCCTGCGCTGGGGAGGCAGGAGTGATTGGCGAAGACACCCGGAGCACCAATGTCCAGGTAGAGGCTGTCGTCGATCTGCAGGGCGTTGGCTTCCGCCTCACCCCTGGCAACCATGGCCTCGAAACTGAGCTCCGGCCCCGTGAAAACCAGGATCTCCTCGTCTACAACGAAGGAGCGCCTCGCGAACAGCCCAAAGCCGAGCTCGCAGCGTTGCACGCTGACTTCAGGGTCAATGGATCTCGTTGATGCAGCGGGGGGCAGCGGGGGCTCTGACGGCATCAACCTCAGGCTATGGATGCAGGCTGCTGTTGCTTGGCCAAGGTCTCGGCCCTGGACTGGGCGAAGATCCAATCTTCCGAGTTGCACAGGAAAGCCCGTGGGCGGGTGATGACACAACCCTGGGCAATCGAGATGCCCGCCGCCTGCAGTTCCAGGAGCTGCTCCATGTCCTCCACCCCTTCGGCAATGGTCTGAAAACCGATCTCCTGGCTGAGTTCCACCACAAATTGCACCACAAGGTTGCTGGCCCTGTCTTTGGTCGACTTGCGGATGAAGCTCTTGTCGATCTTGACGTAGTCAAGGGGCAGATCCCGCAGGTACCCCAGGGATGTCATACCCGTGCCGAAATCGTCGAGCGCCATCCGGAAGCCCAGCTGCCGCAGCTTCCTCATCGCCCTCATGGCTTCACCGGGATTGCGCAGAGCTGCCTGTTCAGTGATTTCCAGGCAGATGATGCGCGGGTCAAGACCATGGCTGTCCATGAGGTGATCGAGGGTCTGAACAAAGCTGGGTGCGATCAGAGTGTCTGGTGTGATGTTGATGGCATAGATCAGTTCAGGATGGTTGCTGGGACCGTCGCTGCGTTTGATCAGCTCACTCAGATTGCTGCAGGCCAGCTCGATGATCGTTTGGTCAAAGAGCGGGAGGCTGCCGCACAAGTGGGCTGCCTCGATGATGTTTTCACGCCAGTAGGGCTTGCCGGTATCCGGGTGGCGGATTCGGCAGAGCAATTCCACGTAGGTGGCCGGTAAGTCCTGACTCTGATTGAGTTGCCAGGCATGCTGGGCGTGCAGCTCCAGCCGTTTGTCATGGATGGCCGCGATCAGCTCCTGGTTGGCCTGCTGGATGGCCAGATAGCTGCTGGTACTTCCCTTGGTGTCTCCGTAGAATTGATAGCCGTGGCCGCCATCCACCTTCACCACAGAGCAGGCCACGCTGGCTTCATGCATGGCTCGGGCGAGGTTTTCCTCTTGGATCATGGAGGCGCCGATGCTCACGGTGATGTTGAGCAGCTGGCTGTCAAGGTCGATCTTGAGGTTGTTGAGATGCTGGCTGAGACTTGACACTTCCGTGCGCAGCGCGGAGTCGCTCGTGCCCACAAGGCTGCAGCCGAAGGTGTCGCCCCCGATGCGGGCGATGGCCCCACTGGGATGGATGGTCTCCTGCAACCGGCTGGCAAAGGTGACCAATACCTGATCCCCCTTTCCTTTGCCGAGACCGTTGTTGATCACGGAAAAGTGGTCGAGGTCGATGTGGACAACCGCCTGCAGGAATCCGGGGAAGCGGTTGGCCTGGCAGGCCATGGCCTGGAGCAGTCCCGATTCGCTCAGCAGTCCGGTGAGCTCGTCGTGGTTGCGGCGCTTTTCCAGATCGCGGCTGGTTTGCAGACGGGTGCGTTGATTGCGCAATTCCAGCAGTCGGAAACGCCTGCCCTGGGCATAGGAGCGCAGCGTCACCAGTGCCAGCAGGCCACCGGCAGCCAGAATCAGGCCGGCAATCGTGTGCAGGGCTTGCAACCGTTCCCGTGGCTGGCGTTCGATCACGAGCTGCATCGGCGTATTGGCCTGCCAGCGCTTCAGGGGCACGGTGACATGCACAGGCGCCAGGGGATTCAGCTGCCTTTCAGGGGTCTTGCCGTAGAACTCCCGGGTCACCCCCAGGGCCCGATTCAGAGTTTCGCTGTCCTTGAAGGACACATCCTCGGTGTCGAGGGGACGCACGAACAGCAGCCGGCCGGATGGGACGGCGCTGCTGTCGGTGGAGCGTACCGGCTGGGCTGAGAACAGAAAGGGGCGCCCCTCAAAGCGCCCCAGGAAGGTGCTCGCCTGCAGGGGCGTTCTGCTGGGGATCTGGAGCTGGACGGCTCGTTCCTGGGCAGAGGAAAGTGGAGCGGGTTGCCCTTGATTGAAATCCCAGGTGGTGCTCGAGTGGACGCCACCCTGCCTGTTCAGGGACACCACGAAGGGTGTGCGGGCAAAGCTGTACTGGTTGTATTGATCTTTGTAGTAGCTGGGGTTGCGATTGAGAAGGTGGTCGTGGGTCTCGTTCCACACGGCCCAGTCGAGTGTTTCAGCTTCGAGATTGCGGGCGATCTGATTGATTTTCTCCTCCACGAACTGACGCAACAGATCGTCCTTGAAGCGTTCGCCGTTCAGGGCGCTGGTCAGGATCACACCGCTGCTGATCAGCGTGGTGCCAAGCAGGGCAGGCACCAGCCCCCGCGGCGGTCGCTGGTGGCGGAGGTCCCGGCGGCAGCGGCGCCAGCGCCACCGGCTGGCCGTTCTTCCCCTGAGCAGATGGGCCAGCACCATACCGATCTCGCCCAGCCAAGCTTGCAAGCGAATTATGCGGGGCTTGCCGAATCTCGCCCATCCGTGACCAGATCGAGGGCCAGCAGCAGTGCCCCATGGCAGGCGTCCCGGTAAACGGGCACGACCGTGGCTCCAGGCATACGCGTAGCTAACTCCAGTTTCCATGCACGCCGTAGCGTCTCCAAGTGGGTGATGGCACCCCCTACAGCCGCCACCGCGGGGCCAGGCAAGTCCAGGGCTGTGGCGACCCCTGCCACCAGGTCCGCCAGGCCGGCCGCCGATCGCTCGACGATCGCCTGTGCGCCGATGTCTCCAGTTGCGGCGAGCTGATCCACCCAGGGGGCCAGGCTGGCGAAGCCGGCCGGGCCGAAGTCGCTCCGCACCACCAGCGCTTTCAGTTCCTGAGCGCTGCCCACAGCCAGCGCGTTCCAGAGGCTGTGGCGCAGGGCGGTGTCCCGTTCCCGGCCATCGGCCATGCGCACGCTTGCCATCAGGGCATCGCGACCGATGTCCATCGCCGAACCACTGCCATCGAGCAGCCAGCCCCAACCGCCACAGCGGTGTTCCTGGCCGGAGCCGTTGCGCCCCACGGCGATGCAGCCGGTGCCGCTGATCACCAGGATGCCGGCCCCGTGCGGGAAGGCCCCGCGCAGGGCCGTGCACTCATCACCGGTTACAGCCACTCGCCCGGGCGGTAAGGCCAGCGCTGCGACAGCAAGCTGCTGTCCCTGAGCCTGCACTGGGCTGCCCGCTTCGATGCCACTGGCGCCAATGGCGGCTGAAACGAGCTCCACTCCCGCGCAGCCCATCGCTGCCGCTGCTGCGGCCCTGCTCAGACGCAGGGCGGCAGCAAAGCGATCTTCCCCTCCTGGCGCGGCCAGGTGACTCACCCCCGGTCCCTGCCCCTCTGCCAGAGGCTCCAGTTCCCCGCTGGCGGTGCGCCGGGCCAGGCGGCAAGTGGTGTGGGTCTGGCCGGCGTCGAAGCCGGCGATCACGGGAAGCACGGCTTCTCTCAGGCGCGCCTGGGGGCTGCCGCCAGGGTGGCCAGGCAGAACCAGCCGATCAGTTGCACCTCCGGCCGGAAGAAGATCGTGTCCGTGAGGCCCTGCACCCCCAGGGCGGCGATCGCCGCCAGCACCCCCATGGCCGGCAGGGCCCAGGGCCCGTCGCCGCGCCACAGCCCCAGCCCCTCACGCAGGCTGGCCAGCAGCAGACCCACACCGGCCACCAGACCGGGAATGCCTGCCTCCACCGTGAGCTCCAAGGGGATGGAATAGGCGCTCAGGGCATTGAAGCGGGGCTGCTGGTAGAGGGGGTAGATCAGGTTGAAGGCATCGTTGCCCGGGCCGATGCCCAGCCAGGGGCGGGCCTGGATCATGTCCAGCACAGCCAGCCACACGTTGATGCGGAAGTTGTTGGAGCTGTCGCCCCGTCCGGCCACCAGGCTCAGCACCCGCACCCGCAGGGGTTCCACCTGCCACACCAGCACCGCCAGCAGGGCAGCGCCGCCCAGCAGCACCACCAGCGGGATCAGCTTCCGCCACAGCGGCGGCCAGCGGCGGGTGACCCGCAGGGCCAGCAGCACGGCGAGCACGGCCGCCGCCGCCACCATCCCCATCCAGGCGCCCCGGCTGTAAGTGAGCACCAGGGCCGCTGCGCCCAGCACCAGGCTGGTGGCCGCGAACAGCCGGGGCAGGGGCCGCCGCCAGCGCAGCAGCACCACCAGGGCCAGGGGCAGCACCGGCAGCAGGTAGCCCGCCAGCAGGTTGGGGTTCTCGAGGGTGCTGTAGATGCGCACCGTGCCCTTGGCCACGGAATTGGGGTCCACCCAGCGGGCCAGGGCATCCGTGTCCTGATACAGCTGGCGCAGCCCGATCACCGAGGTGAGCAGGGAGCCGGCCAGCAGCGACGCCACGATCCGGTCCCACCAGCGGGGTGCGGCGCGCAGCAGCTCGTGCATCAGGGCGTACACCGACAGATAGCTGGCCAGCTTGAGCAGGCCCTTGAGAGCGGCGCTGGGGACCGGTGAAAACCCCGTGGCCAGCAGCGCGATCGCCAGGATGGCCAGGATCCAGCCGTTGATGCCGGAGATGGCTCCGGCCGGCCGGCGCAGCGCCAGCAGCAGCCAGAGCAGGCCGCAGGCCAGGATCAGCAGGCTCAACCCCGAGCGGGTCACCACCGCCAGGCCCGCCATCAGGGCGCAGAGCACCACGCCGCTGATGGTGAGCAGATGGCGGCTGAGGGGGCCGGCTGGCGCTGCAGCCAGCAGACCCTGCCAGCGGAGCAAGAAGGGGGGGGAGGAGGAGATGGCTGAATCGCCCACGGATGGCCTGGCTGGCTTCAGCCGGGATTATCGGTGGCCCCGAGCCGTTCCTCCAGCAGCGCCAGGGTCGGCGGCGGCAGGGCATTGCGCCGATAGAGCACCCGGAACACCCGCAGATCCTTGCCCAGCACGTACGTTTCCCGTTCCGTCGGCACGGGCAGGGGGTTGCTGGAGCGCCAGGGGCGTTCGTCCTGCGGCGGCCGCCTGAAGCAGCCGCTGGCCTCCACCAGCGTCACCATCGGTTCGATCACCGCCAGCACGTCGCTCTGCAGGAACAGCTCCCGCCCGGGGGCCAGGGCGGCGGCCAGGGCCAGCAGCAGCCGGGGTTGCAGCACCCGGCGCTTGTGGTGCTTGGTCTTGAACCAGGGATCGGGAAACTGAATCGACACCCGTTCCAGCTGGCCGGCGGGGAGCTGGCCCAGCCACTGCTCCAGGCTCACGTTGGCGTTGCAGAACAGGTAGCTGAGATGCTCCAGCCCCAGGGCCTGGCGGTCGGCCTCGGCCGCGGCCACCAGGGCCCGGCGGATCTCCACGCCCAGGTAGTTGCGCTGGGGTTCGGCCTGGGCCAGGGCCAGCAGGAAGCGGCCGCGGGCGCAGCCGATATCCAGGTGAATCGGCCGATCCGGCTGGGCGAACAGCGCCTCGGGCCGGGGCAGCTGCAGGGGCTGCTGGAAGAAGCGGCTGAGCGGATTGACGTGCTGGCGCACCATCAGGCCGGATCGGGCTGGTCGCGGGGCACCACGAAGGCCCAGCTGGCCGTGTAGCCATGCAGGTGGGTGGCGCCGGCCACCGGACCCACTTCTCCGTTGCAGAAGGCACCCGCCAGCGGCAGGTCGCCGAACAGGTCCTGGCAGACGCCCACATCCCCGTCGGCATGGCCATAGAGGCCGCTGCCCCGGCCCAGGCAGGCGAACAGGAGGCCCGCGAGGGGGGCCGGTCGCTCCTGCTGCTGGCGTTGCAGCAACTGGCGCAGCTCCTGGTTGGAGGTGGCGCCATCCCGCAGCTGGAACTGCACCTGCTGGCCCACGCGCATCCGCTCAGCCACCGCCACGGCCCCGTTGCGGGGATCGACCCCCACCAGGTTGCGGACCAGGAATGCCGAAGCCTGCTCCGCCTGGCCCGGCTCCAGGCTGAAGCTGTCGCGGCCCACCCCCAGGAACAGGGAGTTCTTCACCTGCTCCCGTTCCTGGGGGGAGAGGTCGGTGAGGATCGCCTGCAGGGCCGCCACAGGGGACTGGCGCTGGTTGCCCACGCTCACCTCCAGCACCACGTTGCGCTGGGCCTGCTCCACCTCGAACACCGGACCGATCGGCCGGCACCCCTGGGCCACCACCGGATCCAGCCCCCAGGCCCCGTCGATCAGGCAGCCCACGGCGCCACCGCACACGTCCTGGTCGAACAGCAGGGAGTGGTGTGGGGCGCTGTGGGGACAGGCGATGCCGCCCAACTTCACCGCTGCCGGGCAGGCATAGTCCAGCCCCGCGATCAGGTCGTTGATGCCCTCGCAGCCCGGATCGATCAGCAGCAGCATCGAATGCGCGCTGCTCTCGGCTGTGGCGCCCACCAGAGCCCGCCAGGGATCGGCTGGCCCATCCAGATCCGGCCAAGCGCCGGGCGGGATCGCGAAGGGCTGGATCCGGGCGCCGGGCAGGCGCAGCAGCGCCACACTCAGGGCTGGCTGCTGCTCCAGTTCCCGGGCCGGCTGCTGCGGTGCGGTGCCGATCACGCCGCCGGCCACACAGCCCAGCCAGTGGCTGGCCTGCAGCCGCTGGCGCAACAGGGGCAGCAGGCGGGGCAGGTCGCTGGCGAAGCTGGCCGACACGAACACCAGGGCCAGATCGGCCGTCTCCGCGCCGTCCAGCTGGCGGTGGACGGCGTCCACACAGGCCTCCAGCGAGGGTTCGCTGGCCAGGGCCGTGCGGCACCAGGCCTGGGGAGAGCTGGCGGGACGCCTGAGCCAGTCGGGCAGGGGGAATGCAGCCATGGCCTGGACCCTATCGCCTGCGGTGGCGTGCGGATAATGGCGACTTCCCGTACCCCCAGCCGTGCCGGACTCGCTCTACCGATCCCTGGTGTGGATCGCCCTGCACGTTGCGGTGTTGTTCAGCGTGGGCGTGCCCCTGGTGCTGCTGGTGTGGGCGGCGTTGAAACGGGAGGCGGCCCTGCTGCGCCTGCTCGCGATCTACTGGAAGGTGGCCAGCCTGCTGCTGATCGCCGATCTGCTGCTCAGCGACCGGCGGCCGATCGGCTTTGTGCTCCTGGTGCTGGCGCCCCTGCTGGTGCTGGTGAGCCTGTGGTTCTGGGTGGATCTCAACGAGGAACTGGCCGACCTGCCGCCCTGGCGTCCGCTGCCCCTTACGGTGCGCATCTGGCGCTGGGGGGTGAGCTTCTGGGCGGTGATCGGCGCCGCCCTCGGCGCCACAGCCCTGGCGTGCATGGACGGGGCCCGCATGGCCAGTCCCCGCTGTGCGGTGTGGCTGCAGCCGCCGTCTGCACTGCACCAGCACCTGGAAACGGTGTTCGACTTCGTGTTCGGTGGCCAGTGGACGCCGGGGGTGGCCGCCTTCATCGGCTACGTGGGCCTGCTGGCCTACGTGGTGGGCCTGGTCCAGTGGCTGCTTGTGCGCCTGCCCAAGCTTGGCCGGGTGGCCGGGGATTTCTGAATGGTGGCGTCCGCCAACGATCTGCTCAGCGGGCTGGAGGCCATCAGCCGTGGCCGCCCCGACCGGGTGCTGCGCCTGCGCGGCGAGCTGGTTGCGGTGGGTTCCGCCCCGGAGCCCTACGAACTGCTGATCTTCCGGGGGTTCTCGAGCAGCACCACCCATCCCACCGCCTTTGATCCCGATCAGCCCCTCCTGCCTGAGGGGGTTGAGCTGGGCAGGGCCGAGTTGCTGGCTGGCCCGCTCAACCCCTCGGCCGAGCAGGTGCTGGCCGCGGGCAGCGATCCGCAGGCCTATCTGCAGCCCTCAGCCTGGCTCTGAGGGTCCCTGGGATACTGCTGGGGATCCAGCCAGATAGCGGCGCCATTGGGGGCAGATCAGCTCGATCGCCTGGCGTTCGCCGGGGAGCTGGGAGGCGCTGGCCAGTTCGAAATCGGCGAAGTCGAACCCTGGCGCCACCGTGCAGCTGAGCAGGCTCCAGGCGCTCTCGGGGGCCGGCGTGGCGGCGAACCAGTGACCCGCCGGCACCACGTGCTGGGGACGCTCACCGGCCTCCAGATCCAGCCCCAAGCGGGTCAGCTCTGCTCCGCCGGACGGGCTGATCGCATACAGCAGGAGGCTGCCACCGCCATGGTGGTGCCAGGCCTCATCGGAGCGGATCCTGTGCCAGCACGACCATTCTCCCTCGCGCAGCAGGTAGTGGATGGCGGTGCTGGCCGCCCGCTCCCCCCAGGGGGTCCGCACCAGGAGGCCGGCGCGGTAGGTCTCGCGGAAGTGGCCGCCTTCCGGATGGGGCAGCAGCTGCAGCTGCCGAATCAGTTCGGTGGCGCACACGGGCTGGGCCATGGGCTGAGCGGGATGGCAGGGGGCGTTTGCTGGGGCTGATCAGGCCTCCAGCACCGCCGCACAGCGCCCGCAGAGGCTGGGGTGGCTGCGGTGCTGGCCGATGTCGGTGGCGTAGTGCCAGCAACGCTCGCATTTCTGGCCGTCGGCCCGGGCCACCCGCACGGTCACCCCAGCTGCACAGGCCTCGGCCAGCACGGCCTCCGGGGGCTCCCCGCCGATGCGCAGGGCCGACACCAGCAGCCAGTCGGTGAGGTTGTCGATGCCGGGATGGGGCGATCCGGCCAGCCAGCCCAGGGCCTGCTCAAGCTCTGCCGTGTGCTCGTCGTCCGCCAGGGCGATCTGCACCTGGGCTTCCAGGGACGCGCCGATCCCCAGGTCAGGTTCCGCGCTGCCCTTGCCGCCCTGCTTGCGGCAGTTCTCCAACTGGCGGTTCACCAGGGCCCGCAGCTCAAGGATGGTGGCCATCGGTGGCTCCAGCTCCGGGCGGCGCCAGGTGTCCGGAGCGGTTGGCCAGCCCCGCTCGAACACCGAGGCCTCGGCCACTGGGTAGGGCAGGTTCTGCCAGATGTCCTCGGCCATGTGGCAGAGCACCGGCGCGATCAGGCCGGCCAGGCGCTCCACCACCAGGCTGAGCACCGTCTGGCAGCTGCGGCGCCGGAAGTCGCCGGCGCCGCTCACGTAGAGGCGGTCCTTGGCGATGTCGAGGTACACGTTGGAGAGATCCACCACGCAGAAGTTCTGCAGCGCCTGGAAGAAGCGGTAGAACTCGAAGCGCTCGAAGTCGCCCGTCACGGCATCGATCAGGGCGGCGGTGCGCTGCAACATCCACTGGTCCAGCAGCGGCAGCTCGGCGACGGGCACCGCATCGCCCCCCTCGGCCTGGGGGCGCGGGTCGAAGTCATGCAGGTTGCCCAGCAGGTAGCGGGCGGTGTTGCGCACCTTGCGGTACACATCCGCCAGTTGCTTCACGATCCCCGGGCCCAGGGGAACATCGGCGGAGTAGTCCACCGAGCTCACCCAGAGGCGCAACACATCGGCGCCATAGGCGGGATCCTGCTTTTCGTTTTTCCCGCCCTCCACGAGCACCGCGGGGTCAACCACGTTGCCGAGGGATTTGCTCATCTTGCGGCCCTTCTCGTCGAGGGTGAAGCCGTGGGTGAGCACCCGCCTGTAGGGGGCGTGGCCGTTGACGGCCACCGAGGTGAGCAGGCTGCTCTGGAACCAGCCGCGGTGCTGATCGCTCCCTTCGAGATAGAGGTCGGCGGGGTAGTGGAGTTCGGGGGCACGACTCTCACCGCCCGCGATCCCGCCCAGCACGCCGGCCCAGGAGGAGCCGGAATCGAACCACACGTCCATGGTGTCGGTGCCCTTGCGCCATTGCGCCGCTTCGGCGGTGTACTCCGCTGGCAGCAGGCCTGCTTCGTCGCGCTCCCACCACACGTCGCCGCCGTGCTCGGCGATCAGGCCCTGGATGTGACTGAGGGTGACCTCATTGAGCAGTACCTCACCGGTTTCGCGGTGATAAAAAACCGGGATCGGCACACCCCAGGTGCGCTGGCGGCTGATGCACCAGTCGCCCCGCTCGCTCACCATGGCCTCGATGCGGTTGCGGCCGCTGGCTGGCAGCCACTCCACCTGGGCGATGGCCTCAAGAGCCGCGGCGCGGAAGCCCTCCACCGAGGCGAACCACTGCTCGGTGGCGCGGAAGATCGTGGGCTTCTTGGTGCGCCAGTCGTAGGGGTAGCGGTGTTCGTAGCGCTCCTGCTTGAGCAGCAGGCCGGTGCCCTCCAACGCCTCGATGATCGTGGGGTTGGCGTCCTTGAGCACGTTGGTGCCGGCAAACGGGCCCGCTTCTTCCGTGAGATTGCCCGCCTCATCCACCGGGCAGAGCACCGGCAGGTTGTATTTGCGGCCGGTGTTGAAGTCGTCCACGCCGTGGCCGGGCGCGGTGTGCACCAGGCCGGTGCCGGCTTCGGTGGTGATGGTGTCGCCGCCGATCACCACGGCGCCGGTGCGCTCCAGCAGCGGGTGGCGGTAGACGATCCCCTCCAGTGCGGCGCCCTTCACCGTGAGCAGCGGGGTGAGCTCCAGGCCCAGGCTGCCCTGCAGGCTCTCGCGCAGCTCTGCAGCCACCACCAGGTGGCTGGTGGCGGGGGTGGCGCTCTCACCGCGGGGGCTCACGGAGCAGATGGAGTAGTCGAGCCGCTCGTTCACCGACACCGCCAGGTTGGCCGGCAGGGTCCAGGGGGTGGTGGTCCAGATCGCCACCGCCAGGCCGCCGGGGGCGGTGGCCGCCTCCGGGCTCAGGTCGGTGGCGCCCAGCTGGGCGGCCAGGCCTTCGACCAGCTCCACCACCGGGAAGGCCACGAACACGCTCGGAGAGGTGTGGCCGTCGGGGTATTCGAGCTCGGCCTCTGCCAGGGCCGTGCGCGAGCTGGGGCTCCAGTGCACCGGCTTGAGGCCCCGGTAGATGTGGCCGGCCAGCACCATCGCCCCGAACACGCCGATCTGGGCCGCTTCGTAGCCCTTCTGCAGGGTGAGGTAGGGCTGGTCCCAGTCGCCCCAGATGCCCCAGCGGCGGAAGCCGGCCTTCTGCAGCTCCACCTGCTCGAGCGCGTAGGCATGGGCCTTCCGGCGCAGGCTCAGCGGGGTGAGTTCCGCCCTCTCGGCGCTCTTGAGGCCCTGCAGCACCTTCAGCTCGATCGGCAGGCCGTGGCAGTCCCAGCCCGGCACGAAGCGCGCCCGCTTGCCCTGCAGCAGGGCGGTCTTGTTGATGATGTCCTTGAGGATCTTGTTGAGGGCGTGGCCCACGTGCAGGGCCCCGTTGGCGTAGGGGGGGCCGTCGTGCAGGGTGAAGGTGCCGCCGCGGTTGTGCTGGCTGAGCCGCTGGTAGATCCGCTGCTCAGCCCAGAAGGCCTGGATCTCCGGCTCGCGCACCTTGGCGTTGGCCCGCATGCCGAAGCCGGTCTGCAGCAGGTTGAGCGTGTCCTTGTAGGACGGTTGCTCGGACGCGGCAGGCGCAGAGCTGGCGGTCACGGCGCCGGGGGCAGCAAGGGGCGATTATCCCGCTTCGCCGGTTGGCTCCGGGGGCCCTTCCCCATGGGCGGCGGTGATCAGCGCGTCGAGTTCCGTGAACGAGGCCACCACGGCAGCCGGCGCTGCCACCTCGGCTGTTCCAGCTCCGGGTGAGGTGGCGGGCTCCGTTGCCTCGCTTGTGGCAGAGGCTGGTGTGGCAGGGGCTGGCTCGGGCGAAGTTGCAGCAGCTTCGGCCGTGGGTTCAGGGCGCACCCAGCGCTTGCCGCTCTGCTTGGGCTGCCTGCGTTCATGCCACCAGGCGAGGAGGCCCTGGCTGACCTGGCTCACCAGGGCGGGCAGCCGGGCGGCGGTGGCGCTGAACTGCTGCAGGGCGGTCTGCCAGCGCTCCGCAGACCACAGCCGTTGCTGCTCCTGCTCGCTGAGCTGGCGCCAGCGCGCCTGGGCCACTTCCACGCTCAGCCGGCCGATCAGCAGGCCGCCGCAGAGCACGCCCAGCATCGGCGCCCCCCGCAGCCGCTCGGCACTGGTCACCAGCACCAGCCCCAGCAGCAGCACCACGGCTCCCCACACGGCATCGCGGGCCCGGCTCAGCTCCGGCAGCAACAGGGGCAGCAGCAGCACCGCCAGGCCGATCACCAGGGCCAGGGCACCTCCCAGAATCGCCAGCATGGCCTTCAGCGGATCAGCCCCATTCTGGGCCGGTGCCTAGAGTTCAGCCGCTGCCCACCTGGCGGAATTGGTAGACGCGCTGGTTTTAGGTACCAGTGGCTTCGGTCGTGGGGGTTCAAGTCCCCCGGTGGGCATTCACTGCTTCAGCTGCGCTCCCGGCCGGATCGGACCCTTGCCTAAGTTGCAGGTCGTTTCGGCCTCGGCGGGTTCACCGGCTCCATGTCTCAGGCTTCGGTTGCAGCCCCGCACCGCTCGGTGCCCAGGGAATTCCTGGACCCCCCTGGGCCCTGGAACCCCACGGTGGGGCTGTTCCTGATCGGCTACGGCCTGGCCGCCCTCACCATCTGGGGCTGGTTCGTGGGCCAGTGGCCCCTGCCGGTGTTGCTGCTCAGTGGTTTTCTGGCGCTCCATCTGGAGGGCACGGTGATCCACGACGCCTGCCACAACGCCGCCCACCCCAACCGCTTCTGGAATGCCTGCATGGGCCATGGGGCGGCCCTGCTGCTGGGCTTCTCCTTTCCCGTGTTCACCCGGGTGCATCTGCAGCACCACGCCCATGTGAACGATCCCCGGAACGACCCTGATCACATCGTGAGCACATTCGGGCCCCTGTGGTTGATCGCGCCCCGGTTTTTCTATCACGAGGTGTTCTTCTTTCGCCGCCGCCTCTGGCGCCGCTATGAGCTGTTGGAGTGGGGCATCGCCCGCGGAGTGTTCATTGCCATCGTGATCGCTGCGGCCCGCTATGGATTCCTGCCCTTTGTGTTCAATTGCTGGTTTGCCCCGGCCCTGATGGTGGGCGTGACCCTGGGCCTGTTCTTCGACTATCTGCCCCATCGCCCCTTCCAGTCGCGCAATCGCTGGCATAACGCCCGGGTGTATCCCGGCCGTTTGATGAACCTGCTGATCATGGGTCAGAACTATCACCTGGTGCACCACCTCTGGCCCTCCATCCCCTGGTTTGAGTACCAGCCCGCCTATCACGCCACCAAGGATCTCCTCGACGCCAAGGGCTCGCCGCAGCGGCTGGGATTGTTTGAATCCCGCAGCGATGGTTTCAACTTCCTCTACGACATCCTGCTGGGGGTGCGCAGCCACAAGAAGCGCCGCAGTCGCCTCAGGCCCCTGGCTGCCCTGATGCCGTCCCGCCATGCCCGCCGCCGGGTGCTGCACCTGCTGCACCGCACGGCGGTCTCGCCCCAGCGCTGAGCCCGCTCAACCCTGCTCGCCCAGGATGCGGGGCACCCGGAAGAAATCCCCCTCCCTCTGGGGCGCCAGGTCGAGCAGCTGCTCGCGCACGGGGGTGGGCTCGATCCGGTCGTCCCGGCTCACGTTCACCACTTCCACCGCTCGCGTGGTGGCGGGGACGCCCTCGGTGTCCACCGCTTCCAGGTGGGCCACATACTCCAGGATGCGCTCCAGCTGGCTGGTGTAGGTGGCGATTTTCTCCTCCGGCAGGTCGAGGCGGGCCAGCTGGGCCACCTTGCGCACGTCCTCGGCGGTGATCTTGCTCATGCGGCGGCGTCGGTTGCGGAGATGAAGCTCGAAACTAACCCTGCTTCGGCTCAGGCCGCCTCCCCGGCGTCCTCGGCCAGGAACCGCTCCAGATCCTGGCTGAGCGCCGTGGCGGCCACGTCCAGAAAGCGGACGCCATGCTCCGGCTGGGCCAGGAAGGGGTCGGAGCCCATCCGTCCATCGGGATGGCGGCGGCGGAAGTCCGCCGGGCCGTGGATCGGGCCCGCGGCTGCGGGTTCGGGCAGGGGACGCTGCTTCTCCAGCAGGCTCGGTTCGAGATGGAGGGTGATGGCGATCTCACTGGGGGTGGCGTGGTGGCCTTCGCGATCGCCATAGAGCTCGCGGGCCAGGTTCATGGCGGCTCCAGCCATGAACCAGTTGGCCAGGCGGCAGCGCAGCCGCCCGGCCTGGGGCAGGCCCCGACTGCTGGCCGTGGCGTAGGCCTGGGCGAAGGCGGCCTTGGTGGTGGCGATGTTGCCGCCGTGGCCGTTGATGAAGAAGATCCGCTCAAAGCCGTGCCCCGCCAGTGACAGCACCAGGTCGTGCACCACCGCCAGCAGGGTGGCGGGCTGCAGGCTGATCGTGCCGGCAAAGCCGAGGTGGTGCTCCGCCATGCCGAAGGCCTGGGCCGGGGTCACCAGCACGCTGCAGCGGCGTCCCACCTCCAGGGCCACGGCCTCGGCGGTGAGGGCATCGGTGCCGATGGCGCCGGTGGGTCCGTGCTGCTCGGTGGAGCCCAGGGGCACGATCACCCCCTTGCAGCGGCTGAGGTACTCCTCCACCTCCGGCCAGCTGCGCAGCTGCAGGCGGATCGCTTCGGTGTCGCAGGCCATGGGGCGGGATGGAAGGGACGGGCTGAAGCCAAGGGATCATTCTGAACAGCGGCACCCCGGTGGGTGCTGCCTAGAGTTGCTGCAGCGAGCTGAGCCCGTGGCGCCCATGCTGCACCGCAAGCTCTATCAGTTCTGTGCCGAGCGCCGCCCCGTGTGGGTGTTTCTGCGGGACCAGCAGCGCTGGATCGAAGAGGCGCTGGTGGTGGAGATCGAAGGGGATCTGGTCACTCTCCGCTACGACGCCGAGGACGACGACGAGAGCCACAGCTGGGAGGAGAGCGTGCGGCTCGACTCGATCGGTGCCGTGAGCACGCGCCTCTCGTATGTGTGCCGCAGCCCGGGTGAGGAGCTGCCCACCGCAGATGACTGCCCGGAGGCCGAGCGGCTCAGTGGCTGAGGGCCAGGTCTCAGTGGGCCGTGCCGTTGCCGTCGTAGTCGTCGCTGTCGTAGTAGCCGCCCTTGGTGCCGAAGAACAGGGTGGCCAGCACGAACAGGCCACTGCCGAACACCAGAACGGTGCCCAGGTTGAAACCGCTGCTTTCCATGGGCCTCAGTCCTCCCTGTCGTGGATGCTGGTGATCCGCCAATTCTCCCAGGCTTCCAGGGCATTGGCGAACTCCTCGGCCGTGATCGTGAAGCCGGCGGCCGCGGCAATCGTCACCACATCCGCATCCGGGGCCTTGAGGCTGGCTTCCAGTTCAGGATCGTCGGAGGCGGCTTTGAGCAGACCCTGCAGGCCGGATGAAGACATGGAAAGGGGGAGACGGATGCCATCGTGATAGCCCCCTTTGGCCGCCTTGTCAGCGGCAGTTGCGCTGCGTGGGTCCCGGCCTGTCACAACCCAGCCACCTGCCGGCCCTCCCCCGCCGCTTCTTCGCCCGCCCCGCCGAGCGGGTTGCCCCCGAGCTGATCGGCTGCCTGCTGGTGAAGCGCCAAGCGGATGGTGAGCTGCTGTGGGGCGTACTTGTGGAAACGGAGGCGTATTCCCAGGAGGAGCCCGCCTGCCACGGCTACCGCCGCCGCAGCCCCAGCAACGAAACGCTGTTTGGTGAGCCAGGGCATTGGTATGTGTATGTGAGCTATGGCATTCACCACTGCGTGAATGTGGTGACCGATCGCGCCGACTGGGCCAACGGCGTGTTGCTGCGGGCGGCTGCGCTGCCCGGGGAGCCGGAACGGGTGGCGGCCGGCCCGGCGCTGCTGGCGCGGCGCTTCGGCATCGATCGCGGCGCTGACGGACGGCCAGCCGATCCGGATCAGGGGCTCTGGCTGGCTCCTCGTCCGGCACAGCTCGCCCGCCTCGGCCCCGGTGATCTGATGCAGACTGGCCGCATCGGCATCAGCCGGGGCCAGGAGCTGCCCTGGCGCTGGTATCTGCGCTCCAGCCGCAGCGTGAGCCGGCGGGCCCGGGGCGACCGCCAGCCAGCGGCGCCGGAGGGTGCCTGGTGCAGCCCCTCCCACTAGCCTGAAGCTGTTCCCACCGGCATGCCTTGAGCAACTGGAGTCACCGCCATGTGATCGATCTGGCGGCCTTCTCGCTCGCGGACTTCGCCACCGTGCTGGAGCTGGCCCAGCGCTTCCGGGTGATGCCCACGGCCGGCGCCCGCAAACTGCCGGCCCTGCAGGGCCGGCTGATGACCAGCCTGTTCTTTGAACCCAGCACCCGCACCCGCAGCAGCTTCGAGCTGGCGGCCAAGCGGCTGTCGGCCGATGTGCAGAACTTCGCGCCATCGTCCAGTTCCCTGAGCAAGGGCGAGAGCCTGCTCGACACGGCCCGCACCTATGTGGCGATGGGGGCCGAACTGCTGGTGGTGCGCCACCGCTGCGCCGGCGTGCCCCAGGGCCTGGCCGAGCAGCTCGACGCTGCCGGCGAGCGGGTGGCGGTTCTGAATGCCGGCGATGGGCTGCACAGCCACCCCAGCCAGGGCCTGCTCGATCTGTTCACCCTGGCCCGCCACTTCAACCCCGCGGCGCCCACCCCCGAGGCCCTGCACGGCAGGCGGGTGGTGATCGTGGGCGATGTGCTGCACTCCCGGGTGGCCCGCTCCAACCTCTGGGCCCTCACCGCCTGCGGGGCCGAGGTGGTGCTGTGTGGGCCGCCCAGCCTGCTGCCGGATTGTTTCGCGGCCTTCGTGGCGGCACCGCCGCCCGGGCAGAGCAGGGATCCGGTGGCAGAGCGGGGGCCGGTGCGGCTGCTGCGCAGCCTGGAGGAGGCCCTGCCCGGTGCCGATGCGGTGATGACGCTGCGGCTGCAGAAGGAGCGCATGCACCAGCATCTGCTCACGTCGCTGGCCAGCTATCAGGCCCAGTTTGGGCTGAGCCACGCGCGGCTGGGCCTCTGTGGTCGGCCGGTGCCGGTGCTGCATCCTGGGCCGGTGAACCAGGGGGTGGAGCTCAGCGGGGCCCTGCTGGCGGATCCGCAGCTGAGCCTGGTGGAGGAGCAGGTGCGCAACGGCATTCCGGTGCGGATGGCCCTGCTCTATCTGCTTGCCGGGGGGCTCACAACAGCTTGAAGCCGTCCAGCAGGAGTCCGTAGAGCAGGCCGATCCGGGCCATGTCCAGCAGCTGCAGCGGTAGCCGGTCGCCCTGGCGCCGGCGCAGTCGGCCCCGGGCCCGCACGGCCCACTCCATCGTGAGCACGCACAGCAGGGCACCGATCGGATCGATCTGGCCGATCTGGCCGGCAATGGAGGCCACCACGCCCCCCAGCGAGAAGCTCAGCAGCAGGGTGATCAGCTGCAGCGACCCGCGTCGCCACGGATTGCCCGCCCAGCGCACCAGCTGGTCGCCGGCGTTCACCAGCTGCCGCTGGAAGCGGGTCTGCTGGAAGGCAGGCTGCCGCCGGGTGGAGCGTTCCAGGCTGGAGGTCATGCCGGTGGGCGAGCGCATCGACCTCGGGACTGGCTGCTCGGGGAAGGGGGTGGCAGGGTCAGGAAAGAGGTGATCCCCATCACCCGGCCCGGCCCTGCCGACAACTGTCTACACCATCTCTGGAGTTTCGGCAGCCAAATACCGCTACAGATAGGGGATCCCAATAAAAAAGCCCGGAGCTCGAGGCCCGGGCCGGGTGATGGGGACTCCGCAAGCAAAGCGCTGAGGATCTGCTGCGGCAAGGGGGGCGGGCCGTTTTGGAGAGCGTCCCAGCGGGGCCTTGACGCCCCTGGCTGGTGTCTCCGCCCTCAATCTCAGACCTCGCTGTCCTTCTTGCGGCTGGTCTTGCCCTCCAGCAGCTCCAGCAGAGCTTCCATCTGGGCCATCACACCCCTCACCTCGCCGGCCTCCGGCAGGAGGCCATCATCCATCACACCCTGATGCATTTCCCGGAGTTCCTGGCGGATGTAACGGAGGTGGCTCACCACCTGTTCGCGTTTCGATTGCGACATGAAGGAGGTTCAAGGTTGCTTCCCTTTTACCCCATCAGCGGGCTAGGCCTGGCCGAACCGGGCCTTGGCCTGCTCGTAGAAGGCCTCGTCGATGGTCTGCAGGTTGGCTTCCACGGCCAGGCTTTCGATGCGCCGGCGTACGGCCGGCCGCACGAAGAAAGGAATCTCCTTCAGACGGGCCTGGGCAGCATCTGTCCAGTTCATCGCTTGCCAGGTCGGAACCTGGATGCCTGTCAACAGGATGGAGATTAGGGGACTCGAACCCCTGACCTCTGCGGTGCGATCGCAGCGCTCTACCAGCTGAGCTAAATCCCCTCAGTTGGTCATTCTGCAGGGCCACCCGGGCTTTGTGCAGCACCCTTGTTCTGCTGGCCAAACCGGTTTGGATTCGGCTCAGGCCTCCCCGGCCGGCCCATCCAGAGTTCTGCTGATCACCCCGGCTGCCGCAGGCCTGATTCATGATCGTGGGGCCGGCGTCTCACCGCTGCCGCCCTGCCGCCGTTCCCGCGTTGCCCTCCGTCGATGTCCGTGTCCATCACCCCGGATCAGCTGGCCGCCTTCGATGAGGCCAGCACCGCCGAGCTGGCCCGCCGCCTGGATGAGGACGACTACCCCAGCCCCTTCGACGGCCTGGCCGACTGGCACCTGATGCGGGCCCTGGCGATCCACCGCCCCGAACTGGCCCGGCCCTATCTCCATCTGGTGGACCAGGAACCTTTTGATGAAGACTGAACCGCCCGGCCCCGCCGATCCCCTGGCCGGCCGGCGGATTCTCGTGGGCATCAGCGGCAGCATCGCCGCGGTGAAGCTGCCGCTGGTGGTGAGTGCCCTGGCCCAGCGCGGGGCCCACGTGCGCTGTGTGCTCACCCCCAGCGCGGCCCGGCTGGTGAGTGCCGAGGCCCTGGCCTGCCTCAGCCGCCACCCCTGCCACCTGGATGCCGACCAGTGGTGTCACCAGGCGCCCCGGCCCCTGCATGTGGAGCTGGCGGAGTGGGCGGAGCTGGTGCTGCTGGCTCCCCTCAGTGCCACCAGCCTGGGCCGCTGGGTGCACGGCCTGGGCGACAGCCTGCTGGCCAGCACCCTGCTGGCCTGTGAGGCCCCGGTGCTGGCGGCGGCGGCGATGAACACCAGCATGTGGTCGGCCCCGGCGGTGCGGGCCAACTGGCAGGAGCTGCAGCGCTGGCCGGGGGTGCTGCCCCTGGGCCCGGCGGCCGGAGTGCTGGCCTGTGATCGCCGGGGCGATGGCCGCATGGCCGAACCGGCGTTGCTGCTGCTGGCCCTCGAGAGCCTGGCCCTCCAGGGCTGCCAACGGGACTGGCAGGGCCGGCACATGCTGGTGAGTGCCGGCCCCACCCGTGAATTCCTCGATCCCGCCCGCTGCCTCACCAACCCCAGCACCGGGCGGATGGGAGTGCTGCTGGCCCAGGCCGCCCGTCTGCGCGGGGCTGAGGTCACCCTGGTGCACGGCCCCCTCGCCGTTCCCTCCGCCTGGCTGGAGGGGCTGGCCTGCAGGCCTGTCACCAGCGCCGCCGAGATGGAGCGGGCCCTGGGCCTGGCCCAGCCCGCGGCCGACGCGATCGCCATGGCGGCTGCCGTGGCCGACCACCGCCGCGCCCAGCCGCTGCTGGAGAAGCTGGCCAAGACGGAACTGGAGGCCAGCCTCAGGGAGGGCTGGGAGCCGGTGCCGGATCTGCTGGCCGGCCTGGTGGCGAGCCGGGTGCCAGGCCAGGTGATCCTCGGTTTCGCCGCCCAGTCGGGCGATGTGCCAGGCCAGGCCCGCACCAAGTGGCAGCGCAAGGGCTGCGACCTGCTGTTCGCCAACCCGATCGACCAGCCCGGCTCGGGCTTTGCCAGCGAGACCAACCAGGGCTGGTTGCTCGGTCCAGGCGAGCAGGTGCAAAGGCTGGAACCCACCGGCAAGCTGGCGCTGGCCCACCGGCTGCTGTCAGCGCTGGGGGCGCTGCTCAGGCCGCCAGGGGGTGCTGCTCCGCCGCATCCTCACCCTGGAGCAGATCCATGAAGGTGCGCAGCTGCAGCCTGGGGATGTAGGGCCAGCCGCCACTCTTTTCCATTCCCTGCAGCAGGGTGAACAGCTGGCTGCGGTCGGCCGGCAGGCTGCTGCGGAACGGCCCGTCCTGGATGCGGCGGTGCAGGTGCTCCACCTGGCGCAGCAGCGCCAGCAGGGCCTCCGGGTCCCCGTCCAGTTCGCCCGCCAGGTGGTCGAGCTGGCCGAGCACGCTCTGGAGTTGCTGCTGCTGGCCCTCGTTCAGACCCATCGCCTGCCCTGCTCCTGTTGGGGGTGTTGCTCTCGCATACAGGTTGTTGAGAGCGCGGCCATGGTACGGGGAAACGGGGTTTTGCACCGGTAAGATCCGCTGCAGCCCAGTCCTCGACTCCCCTCTGCGGCGTTCTTCCATGCGTTTTCGTCCTCTGCTGGCCCTTGTGCTGGCGCTGTGTCTGACCCTGGTGACCGCCTGCAGCGGTGGGGCCAAGGCTGTTGATCGCTCCCAGCTCACCTACGACGACATCCACAACACCGGCCTGGCCAACGACTGCCCCACCCTCCCGGATTCGGCCCGCGGCTCGATTGCGCTCACCCCTGGCGGCCAGTACCAGTTGCGGGAGATCTGCATGCACCCCGCCGAGGTCTATGTGAAGGGTGAGCCGGCGAACAAGCGCCAGGAAGCCCAGTTCGTTCCCGGCAAGATCCTCACCCGCTTCACCACCAGCCTCGACCAGGTCTCCGGTGGTTTGGCCGTGACCTCCGACGGCCTCCAGTTCAAGGAGGAAGGCGGCATCGACTTCCAGATCATCACCGTGCTGCTGCCCGGCGGCGAGGAGGTGCCCTTCACCTTCTCCAGCAAGGAGCTCGTCGCCACCGCAGAGGGCGCGGCGATCAGCACCAGCACCGACTTCAACGGCAGCTATCGGGTGCCCAGCTACCGCACCTCCAACTTCCTCGACCCCAAAGGTCGCGGTCTGACCACCGGGGTGGAGTACACCCAGGGTCTGATCGGCCTCGGCGCCGACAGCGAGGGCCTGGAGCGCGAGAACATCAAGCGCTACGTCGACGGCACCGGCGAGATGGAGATCTCGATCACCAAGGTCGACGCCAGCACCGGTGAGTTCGCCGGCGTGTTCACCGCCATCCAGCCCTCCGACACCGACATGGGGTCCAAGGATCCCGTGGACGTGAAGATCACCGGCCAGGTGTACGGCCGCCTGGAGCAGGTCTGATCTCCCTGTTCCGAATCGGCCGGATTGATTCATCCGGCCCGGTTCACACCCTGCTCAGGTTCTGATCCCTGGGGGCCCGATCAGGCCCCCTTTTTGCTGGCGCCAGCAAAAAGGGGTGCTGCGGCTGGTCTGGGAGAATCCACGGCATCTCTTTCCCTGAATCGCCGATGGCCGCTGTGGACACCACCCTCGAGACCGCCCATTCCGGGCTGATCGCCCCCCACGGCGGCACCCTGGTGGACCTGCTGGTGCCGGAGTCGGATCGGGACGTGGTGAGGGCCAGCGCCGATCGCCGCGTGGAGTGCAGCCACCGCAACGCCTGCGATGTGGAGCTGCTGGTGGTGGGGGGCTTCTCCCCCCTGCGTGGCTTCATGCACCAGGAGGACTATGACGCCGTCGTCGCCGGCAACCGCACCAGCAGCGGCCTGCTGTTCGGCCTGCCGATCGTGTTCGACAGCGACGACGACACGATCGCCATCGGCGAGCGACTGCTGCTCACCTACGGCGGCCAGGAGCTGGCGGTGCTCACGGTGGAGAGCAAGTGGGAGCCGGACAAGGCCCGTGAGGCCCAGGGGTGTTACGGCACCACCTCGATCGAACATCCAGCCGTGCGCATGATCACCGGCGAGCGCGGTCGCTTTTACCTGGGCGGCAGCGTGCAGGGCCTGGAACTGCCCCGGCGGGTGTTCCCCTGCAGGACCCCGGCCGAGGTGCGCTCCACCCTGCCGGCCGGCGAGAGCGTGGTGGCCTTCCAGTGCCGCAACCCGATCCACCGGGCCCACTACGAACTGTTCACCCGTGCCCTCCACGCCGACAACGTGAGTGAGAACGGGGTGGTGCTGGTGCATCCCACCTGCGGCCCCACCCAGGAGGACGACATCGCCGGTGAGGTGCGCTTCCAGACCTACGAGCGGCTGGCGGAGGAGGTGGCCAATCCGCGCATCCGCTGGGCCTACCTACCCTACTCGATGCACATGGCCGGCCCGCGGGAGGCCCTGCAGCACATGATCATCCGCAAGAACTACGGCTGCACCCACTTCATCATCGGCCGCGACATGGCCGGCTGCAAGAGCTCCCTCAGCGGCGACGACTTCTACGGGCCCTACCAGGCCCAGGATTTCGCCCGCGACAACGCCACCGAGCTGGGCATGGAGACCGTGCCCTCGCTGAACCTCGTGTACACCGAGGAAGAGGGCTATGTCACCGCCGAGCATGCCCAGGCCCGCGGCCTGCACGTGAAGAAGCTCAGCGGCACCCAGTTCCGCCAGATGCTGCGCGGCGGCGAGGAAATCCCCGAGTGGTTCGCCTTCCGTAGTGTGGTGGAGGTGCTGCGCGCCGCCGCCTGAGGCGGCCGAGCCCCGGTTAACATTCTGTTACTTCTTTCTCAGCAGAGGCGAGGCCTGTGAACAAGCGCTGGCGCAACGCGGGGCTGTACGTGCTCCTGGTGATCGTGATGATCGCCGTGGGCTCGGCCTTCCTGGACCGTCCTGACCCTGCCAACGCCCCGCGCACCCTGCGCTACAGCGATTTCGTGGAGGCCGTCCAGGCCAACGAGATCTCCCGCGTGCTGATCTCCCCCGACCGGGGCACGGCCCAGGTGGTGGAGAACAGCGGCCAGCGGGCGGTGGTGAACCTCGCCCCCGACAAGGATCTGCTCAAGATCCTCACCGAGCACAACGTGGACATCGCCGTTCAGCCCAGCCGCGAGCCGGCGGCCTGGCAACAGGCGGTGGGCAGCCTGTTCTTCCCGCTGCTGTTGCTCGGGGGGCTGTTCTTCCTGCTGCGTCGCGCCCAGGGCGGCGGCGGCAACCCGGCGATGAGCTTCGGCAAGAGCAAGGCCCGGGTGCAGATGGAGCCCCAGACCCAGGTGACCTTCGGCGATGTGGCCGGCATTGAAGGGGCCAAGCTGGAGCTCACCGAGGTGGTGGACTTCCTCAAGAACCCCGATCGCTTCACGGCTGTCGGCGCCAAGATTCCCAAGGGGGTGCTGCTGGTGGGCCCTCCCGGCACCGGCAAGACCCTGCTGGCCAAGGCCGTGGCCGGTGAGGCCGGCGTGCCCTTCTTCTCCATCTCCGGTTCGGAGTTCGTGGAGATGTTCGTGGGCGTGGGCGCCAGCCGGGTGCGTGACCTGTTCGAGAACGCCAAGAAGAATGCCCCCTGCATCGTGTTCATCGACGAGATCGACGCGGTGGGCCGCCAGCGCGGCGCTGGACTGGGCGGCGGCAACGACGAGCGCGAGCAGACCCTCAACCAGCTGCTCACCGAGATGGATGGCTTCGAGGGCAACACGGGCATCATCATCGTGGCGGCCACCAACCGTCCCGATGTGCTGGATGCGGCCCTGATGCGGCCCGGTCGCTTCGACCGCCAGGTGGTGGTGGACCGGCCCGACTACAGCGGCCGGCTGCAGATCCTCGAGGTGCACGCCCGCGGCAAGACCCTGGCCAAGGACGTGGACCTCGACAAGGTGGCGCGCCGCACCCCCGGCTTCACCGGCGCCGATCTCTCCAACCTGCTCAACGAGGCGGCGATCCTGGCCGCCCGCCGCCAGCTCACCGAAATCTCGATGGATGAGGTGAACGACGCCATCGAGCGGGTGATGGCCGGCCCCGAGAAGAAGGACCGGGTGATGAGCGAGAAGCGCAAGCGCCTGGTGGCTTACCACGAGGCCGGCCATGCCCTGGTGGGCGCCCTGATGCCCGACTACGACCCGGTGCAGAAGATCTCGATCATTCCCCGCGGCAACGCCGGTGGCCTCACCTTCTTCACCCCCTCCGAGGAGCGGATGGAGTCTGGCCTGTATTCCCGCGCCTACCTGCAGAACCAGATGGCCGTGGCCCTCGGTGGCCGCGTGGCTGAAGAGATCGTCTACGGGGAAGACGAAGTCACCACCGGCGCGTCCAACGACCTGCAGCAGGTGGCCCGGGTGGCGCGCCAGATGGTGACCCGTTTCGGCATGAGCGAAAAGCTTGGCCCGGTGGCCCTGGGCCGTAGCCAGGGGGGCATGTTCCTCGGCCGCGACATCGCCGCCGAGCGCGACTTCTCCGAGGAGACCGCCGCCACCATCGATGAGGAGGTGAGCCAGCTGGTGGAGGAGGCCTACCGCCGCGCCACCGCCGTGCTCACCAACAACCGCAGCGTGCTCGATGAGCTGGCCGAGATGCTGGTGGAGCGCGAAACCGTGGACGCCGAGGAGCTGCAGGAGCTGCTGGTGCGCAGCGACGTGCGCGTTGCCGAGTACGTCTGATTCCTGAGCCGTTCAGGATGGGCGATTCAGGAGCAGGGGATGGCATGCGCTGACGCCCTGCTCCGTTCCCTGCGCCGCCAGCCCTTGCTGGTGGTGCTGCGCCCGGCCGAACCTCTGCAGGCCATTCCCATGCTGGAGAGGTTGCAGAGCCTGGGGCTGATCCATGTGGAGATCGCCTGGCAGCCGCAGGTAGGCTGGGTGGCCCAGATGGCGGAGCTCAGGGGGCGCTTCCCGGATCTGGAGCTCGGGGCTGCTTCGGTGTGCGAGCCGCAGGGGGTGGACGAGGCTGCCTCTGCCGGCTGCCGCTACGCGGTGTCGCCCGTGCTCGATGCGGAGCTGCTGCAGGAGGCTCTGCGGCGCGACCTGCTCCTGGTGCCCGGGGTAATGACGGCCAGCGAGGTGCACCGGGCCCGGCAGCTGGGCTGCCGGATCGTGAAGTTGTTCCCGGCGGTGAGCGTCGGCAGGGAGCACTGGCGACGCCTGCGGGATCCGCTGGGTTCCCCCTTGCCCTTCTGCATCGCTGCCGGCGGACTCACGCCGGCGGATGTGCAGCCCTGGCTGGCCGCCGGGGTGGATGCGGTGGCGCTTGGATCGGGTCTGGGTGATCTGGAGGCGGCTGAGGAGTGGCGGAAGCTGCTGGCGGCGCTGGGCGGCCGAGCCGATCGATCACAACCGTTGGAATACCTTCAGGCCACAGGTACTGGAGTTGATCCTGTGTCGGGTTGCTCACCGCCAAGGCCCTGCAACGACGGTTGAGCAAGTCGGAGCTGGTGCGTCGCGCGCTGTTGGCTTTTCGGCAGGTCTCCGAGGAAGCCGGGGCCCCTTCTGCACCGTCTTCAGGCGATCCTGTAGCGGATCTGATTGGCGGCTGACGATCGACAGCGATCTCCTCTTCTATCGGCGCCATGGCCGGCAGACGATCCCGCTGCTCTGTTCTTGATCGGATCAGCGGCAGGGGCAGGCCGAGATCAGCCGGGTCGAACTGGGGCCGCTGAAGTTGCTCCCGGGGATGGCGAGGAGCAGGGGGGAGATGGACAGAATTTGGCCAGGGGGAAGCCACCAACAGCAAGGCCCCGCCGCGGCGGGGCCAGAGGAGAAGAAAGCCGAATCCTCAGGCCTGGGGTGAGGAGCTGGCACGCAGCCGCGCTCTCAGCCGGCGGCTGTGGGCGAAGGCAGCAGCAGCGCCGAGCAGGGGCAGCGGGCCGGGAACGGCGGCCGCGCCACTACCGATGCGAACCTCGATCGAGTCGGTACTGTCGTTGATGGTCCAGGTGCCGAGCAGAGCACCAGGGGTGGTGGAATTCAGGCCGAGGGAGTTGAGTGTTTGGCCTACCAATAAGCCCGTGCCAGTAATGGAATTGCCTGAGACGTAGCCATCGGGAAGATTAAGAGAAAAACGATTCATGCAAAGGTCGGAGCCAATATAATTGGAAAGGGGAACGTCACTTGAAGATGTTCCGATGGTAGCAGGACCGCTTATGTCGTACTGGCGTATGGCACCGCCTAAGGGATTAGCTGCAATTTTAAAGGAAGACCCACCAGTACGAATAGATGTAGTGGTGCTGGTAAAGCTATCGAATGCGGGAGGAGAGGGGAGTGTCAATGAGCCCGAAATATTCAGCCGAACATCGGCACCCTCCTCGAGAAATTCATACACCAGAATCGCTTGCGCGTTGCCGGCATTCATAGCTGCACTGGCAGCGAGAGCAAGCGCAGAAACCGGCGGGAGCCGCTTGAACGTCTTGCCAATCATTCGCACTCTCCTTTAAATAGCGAAATGCGTTGGAACTTTGATCAATGATCGTCAAATTCAGAAGGGGGGGTGCCAGTTTCCCTGGTGGCCCAGTTGCTTCCCGGCGCCGCCCCTGGAAGCAAGCCATCTCCTGTCGAAATGAGCGTTGGCGTGCCTGGCGATGAGCGACGGGATGCTGCCTGACCTGCCGCAGGCCGCCGTGCTGCTGGGGGCGTTGATCGTCGTCAGCCAAGCCTGTGCCCTGCAGACAGCAACCGTTCTGCCAGGTGGAACCAAGATGGGTGGATGATCCGCTCGTTCCGATGTCCCGACACCGAACGACTGGCTCGCCGCAGGCTCAGGCAGCTGTAGATCGCGGGACGCCTGGACGACCTGCCGATCTCCACCGGGCAACCGGCTGGAGGCCCTGCGGGGTGACCGCACCGATCCAGGAGGAGTTCCTGCAGCCGCTGGGTGTGAGCCAGTACCGGCTGGCCAAGGCCATTGGCGTGCCGGCCTCAAGGATCGGTGAAAGCGTGACGGGCCAGCAGCGGACACCTCATCGGCGGTGAGCGGGGCCGGGAACTGCTCCAGTGCGGATGCACCCATGGCGGCCGCAGGACCAACCTGAAGCAAGGCGTTCTGCCTGGTCTCTTCCCCGCCCCCCGTGCTGGATGGTGGTGAGCAGGGCCCGCGCGCGGATCGTGGCCGCCACCCGGCTGGACGGTGGAGGGGAGTGTTCCGGCCAGCTGACCTTGTTTGATGACTACGGTCATCGTTCTGGCTGGATGGAAGCCTCTCCCGCCTCAAGGGCCAGCAGCGGATCGCCACGGCAGGTTTCCAAATCCCACTTCAAGGCCCATGCCCTTGAACTGTTCCGCCAGGTGGAGGCAAGCGGTGAGCCCCTGGTGGTGACGGATCACGCCCGGCCCAGCATCGAGGTGCGGCCCTATCGGCCGCCTGGGTACGCCGACGCTGATCCTCTTGAGCTGTTGCGCGGCTCGGTGCTCCGCTTTGACGAACCGTTCGAGCCGGTTGGGGAGAGCGACTGGGAAGCCCTGGCGTGATCCTGCTCGACACCCATGCCCTGATCTGGTGGGCCGGTGGGGATCATCAGCGACTCTCCGCGGCGGCCCGGGAGGCCATCGATCAGGAGATCGACAGCGTCCGCCTCCCTGATGGGACATCCGGGCTCCTGGTGTCCGCGATCAGCTGCTGGGAGGTGGCCGATGCTGGTGAATCGCGGACGCCTCGCCCTCAGCCTTGATGTGGAGCGCTGGCTTGCGCTGCTGGCCGCCCACCCGGCGGTTCGGTTTCTGGTGGCTCAGGCACGAGCGCTGGCGATTCCGCTGGTCAGTGCCGACAGCAAGATCCGCTCCTATGCCCATGTGCGCAGCCTGTGGTGAGGGCTCTGTTCGCTGAGCTCCCTCACCACAGACTGCACTGGCCCTGCTGACGCAGCAGGTGGTCGGCCAGCACCAGGGCCACCATCGCTTCCACCATCGGCACCGCCCTCGGCAGCACACAGGGATCGTGGCGGCCCTTGGCGGCCAGGGTGGTGGCCTCGCCGGCGGCGTTGATCGTGGCCTGCTGCTTGCGGATCGTGGCGGTGGGCTTGAAGGCCACGCGGATCACGATCGGCTCGCCGTTGCTGATGCCGCCCTGGATGCCGCCGGAGTTGTTGGTGGCGGTGTGCAGGGAGCCGTCGTCGGTGGGCAGGAAGGCGTCGTTGTGTTCGCTGCCCCTGAGCAGGGTGCCGGCGAAGCCGGAGCCGATCTCGAAGCCCTTGGTGGCCGGCAGTGACATCACCGCCTTGGCCAGATCCGCCTCCAGTTTGTCGAACACCGGCATGCCCAGGCCCACCGGTGGATTGCGCACCACGCACTCGATCACACCGCCGCAGGAATCGCCCTCGCGGCCGATCGCCTCGATCCGCTCGATCATCCGTTCGGCCACTGCTCCATCGGGGCAGCGCACGATGGTGGCTTCCACGTCGTCGCGGCTCACAGCGGTCGGATCAACGCTCGCCTCGATGTCGTGGATGCGGCGCACCCAGGCGATCACCTCGGTGCCGTTGGCGCGGGCCAGCAGCTGCCTGGCGATGGCGCCCGCCGCCACCCGGCCGATCGTCTCGCGCGCCGAAGCTCGTCCACCGCCGCTGCGGGCCTGGATGCCGTATTTGGCCTGGTAGGTGGCATCGGCATGGGAGGGGCGGAAGGCCACCTCCATCTCCCTGTAGTCCTGGGGGCGCTGGTCCTTGTTGCGCACCACCATGGCGATCGGGGTGCCCAGGGTGACGCCATCCAGCAGGCCGCTCAGGATCTCCACCCGGTCGTCCTCCTTGCGGGGGGTGGTGATCCTGCTCTGGCCGGGCTTGCGCCGATCCAGCTCGGCCTGAATCGCTGCGAGATCGAGCGCAAGCCGTGGCGGGCAGCCCTCCACGATCACACCGACGGCGCCGCCGTGGGATTCGCCGAAGGTGCTGATGCGAAAGAGCTGGCCGAAGCTGCTGCCCATGGGGAGGTACCTGTTCAGCGAGCCTACGCAGGGGTCCCCGGACGGCGCGCCAGCAGTTCCAGCACCGTTGGCCCCACCCACAGGCTGCCGGGGTCGCGGCGGGCGGCGGCCATGGCGGCGTCGGCTTCGCTGGCTTCCGCGGCACTCCAGAGCCCCATGTCCTGCAGCCGCCGGCCGTAGACCCGCACAAAGGGCTCCAGCCATTGGGCCACCCAGCTGCCAGGCCCGCCCATGCTGGCCAGGGGCCGCACCTCCTCGATCAGGAAGCCGCGAGCAGCCAGCAGCGAGGGCAGTCGGCGGTTCACGTCGGCATCGCCGCCGCTGGCTTGGAAGCTGCTGAGCACGCCGGCCGCGAAGCGCTGCAGGATCGCCCCATTGGGGTACAGCCCGAACGTTGACCAGTGGACGTATTCGTGGAAAACGGCCACGCCACCAGGCCGCAGGGCCTGCTCCAGCTGGACGACCAGGGGCTCAAGGTCGTGCAGAAACATCGCCACCCAGCGGCACCAGGCCAGATCAAAGCCCTGCTCAAGCTCCAGGGGGTGCTGCTGGAGGTCGTGCTGCCGGAAGCGCAACTGCGGCAGCTGGCGGTCTTTTGCCAGCGCCTGGGCGGCGGCCAGATAGGTGCCGTCCTTCTCCAGGCCCAGCACCCGTCCGCTGGGCCCCACCAGCTCGGCCAGCTCCAGCGCACTCCAGCCAGGACCACTGCCCAGATCTAGTGCGGCCATCCCTGGCCCAAGCCCTGCCCGTTTCCACCCCGCCTGGGCCAGCGGTCGCCAGAGCCGATGCTGCAGCTGCAGTCGTTGCTGTTCGTCCGGGTCCGAACCCAGCACATAGGACAATGATCCTTCCACTGCCAGGCAGCCCGTCTCGGCGACTGCAACAGGCTCGCATTCCCCCAGGGCGGCAACAAAAAGCCCCCGCCTTGCAGCGAGGGCTTTCGGAATTCCGTCTTGAGATCAGTCCGGCGGGACCGATCAGCCAATCGCCGGGGCAGTCAGAGCCACGGGGGTGGCTTCTGCAGCGGCCAGG
>JBBASM010000016.1:0-15844 GCA_040399285.1 Prochlorococcaceae cyanobacterium
AAACATGAGCGGAAGCCAAATTGAAGGGATTGAAATCCCGCTCCCCCCCCCCCCCATCCAGCGCCGCATAGCGGGCATCCTGTCGGCCTACGAAGAGCTGATTGAGAACAGCCAACGGCGCATCAAGATCCTGGAGGCGATAGCCAACGCCCTCTACCGCGAGTGGTTCGTCCACTTCCGCTACCCCGGCCATGAGTCCGTGCCCCTCGCGCCATCGCCTCTGGGGGAGATTCCGGAGGGGTGGGAGGTCGGACGCTTGGACGATCTGCTGGTGCTTCAACGTGGTTTTGATTTGCCGAAAGCCAACCGTGTGGAAGGGGAAGTGCCGATCTACGCTGCTACAGGAGTGACCGGCTTTCACAACAAAGCAATCGTGAAAGGGCCTGGCGTCGTGACCGGGCGCTCCGGCACGATAGGCAGTGTGATCTACGTGCATGAGGATTTCTGGCCCCTAAACACGGCACTTTGGGTAAAGGAGTTCCCGAAGGCCAAACCCCTCTACGCCTATTACGTTCTGTTGTCACTTGACTTAAAGCAGTTCAACTCTGGTGCTGCAGTACCCACACTAAATCGCAATGACATCCACGGATTGGATGCACTAATACCTCCACGCCAGTTGCAGCAGGACTTTCAGGACATAGCTGGTTCAATGCTCAATCAGGCACGCACTCTCGGCCTGCAAATCCAAAACCTCCGCCGCACCCGCGACCTACTGCTGCCGCGCCTGCTCTCTGGCCAGATCGATGTGGAGGACCTGCCGGAAATCTCTGCTCAAAGCCAAGGCAGCTGCAATAACTAAGTCATGCCCGAGCTCTCCCGCTTCTTTGGCATCATCATCGCCATGTACTACAACGATCATGCGCCTGCTCATTTCCACGCGAAATACGGATCGGACCAAGCAGTGATCCGTATTGACAACGGCCAGGTAATGGATGGCTTCCTCAGTGCCAGAGCCTTGCGTCTGGTGGAGGATTGGCGCCTGCTCCATAAGGAGGAGTTGCTGGGCGACTGGGCCCTTGCTCAGAATCGTCAACCCCTGATTAGGATTGACCCACTGGAGTAGGCGCCATGATCCCGAGAGTTGTAGAGGTCAAGCCACTTCCGAATCGTTGCCTCTGGGTGCGCTTCCTGGATGGGACCGCCGGTACCGTGGATTTGGCCCAAGAGTTGTGGGGACCCATGTTCGAGCCCCTGGCCAATCCTGAGGTCTTCAACGAGGTGAGGGTTGATCCCGAACTCGAAACGGTCGTCTGGCCCAATGGGGCTGATCTGGCCCCTGAGTTTCTCTATCGGGTTGCCCAGCAATCACCGTCTGGCATCGCCTGAATGTCGGCCTCACAGCTCAGAGGTTTTTTCTATCCATCCTTCCTTCTGAGCCACGACTGCCTTGCGTCGGGATCGGCTCCAGCGCGGGTTCACTGCCTCCCAGGGGCCGCCAGGCGCTTCGCGCGCTGATGCTGAGCTAATGCGCGCGGCGCATCGTCGGGCGTCCCGGTAGTGCTTATGGCCCAATCCAGAGCTTGCACAAATGTAGGCATCGTTGGATGATCCAGGCGATGCCTTCGGTGGCCGGAGCTGTTCCGGTGCCATGACCCCCCACCCCTACAGCGAAGACCAGCTCGTGGAGCAGCCCGCCATCGGGTTGTTGGCGGAGCTCGGCTGGCAGACGCTGTGTGCCCTGGAGGAAACCTTCGGCCCCGGCGGCACCCTCGGCCGCGACACCAAGGGCGAGGTGGTGCTCGTGCCGCGCCTGCGCGCCGCGCTCGTGGCGCTCAACCCCGACGTGCCCGCCGAGGCAGTGCAGGCCGCCATCGACGAACTCAGCCGCGACCGCTCGGCCATGAGCCTCGCCGCCGCCAACCGCGAGATCCACACCCTGATCACCCAGGGCGTTCCCGTTTCGATCCCCGATCCCGTCCACGGCGGCACCACCAGCCAGCGCCTGCGCGTGATCGACTGGAACCAGCCGGAGGCTAACGACTTCCTGCTCGTGAGCCAGCTGTGGATCAGCGGCTCCCTCTACACCCGCCGCCCCGATCTGGTGGGTTTCGTGAACGGTCTGCCGCTGCTCAACATCGAGCTCAAGAAGCCCGGCGTGGCTGCCCGCCGCGCCTTCGACGACAACATCGCCACCCACAAAACCGACATCCCCCAGCTCTACTGGTACAACGGCCTGCTGATCGCCTCCAATGGCACCGACAGCCGCGTGGGATCGATCACCGCCGATTGGGATCGTTTCTTCGCCTGGAAGCGGATCGAGCGGGAAGACGAACCCCGTCGCGTGTCGCTGGAGGTGGCCCTGCGCGGCACCTGCGAGCGAACCCGCTTCCTCGATCTGATCGAGAACTTCACCCTGTTCAGCGAAGGCACCGGCGGGCTGATCAAGATCCTCGCCCAGAACCACCAGTTCCTCGGCGTCAACAACGCCATCGCCTCCTCCCTTGAGGCCCGCGCCCGCGGCCACGGCCGCGCCGGCGTGTTCTGGCAGACCCAGGGCAGCGGCAAGAGCTTCTCGATGGTGTTCTACGCCCAGAAGATCCTGCGCCGCATCCCCGGCAACTGGACCTTCGTGGTCGTGACCGACCGCAGCGAACTCGACGACCAGATCGCCACCACCTTCAAAACCGCCGGCGCCCTGGCCGGTGCCGAAGCCGACCAGTGCCACGCCAGCAGTGGCGCCCACTTGGCCGACCTGCTGCGCGGCAACCACCGCTACGTGTTCACCCTGATCCAGAAGTTCCGCAGCCCTGAACCCCTCTGCGATCGCGCCGACGTGATCGTGATCACCGACGAGGCCCACCGCAGCCAGTACGACACCCTCGCTCTCAACATGCGCGGCGCCTTGCCCAGAGCGCTGTTCATCGCCTTCACCGGCACGCCCCTGATCGCCGGCGAAGAGCGCACCCGCGAGGTGTTCGGCGACTACGTGTCGATCTACGACTTCCAGCAGGCGGTGGAAGACGGCGCCACCGTGCCCCTCTACTACGACAACCGCACGCCGGAACTGGAGCTCGTCAATCCCAACCTCAACGCCGACCTCTACGACCTGATCGATGCCGCCGATCTCGACCCCGAGCAGGAGGCGCGGCTGCAGAAACGCCTCGGCAGCCAGTACGACATCCTCACCCGCGACGACCGGCTCGACACCGTGGCGGCCGACATCGTGCGCCATTTCCTCGGCCGGGGCTTCCTCGGCAAGGCGATCGTGGTGTCGATCGACAAGGCCACCGCCCTGCGCACATTCACCAAGGTGCGCCATTTCTGGGAGCTGGAAACCGAGCGGGTGCGGAAGCTGATCGCTGCCGGAGACACCAGCCCCGCGTTGCGCCAGCGGTTGGAACTGCTCACATCCACCGACATGGCCGTGGTGGTGTCCGCCGCCCAGAACGAGCAGGCCGAAATGGCCGCCCTCGGGCTCGACATCACCCCCCATCGCCGGCGGATGGTGGAGTCGAACCCCAGCCTCGAGGAGCGCTTCAAGAAGCCAGACGACCCGCTGCGGCTGGTGTTCGTGTGCGCCATGTGGCTCACCGGCTTCGACGCGCCGAGCTGCTCCACGCTCTACCTCGACAAGCCGATGCGCAACCACACCCTGATGCAGACCATCGCCCGGGCCAACCGCGTGTTCCCCGGCAAGCACAGCGGCCAGATCGTGGACTACGCCAACGTGTTCGCCTCCCTGGAGCGGGCCCTCTCTCTCTACGGCGTGGGCCGCTCCGGCCACTCGCCCGTGCAGGGCAACGCCGTGCTGATCGCCCAGCTGCGCCAGGCGATTGCCGATGCCCGCGCCTTCTGCCTCGGCCACCAGGTGGATCTGGAGCGGATCGAGGCTCTGGCAGCCGGCGGCATAGAGCGGATTGCGGCGATCGGCGACGCCGTGAATGCCCTGATCTCACCCGATGCCGTGCGCAACGACTTCCTCGCCGCCCAGCGCCTGGTGCACACGCTTTATACAGCGCTCAAGCCCGACCGGGCGGCCGCTGAGTTCACAGGGATCGAGGCCCTGCTGGCCCTGCTGGCGGCGGAGATTCGCCAGCAGCTCCATCCCGAGGGGCCCGCCGAGCTCAGTGCGGTGATGGCCGGGATCAGCCAGCTGCTCGATGCCTCGATCACCGGCGTGGCCATCCAGGAGAGCAACCTGCCGCCGATCGATCTCTCCCAGATCGACTTCCAGGCCCTGGCCGAAAAGTTCAAGAACTCCAAGCGCCAGAACATCGATCTGGAAACCCTCAAGGCCCAGATCGCCGCCCGGCTGAACCGGCTGGTGCAGCTCAATCCCACCCGCACCGATTTCCTGGAGAAGTTCGAGCAGCTCATCGCCGCCTACAACGCCGGCAGCCTCAACGTGGAGCAGCTGTTCAAGGCCCTGCTGGAGCTCTCCGCCAGCCTCAGCAGCGAACAGCAGCGACACATCCGCGAACACCTCAGCGAAGAAGAGCTCACCGTCTTCGACATCCTGCTCAAGCCAGCCCCCGCGCTCAGCGCCGCCGAGCGCAGCAAGGTGAAGGCTGTAGCCCGCGAGCTGCTGGAGCAGGTGAAAGCCCTGCTGGTGCTCAACTGGCGCGCCAAGGCGGCCTCCCGCGCCCAGCTGAAACTGGCGATCGAAGACGCCCTCGACCTCGGCCTGCCGCGGGCCTACACACCCGAGCTGTATCAGCAGAAGTGCAACGCGCTCTTCGAGCACTTCTATGTGAGCGATCCGGAGCGGCGAAGCTAAGGTGGGCTCACACCAACGGTGTGCCCAGTTCGGCTGGAGAGGTGGTCGAGTGGTTGATGGCTCCGGTCTTGAAAACCGGCGACCCGCAAGGGTCCGTGGGTTCGAATCCCACCCTCTCCGTTTCATGAAAACCCAGTCTCCAACTGGGTTCTGAGGACCTATCCAAGCCTCCCGGCAGGTCCCGCCGGGAGGTCCAACTAGGCAAAGGGATTAGGCAAATCGGGGCCCGTAGGCCAGGATTAGGCAAGTCACTAGGCAAATCCGGTGCCTGCCTACGACCCCTGGCTGCTCCGCCAAAACCAGGCCCTCAAGCTGCGCGGATTGGCCGTCACGTTGGAACTGGTTGGGGCCAAACTGAGATTGCGTGCATCGATGCCACCCAAGCCAGGGGAGCCTCCTGGTGAATGGATACAGCGAAGGATTTCGACTGGCTTGAACGATCCAGCACGGGCAAGTGAAGCCGTTGAGCTAGCCGAAAAACTGGGCAGAGCCCTCGAGCGCGATCGTACTGGGCTAGAGCCTTTTGACTGGACACCCTGGGAGCGCATGGGCGGTCGTCAACGGCGTTCTTCCCTTCAGGCGTCCGGCTCGGTTGGCGTCTCTGGAGCTGCCGCCCTGTCGGCAACTCGCAGGCTTTGGCAGAGCAAAGGATCCCGGGGTCGCTCCGCGGAAGAGTCCTGGGATGTTGACTACCGCCAGCCCCTTGCAGGACTCGTGGGGATTGCTGACCTCCAACCATCCCACCTTCTTGCCCTGGTGGATGCTTGTAAGCCCAGCAGCCGCTCGCGACTCAGGGCCGGCCGCACTGCAGCCCTGACCGCCCATGCGCTCGGCTGGGACGATGACCTGGTCTCTGAGCTGCGGGAACGGGGGAAGGGGTACTCAGCTCGCAATTCTGCACCCCGTGACTTACCCACTGATCGCGCCATAGAAGCGTTCATCGACCGCTTACCTGACCAGTGGCAGTGGCCCGTCGGACTTGTCGCGACCTATGGCTGCAGACCCCATGAGGCCTTGCTACACGCCGAGGTCCTGCCCTCCGGCCTGCTCAAGATCAGCGAGGGCAAGACTGGAGCACGGCAATCGCTTGCCATGCCGGGTGAGTGGCTCCAACGTTGGAATCTCAGCCAGAAGCGACTGCCCAGCAGCATGCAGGAAGACCGAGGCCATCGCACAGTAGGTATGGCGATGGGCAGGCTCTTCCGGCGCGCCAATGCAGGCTTCGTACCCTATGATCTGAGGCACTCATGGGCAGTCAGAGCCATTCACACTCCCCAGATTTCACCGTCACTCGCTGCTAAGTCGATGGGCCACAGCCTCTCGGTTCACAGCAGCGTATACCAGCGCTGGTTTGATGCGCATGAGATGGAAGTTTTGCAATCAAGTCTCAACGCAGCGATTTGAGATAGCGCTCTACATTGACCAAGTAGGCATGGCGCTTCCCCGTTGGAGATGGCAGCTGCCTATAACGATCGGGCGGGAATGAACCCCGTACAATTCGATTGCGCAGTGTTCGTGATGATGCAAATCATAGAATCTTCGCGGCCTCGCATAAAGGCAGCCACGGAAAGCAAGCTGCGCAGCCTCAACCCGGTGCTCCAGCAGAGCCAGCCCTACGTCACCGGCGAGGGCGGGACCTTGAGCAGCGTAGCGGCCGAGCAGAGCCTCAGCCTCTCCCTGCTGCGCCAGTTCAACCCGGAGCTGAGCAGCTGGCCCAGCACTGAGCCGTTGCCCTCAGGCACCACCCTGCTGCTGCCCGTCTACCGCTCCACCACGCCCATCCAGGCGGGGATGCAGCTTTTGGTGCCGGGCTACCTGCCCTCAACGCCGCTGCCGGGGGGGAGTGGATCTATCTGCCGGCCCGGCGCTCGATGCCTGCTGCTGAGGAGGGCGTGGAGCCCCTGGGCTGACGGCCGCAGAAGCTCCCCATCACTGCGGCTCATGCCGCCTCCAGGCCCAGGTGCTCCACGTAGGGCACAAAGTCCCGGTCGCTGAACAGCAGCGGCAGGTTGGCTTCGATGCAAGCGGTGGCGATGATCCCGTCGATCGTCTTTCGCACCGTGATGCCCCGGCTGCGCAGCTGCCGGTAGTTCTCGGCTGCCTTCCAGGCATTGCTGCCGCCCAGCATCGGCAGCAGGGCCAGGGAACGGAACAGCTGGCGGGCGGTGGCCACGTCGCGCTCGTTGCGGAAGCCCTGCATCACCTCCACCAGGATCAGATCACCGATCGCCAGTGGCGTCACCCCGAGCAACCCATCCAGCCGCTCCACCTCAGGGCTGCTCACCCCATTGAAGAAATCAATCCACACCGAGGTGTCAACAACGATCACGGCTGTTGTTCAGCCACCTCGGTCTGTTCATCGAGACGCTGGGCCTCCAGATCCCCTTCCCAGCGAAGGCGCCCCCGGAAGGCGCGAATCCCTGCCTGCTGCTGCAGCTTCACCAGGGTGCGCAGGCCCAGCTCGACCGCCTCCCGCTTGCTGCGGGCGCCACTGGCCTGCATCGCCTGCTGCATCAGGGCGTCGTCAATGACGATGTTGGTGCGCATGCCAGGCCCAAGCCAATGTGTAAAGCCTAGGCCGGGCATACACATCGGGACAGGTTGCTGGTGCGGCTGTGGCGGACCAGCGCTGAGGCCTCAGGCCGCCAGCGGCCAGTGCTCCACCCGCCCACGGGCCGGGGTGAACAGGAACGTCTCGGCATCGATGCGGTGCACCTCGGGATCAGGAGACGCTTTCCCCACGAGTAAGGGGCCTGTGAGTAGAATGTATATTTTTTTATTACAGAATTTCACGACATTTGACCTGACCAGTCGGTACGCGTTCAGCCTTGGTAAGGACAGAATGATTGTTCAGTATATGACTAACATTATGGGCAAGACCTTTGCGCTAGATCGACGCAATCAGGCGTTACTGCTTGGCACCGAGGGCGATGACATCGTTCAGGGGAGTAGCGAGTTCCCGCCCGTTTGGAATGGGAAAAAGGGAGTGATCCGCCTGCTGAGAGGCGACGACATCATCAGCAGTAGAAGTTTTGTGCAGATCAACGGAGTAATTGATCTCGGCCGCGGACGTGACGTGATCACGGGCCTAGGCGAAAACCTCCCCCCTGGCCAGAGCGCCATCTACCTGCTCGCGGTCGACAATTTCAATGGCAACGTCACGATGGGTCGCGGCCGAGACGCGATCCTTGTGCCGAGCGGAAGTCTGTGGGTCGGTGAAGATAGTGGCCTGGATATGGGAGAAGGAAATGATCGTATAGAAGCAGACGAGATGGCTGTGTATGGAGGATTGGCTTCTACCGGGAATGGGAATGACAGGATTGATGTTGGTGATGGACGACTTAGTGCTGATTTGGGAAGTGTTTCCTTTGGCTCCGGAGATGATGTTCTCATTACCCGTGGAGGCATGCGTCTCTCTGAGGGAGGGGGAATCTCTATGGGATCCGGTAACGATCTCATTGATGCGAGGAATGGAATCGAAAACTCTTTTTATAGTGGCGGTATTGGTCTCGGATCAGGTGATGACAAAATAATTGGGTTCGCTGCGTTTCCTGATCCGCCCGAGACCATTGAGCCTGGTCGCTTGTTCGGAGGCAGGGGCAAAGACACTATAGCTCTGCCTACGGGTGTCTACAAAATTACAGCTGATCAGATCAGCACAAGTGAAGCTTTTATGTCTGTTGCCGGCATCAACTTTCTAGAGGGAATTAACGGAGGTCGATTCGCTTATGAACCCGGCATTCTCGCTGTCAACGATCAGGGAGTCGCCTCCTTTGCTGCAGATCTGTAGGTGTAGTGTGTCGGGCATTGATGACAGCGTTTTTAGCCTCTCTATAGCGCTTCATGCATCCTGGTCTATGGATCTCCGCACGCCAGTTGCCGAGACTCTGGTTACTCGCCGCCGCCTGATCAGGCCTTGGCCCAGAGCATAGCTTTAGGTGCCCAGAGGCGTACCGGGCAACTATGGCAGTAAAATATAACTTTGCCATACGGCCAGCATCAAGTATCGATCTGGCAGAGGTAGGCCAATGCGCTGGCGCCCCAATAGAAGTCCTAGTCCATGGTGGCGGACTGAAGCACAAGCCCATGCCGATCTGTTTACAGCGCACCTGGCCATCGATGGCCTCCATGCCTCCCCGGCGAAATAGATCAGCTGCTGCGCCTGGCCGTCATCTGCGCTGCTGGTTGGCATTTAGCACCAAAGTCTGATTGCCTTCCACCGCCCGGATCAGGGCTTGGGCGTCCTCCAGCTGACGGGGGTGGAACAGCAGCAGCTGGGCGCCGCGAGACGGGGTAGCGGAGCCCATGGCTGCTGCTTTGCCAGGGAGGAAGCAGGAGCGTATATCTAATTTCCAGGGTGCTGCAGCTGCCTCAGTTGCGTCCTGCTGGTCAGCGGCGCACCGGCACCACCTGCATGCCGATCGGTGCCAGGGCGATCAGCGCCAGCTTGATGTGCTGGATGCCAAAGGGGATGCCGATGATCGTGATGAAGCAGGCCACGGCCGAGCTGAGGTGGCCGATCGCCAGCCACCAGCCGGCCAGCAGGAACCAGATCACGTTGCCCACCAGCCCGAAGGGCCCGGTGCCGATGTCGCCCTGACCGGTGAGCTCCCGCCTGCTCACGGCTTCATTGCCGAACGGCCAGAAGGAGAAGTTGCCGATCACAAAGCAGGCCCGGGCCCAGGGGATGCCGACGATCGTGACTGCGGCCACCAGACCGGCCAGCCACCAGCCCAGGCCCATCACAACGCCGCCGAGCACGAACCAGAGAACGTTGAGCAGGAAGCGCAGCATCGGACCCTTCGCGGTGCTCCCAGCCTGGCAAGGGGGAGAGCGAGCGCAGCCCGGACGGGGCGCCCGCAGCACCACAGCCGTCGAGGGCGAGGGCCGCATCGGCGGCGATGAGCGGGGCACCTTCATTGACACCTTCGTGACGCTGTGCGGCGGCCACTTCCAGCTGGGGGAGGTGGATGGCCGCGAGCGGTTGCTACCCGTGGACGGCAAGGGCCAGCCACTCACCGCTGACGGTGTCGCCCTCAGCGATGGCGACACCATGGAGGAGCTGCGCCACCACCCGGTGTACAGCTTTCTGTTCCAGCAGCGCAGCGGCCTCTATTCGGCTGCGGTGCCTGAAACGGGCCATGAGCACGGGGGAGCGGTGAACCTGCAGACCCTGAGCACTGCCGAGCTCTACCTGGAGGCCGTCAAGGGCACGACTCCCAGGGCTGCTGCTCCGCGGCGCTGACACCCCGCCGGGAGAACGAGATGGCCTGGACTCTGGTGTTGGGTAAGTAACTCTTGGTAACACATTGGTCGGGTGGTAGGTACCTGTAAGGGCGGGTGGGCCAGCCAGGCCGGAACGTCGGCAGCCTTCGAGCGTGCTAACGCTGCTCTCGTGATGGCCTGACGCTTCGGCAGCCTGATCAGCCTGCGGCGCTCCATCCAAGCGTCTATTCGGTGGGCCAAAGACAATCGGCATCAAGGCCTCGACAAGGGCATCCAGGGTCTCGTCGTGCATGCTGGTAGCAGTGCTCTTTGAGCATTCCCAGGGGAGGACAGGGCGCTTGGCGGGCAGGTCAGAGGCTCAAAGTCCCAGCTCCTTCTTCAGTGCATCTGGGACGTTTGTGGCTCCCTCAAACAAGCTGCGATTGGGCCACTGTGTTTTTACATCCCACTTGATCTTCTCGAAGTTGGCCCTGCTGAGGTTGGCCCCGCTGAGGTTGGCCCCGCTGAGGTTGGCCCTGCTGAGGTCGGCCCCGCTGAGGTTGGCCCCGATGAGGGTGGCCCTGCTGAGGTTGGCCCCGCTGAGCTCGGCCCTGCTGAGGTCGGCCTCGAAGAGATAGGCCCCGCTGAGGTTGGCCTCGTTGAGGTCGGCCCCGCTGAGGTTGGCCCTGATGAGCTCGGCCCTGCTGAGGTTGGCCTTGCTGAGAAAGGCCTTGCTGAGATAGGCCACGCTGAGGTTGGCCCCGCTGAGATAGGCCCCGCTGAGGTCGGCCCCGAAGAGATAGGCCCCGCTGAGGTTGGCCCCGATGAGTTCGGCCCCGCTGAGGTTGGCCCAGCTGAGGTCGTAGGCACTTAGATTTGCGCCTCTCTGTTTGTCGGATCCCGCAAGAATTGGGAAGTTCGACTCTCTCAAGAATTGAAAAACCAGACTCCTTCGCTCGGGGCCATCCCCCTTTAATTGTGTGAGAGCTGTCAGAGTGAGCGCACGAGCAACACCATTAGCACCAGAACCTGGCTTCTTTGCTTCGTCTGCCACCGCCTTATCCAAAAGCATCCCTTTCATCTCTTTGATGTATTCACGAACAACTGCATCTTTCTGATTTGCCTGCGCGATTTCGTTCTGTCGGTTGCTATTGATCGTGCCAAGGAACGAACCTACAAGCGCAACCGTCAATGGGACAGAAAGTTTTATTGAAAGGTCCATCCAATCCCAGCCCTTCTTCTCCGATGCACCTAGCCAGCGCAGCAGAGTTGGCCGCCACCGAAGGAGGAGTGGGCTATTCAGCTCCAGGCTTGCATCTTCCCAGTTCTCCTCAGCGGTGCACCAGGGCCGGCTTTTGGATAGCTGATCAGCCCTGGCTCTGATTTCCTCATCCGTACGAGGGGCCTCTTGAACCGAAGAGCCACCAGAAGGCCTTTGCCCCCAGAGATTCCAGCGCCAGGGTGGGATGCGTGCCAGCTTGGCTAAGGCAACTCCGCCAATTCTGGGCTTAATCCCCCAGCCTGCCCACGTCACCCCACCAGCAGGCTTCGGGCAGCCTCTGCCTTCACGCGGGCAGCATCCTGATCGAGGTAGCGCTCCAAGGCGGCCAGGCTGCAATGGCCGCTGATCTGGGCCACCTCGCGCAGGCTCAGCCCGGCCTGATGGGCGGCGGTGAGGGCAGAGCGTCGGAAGCTGTGGGAGCTCACGCCTTCGATGCCCACCTTGTCGGCCAGCTTGGTGATAGCGACCTGAGCACCGCGCACGCTGAGGCACTGACCGGCCTGGCCAGGGAACACCCAGCCCCGCTTCGTGGTGGGGCACTTCTCGCGCCACTGCTGCAGCCACTGGCAGGCGGCCGGCGGCAGGGTGAAGCAGCGGCTCTGGACGGTCTTGGTCACACCGCCAGGGATTGAGACGGTGCAGGTTTCCACGTCCTCCCAAGCCAGCAGGGTGGCCTCTCCCACGCGCATGGCGCCAACACACATCAACACCACCAAGGCGGCATCGCGGGGGCTGGCCGCGGCGAGCATGGCGCTGATCTGATCGGCGGTGAGCACGGCAGCACGCTTGACGGCAGCCGAGCGGGCAGGGCGATCGCGGAGCAGGGCGCGTTCGGCGGAGCGGCGGGGGGCGGATGCCATGGCGGAGGTCTGCTGCTGTCCCCATATTGTACGCCTTTCGTATCAAAGGCGCAACTCTTCCCAGATCGCTTGCTATCACTAGGGACGCCGCGGCCACTTATCTCGCGCCTGGCGGTTCGTGGCTTGTTGAGAACCGGATGATCGCGCCGGTAACCCTCGGGAGGGGCATGAATCGCCAGCTGGGTACGGATACGGTGCTAGGCATTTAGCGTCACACCGTCGCGAGCGTGTGACAGACCAAGGTTGTCGTCAGATCTGTTTATGCGAACTGTCGCCCTTCTTGCTACTGCAGCACTTCTGATGTCGTCGGGATGGCCTGCGCTGGCGCAAGACTCTCCGCCTCCTATCGAAGACAGCGCGGTGGTGCGCTTTGGCGACACGGTGCTCAAGATTGCCCAGCGCTACGGCCTGACCATTCAAGAACTGCTGCGCTTGAATCCCGGACTTGAAACGGGCCGGTTGGTGGTTGGCAGCCAGGTGCGTCTTGCCCAATCGGCACGGCCGCTGCGTCCAGACCCCAGCGCCCTGCCGAGTCGGCCGCCCGCCCGTTTTGAGGCCTCCCTCGATGCGCTGGTGCGCGATGGGGTGGTGAGTCCGGTGGAGCGGGCCAGGATCCGATCGGGTTCGGACATGTCTCCCGCCAATGAACCGGCCCACCAGCAGGCTTGCAGCAGCGGCGCACTGTCTCAGCAGGAGTGCAGCAGTGACTTGGTGGTGCGGTGGCAAGGGAAAACGATCGACGCCAGCGAACCGACAACCAAACCGTTAAGCACAAACGAGCTAGCCCTTCTCCAGCGCATTAGAGCAGATAGCTCTTCCCCGCAATGGCGCGTATACGGGCAATGCAAATACGATTGGACAGGGTGGAAGCTGCATTCAAACGGCACACGAACTACCGCAGCCGATTGCGGCGGCACTGCAATGCGCTGGACAGTTGGGGTGAGCTGTCATCACCTCCTGATTGCTACTAAGGCCACTGCCTCCGGCTGGAGCAAATGGGCACGCCCCACTGGGCCGGAAAACAAGTCACGCCAGGGTGAAGACGAGATGGTGGCAGCGCTCTGCGCAAACGCCCCTTAACGTCAAACAGTCACCGCGTGACAACTCTGTGCATGGGTGGGGGAGGTTTTGCAACTCTGCAACAGGCCAGCTATTGCAGGGGCCAGCAGCCGGGCCCGATCAGAAGCGATAGGCGCCAGGCGCCGAAGAATCTTCAATTCCTGTGATCCGCTCTCGCAATGCCTCTGCCTGTGCGCAGTAGGGCTGCTGAGGGCTCATGTCCCCTGCATCGCGCGCGCGCATGTTTTCCTCACATTTCCGTGCGAGCTCTGTCCATCGCTGACACTCAGGGCTGCTGGATTGGCAAACTTCATCAGGCCCTCTGCCCTCTACTCCAGGGACAAAAGCAGAGGGGCTGGGGGCGGAAGGGGGCTCGGCAACGGGGGTGCAGGCCCCCAGAAGCAGACCCACGGCGAGTAGTAGCAAGGGGCGAGGCATCACAGCAGAAGTGCAGGCCCCAAACATCGCTGGCTAAGCCCGTGGCGGCCCCACAGGCGCCCACCAGCAGCGCTAAGGACGTATCTCGGCGTCAATCTTGGCGGCAACTTGGTTTATGTCTATGTCAAAGATTGCCCCATTCTCCCCCGCCATCCCTGTAATAGTCGCATAAAATAGTTTATTTTTGCCTATTAAAATCTTGTTATAGTCATCTCCTACGGCGCCCAAGTCTGAGGAGATATTTTGCTCCATTGCATTCTGATCCGGAAACGATTTAACAGTTATTTGTGTGGCTGCCCCTACCGTCTCGTTCCCAGGAGAGGAAGGGAAATCGCCACTTGCGACCCAGTAGCCATAGATCGAATACTCCCCTTTTGCTGCTCCCTCTCCAGGAATTGCTCCCGCTGCTTTCAGTATCTCCACAGGATTAGCTACTTTATCGGCTGGGACAGGAGCGGGAATGGTGACTGTGGTCCCGTTAATGGTGATTTTTTGCTCTCTCGGCCCACAGCCGAACGTTGCTAGGGACAGGAGGAAGGTAACTGCAAATAACCGCTTCATTCTGACTTTCTCCTCATAGCTGTGTTGCTCCCGTTAGGCAAGGGTGTTCTCTAAACCTATTCTTAGCCTGAAATAAGCGCTTTTAGCAGTTAGACGGGAGGGGATCAGTGCAAGGCACAAGGGCTCCAGCATCACCGCCTAGGGCCCGGCTCGGCGGCTGCAGGGGTCAGCCCAGCAAAACGGCGCACCTCAGGCCGCGGCGATGGCCCCCTGCTGCTCCAGCTGCCGGTAGCGCTCCATTGCGGCAGCTGCTTCGGCCTGCAGCTCGGGCCCCAGTTGGCCAGCCTCCAGCAGCTTGGCCAGATCCCCCGCAGCATCGGCGTCGGTCGGGTCGCAGGCCAGTTCGCTCAAAAACATGCGGGCATTTGCCGCATCCCATCGCTCCTGATCGAAGCGGCCACCAGCCCAAACCGAATCGACAGCGCTGCGCAGCTGATAAAACAGCTCATCGGCGTTCGGGCCGGTAAGCTCCAACGAGGGGGCCATCATCCCGGCCACCATCTGCGCGACGTGCTGCCAAAACTCCTGCTCGTCAGGATCGAGGGGCTGCTCAGGCTCCCACCGTCCCCATTCGCTCCACCAGCTCCGGTCAGCGTCGGGATCAGGGCCAGCAGGAACACCAGCTCGCCAACAGCCAGCCTTCACCAGCGCAGCCCGCAATAGCTCCAGGCCCGACTCCCCAAAGCCATCGGCCAAGGCATCAGGCAAGGCCGCGGCGATGGCCTTTGCTTCCGTTGCAGCCAACTGAAGTCCCCCGGCTTCGGCCAGTGCGTTGGTGAGGGATGCGGCCACCTCCTCCCATCTCGGATCAATGCGGACACGGGTGTGGCGCTGCATGTTGTTGACCTGGGGCCGAACGTTGCGCTCTACATGCAGGCGAAGGGGCGGAAGCCCTAACGGCTCTAGCTCCAGCCGTGGGGCGCCTCCGGTGCTTGCTGGGGGTTGCAGATAGCTGGCCAGGTCGCCTTGATCCCGCAGGCGGTAGAGGGTGCTTCTGCTCTTGAACCCCAGGACCGTGGCGGCTTCCGAAAAGGTCACAATCGCCATACCGGCAAAAATGTCTCAGACTTCACCTATAGGCTGCTGACCTGGGACAGGCGGCCCGCACCCCAAAGGACAGGGGTAGGGGGTTTGTATTGCTTACAGGGGCAAGATTCGCGGTTAGGTGTTGTTTTGTCCCATACTTTTTAGGCTTTATCTAGCGAGAGCGCGAGGTTCGAAAGCTCCCGCACATAAACAGCTCCGGAAGGACCCTGAAGCCCCCCCCTAACCCTTCGGGCCAGCTATACTTAACCGCTCGCGCAGTTGTTGATACTTAGCGTTTGTTGGGGTGGTGGTGGCCACCAGGGGCACAGCCTCCCAACCAGCGAAGCCCAGGAGCCTGGTTCATCAGCAGCAGGGACCGATCAAGCCGGGGCCAAAGCCACTGATCGAGGGGGCGGGGGTGGCGATGGCCACTCGTCCTCACTCCCCCCCTTTGCAGCCGAACAACCTGATGGGACTACCACAAACGTAGACCCAAAGCCCCTTCGAGCCTGGCCATCTTGAGGTTGGCCTCGATGAGGTTGGCCTCGATGAGGTTGGCACAGCGAAGGTTGGCCTTGCTGAGGTTGGCACCGCTGAGGTCGGCACCGCTGAGGTTGGCCTCGATGAGGTTGGCCTTGCTGAGGTTGGCCTTGCTGAGGTTGGCACCGCTGAGGTCGGCACCGCTGAGGTTGGCCT
>JBBASM010000016.1:15944-74898 GCA_040399285.1 Prochlorococcaceae cyanobacterium
CGATGAGGTTGGCCCTGCTGAGGTCGGCACCGCTGAGGTTGGCCTCGATCTCGATGAGGTTGGCCCTGCTGAGGTCGGCACCGCTGAGGTTGGCACCGCTGAGGTTGGCCCTAAACAGGTTGGCCCCGCTGAGGTTGGCACTGCTGAGATCGGCATTGCTGAGATCGGCACCGCTGAGGTTGGCCTCGCTGAGGTTGGCATCGCTGAGGTTGGCCTTGTCGAGGGTGGCCCTGTTGAGGTTGGCCCCGCTGAGGTCGGCACCGCTGAAGTCCTGGCCACTTAAATCTTGGCCGCTGTAGTCCTCTGGCATCAATCGGAATGATTCAAGCCTCAACTATGAGACAGGGGGTGTTTCGCCGGTTCATCAGCAGCAGGGACCGATCAAGCCGGGGCCAAAGCCACTGATCGAGGGGGCGGGGGTGGCGATGGCCACTCGTCCTCACTCCCCCCCTTTGCAGCGGAACAACCTGATGGGACTACACACGTAGACCCAAAGCCCCTTCGAGCCTGGCCCCTTCGAGCCTGGCCATGTTGAGGTTGGCCTCGATGAGGTTGGCCTTGCTTAGGTTGGCACTGCTGAGGTTGGCCTCGATGAGGTTGGCAAAGCGAAGGTTGGCCTTGCTGAGGTTGGCACTGCTGAGATCGGCACCGCTGAGGTTGGCCTCGCTGAGGTTGGCCCTGCTGAGGTCGGCACCGCTGAGGTCGGCAGCGATGAGGTTGGCACTGCTGAGGTCGGCACCGCTGAGGTTGGCCTTGCTGAGGTCGGCACCGCTGAGGTCGGCCCCGCTGAGGTTGGCACTGCTGAGGTCGGCCTCGCTGAGGTTGGCCCCGCCGAGGTTGGCCCTAAACAGGTTGGCCCCGCTGAGGTTGGCACTGCTGAGATCGGCATTGCTGAGATCGGCAAAGCGAAGGTTGGCCTTGCTGAGGTTGGCACTGCTGAGGTTGGCCCCGCTGAGGTTGGCCCTGCTGAGGTCGGCCTCGCTGAGGTTGGCCCCGCCGAGGTTGGCCCTAAACAGGTTGGCCCCGCTGAGGTTGGCCCCGCTGAGGTCGGCACCGCTGAAGTCCTGGCCACTTAAATCTTGGCCGCTGTAGTCCTCTGGCATCAATCGGAATGATTCAAGCCTCAACTATGAGACAGGGGGTGTTTCGCCGGTTCATCAGCAGCAGGGACCGATCAAGCCGGGGCCAAAGCCACTGATCGAGGCCGCGGCCGCGGCAGCTGATCGAGAGGGCGGGTGCGGTGCGGCGTCATGCGGCCACCTCAAGCCCGAGCTGATCAACTTCTTGGTCCTCACGCTGCAGGCGCTCCAGGGCAGCGGCTATCTGGCCTTGCGAGATGCCTGGGTTGGTCGGCTGTCGCTTGATCCAGGCCACCACCTCACGCAATGCGGTGATGTCCGGGGCAAGGCGTAGCTCAGCCAACGCGGCCTCGACCCATTCCTGTGCTGTTGATGGTGTGCGGTGAGCGGGTGGCTTGGGCCTGGCTTGACGCTGCCGGATCTGCTCGATCTGCTCGGCCGGCGGCGGGATCAGGTCGATCGAAGGGGCCGGAACGGCAGCGGGAACGGTAAAAGCGATTTCGGGATCGGATGCGGAACGATAAGAACCCTTGTGGGGAACGGATGGAACAGCAGGAACGGATAAACCCGACCCCATAGCTCTATAGGAAAAATCCTGGCCAGGGTTTTCTTCTTTCTTGGCAACTTCATTTGACCCATTCCATCCATTCCATCCGTTCCCTATTGGGGCTTTACCGTTCCCGACCCGTTCCGCATCCGTTCCGCTTGGCTGCTTATCCGTTCCGCTGCTCCGAGCTTTGAAGCCGTGCGTGATCACGCCGTCCCCTTCCTCGATGCTGAATCGCATCCGCAGGCTTGGGATCACGCTCCCCACTTCACGGACTCGGTATTTGCCCTTGCTGATGCTGCCAGGCGGCAGGGCCAACCCCAGGGTGTCGCGCAGGATGTCAACCAGCTTTGCCTTGAAGCTGCGCAGCGCCAGCGGCCTGCAGTTGCGGCCTTGGCGCATCAGCCACCTCAGGTAGTTGGCATAGGCGAATTGGTCCGCGTCATCATCTGCATCTCCGACGCGGATATGGCCGCCTTCATTCCAGGCGAGAGCGTGTTCTGCCCATTCGGCTAGCGACTCGGTGGCCAGCAGCACCTCGGCCTCGGCGTTGGCGCGGGCTTCGGAATTGACATCACGGGCTAAAGCTGTCTTGGCCTCGGCTGCAGGCATCGCCAAACACCAGTTCACCAGCCCCGGCAGCTCGGCCGCCAGCTCACCTCTCCAGCCACAACGGCCGTCAGGATCGAGCATCGGCCTCTCTGCGGCGGCGGCCACCACCTTTTCCACCAGCAGGCTTCGGCGGCGGTTGATCACGGCTCCGCTGGGGTCGCTGGCTCTAATGGGTCCGTTGCCCACCAGCACAACGCCGCCAGTGAAGGTGAAGTCCAGGTGGCGGCCTCCCTTCACTTCGGCTGCGATCGGATCGCCACCAGTAAGGGCCTTGAGCGTTTGCAGCTGGCCGGCAAAGTCCTGGGCTTCGGAGAAGATCGCCAGCCGGCGGCCTCGGAGCTTGAGAGTCTCAAACCGCTGTGCTCGATCCTCCAGCCGCTGCAGGGTGCCGGCGGCCGTGTTGCTGTTGCCCACCAGCGCAACCAGCAGGTTGGCCAGAACCGACTTACCGGTGTTGCTCGGCCCAGTGATCTCTAAGAAAGACTTGAGCCGATCGCCTATCAGCAGGCACCTGGCGAAGGCGCGGAAAACCGCAACGCTGTCAGAGTCGCCTAGGCGATCGAGCAGGAACTTTTCTGTATCCGGGCATGATGCCTCTGGGTCGTATGCGTAGGGCAGCACCCAGCTGTTGCCGTTCTCATAGTTATGGGGCAGCAGGACAGCATCCGACATCCGCAGGCAACCATTAAGGAACGGCAGCAACCCAGCAGCCGCGACATTCGATGCGGGCTCGATCGAGCGGCGGAACGCGGCCAGCAGTGAGCGGATAGTGGCCAGCTCGCGGTTGTGCCAGCGCTGCAGCTCCATAAAGCGCTCCACATCGGCGGACAGCACGTCATCCCCTGCGACGGCCTCCCAGTGGGTTCCCGTCCACTGCTGCCAGTGATCCTTCCCATCGGTGCTGCGGCGCCAGTGGCGGCCAACCAGGCCTGACAGGTAGGCGTTCCGCTCGCGGGTGTCGAGGGGCTCAGGATTGAACGCCCACACCAGTACGTCTTTGCCGTCTTGGCGCTTGGTTTTGAATGGCGTCCTGGCAATCGCGGCGATGCGGCGGAAGCACTCGGCGCCATGCCGATAGATCAGATCGTCGATGCCCAGCCGATCGCCGTTTAGATCCTGAGGGAGCACCTCGACCAAGACGCGGGCGCCCTTGTCCTTCAGGAACTCGGCCAGGCCCTTGAGAGCGGCCAGGACCTGGGGCTTATGGAGATCGGAGTCGAAGCACAGCCGCACCTCGCGGCCGTCCAGCTTGATCTCATCGAAGTCGACAAGCGGCCGCGATTCTTCGCCTCCGTCGTAGCGGTCGCGCCAGCTGCTGACGCCGCCTAGTCCGATCGTGACGGTTTTGGCATCGTGCACAGTGGCGGCTTCGGTCTTGAGCTCGCCCTCGGTGATCCGCAGCGTGGTGAAGCGATCGTCCAGCCGCTCCTCGTAGTTGCCTGCGGTGATGGCCAGCTGTGAGTGATAGATACGGCAGCCGTTGGCGGGGGGCGACTTGTATTTCCCGCCCTTGGGGTTGGCCTTGATCTCGGCATCGGTGAGACGCTCGCGGATAAAGGCCTTGCCGTCGTGGCACTGCTCTTTGCTCCCGTCTGGCCTCAGGTATGGAATTTGAAGCCGGCCATTCAGCCCGGTGCTCCAGCCGAGGGCCTCGATCTGTTGATCAGTGAGAGCCGACTCCTGGAGCTTTTTGAGGTGCTCTGGCGCAAGGCGCAACTTCACCTCTTCCAAGTTTTGGCTAGGGGTGTCAGCCATGAGGCTGTTTGGTCGTGTCTTTCTTGATCTGCTCCAGGGCCTGCTGGAGTAGACCGCGCACGATCCTTGATTTCGTCGTTTAGTGGCGTACGGCCAGGGCGTTGATGTCGTCCAGCAACTCCGCACTTAGCCGGAGATTGAATGGCAGCGGCACATGCTCGGGGGCTTGAAACGTAGGCATTGCGTGTTGAGCAGTTGCTTAGTCCCTTCAGCCTATGGCACACTTTTTTGGCCGCAACTATGGTGATGTGACTATCCCCAGGCTTGTGGTAAAGCTGTTGAAAAGGGTGCGAATCTGCTGTGCTTGTTGGGTTAAAGCGCCAGCTCAATTCGCATGATCTGCTTGTGATCAACCACCACTTGCTTGGTGCATGCCCGCACCAGGGCAGCAGTCCATTCGTCCTGCAGCACCGCTGGGTATGGCTCCTGCAGAGCTTGCACCAGCACAGCCTCCATGAGCGCATCAGCGCCCGCATCACCCCCCAGGATCTCCTGGCCTAGCTGTGCAATGGCCATGGCTGATTTGCTTTGGCCTGCGATGGCCGCGGACCTCACAGCAGCTACTTCCCGCTCTACTGCGCGGAGGGCATCAGCGACCGGCAATCCTTGCTGCTGGAGGTCCATAAGCTGGGCCCGCTGTTCCTTGAGCCGCGCCATTGCCTCCGCGTCGGGTGATGGTGATTGCCGATCAGCGGCTGCGGCCTGCCCTAGCAGCAGGGAGGCGATCTGTTCATGCTCCGCCAGCAACGCTTTCACCAGCTGGGGCCAGATCTGATCTTCACGAAAGCCGTTTTTATAATGTTGCTCGCAACTGGAGCGGCGGCAGTTGAACCGCACCGCCATTCCGGTGGTCCTGTACTGACCGCCACGGTGCATGGCACCGCCACAACCTCCGCATCTCACCAGGCCCGTGAGGGTGTGCTTCCGCTTTGAGCTGGGCAGCTGCCCGGTTCGGTGTTCTCCCATCCATCGGGCCACTGCAGCGCGATGAATGGCCGGCTCGATCAATGGCGGGAACTCATCTTCGACAACCGTTTGCCAGGTGGGCGCCATGCCTTTGCGGCCGACCCCAGCAACAAAGGCGCCGCGCAAGGTCGGGTTCAGTGCCCACACCAAAAAGCCCCGTGCAGTCCAGTTCGGCACATCGGGCTGCTCACAACACCAGCGCTCCATCCGGTGATGGCTGCGATCGGTGTTCCATTCATGCCAGGCCCGCTGCGCGATCTCATGCTGCTCCGGGTGCAGGTTGAGGGAACCATCGGGCTGGAGCAACATTCCCCACGGTGCGTGGTGGGTGCGGCGGTTGGCCAGGCGGTAGGCGCGGCCCTTGGCTGAGCGCTCCTTGATCCTCTCCAGCTCCTGCTGGGCCAGCGCGCCGAGCACACGCAGCATGGTCCGGCCGCCGATAGTTCTGGCGTCGATGCCGTCATCGAGCAGCACCAGCTCGGGGGCATCGTCCGCGCCAAACAGGTCCGCGAGCTCGCAAGTGGTAGCGGCGCGGCGTGAAAGGCGATCGAGGCGGGTAGCCACCACGCGATCCACCTGCCGGCCGCGCACCAGGTCGAGCAGCCGGGTGAAGCCCTCGCGCTGATCCTTGGAGCCGCTGTCAAGGTCGTGAATCACCGAAGTGGCGCCGGCTTTTTTGAGCCGGTCTATCTGCTGCTCCAGGGCCTGGCCTTCGGCCTGCTCAGTGGTGCTTAACCGGGCATAGCCAATGGTGCGCATGGTTGAAATGCAGCTGCCTTCAGGCTATGGCCCATATAGTTACGTTCTCTTCTGGCGCAACCGCTCCACCGCCTCGGTGGTGCCGGCCGCCAGCGCCAGCCAGGCCCTCTCCCGTGCCCAGCGCAAGCAGAAGCGGGGTTATGGGGCGATCGTGGCCGCACGTCGGGCCAATCCAGACGACTCTCGGTTGATTCGCCGTGGTGTCTGGGTGCGGCGCCGCCGTGACGGCTCCAGTCCCCAGTTCGGCAGTGCTCGCGCCAAAGCCCGGGCCCGCCGGCAGCGCAGCAGCTACCGCCATTGGCTGCGCCCTGCTCTGTAAGGCGAACCGCCTTACACTTGATCCATGGCCACCGTGACGCTCACCAGCAAAGGGCAGCTGACGCTTCCGCGGCAGTTGCGGGACGCGCTCGGCCTGGCGCCAGGAGCCCGTTTGCAGGCCTCCATCGACCGGCACGGCCGGTTGGTGCTGGTGCCCTCCAAGTACGAGCCGGAGGATCTGTTCCGGCATCGCCCCAAGGTGAATCGGGTGATGAGCACCGACGACATGGACCGGGCCATTGCCGCGGCTGCTGGCAGTGAGGACGCTTGACACCAACGTGGTGGTGCGGCTGCTGATCGGCGACGATCCGCAGCAGACCCCGATCGCCGAGCAGGCCTTCCTCGCTGCTATCGCCAGCGGCGGGGTGTACCTGCCGGATGTGGTGCTGGCCGAGGTGGCCTGGGTGCTGCGGGGCTACGACCTCGAGCGCGCAACCCGCTACCAGCTGCTGGAGAGGCTGGTGCGCACCCGTGGCGTGGTGGTGGATGACATCGACGCGGTAATCGATGCCCTTGAGCAGTTCCGCCTGGGCGGTGACCTGGCCGATCAGCTGATCCTGGCCCGGGCCGCCAGCAGCGGTGCCCTGCCGGTGCTGAGCTTTGACCGTCGCTTCGCCGCATCTGAAGGTGTTGAGCTGCTCAGGCCGGCTTGAGCGTCCAACCGAAAGCCCGGCTACCAACCGGTAGCCGGGCCAGAGCCCACAGGCTCAGCAGACCGAGACAGTGCAGCAAGGGGTGCCCTGCAGCTTGCGGGCAAAGGCGAACGCCTTCTCGGCGGGGATCAGCCGCATCTTCTTGACGGGCTTACCGCGGCGGCCAAACTCGACCTGCCGCGGGGCGGTGCCGAGCTTCTGGACGCCGGGCTGGTAGCGGTACGGAACCGGCTGGCCTGCTCAGGTGAAGTGCGGCCATCGGCCACGAGATTGCGCACCGTGTCCTCCAGGAGCAGGTCTCTCAGCTCATAGGGATAGAGAACACAGCTGTCGAGCAGAACGGGGAAGACAGCGGGCTCCATCCAGAGGCTCACACTGCTTCCACCTGCAGCTCCTGGCCAAGGTCGCTGAGCTCATCGAGGGCGCTGCGGCGCACCTGCTGGCGCTGCTCACGCAGCTGGAGCACGTCGTGAATGCGCAGGCGCCGGTGGCTGCCGACCTGTACCACCGGCACGGCGTGCTCCTCGATCAGCCGGTAGAGGTAGGGCCGCGAGACGTTGAGGATCTGGGCGGCCTGCTGGGTGGTGAGCAGGGCGTCATGGGGCAGCACCGTGACCGCCTCGCCGCGCTTGAGGTTGTCGAGCAGCCCTTTCAGCAGCCCGTAGAGCGGGGCCGGCACCAGGTGCTCTTCTCCCTGGGGACCAACCAGGCGAGCTTCTCCCGCCTGGAGCAGGGCCAGCAGCTCTTCCAGCTGCTCCGGCGGCATGGAGTCGGGCGTGATGGTGCCAGGCACCAGGGGCGTTGCGACCACGGAGCACCCCATCATCACTGCTAACAGTAATAAGTGGAACCAGCCGTGCTGCGCAAGCGGGTTGCCCGTTCAGCCGTCGCCGACCGCGACTCCATCCGCGAGGCCGTAGAGGTCGCTCTCCGCTACAAGGTCATCAGTGCTCAACGCGTCGCTGTCCAGCTGCAGATGGTCGTTGGCCATGCCGGCAAGCTACGGCCAGCGAGCCCAAGCCCGCTGGCCCAAAGCTGCCCGCTCAGAACACGAGCACCCGGGCAGCTGATCCCCAGATCAGCTGCTGATTGTGCGCCAGCAGCAGGGCCTGCTCGCGCGGCAGCCAGTGGGGAGCAGCGCTGATGTGCCCCTCGCCATCGAGGAACAGGCGCCGCGCCTCCGTGCTGCCCCTGGCAGCCAGACGGAAGGAGACCAGGCGGATCGGGCAGGCCGGGGCAACGGGTGTGGTGGCCATGGCGGTGATGCGGACAGGACGCGACCACCGCGCCCCGTTGCACCGGGGCATCCTGTGGAGTGCCTGCTGCTCTCGCCGCAAAGCCAGCCACCCAGGTGTTGTTGGACACCCCCTGGCAGGAAGCGATCAGGTCTCTGGGGTGGTCCGGGGCCGGATCTCCACCCAGGGTTCACCGCTGCGCAACAGCTCGAGTGCCTGCAGCAGGGTCGTGCTCAACACCTGCTGGAGCGCGGCATTGCTGCTGTTGCCCAGCCGCAGCCAGACCACCTGGGGAGGGGGGCCTTGCTCATCCAGCAGGCGGATGAAGTCCCGGTCCTTGGTCATCACCACCGCCGCAGCGGCCCGTGCCCGGCGGAGGATCTCCGGATCGCTGGCATCCCGCAGGCCGAGCTCACGCACAGCCACAGCGTTCACCCCCCATGGTTGCTCGCTGATCCAGCGGGCAAGGGCAGGCGGCAGCTGGGCATCCAGCCACAGCGTCATCCCATCAGCACCGGATGGTCGATCTCCCGGGCTGCGTAATCCAGTGCCGCGCTGAGGTCCTCAGGCTCCAGATCCGGGTAGTCGGCCAGGATCTGCTCGCTGCTCAGACCCGCGGCATAGAGCTCCAGCACATCCCTCACGCGGATGCGCATGCCCCGAATGCAGGGCTTTCCGCCGCACTGCTCCGGGTTGTGAGTGATGCGGGATGAGGCCATGGATCCAGGCTAAGCGGCTTTCCTGGCTGTCGATCACACCACCAGCCGGCGGTCTTTGCGCGACCTGGCAACAGCTGCTGTTGTCACTGGGGCGAGGCCCCGGGAGTGTGCCCTTGGGCCTGACCTTGATCGAGGCGCTGAAAGTCGCCCGCCGCGCCGAACAGCTGGCGGTGCTCAAGACCTTTGCGGAGGGGGAGCTGCTGCGCCGTCTGCCCTTCCGCAACCTGGTGGGCGGCTCGCTGAGTTTCCCGGCCGAAACGAAACTCCCCCGCGTCGGCTTCCGAGCCGTCAACGAGGGCTATCGCCAGAGCTACGGGGTGATCAACTCCGATTCGGAGTTCGTCCACCTCTTTGGGGGCGACCTGGATGTGGACCGCTCGATCGTGGACCTGCAGGGCCCCGAGGCCCGTGCTGCCCAGACCGAGATGAAGGTGCGCTCGATGCGGCTGACGCTGGAGGCGGCGATCATCAACGGCGACGACACCATTGACCCGCGGGCCTTCAACGGGCTGAGCAAGCGCCTGGTGCCAGGCGCGGACCAGACGATCGACAACGGCGGCAGCACCCTCAACCTGCTGGCGCTGGAGGCGTTGACCGACAGCGTGATCGGCTACGGCGGCGACAAGGTGCTGATCGCCAGCAAGGCCGCCCGCCGCCAGATCAGCACCGCCTCCCGTCAGGCCGGCGGCGACCTCTACGAGGTGATCGACGGGCGGCACTTCTTCGAGGGGGTGGAGATCCTGCTGGTGGAGGAGGACGCCGAGGGCAACGCGGTGCTCGGCTACGACGAACCGGCAGGCACCACCTCGATCGACTGCTGCGTGCTCGGCGATGCGGCGGTCTTCGGCCTGCAGGGCCCGTTCGAGGGGCGCTACGGCATCTCGGTGCGGGACTTCGGCGAGGTGCACGACGCGCCGGTGTTCCGCACACGGGTGGATTGGTACGTGGGCTTTGCGGTCTGCAACCGCAAGGCAGCAGCACGCCTGTTCAACGTCGCCCCCATGCCTCTGGTGGTCTGAGCCACCGCCAGCTGCAGGGCCCTTCCCATTCCCGAGCACGCGACAGCCGGCCCTCCGGCAGCGCTGCTCCTTCCCCTTTTGGAAGTGGTGGGACGGTCCAAATGTGGTCAGTGGCAGGAAACAAGCTGGGCGATCAGTGGGCTGGGGCGCACAGAAGCCCTCGCCATCGCTCACCGCTTTCAGCAACGCGCGATTTTTGAACTCAACGAGACTGATATGCTGGTTGTCAGTATCGACGGCGATGTTCGACGCAAAGTATCTCGCCAGGACTGAATCGACGCAGCCGGAGTATTGATCGATCCGGCTCTCATCGCAGAAGATCGCCGGCGTGACACATGAACGAGGGTCGTGCTTCGCAGGAGAGGGGCTGCAGCAGCGCTCTGGGGGCCTGAAGCTGGGGGTCATCGCAACCCAACCCCATGGCCCGGATCGAGATCGAGTGGCAGAACAACGCCGGCCGCTGGCAGCACGTGATCACCCGCAACAACCAGGTGGATGCCTTCCGCGCCGCCGAGAGCCGCGCCCGCAGCACCGGGCAGCGCCACCGGCTGGTGGATGAGGACGGACGGCTGCTGGATGTGATCGACCCCTGAGCGAGGCTCACGTCTTGCCATGGTTCGGGCTGTGCAGGTGCTGCCCGCAGTGGCCGATCACCACTTGCTGGAGATCGGCATCCCAGTAGAAGTGCACCCGCAGGGTGTGGTTCACAGAGTCCTTCACCCCGATCTTGAGGTGCTGCCACATCACCACACTGCGGTCGTTGTAAGTGAACGTGCGCTCCCGCCGGGCCCTGGGGTTCTCCTCGATCGTGTTCGACTCGCGCGCTGCATACCGGCCGGCGAACACCTGGCCAGCAACCCGGTCTGGGGCCCCTTTCAATTTCTGCTCGCGGAACGCGGTGGCCAGCAGCCACAGCTGCTCAAACAGCTGATCCCCCAGCTCAAAGCCGCTCACCGCATCGGCTGAGCTCCAGGCGCTGTCCAGCACCAGCAGGCAGCCGGGGCAGAGCTCCTGGCTCACCAGTTCCAGGCAGTCGCGGGGCTTGAGGCGCTGGCGTCTGGCCATCGATCGCAGGCCGTTCCACAGGCGTTCGGCCTGCTCCTGCTCGCCGTCACCCCCAGCGGCGGCCTGGCGCCAGGGCAGCGAGCTCTCTGGGTCCGGGGCGGAGGATCCTTGGGCCTGCAGATAGTCCAGCTCCAGCTGGAGCGTTGCCAGCTCATTGCTGGCCTGCTCCAGCTGCTCCTCGAGGGTGTGGTTGACCGCCAGGGCCAACTCCAGCTCCTGCTGACTGAGCGACAGCTTCTCCACCAGCTCGATCTCCACACTCTCCGCCAGCTCAAGCGCCTCCATGCCGCGGGCCTCGGCTTTGGCGGCGCGGCGCTGCAGCGCGTTGCGGCTCTGCTCCACCTCCCGCTCCAGCCGCCGTTGCTCGGCCCGGCTGGTCTCCAGGCGTCTGCTCACCTCCTCCTGCTTCTGCTCCAGCTGCTTGAGCCGCTCTTCCCGTTCGCGCACCCGGGTGCTCTCGCTGGGCACCCCGAAGTGGCTGCGGATCCGCCGTTCCACCTCGGAGCGATCCTCCGGTGCCTGGCCGCCCTCCCCGGTGAGGCTCAGGTACCAGGGGTAGTGGCGGCCCTGCTGGCTGGGGTAGTAGCTGTAGCCGCACTTGCTCACGTCGTAGCTGACGCGCAGCAGCTCCTGCAGTTCGCGGAAGGCGGTTTCGCTGCAGCTCACCACCAGGCGCAGCTTGTCGCTGCCGCTGGTGCGATCGAAATCCCAGGCAAACGCGCTGGACACCCCCAGCTCCCGCAAGCGGTGGCTGGCCCTGGGCAGGGGGATCGAGATCTGCAGGCGGAAGGCATCCCGCAGGGAGGTGGTGCTCAGGCCGGTCACCACCCCCTCAAGGCCGCTGGCGGCTTCCGGCACTTCGGCGACGATCAGGGCGGCCATGTCCTTGGGGAGATAACCGATCTCCTGCTGCTTCCACAACACCTGCATGGCCTACTAACCGCTTCGCTGCATGAAGTGATTAGGCTGCGTGCATGGCTCAATCCTGGATCTGGCAGCAACCGGACTGGCCCCAGTTCAGCTGGCAGGGCTCCGCTCTGGAGTCGCTGCTGGAGCAGGCCCGCGTTGCACGCCAGGAGCTGCTGAGCCGGCTGGAGGCGCTGGAGCCCCCGCTCGATCGGGAGGCGATCTCCGCCTTGGTGGGTCGCGAGAGCCTGGGCACCGCCGCCATCGAAGGCGAGCTGCTGGATCCCGGCCAGGTGCGCTGATGCCTGGGGATGGCGCGTAAGCGCTGGCCTCTCCGGGACCACCGGCACGCGCTGCTCAGAGGCTTCAAGACAGACAGCCGGCCAGAGCACTCGGCATTCAACCGGTCGTTCAGCTGTCGATCGCCACCACCGGAGTTCGGGGCTCAGGCGTCGCCATCGCTGCCCTCCCACACACGCAGGCTGGAGCGCAGCGACTTGCGCCCCAGCGCAGGTTGGGCAGCTGGAGGTTGCCGGCCGTGGTCGGCGGCAGGTCGTTGAGCACATCCACCAGCTCGGCGCCCTGCTGGGCCCGGATGCCCAGGCTCACCTTGCTCCCCACCGTGCTCGCCAGACCGCTGAGTTCGCTGGCATAGAGGTCAGCCAGCTGCTGGGGGGATTCGATCTGCGCCAGGGTGCCGTCACTGGCGGTGGCGATCGCCCCCATCAGGTCTTCATCGAAACTGCGGCCCAGGCCAAAGGCACTGGTGCTGATCCCCCGCTGGGTGAGCCCCGCCACCCGGGCGCCGATGGCGGCGGCATCGGTGAGGCCTTCGTTGGCCTGGCCAGGTGCATGGCTGCGGTGGTGGATCTCACCGCCTCAGCCCTTGCGTGCTGCCGCCACATCCGCCAGACGCAGCAGCAGGGTGTGGGGATCGGTGGGTGAGGGGTCAAAGCCCATGTGCAGATAGAAGGCCCGGGCTGCTGCAGAGGCGGCGTGCACAAGGATGCCCCGCACGCCGATCTGCTCACTGGCCTGCAGCACCCGCTCAAAGGCATCGGCCAGCAGGGCACGGGCGAGGCCCTGGCCCTGAACACTGGCGCATACCGCAAGCCGTGCCAGCACCACCACCGGGATGGGATCGGGCATGTTGCGCCGAAACCGACCTGGGCTGTGGGAGACCGCCACGGCACCGGAGGCGAGCGCCACGTAGGCCTTCACCACGCCAGCTCCGTCACACACCACAAACGTGCGGGTGGCGCCGCTGCGCTGGTTGGCCAGGGCCCGCTGCTGGAGCCACTGGTTGAGGCTGGCGTCGCCGCAGTCGAATCCGGAGGTGCGGTGCTGATCCGCCAGCGGTTGCGGCGCCTGCAGCCCCATCAGGCCTGCCAGGGCCGAGGAGCCGCCATGGTTTGGCGCAGGCGCTCACTGGGCCTGGGCGCTGCATCCAGCTCACTCTGAAATGCCTCGAACTGCTCCGTCGACACGGCGCACCAGGTCTGCTCGACCAGGAGCTGCTCGGCGGCCTTACGGGCCGCCTGCAGCACGAAATCCGTGCGGGTGAGGCCAGAGGCGCTGACAGCGCGATCGATCAGCGCCTGGTCATCGGGCGTCACCCGCAGATTCCAGCTGAGCCGCGGGCTGACGGCCATGGCAACGAGGGCAGACTTCCGCCACCCTAGCCACCTGGGTAGACACCGTCTATCCAGATCGGGGTAGACCAGCGGTTTGCCAGGAGCGGGCCTCCCCGCTGGCAGGCTGGGCGGCCAGGCGAGCCAGCAGGGCGCGGCGTGCGGCCGCCTGGGGTGGGGGCCCCTCGCGGCCGGGCGTGGGGCTGGCGACGGCCTCAGAGGCACGCACAACAGCGGGATCAGCGACCAAAAGGAAAGCAGTGGTGATTCTCACCACTTTGGCCCCGGGGCAAGCGCCCGGCGCTGGCCATTGCTGTTGCCTTGAGGCAACCGTAAGTCGTCCTACGATGCTTCAAGGCAACACCGCCTTCTCCCCTCTGATGGCTCAGCCCAGCCCGATCGTGCAGCAGCCTCCGGCGGCGGTGGAGCAGGCGCTCACCCGCCTGGGCCGGAACATCCGCACGGCCCGTTGCGCCGCAACTGGCGACTGGAGGACCTGGCCGCATGCATGGGGGTGAGCCGCTTCACGGTGGCCGATCCCGATCACGACAGCGTGGGCAAGACCCTGGAGGCCGCCCGGGCGCCCCGGGTGGCGCGCCGCGCCGGTCTGCTCGATGACGACTTCTGAGGGCCGCAGCCGTGGCCGAGGCTGATCAGGAGTGTTTTGTGTATGTGGTGCTGCCGGGGCAGACCCGCTTCGTGACGGCAGGGCGCTTTGTGCTGCGCCGTGATCGCCGTGGCGAGGTCCGATGCGGTGGAACTCGATCCGGTGGAGCTGCGGCTCAGGCCGGGACCGTTTGAGACCGCCCGCATGGGGGGCTTCTTCGGGGCGCTGCGCGATGCCCTGCCGGATTTCTGGGGCCGCCTGGTGATCGAGCGCAAGGCCGGCCTGGGGGCCGTGAGTGACTTCGAGCTGCTGCTGCTCGGCCCGGATGACCGGGCCGGGGCCCTGGGCTTTGGGCGGACTGTGGAACCGCCTGCACCCCAGCGGCGGTTCAACCGCACCCTCGCTCTGGGTTGGCTTCAGGAAACGGCGGAGGCCATCCTCAGCGAAAGTGCTCCTGCCACGGCTGCAGAACAGACCCCTTCCGGCTTGGGGCAGGTGGAGCAGTTGCTGCTGGCGGGGGGCACCTCCCTGGGGGGAGCCAGGCCCAAAGCCACCGTGGAAGACGACCAACATCTATGACTGGCGAAATTTCCTCGGCCCGATGACCGCTGGAACCAGCCACGGGTGGAATTCGCCACGTTGCAGCTGGCCCGCCGCTGCGGCATTCAGGTGCCCGAGTGCCGGCTTGAGCGGGTGGGGAAGAGCGATGTGCTGCTGGTGCGTCGCTGCGATCGCGTCTGGACCGGCGACGGCTACCAGCGGCATCGCATGGTGAGCGCCCTCACCCTGCTGCAGAGCGATGAGAGCCCTACGGATCGGCAGCGGTGGTCTTATCTGCTGCTGGCCGATGAACTGCGGCGCGCCAGCAGTCAGCCAGCAGCAGACCTGCGCGAGCTGTTCACCCGCCTGTGTTTCAACGCGGCGGTGTCCAACACCGACGACCACCCCCGCAACCACGCCCTGCTGGCCCGAGGCAGCAGCTGGCAGCTGAGCCCTGCCTACGACCTCACCCCAGGCGCCATGCGCACCGAAACCGAACGCCTGCTGGCGATGGCCTGCGGCAGCGATGGCAGCCGCTGGGCCAACCGCTCGGTGATCCTGTCTGGGGCAGGGCGTTTTCTGCTGTCCGCCCAGGAAGCGGCAGCCATCGTGGATCACGTCTGTGCCGTGGTGGCCAACCAGTGGCGGCGCTGTTACCGGCAGGCGGGCGTGAGCGAGCAGGAGTGCGAGCGGCTGGCGGGGGCCTTCGTTTACGAGGGGCTGCTGCCGTAGAGCGCCACCTCCTCGCGGGCCTGCTGCAGCTGCAGGTCGCGCAGGCTGGTGGGCTGCTCGATGCGGATGCCGGCGCCCCAGCGGAACAGCCAGTTGCGCAGGTCCCAGTCGTGCTCGATCGTCCAGTGGGGCAGGCGGATCTCCACCGGGTGGAGGTGGCTGTCGCCGCTGGGGTTGGCGCCTGGGTAGGTGGTGTGCTCCGGCGGGAAGCAGTGCGGTTCCTCGCGGATCAGCTGGAACACAGCCGGGGTGCAGGAGAAGCGCAGCAGGCCCCAGGGGTGCTTGCTGCTGCGGCAGCCGTTGGGCTGGATCACCGCCAGCTGCTCATCGAGCGAGGTGCCAAAGAACAGGCCACCGCACACATGCAGCAGCCGCTGCAGCCGCGCCAGGGCGTCGTCGTGGTCGGCGTCGCTGCTGCTGCGGGCATTGCCGTCCTCATTGGCCAGTACCAGCCGGTCGACGCGCAGGCAGCGGATCAGGCCGCGGGCATGGCCGATCTCGGCCGTTTCAAAGGCCAGATACCAGCTGATCGAATGGAAGAGCAGCTGCACGGGCCAGGCGCGGAAACGGCCGGCCTCGCCCTGGTGGCGCAGCCACACGCGGCGGCGATCGCGGATCGCCCGCTCCAGCCGGGCCGCCTGCTCGGGGCTGGCCAGGGTGCCGGGCACCTCGGCCGTGAAGGAGCGGTGGGCAAGGGCGCGCTTGGGCTGGTGGCGGCGGCCGGGGCTGCCGTCGCTGGCGCTGCAGCGGGGTGGTGAGCCACCAGCCGATCCACTCCACCGGCTCGGGCAGCTGCAGCTGCTGGGTGTAGAGCAGCCGCCAGGGGCGGCGGGCATGGGTGGCATCCACGATCACCGGCCGGCGGCCACCGCCTCGCGCAGCCGCTGCAGCAGGGCGCGGATCTCATCCCAGGGCCCCTGCACGCCGGCATCCCCGAACAGCTCGGCGCGGATCAGATCGGTGGAGAGCACCAGGCCCGGCTCACCGCCGGTGCCCTGCAGCAGGGGCGCCAGCTGGCCGGCGAGGGTGGTCTTGCCACTGCCCGAGGGGCCCGATCAGCAGGTGGCAGCGCAGCGGTGCTGGGTTCATCACTCCATCCTGAACGGGGCGGCGGGCCAGGGCCAGCCTGTCCTGCGACTGACGACCTTGCATCGCCGCCAGACGACGGAGCTCCGCGATCGGCTCCCATGACGGTGCAGCGAAGCCATCTGGGGCAAACTGAACTAAGACTTAGTTCAGCGCAGGCAGCCATGGATCCGGTGAACATCCATCAGGCCAAAACCCAGCTCTCCCAGCTGCTGCATCGGGTGGAGTTGGGGGAAGAGGTGGTGATCGCCCGCTCTGGGGTGCCGATTGCGCGGTTGGTGGGCTGGCAGGCTGAAGCCCAGCCGGTGGCAGCCCCCGGGGCGATGCGCGGCCAGATCCAGCTGGCGGACAACTTCGATGCACCGCTGGATCAGCTGTTTGAGGCACTGCAGTGACGCGGCTGCTGCTCGACACCCATCTGGTGCTGTGGTGGCTGAGTGACGACCCGCGGCTGCCGGCGCCGGTGGTGGAGCAGGCACAGGCAGCGGAGGCGGAGGTGTTTGTGAGTCAGGCCTCGTTGTGGGAGATGGCGATCAAGGTGTCGATCGGCCGGCTGCAGGTGGACCTGGCGGAACTGGAGCGCCAGGTGCCGCTGCAGGGGTTCCGCTGGCTGCCGATTCGCAACACCCATCTGCTGGCGGTGGCGGCTCTGGCGTGTGATGGCGACCATCGCGATCCGTTTGACCGGCTGCTGGTGTGCCAGAGCAGAACGGAGCCGATGCTGTTGCTCACGGCCGACCGCCAGCTGGCGCGCTACGGCACCACCGTCACGGTGGTGGCATGAGCCAGGAACACCCCGGTGTGCCCCGTTGTTCGCCGAACGCGTTCGTGGACGGGCCAGGCCCAGCCTGACCTGCGACTGACGAGCGGCCGGAACGACTGACAACGGGCTATGCGCCTGGGACATCCGCTCCGGCGAGGTCGATCGCCAGGCTTCCCTCAGCCTCAGAGACCGTCGTCGCCAAAACCCAGGAACTCCGCGGCACTGCGCTCATCCGGCATCGGCTGGCCCATGGCAGCCAACGACGCTGAGGTCATCGTCCCTTCCAGGCGCGTTGATCTGGTTACAACGGAGGGCCTGAGCAGACATCTGGCGCTTTCGGTTCTCAGCGATGCACAGGATGCCGCCATCGGCGCGTGAGCTGCTGCTGCATATCCTGGACGAGACCGCCGATCTGCTGTCAGTCTCTGATCAGCTGAATCAGGCTGAGTTCGTGAGCATGCGCTCGTTGGCGCGCACCAGCTCGTCGTCGATCGGGGCGACCTTGATGGCGAGGCTGGGCACCTCGGCCGCATAGGAATCGCTGCGGGTGTCGAGCCGGGCCCGCACGATGTCGATGATCTTGACGCTGCCCTGATCACGGGAGCGGGCCTTGAACAGCTCCTCCTCTCCGGTGCGCACCGTGCGCCCCTGCAGCTGCTTCTCCACGATCTGCAGGCCTTCTTCGATCTCGGCGGGATCGGTGCTGGCGCAGTAGCGGCCCAGGAGGAACTCCACCACGTAGGTGGGCACCGGGTACTGGCGGGAGTATTTGCGCACCAGATCCTTGCGGACCAGGAAGCCATCGAAAGCCTTGGCCCCGAGCTGGTCGAGATGGTCCATCTCGCTGGTGATCGTGGCCGTATCTGTCACGGAAGCAGCTCCAGTTTCAAGAGCTTGGCGGCCTGATTGAGACGCCGGTCGAAGCAGGCGAAGGTGAGCGGAAGCGCAAACTGCTCATGCAACTGATGTGCGGCTGCAAGCTGCACGCTGTCGTAGCCACGCAGGGCGAAGGCCTCGGAGAAGACCCCAGCTTTTTCGACCAGCGACTGGGTGACATCGGCGATCGCAAAGCCAGGCCAGGCCTGCTCAAAGATGGATCTGGCCTGCGCCAATCCAGCCTGATTTGCACCCTTGAAGCGAGTGCGCTGGGCGAATGCGGCCATCGATTCGGCCCAGGTGATTCTGCAAACCGCGAGTCCTTCTGAAGTGGAGCGCGCCTTGATCATGCTCTCGCTGTCCTGTTCATCGATGAACAGCTTGAGAAGCGCAGAGGTGTCACAAAAAAGGATCACGGTTAACCACGATCCTCGATCACAATGTCGCTCATCAGTGGACCACCATCATTCAGCTTGACCGGTGGTGGAATGACAGGGTTCTGACCATTCCAGCTGATCACGCCAGCATCGATCGCCTGCTGCAGCGGGCTCGCTGGAGCTGGTGCAGCTGGCTTAACAGCCGTGATGCGGGCGATCGGTTTGCGGTGTGAGGTGATCTCCACCTCCTCACCGGCCTGAACCCGGCCGAGCCATTCGGAGAGGTGGGTCTTGAGATCCCGCACCGAAACCTGGCTTGCGACTACTTCTGACACGTCTGACTCCGCTGATGCGACCACACTAGGCCCGGTTTCGGCGCCCATGCCTCTCCTCCCACCACGGTGCGGTGTTGGGCGATCACCTCCAGGTTGCAGCGGAGGCCCTTCCAGCTGATCTCGGTGATGGCCGCCGCGGGGGCACTGCTCGACCCACCGGAGACCACCAACACAGGGGTGAGGCACTCCTGCAGGCTGATGCCGCCATGGGCATAGGAGGTGCTGCCGCCTGTGTTGAAGCAGGCGGCGCCGTTGGGGGTGGCGAACTGCTCGCTGGGGTTCCAGCTCCAGGCGGCGGTGGGCAGGCCATCGGGGCAGAACAGCCAGCCGTGGTCGGTGACGACCTTCACCGAGCGCCAACCGGCATCAAGAAGCTTCTGGATGCGGAGAGCCAGCCGCTCAATCTCTGGCTGGATCACCCGGGGGAAGTCGTTCTTCAGGTCATGTCCACGATGATCGAGGTCGCCGATCTCCAGCCAGCCGCGTGCCTCGGATCCAGAGGGAATGTTCAACTCGTCATCGCCCAGAACCGTGTAGCCCTGGGCGGTGAGCGCCTTGCGCAGCTCGGCGGCACTGGTGGATTTGCCGGATCAATGAGCTGATTGCCGAACGGGGTAAGGCCATGTTGATCGATGCGGTGATGTCAGCTCCAGACACTGACGACTCTGATGACGATTCAGGCAGCCAGCTCTCACTCGACGACTTTGTGAAGCCTGCCGATTGGCCAGAAGGCAAGCCCTGGGGAACGCTCACCATCGATGCTTCCTGCACACCAGCCGATATCACGTATCCGACTGATCTGAAATTGCTGAATGAGGCGAGGCAGTCGACCGAACGAATCATCGACAATCTCTGCGATCAATGTTGGGATCTGCGTAAACACCGTCCCCGCTATGACCGCGGAAGAGCACGTGCCAACTTTCTGAGTGTTGCCAAGCGGAAAAAGCCACGCCGCCGCAGAATAAAAGCCGCTATACGTCGTCAGCTCGACTACTTGCAGCATAATCTCGATGCCATCGATTCTCTGATCGCATCTGGCGCAAGCCTTCCGGGCTTGACGACCCACTGGTGGCACAAGCTGCTCGTGATCAGCGAGCTGTACCGCCAGCAAAGCATCCTGCTGTACTCCAAAAGCCGCAGCATGCCCGACCGCATTGTCAATCTGGTTCAACGACATGTTCGACCGATTGTCCGTGGTAAGGCAAGAGCTGCTGTTGAGTTTGGGGCCCTAGCCCGCAGGGCTTCCGCTTGCGGTAGATCAGTGTTTCCGTGCGGAACGGCTTTGCCTTCCTGCACAGGATCAGCTGGGATCCATACAACGAGGCTGAAGACCTGATTACACAAGCCAAGAAGCACAAGCAAAAGTATGGGTGTTACCCTGAGCGAATATGCGCTGATCGCATCTACATCAATACCAAGAACCGAAACTTCTGCACCAGAAACAACATACGGCTTTCTGGCAAGAGATTGGGAAGGCCCCCGAAGGATCAAGCAGTCACTGCTGTCTACAAGCAGCAGCTCTATGCAGATCAGCGGAGGCGAAATGAGGTGGAAGGATGCTTTGGATCAGGGAAGAGAAAGTACGCTCTTGATCTGATTATGGCCCGGCTTCCCATCGGCGCAGAGAACTCAATCTCCATGGCATTTGTGGTGATGTGTGCAGATAAGATCCTGAGGCTCCTCCGCCTCTTTTTTTGTCTCTATCATTGCCTTGCTATCTGCCTCGCAATGGCCCGGTTGCCTCTGGATGGAGCTCAGGAACATCTGGCGGCTTGGATTGACCGAATCACTGCTCCTTGGATAATCTTCCCTCTGAGCTGCCTACGCCCCGCTCTCCCCTCGAATCGGGATCTGGCTTGCGGTTCGCTTTTTCAGGAGTCCCTAAGAAGGCATCAGCCCACCTCCTGGAGGCCGGCCCAACCAGAATGGATCCATACTGGTTGCAGTCCTGCTCCATCGCTGGCTGTCATGGCCAAGACCCTCACCCTCAAGAACCTGCCAGACGCGCTCCATGCCCGGCTCAGCGCCGCCGCCAAGCGGCACCGCCGCAGCCTCAACAATGAGGCGATCGTGTGCCTGGAGGCGGGCCTGGAAGCGGAGGTTCCCTCCGTAGAGGAGGAGCTGGCGGAGATCAGAGCCCTGCGCGAAAGCCTCGGGCCCCACAGCTTTGATCCCGATGCGATCGATGCGGCCAAGCGAGAGGGCCGGCCTTGATCGTTGTCGACACCAATGTGCTGGCCTACCTGCTGTTGCCAGGTCCCAGGACAGAGTTGGCCGAGTTGCTGCGGAGGCAGCATCGGCAGTGGGCGGCCCCACTGCTGTGGCGCAGTGAGTTCCGCAATGTGCTCACCATTCAGATCAGGCAGGATCTGCTCAAACTTCCGGAGTCCATCGCTCTGATGCAGAGAGCGGAGCGGATCATGGCTCCCCATGAAGAGTCGGTGACCTCCGAGCATGTGCTGCAGCTGGTGAGCACCAGTCGCTGCACGTCCTACGACTGTGAATTCGTTGCCACCGCCCAGCAGTTGGGCGTGCCGTTGATCACCGAGGACCGCGCCATCCTTGCGGCCTTCCCGGATCTAACGCAGTCGCTGCATCACGCCACCTGCTGAAGCCCTCCGTACAACCCAACTAAAATGGCGTTTAGCGGTTCTAGGATTCGCCAAGGCCTCGATCTGCCTGTCATTCCGGCACAATTTGGAGCAGCTGTCCCTAGACGAGCGCAGCGAGGTCGGCGGACTACTGGGAAAGATGCACACCCAGGCAGACTTCGATGCCCCATTGGCTGAGGAGTTTCTGATTCCTTGAGCGCTGCCGGCTTTCTTCCCGATACGAGTGTGCTGATTGATCCCCTGATGCGCGACGACCCGGTGGCTGTGCTGGGTTGAATGGAATTGGCCGGCCATCAGCGCACCTCCTGGGGATCTGCACCCTGCGGCCACAGATAGATCGCCCCAGCCGGCTCCACCCGGTGGGTCTGCAGCGCGAAGGTGCGGCGGATGCGCTCCGGTTCGCGCTCCAGGTCGGTGTCGATCGAAGCCAGCCGCTGCTCCCAGTAGCGCCAGTTGTCGCTCACCTGGCGGCGAACGGCTTTCAGCTCTTCGGCATCGGCGATGTCGCCCAGTTCGAGCAGCAGCTGGTCGGGATTGTCCTTGACGCGGCTGCGGCTGCTGAGGATGCGCTTGCGCTGCTCTGAGGTGGGTGCCTTTTATTGGACAGTTGCGGCCCCTGACATCGATAACCCCGGACGGGAGGAACAGGGTTCGGTCTCAGTGTAGACCTCATGGGGAGTTCTGCCTCCCAGGGAGCTGTGCGGTCTTACATGGCAGTACCTCCACAGAAAGCGGGCCATGCTGATCTCAGCATCCCAGCCATCGCTGTAGGCACGGAGGTAGACCTCTACTCGGCTTCGCCGAGAAGCCTTCGGCTACGTACTTGATCGTTCGCCACAGCCTCTCCACAAGGATGTTGTCGTAGCAGCACTTCCTTCCTGACCAGCTGATCCTGATCTCCTCAGCCTGCAGCCTCGCCACGAAATCGGAGGAGGTAAATTGACAGCCTTGATCGGAGTGGAAGATCTCTGGCTTAGGGCCGCCTCCCAGCGCCATCTCAAGGGCATCCAGGCAGAACTCCGTGTCAAGGCTGTTGGAGAGCTTCCAGCTGATCACGTTCCTGGAGAACAGATCCACGATCGCCACCAGGTAGAGGAACCCCTTCTGCAGCGGGATGTAGGTGATGTCGGTGGCCCAGACCTGATCCACAGCCGTGACTGCGTTGAGATCCACCAGACAGGGAAAGCGCTCTGCTGGATCTCCTGGAACCGTGGTGCGAGGTTTCCGGTAGATCGCCCGTAACCCCATGCGGCGCATGAGGTTTCGGACCCGATCACGTCTGATCGGGATTCCCTCTCGGGCCAGGGAGTCCTCCATCCGGCGGCTGCCACTGCAGGGATCTTCCAGGTAGAGGGCGTCGATCCTGGCCATGATCCGCAGGGTCGATCCCCGCACCGGTGTGGGCCGGTAGTCGAGCGTGGATCTGGGCAGCCCCAGCAGCGCACATTGCCGGCTGACGCTGATGTCAGGGTGTTCATGATCGACCAACTTGCGTAGTTCATGAGCATCACAGCAGCTGAGACTTTTTTTAGCCACTCCAGCTCCATCTGCAATCGCCCGATCTGCTGGAACAGCTCGGCCTCATTGGCCTGTCCCTCCTCCTTGTCCTTGGTCTTTTTGCCCCTGGTGAACAGCTCGCTGGCGCCGTCCAGCAGCTGCCGCTTCCACTGACTCACCTGGATCGGGTGGATGGCGTGGTCGGCGGCGATCTCCTGGATCGTCTTGCGGCCACTGATCGCCTCCATGGCGACCCTGGCCTTGAACTCGGGACTGTGGGTGCGGCGCTTGCTCAACTCCTGCGGAGAAGGCTGCGCCTACGGTGGGTGCCCCCTTTCAGGGGTGGTGCCCCGCCTCAGAGGCTAACGATGGGGGCTGTCCAGAAAAACCAGTCCACCTCAGTTTGCACCCGGCGACAAGGTGATGCAGATCGCCAACGACTACGAGAAGGAGGTGTTCAACGGCGATGTGGGCACCATCGACGCCATCGATTCCGACAACAGCGAGCTGAGCGTGCTGTTCCCCACCAGCGAGGCGGGCCCAGGAGCCGAAAAAGTGGGCAGCCGGGCGGTGGTCTACGGCTGGGGCGAGCTCGATCACCTGGTGCCGGCCTATGCCTGCACGATCCACAAGAGCCAGGGCAGTGAATACCCCGCCGTGGTGATCCCGCTGCTCACCCAGCACTACGCGATGCTGCAGCGCAACCTGGTGTACACAGGCCTCACGCGCGGCAAACAGCTGGTGGTGCTGGTGGGCCAGAAGAAGGCCCTGGCGATGGCCGTGAAGAACCACCTGGGGCGCAGGCGTTATACGAAGCTGGCGGAGTGGCTCGGCTTAACAGCGCTCCGGGCAGCTATTCCGCAGCCGTCATGCAGCAAGGCAAGGCCAGAATGAAGGCAGTGTGGAGTAGAACCCCTGGTGGCGGAGCAGCCGGCCTACGGCAGCCTGCAGGCGGCGGTACCGCTCGACAAGGAGCGGGGGTTGGCTCTGCTGAGCGGCCATCTGCTCCTGGCGGTGCTGGAGCTGGCACTGCCGGTGAAGGTTGAGAACCTTCAGCAGTTGCAGGCCCAGGGCCGCAGCCTGCGGGCCTACCAGCGGGAGGAGCCAGACGACCTGCAGCAGTCCCGCCAGGAGCTGGAAGGGCTGCTGCTGCAGATCCAGCCGGAGCCCTACAAGTTCTATGAGCGCTGGGAGGTGCTGCTCAGCAGTGAGCGGGGCACGCGGCGCACGGCAACCCTGATCCATGACCTCTGGCGTGTGCTGCCGGAGCAGGTGCGCTTGCGGCCAGAAGGGGCGGGAGATCTGCGCCGTTTCACAGGCTCGCTGCAGGAGGCGCGGGGCCTGTGCATCAAGCTTCAGCAGGACCGTCACCACGCCTCCCACTCGAAAGCCGACACGGCTTTTCACTCGCTCTCCTGGCACGCGGCGGTGTTGCGGCTGGCGGAGATGCCAGCGGAACTCACGAGCAGCGCTCAGATGATCCTGGCGACGGCCATCACCATTCCTGCGTCGGTGCAGGCCGGCCTGGAGCAGGCGCTGCAGGTGCTGGCTGGCATCGAGACGCAACCGCTGCTGGCCCATGTGGAAAAGTCTTTCGTGCAGCTGGCCGGGGAACGCACGGGCCTGGCTGAGCGTTGGCTGGCGATTCATCCGCCAGCTCCCGACGCGGGGCCTGCCCTGCAGGCCGCGGACCTCTCCCAGCTGCGGGAAGAAGTGGCGATCCTGCAGGACCGTTTTGCGGCGCTGAGTGGCTCGATCGGGCCGGTGCTCAATCGCCTCGGCGACGACATTGAGGGCATGGGCGCTCAGTTGCGCGAGCTGCTGGTGCTGCAGGCCCAGGCCAACAAAGCCACACGCCAATCAGGCGGGGACGCTGCCGTGGATGAGGCCACTGCACTCGCAAGCGTGCAGGCCGCCTATCGGCAGTTGCAGGATCTGCGCTTCGCGATTGCCCAGGAGATGGGCCAAGTGGAGCCAAGCTTTCGCTTCTATCACTGCATCATCTACCGGGAGCTGATCGTGCATGCCCTGCGGCAGCAGGTGGTGCGTGTGGAGCAGCTTGTTGAGCTGTCGCGCCGGACCATCCTGCAGAAAACCCTGCGCAGCGGCGGCGACAGCGCCTTCTCAGCCCGGATGGTGGATGAACAAGCCGAACTCTTCGGCGAGCGGATCCAGACCATCCTGGATCGGATTGTCTATCCATCAGCCCCTATCGATCCGCGTGATCTGGTGGGCCAAGAAGGGTGAGGGGTTCCTCAATCGGCACAAGGACTGGTGGCTGCCTGTGGATCAGACGATCAAAGTGATGCCACACGGCCGCCGCACGGCTCGTCCCTGGTGAAGGCCCTGCATCGGGGAAATGAAGTCCGAGCTCGCAGTTGTCGTACTGGGCGCTGTCGCTGCGGTTGGCGCTGGTGACCAGCAGCTCCGCGTCGGCGACGCAGCATTTCACGTGGAACACGGCCGGGCGTTCACGGCCCAGGGCCAGGGAACGCGGGTCGAAATAGCCGCTTGGCCTTGGACGATGCGGATCCCAGAGCTGGCTCCAGGTCTTCTCAACGAAGGCCTGGCGGAGCTGATCCGCCACCACGCGGCTGCCCTTCGGGCGGGGAATGTTGACCACCATGCGGGCTTGCATCCCGGGAGAGGCTTCCAGCCTCCGCTGGATCCGCTCCAGCAGCTCCGTGATGAATCCGCCGCGCCAGATGTTGAAGGTGGTGATCAGCAGCCGCTGCTCGCAGCGCTCCACCATCTCGCGGATCAACACGGCCTGATCGCGGGTGATGTCGCCGGCTCCCCCGTGGGGACCGGACCACACCAGCTCCGCAGTGCCACCGCTCTGCCCCTGGCGTTGTGTGAGCAGGAGGCTGATGGTGAGCGCCAGGCTGGCGTTGCTACCGCCAAGCCGGTTCCAGTGGTGCAGCCAGGAGACCAGGGCCGCTCGCAGTTCGAGCCGATCGCCGGCGATCTGGTGCTGGCTGAGGGCAGCTTCCCCAGGTAGCTCGGGCAGCGCTCGCAGACAGGCCGCCAGGCGCTGGAGTTCGCCGCTGGTGAGCGCCAGCAGGGGCTCACTCATGGCAGCTGGGCTGGGAAGAAGGCGGCCTCGCTCACATCCAGCGTGGGCACCACAAAGGCGCGATCGAGGAACTGATTGCGCTGCTCGCAGCTGGTTTCGGCGATCAGCAGGCAGCCGTGGCAGGCGGCACCATGGCTGTAGCGCTTCTCCAGCCCATTCTCAGGGTCGTGCATCGAGCAGAAGGGATCGTTGGAGCAGAGACGGCCCTGCTCTAGGGCGTCGGCCACCAGCTGCTCGATGCGATCGGCCAGCGACACCAGACCGCCAAGGGTGCCTTCTGAACCGCTGCCACTGGTGTAGAGCAGGATTCCATAGCCCTGATCCTCACCAGGGAAGCTGTAGATCCGCTCCTTGATGGCAGAAGCGCCATAGCCGCACTCCAGGGCGGCCGTGGTGATCAGCAGGTGGGAGAGGCTGTGCAACATCAGATAGGCATCCCCCGGCCATTCGTATTCATTGGCCTTGAGGCCGTGATCACGGCTCCACAGCTTGCAGGCTTCTCGATGTTTGGAGCTGTGCTGCTGCACGCCGTCACGCTGACGCCACTCCTCCAGGGCAGTGGCACTCACCCCAAGGAAGATGCCCTCACCGAAGTTTTCAATTGCAGGAACCCAATCGAGTTCTTTGCTGTTGATGTCTGCTCGCTTGGTGCCGATATCGAGCTGATCGATGGGGTCGCCGTCGACGCCCTTCACGATCGGCTCCAGTCTGGTGAAGCCAATCAGGGCCATCACCTCCCGCAGTCGGTGCACCTTCAGAACGCGGTCGAAGCGTTCGCTGAACCAGCTCGGCTTGCCGGTGAGCGGCATGATCTCCGCGTGGAAGGTGCTCTCCGGCGCGGGTGACCCCAGGGCGCCAGCTGGGGCATACAGCGCCTTGATCTCCTGGAGCTTGAGCGGTGGTTGCTTCTCGCTGCGTGAATCGCTGTTGCTGCCACGCACGGCGGAGAGCACAGCCATCACATCGCCAAGCTCCCGATCACGCAGACGGGCCGCCACCTTTTCCGGCATGAACTTGAGGGCAGCCTTGAGGTCGCTCTCGTCGTCCACCTTTTCAAAGAAACTCAGGTGGGTGATCAGGTGCTGGCGCAGGGAGTCTTCCGCTTCGGGGATGGAGATGGCGCCCACCATCTCCGGGAAGTAAGCGTTGCTGGCTGATCGCACCAGTAGGTGGTTGTAGCGGGGTTTTTTGGTGTTGGGGTCTGTGCACTCGCCTGCTTCGTCGCTGAAGTTGCCCAGCCAGGGGCGATGGCCACGGCAGGATCCGAGCAGCGAGGCGCCGTTTTCCCCCTTGGTGCTGGCCAGGGCCTGGCGCTTGCCGCACTGCGGGCAGCGCACATAGATCTCGTTGAAGTCGTTGCCAGCGCCGGCCTCATCGAGCCAGAGGTCTTCCTGGCAGCGACTTCTGGCGCCCTCGTGGGCGAAGCGATCCCAGTCGATATCGCTCAGGTGCCCATTGGCGCAGCACTGCACAAAGCGCACTGGCACCACATCCAGTTTCTGGATCTTGCCACCGGGGTCCTTCCAGGGGTACTTCTCATCGACCAGTCGGTCCTGATGGATGAGCGGACGGGTGCGGAAGCGCTTACCAGCTTCGTCGTGATAGATGGGTTCTTTGGGTTGGGCAACGAACCACAGGGGGAACTGGGGGGAGCGAATTCCGCTGCTGCTTCTGAACTTCTGGGCGTAGTTGTCATCTTCGCTGGGCGGGCGCTTGAGCTGGAGGGTGCCCACGTTGAGCAGATTGCGCAGCTTGGCGATCAGCCGGCGTTCATCGATGAAGCAACTGTCGTCGTCGCGGCTGTAATGCCAGAGGTTGAGACCGCCCACCACCACAGAGCGATCGGGCAGATCGACCATGGCGCCGGGCCCATAGGTGGTGATCAGCTGGCCGTGGCGGACTTCGCCCACCGGATGGTTGCTGGTGCCTCGTGATGCAGTCATGGCGGTCAACCTCGGGTGGCGCTCTGGTAGCGGTCTTTGAGCAGCAGGGCCGAGGGCTCCACATCCCGCAGGCTGCGGTTGGCTTTGAACTGCTTCTCGCGATCGTCGTCAAGTTCCAACAATTCCGGATCCAGCGGCGTGCGCAGCAGCGGCGGCAGATCGCCCTCTTCGCGGCCGTATTCCATGCGGCCCCGGCGCTCGGCAATGGCGCACCAGTCGTCGATGATCGCCTTCACCCGCTCCGCCACCCAGCTGGCGTGCCCATCGGGATCGGGGTGGTGGACCAGCGAAGAAGCCACGCGTTGTTGCAGGGCTGCGGCCACGGGCTGACGTGCAGAGGCCAGGGCCTGCAGATCGCCGGCTGAACGAGCGTGGGTGAGGCCATCGCAGAGGTGGCGGGCCAGAGCCACGGTGATGGCGGGAAGCCCGCGCTCCAGGGCCCGCTCGGAAAACGGCGTCACGCTGGTGGCCTCCACGTCGCGGTAGAAGACGTCGTGGCTGTGGGCGAAGTGCTCGTAGTGGGAGCGATCCCGCGGCCGGTTGGGGTTGAGCAGCACCACCACCAGGCCGGGTCTGCTGGCATCACGGCCCACGCGGCTGCTGGCCTGGATGTATTCGGCGGTGGTCTTGGGCTGGCCGAGCATCAGCATCAGGCCGAGGCGGGTGATGTCGAGACCCACCGAGATCATGTTGGTGGCCAGGGCCACATCCACCCGGGCGTCCTTCTCATCGAAGCTGCGCGACAGCCGGTCTTTGGTGTTGCTCACCTCGGTGGTGGACACGCGGGAGGTGAGCTCCAGCGGGATGTTGCTGATGCGGCGGTTGGCGGTGCGCTCCACTGCATCGCCGAGGCGCCGGCGCTCACCGTGGGTGGCGAGCTGGGAGGTCAGCTCCTCTTCGATCAAGCGGCGGCTGATGCCGAGTTCCTTGATCGTGTTGAAGTAACCCAGCAGGGTCATGTAGGGATCGGCCGGATTGGGGCCGGGGGTTTCGCCGCGGCGGCGCTGGGTGGTGCGCGGCTTTTCGGCGGCTTTCCAGGCCAGCTGGGCGCTGCTCATCAGGGCGAGGGAGGCGCGCAGCAGCAGGGCCTTCACATTGCGGCCCGGGGCGCTGAGGCCCACGTACAGCCGGCCCGGCACCTTGTCGGTGGATTCGGTGATGGCAAAGAAGGAATCGCGGCGATCGGGCCCGGGCGCAGGGAAGATCGAGGAGTGGGAGCGGCCGAACAGGGCCCGCATCTGTTCGCTGGCGCGGCGCACGGTGGCAGTGGAGGCCACGATCTTGGGCCGCAGCTGATCATTCGGCCCCGGACCCTTGCGGCAGCAGAGCTCATCGATCACCGCCTCATACAGGCCCGCCATCGAGCCGAGGGGGCCGGAGATCAGGTGCAGCTCGTCCTGGATCACCAGATCCGGCGGGTCGAGCTGACCTGCGAGGCGCACGCCGCGGTTGGCATCGTCACCATCGGCGGGTCCATAGAAGCCCTGGCCATCCACCACATGGGTGGCTTTGCCGAACAACTTGCCCGTGCGCCCCTCCCAGGGCAAGGAGGCGAACTTGTCGACGGTAGCGATCAGGAAGGCCGGCAGGCGGCTGTAGATCGTGTCATCCACAGCCACCAGCGGCAGGTAGGTCTCCTTGCTGGTGCCGCGGAAGTGGCAGCTGCGATTGAGGCAGGCCACCCGCAGCTCATCGGGATTCTCGGTGTCGACCCTTCCACCGCGCAGCAGCTTGAACACATCGCCGCGGTTGCGGGTGTCCTTGCTGTCATCCAGGGAACGCTTGCCAAACTCCACGCCGCACCACGGGCAAGTGTCGATCGGGATCGGTTTGCGGTCGTCCTTGTAATCGATGTACTTGAGCACCCGGATCCGGGCGGTGGACTCGTTGCTGTTGCCCTTGCCGCCCATGCGGTTGGGGGTACCGGCCTGCCCCACCCAGAGGCCGATCTCGAACGGCCAGCTGCCGAGCTTCTCGGGTTGGCGCTGGCGCTCGAGCTCGAGGGCGCAGATGAGGGTGGAGGCCCGGCCCAGCTGGTCGAGGGTGAGCAGGCGCAGGGTGTAGCGCATCAGCACGCTCAGGCCGCCGGCCTGGAGCGACCCGCCATGGCGCAGGCGGCGCATCACCAGGGTGAAGGCGGCCAGGCCCAGATAGGCCTCAGTTTTGCCGCCGCCGGTGGGGAAGAACAGCAGATCCACCCCCTCCCGCTCGCGGTGCGGATCAACCTGCGGATCATTAGGGCGGGCGATGCCCACCAGATTCATGAGGATGAAGGCCAGCTGGAAGGGACGCCAGGCCGGCGGTCGCACGCTGGGATCGTGGGCCTGCTTGCCCTCCATCACCCCGAACCGCTGGCGCGCCGCAGCGGCCATGGCGCGGTTGGCGATGGCAAACGCCTCACGGATGTCGGGTTCGGCGAGGGCTTCGATGCCACGGGCAATGCGCTCGGCCTGGGTGCGGGCATCGCCCAGCAGGCGCTGGGCGGTGGCCTGTTGGTGGCTGTTGAGTCCGGCAACGGCAGCCTGCTCCTCGATCCAGGCGGAGTAGCGATCCACCAGGGGCATCAGGGCGCCGCGGATGGCCTCGAATCCCTCGCTGGCCAGGCGGTCGAGCTCCTCCATGGCCAGCTCGCAGCCCACGTCTTCCCGGGGGGAGACCTTCTCGACTGTGGCCTGGGGCATCCAGGTAGTGCGCAGCCTGGAGCAGCCGCCCTCGGCATCCAGATCCACTTCCACGCCCACGTTGTGGCCCACGCCGTATTCACAGGCATCGCGAAACTGCAGGGCATTGACGCGCTGATCCCAGTCGCCGCCATCGCGGCTGGCCTGGGGATCGAGGCGGGGCACGAAACCCTGGGGGCAGCGGAGCTCGAACTCGGCCTGGAAGGCGGAATCCTGGTCGCGCTCCACCAGGGTGGCGGCCTGCTTACGGTCCTGGCGGCGCTCATTGGTGAGAAACAGCGTGACGGCCACGGTGCCCGCGGCATAGCCCTGGTGATCCGGCGCCAGGCGGCAATGCCAGCGCAGGTGTAGACCGCCACTGTTGGGCCATTCCAGGTCGCCAAGGCCGCGGGTGCCTGTGATCTGGCTATGGGTGAGCAGCAACGCCTCCTGGCGTGGCGTGCGCTGCCAGGTCTGTTCGTCGCGCGCTCCACCAGCGGCAGCATCGGGGTTGGAGCCTTCGGCGAGCCTGGTGTAGTCGCCCCAGCGGGCGAACAGCTGCAGCTCACCACCAGGGGGCAGCATCACGCTGACGCCAATCGAGGAGGGCAGGAGCTGGGGCTTGGCGGGGCCCGATTCAGTCGGGCCACCGTCGTCACCAGCGCCTCCGGGCTTGTAGGCCTTGTCGGTGCTACGGGGACGGCGCTGATCAACCCCATCCACTCCGGCGAAGTCGTCGTCGGCCGTGTCGTCACAGCGCAACGAAAGGTCGGTGTTGGTGGGAACCAGGAAGCCGGTGGCGTACCAGCTGCTGGGCAGACGATCAAGCGCTTCTCTCTCCAGACCCTCGGCATCCACGCCAAGCGCCTGCAGCACCCGCTGGGTGGGGCCGATCAGGTCGAGCTCAAGGGCGGTGACGAGCTGGGCACGCACCGGGGCGGAATCGGGGGCTCTTGCAGGAAGGGAATGGGTGCTCACGGGGCTGAGTCTGGCAAGGGCGGAATGCTTGGGATCCGGATCTCCTGCGAAGAACAAGCGGACCGGTTGCCGCCGTCATGACATTGTCTGGCAGGCGGGGCTAGGGTGGCTTGAGGAGGTGCAGTGATGACATCAGCCCCATTGCGCAGCGAGAAGCTGGACCTGCGGCTGACGCCAGGGGCCAAGCAGACCCTCCAGCGGGCCGCTGCGGCTGCCCAGCGCAGCGTGAGCGAGTTTGTGCTGGAGAGCGCATTGGCCAGCGCGGCCGAAACCCTGGCTGATCGGCAGAGCTTCCAGCTCGATGGGGAGCGGTGGGAGGCGTTGGTCGCGGCCCTGGATGCACCACCGCAGGTGCATCCCCGGCTGGCGCGGTTGCTCCAGGAGCCCAGCGTGCTGGAACAGCCCCCTTCCGGTGACGCCGGGTGAGCCGCTACCGGATCGAACCGCTCCAGGCCAGCCATGCCGTGGAGGGCTTTGATTGCGGTGACGAGGCCTTGAACCGCTTCCTGATCCGCTTCGCCCTGGCGAACCAACGGGCCCGTGCCAGCCGCACCTACGTGGCTCTGGTGGAAGATTCCGTGGTGGGCTTCCACACCCTGGTGGTGGGGGAGGTTAGTCCGGAGCAGGCACCCGAGCGCATCCGCAAGGGGTTGGCGCGGCATCCGATTCCGCTGATGGTGCTGGCCCGGCTGGCTGTGGCGGTGGAGCACCAGGGACAGGGCTTTGGCGCCGCGCTGCTGAAGGATGCGATTAGCCGCACGTTGGCGGCGGCTGATATCGCCGGTATCCGCGCCTTGGCGGTGCATGCCAAGGATGAACGGGCGCGAGCGTTCTACGAGCATTTCGGCTTTCGAGCATCGCCGAGTGATCCCCTGCACCTGTTTGTGCTCCTGAAGGATCTACAGGCCGCGACCGACAAGTAACGGAGTTGGAAAGCCGTTGTCATGGCGTCAGGAACGCAGTCAGGCGCTGGGCGATCAACCGCCGCCGGTCTGCCAGAAAGTCGCGGTAGCGCTCAGGGGTGAGCAGGGCCAGATCAGTGGGGATGCACTGGCTCGTGAAGGACTGGTCGCCGTCTTTGGCGATCAGCTCGGGGATGTAGGCGGCGGGGGACTTGTCGCTGATGCGGCGGTTGGCGCGGCCGCCGATAAAAGCGAGGTTGGCGATGTCGTCGATCTCGCGGGTGCCGTAGCCGCTCTTCTTGAGCAGGGCCTTGGGGAAGATGTGGTGGAACTGCAGCTGGTGGGCGCTGCCCACGTGGCTGAGGGCAATGTTCAGTTGGGTCTGCCAGTCGCGGGCACCGGCCTGTTGGAAGGCGAGGAACATGGTCTTGAACAGGGCGCTGCGCTGGCTGCGGCCTTCCAGTTCCTCAGGGGCGATGTCGAGGCGACCGACCTGGGTGCGCAGCCGTTCGAGCAGCTCCAGGTGGCTGCCACCGTCGCGGATCGTCTTGAGGTCCTGGTCAAGGAGGGTTTCGCTAGAGCCACGGCTGTAACGCCCCTTGGCATTGGCGAGCAACACCCATCGCGTCAGACCAGCTGCATCGTCAGCGGTGAGGAGGTAGTGCCTCTCCGCGCCATACAGGCCGAGGCTGATGATCAGAAATGGAGAGGCGAGCAGAGCGGGGCTGCTGATGCCTGTGTTGCTGCGCAGGAGGTTGAGGGCAAACTCAATGCCTCGGCAGCCGTCATCCCAGCCGCTGCGCAGCTTGTCGAGATCAAGCCTAGAGACGGAGAGGAAGCGCGACTGGCCCGTGGCATGGGCAACGAGATTCTTGAGGTAGATGCCGAGATCAAGGTCGAAGCCATTCGTGCTGCAATCAGCCTGAAACGCCTGGAAGATTTGCAGGGAACCGCGCCATTTAGCCGTGATCTGAGCGAGGGCGAGGTCGGAGCTGCGCAACTTGGCGCCGAGTGAATTCACCCGTACGAAGATCTCGGTAACTTCGTCGTAGGAGAGGGTGCGCTCCAGAACATCCATTCGATAGACGTACTTGCGGATGCCCCGCAATCGGGCCAGACGCTGGCTGTATTTCTGATAGCGCTCGTCTTTGAACCCCTCCACACCAGCGCGCTCCATGAACGGGCCATCGCTGTCAGTGCTGAACACCTCACTGACCTTCACCCATTGGGGTAGCTGCTCGAGCTTGCGGGTTGCGACCACGAAGGTCATGCGATCGAAGCGTTTCTGGAGTTCATCTTCTGTGGCGTCGGCTTCTTCCTCGCCTGGCTGTTCTCCATCCTCATTCGTATCACCACTATCTTCTGTCGCGTCGATGCTGTTGTCATCCACCTCTGTAATCAGGCCGAGCTGATCGGGATGTTCCAGGTTGAAAAGCAGCTCAAGCGGCCGGGAGCGGCCATTGACTTTCACCGGCTCCCCGCGGATCACGGCTGAGAGTGAAGTGAGGCGCTGTTGGCCATCCAGGAGGAGCTGGGTTTTGGCATAGGGGTTGGCCTGCTGACCAACAGCAAAGTCCTGCTCAGGGACGGGCTCATCCGTTTCCCAGATCAGGATGGCCCCGGACGGATAACCCCGGTACAGCGAATCCAGAAGATCGCGTACGCGGGTCGATCGCCAGACATAGCGCCGCTGCATCTCTGGCAGGCGCAACTCGCCGCGCTCGATCTTGCTGACGAGCTCTTCTACCGTAGCTTCTGCTTTAGCCATTGGTCAATGTTCCTCCTGGTTTGATTGCTCCAAAATGCGAATGGCTCCCAGAAGACCTGGCAGAGCCTCCTGGCAAATCAGCAGCACCTGCTCGCTGTCCAGATCGAAGTATTCGTGCGCGATCACATCGCGGAAGCCCATGGCCCCCTTCCAGTCGATGTCCGGGAAGCTGGTGGCCAGCAAGCCCGGTTGGAGCTTCTCGAGTCGTTTCAGGGCCTCGCCCGCTGCGAGGAACTGCATACAGATCACATCGAGGAGATCCTGTCCTTCCTCGCTGTCCAGCAGGGACGGGGTCACCAGCAGCAGGCGGGCCTTGCGCTCGATCCGCTCCAGAGCCTGGCGCAGCGGCGTGAGCAGCAGCAGGAGATCGCCGCTCACGTGCTGACGCCCTCCTGCAGGATGGCTTGGCGCAGGGCGGGGTTCATGCGCTCGCGCAGGCGCACAAGGTCGACCGGCCGCTGCAGCAGCGCCTCCAGCTCCCGCTTCAGGTGCACCGTGGCGAAGGGGGTGAGCGGATCGAGCTCCACCCACACATCCACATCACTGGTCGCCGTGGCCTCGTTGCGGGCGGTGGAGCCGAACAGGCCGATGCGCCGCAGGTGGAAACGTCTCGCCCAGCCCTCCTGGTGAGACCGAAGCAGGAGCAGAAGCTCCGCTGGCGTGGGTGCTGTGGTGGGTGCCTGGTTGCTCACAACACCAACCCCATCTGCTGAGCCTGTGGGGCCTCAGTCTCACTCACCTGACCGGCCTTGGGCGGCCTCCCCCTGCGCTTCCCGCCACCACCAGCCCTCGCCGCCGGCTTCGCCCCCTTGCTGTGCAGTCCCATCGCCACCTCCTCCTCGTACCGCTCCGCATTCAGCGCCAGCAGCCTGGCCAGTACGTCATCTCTGACGGAATCGGGCCAGCGGTAGCGCCAGGGGAGGCGCTTTTTGGCCTTGACGGCGCCGGCTGCGCGCAGCTGCCCCTGGAAATCGAGGGCGTCGTTGGCATCCCAGAAGAAGAGGTTGCCCTCATCGATGCGTTCCTGCAGCTGTTCGGGGAGCTGAATGTCGTCTTCGAGGTCGAGGTAATCGAGGCCGAAGCCGCAGGGGGTATGATGGGGGTTGTCGGCGATGGCTTGGGTGAGAGCATCGCTCCAGCTGTAGGCAGCCAGCACCGCCTGATCCATTTCGGTGTGGAGATCTCGCAGCTCCAGCAGGCCTGGGCTGGTTTCGGCTGGATCGTGGAAGCGGTTGTAGGTGCTGGTGAGGCCTTCGTTGTTGCCCACCATCAGCTCGGATCGGAACTGGTGGTAGCGCTCGCCGATGGCTTCGAGGCTCTGGCGGGTGGCTTGGTGGGCGGGATCGTTGGCGGTAGAGTCGAGCAGGGCGGCAGGAAAGGGGAAGGTTTCGAAGCAGTCGGAGGGGGTATAGCGGAGGTCATCCTTTATTGAGGAGCCCAGGAATCTTGCCCAATACTCGTGACTGGTGCTTTGCATCACAGCAAGCCACACAGAATATTCGAATGCAAATACCACAAGTGCATCAGAAAAGACTTGCCCAACTTGCATAAACGCGACTTGCCAGTTCGGTTGATGTCTGGCCGATGCTAATACACGCGTGTTTTTCTTTATCTCTTCATATAGCGCTGGTCGCTTATCACCATGATGCCACCATCGTTGAGGCAAGGGCGATCTTAGCGCGAATTCTCCGTTTGGCTTCCTGCGTATTCGTTCGGGTCTAACCTTTGCCTCAAGAAGCTGCATGATCTGTGGCCATTCTTGCCTGCACTGTTCCTCACTGCGATCTCTGAAGTCAATTACAAAACGCTGATGAACATGCGTTGGACTAGCATTTAGCTCTTCGCCTCCGATGTACGGGAAGATAACTTCAGCACTCCTGGGAGCTTCCTCAATCAGTCTCTCCATTGCAGACAGTGGGGAGGGTGCGCCGGGCGTTGTCTCGTCTGCTGATTCTGAATCATCAAATACAAAGCCAATCCCATTCACGCCTGAGCCCTTAAAGCTCTTTCCTGAGTTGGTGGATAGACACTTAGGTGGCTCATGCCCACCTTTTGAAAGGAGGAATGCCGTGATCCTATCGACCACGCGATCATTAAGAATGATTCGACCGGAATAGGATCCTTTTAGAATGTGAACCACGCTAACGACAACCGTAGCCACTCCGGGCCATTTGTATCTCTTCCGGGCCGAGTAAATCTGTCCCTCATTGAGACAGATCCAGGTCAGCCCGCTACTGCGTGTATCCCCTTGCGCAATAGTATTGGTGGCGATTAGACTCACCGATCCTCCTTGACACAGGAGATTGAAGCATAATCGAAAAAAAGAATGCGACCAGGTCGCATCTCCCAGCGCTTCCAGATAATCCTTCCTTTAGCCAATCGTAGTAACCATCAAGACTTGAGCTAGTAAATGTAACATCACCGGCGAAGGGTGGATTGCCCACGAACACGTCGAAGCCTCCGTGCTCCTCGCCGAACACCTCCGGGAACTCCAGATCCCAATGAAAGGGGCGAATGCCCCTGTCGCCTGAGGCCAGGCGGTCGCGGATCTCCTGGATCGAGTCCTGCAGGCCTTCGTCGTCGAAGGCGCCGCTTAGCATCGCCAGATACACCTCCTGCTTGTCGGCGCGATCCTTGGGTTTGGACGCCTCAAAGAAGCCTGCCACCATCAGGTCACCGGCCTGGCGCAGGCCTTCGCTGGCCTTGATCTGTTGCTGCAGCTGGATGCGCTTGCGGTCGTAGTCTTCATCGCTGAGGGTGTCATCCGCGAAGCTGCTTCGCTGCTCAGCGCAGGCCTGCACGTAGAGGCCCTGCTGGATGCGCAGCAGTTGCATCTGCACGTTGTTGCATGCGGTCTCGATCTCCTGCAGCGAATAGCCCACCAGCGAATCGCCGCATTTCAGGGCGTGATCCACAAACGTGTACGGCAGGTCCTGGCTGAGTGTCACCAGCCAGAGGCTCAGCTTGGCCAGGTTCACCGCAAACGGGTTCTTGTCAACGCCGTACAGGCAGCTCTGGGCGATCAGGCGGCGGGCGTAGAGATCCTTGTCGAGACTGGAATCCTTGGGGGCCTTGTGTGCATCGCCGTTGTCCCAGGCCTGTACCAGCCAGCCCGCCAGAAACCGGCACACCGCCACCAGAAACGCGCCCGAGCCCATCGCCGGGTCGCACACCTTCAGCGCCAGGATCTGCTCCGCGCTGGGCTTGTGATTGCAACGCTCCAGCCAGGGGCGGAACGCCTCGGCCACGATCGGTTCGGTTAGCGCCCTTGGTGTGTAGTGGCTGCCGCTGCGGCGTCGCTCGGCCGTGGGCTGCAGGATCAGCGAGCCGCTCGCCAGGCCGTTGGGGGTGTGGGGCGAGAGGCGGGTGCCCAGGGCCAGGCACAGCTCCGCCAGGGAGGTCGCCTGCTTGAGGCCCTCCTAGGCCTTCGCCGGCAGCTTCAGCGCCACGCCGGCCTGCTCATCGAGCCATTTCTCGCGTTTGGTGGCGGGCTGGGCCAGCAGCTCCTCGGCGTCCACCACCACGGTGATCGTGATCTTCTGGCGCGGCGGGCGGTAGGTGATCCCCACGCTGGGACCGCTGGCCTGCTCCACCATGAAGCCCATGATTCCCTCGTAGACCGAGCCGATCTGCTCCACATCGAGCGAGCGGTAGTTGAGCCGCTGGGCCACCTTGTTGTCGTCCGCGAGCCACAGCAGCCGGGTGAGCACCTTCTCCACCACGTCGTCGCTGATCGATGGCAGGTTGGTGAGCACGTCGCCCTCGTAGCTGCTGCCCGGTTTGCGGCCCTCCAGAAACGGATAGGCGTCGGGATCAAACAGTTCGCCGTGGCGCGCTGGCAGATAGTTCGGATCGGCGCCGCCGCCGTCGTACACCAGCCGGAACAGGCTGAGCAGCGAGGCCCAGGCACCGCGCCGGTCGGCCATGGCGTTCTGGTGCTCAATGCGCTCCTGGCGCAGGCGATCGGCCAGAGCGCTGACGCTGTAGTGCTGCCCGTAGAGCGAGTCCTTCGGCATCAGCGCTTCGTCTTCCGCGTAGAGCAGGAACACCAGCCGCAGCAGCACCGTGATCAGCCCGCCATAGAGGTGCTTCTGGCCTTCTTCTGTGGTGGGCAGCTCGCTCAGCACGGTGCCTCCGCCCTCGCGAGCAATGCGCTCGGCCGCATCGAAGCCCAGCAGCAATTCCCACAGGGCTTCCAGCACCTGTTCGGCCAGGCGGGTGCTCACCTCGTTCTGGTTTTTGCGGCTGGCCGCCAGCAGCTGCGGCAGGCGCTGCTCCGGGTTGCCGCCGAACAGCCGGTCGACCCCCAGCAGCAGCTCCAATGCGCCGAGCATCGGCCGGCCCGCCACCTCCGCCATCGGTTCGAGCGGCAGCGTCAGCCAGCCGCTCGATTCGCCCCGCGGCGCATGAATCAGCCGCAGCTGGCTGCCGTTGAACAGCAGGCCGATGGGGATCTCCGTTTCCTTCAGCAGCCGCTCGAAGCGTTGCTGCGGCGTGGCGTCCCAGCCGTGCCCGCTGGGGTTCCAGGGGGTGTCGAAGTCGCGGCCCCATTGGGGATCAGGCTTACCGCTGGCGTCGCACCACTGGGTGAGGTCGAGCACCAGGGCCTGCAGCTTCGTCGCTGACTCGGCACCTGCTGAGGACTCCGCGGTGGGTTGCTCAAACGCTGGTACGCCGTGGGTGGGCCGCAGGGTTTCGCCGTATTCCGCCAGCACCACCTCGGGCACGCTCTGCAGCTCGGCGGCTGGCACCAGATCCGCCTCGCCCCAGTCGAGCAAGTCCGTGGCAAGCAGCTGGAAGCTGGGCACCACAGCCAGCGGCTGGCCGTTCGGGCCCTCTACGTCCTCCAGCAATCCCTCCAGCTGGCGTTGAACACTTGAGAGATAGGCGGTGCTCTGGTTGGGGAACAGCTGCAGCGCATTGAGCACCGCAGGCGCCACCACCAGGCCCACGGGCCTGAGCAAGCCAAGCCAGTCATCGGCGGGCAGGCGAGTGGATGCGTGTGAAGGCATCAGCGCACCTCTTGGGGATCTGCCCCCTGCGGCCACAGATCGATCGCCCCAGCCGGCTCCACCCGGTGGGTCTGCAGCGCGAAGGTGCGGCGGATGCGCTCCGGTTCGCGCTCCAGGTCAGTGTCGATCGACGCCAGCCGCTGCTCCCAGTAGCGCCAGTTGTCGCTCAGTTGGCGGCGCACGGCTTTCAGCTCTTCGGCATCGGCGATGTCGCCCAGTTCGAGCAGCAGCTGATCGGGGTTGTCCTTGACGCGCCTGCGGCTGCTGAGGATGCGCTTGCGCTGCTCCTCCAGCACCTTGGTGAAGCGGACGGCCTCCTCCTCGGCGCGCTTGCCGAGCTTGCCTGCGGCATCCTCACGGCGTTGGTCCACCACGCGATCGAGGGCCTCGCGCAGCTGATCCACATCCGCAGCCAGGTGCCCCTTCAGGGAAGCGGTGATGGCCTCCGGTGCCTCCAGCCGCTGCTCCAGCGAGGCCTCCAGCTCCTCCAGTGCCCGCCGGCTCTTCTCCTCACTCAGCTTGCGCAGGCGACGATTCGGATCAGCCGGATCCCATTCGGCCACCACGGCCAGCACTTCGTCGTGCAGTCGTGCGGCGCCGTGGCCATAGAGGCTCAGCCGCGCCAGCACGATCAGCTTGGCCGTGTCGTCGCTGGTGCCCAGCACCGCGGCGCGGCTGAGGGCATCGCTCTGAAAACCGCGCATCAGGAAGCGGCGCAGCAGCCGCTGCACCAGCGGGTGTTCCAGGTGCAGGTGCACGCGATCGGCGTTCACCTCCTGCGGATCGCGGAACACCACCGGCTGCAGCGCCGTGTCCTGACGCCACTGCCACAGTTTCTGGCCCGGCTGGCGCGGTGGCCGCAGGGCATCGAGCACATCGCCCCACACGGCATCGCCGCCGGGCAGCTCGTCTGCCGATGGGAATTCCCAGATGGCGCGATCGGGATCGGCGGCGGCCTGGGCCGGATCACGGGGGCGCAGGGCAAGGGCTGCACCGGCTTGGCGGTTGTTCTGACCCGTGAGCTGCAGGCTGGTGTTGAGGGCGCCGCGGAACAAACCGCTGCTGAAATTGAGCCACTTGCGCGAGCGCTCCAGGTAGCGCTCCAACGTGCCCACCTGGGTTTCCAGCTTGTCCTTGCGTTCGCGGCTGCCCTCCAGCTCCTCCTCCAGCAGCAGGCGGGTACGGCGGAAGGCCTCCTCTTGATCCAGCCCCTCGATCTCCGCCAGGGTGGTGGCGAGAGCCGTGGGGTTGATGCCTTTGGCCAGCAGATCGTTGAGCTTGCGGATCACCACCGGTGGCAGGCAGCCCAGTTCGCTGCGGATCTGGTCGGTCTTGCGCACCACCGTGTCGAGCACCGTGTCTTCCGGGCGCTGGGGCAGCACGAAGTAGTGGCAGTACACCTGGGGCGCCCGCTGCAGGGTGCGGTCGATGCGGCCGTTGCGCTGCTCCATCCGCCCCGGGTTCCAGGGCACATCGAAGTGCACCAGGCGTTTGCAGTGGTTCTGCAGGTTCACGCCCTCGCGCGCGGCGTCGGTGGCGATCAGGATCCGCAGCGGGTCTTCCGCCGGTGGGCTGTTGAAGCTGCGCTTGATCGCCTCGCGCCGCTCATCGCCGATGCCGCCGTGGAAGGTGGCGATCCGCGCCTCGGCCTGATCGCTGCCGGCGATCAGCTCGCGCACCCGCCGTTCCAGCCAGTCCTTGGTGTCGGCGTATTCGGTGAAGATCAGCAGGCGTTCGGCGGCCCATTCCGCACCCGGCTGCCCCAGGCGGGGGCAGAGGTGCTGGCGGATCAGCTGCTCCAGCCGCCGCACCCGGCTGTCGGGCTGATAGCGGGCCGCCTGCGCGATCTCCTGCATCTGGCCCAGCAGCTGCCAGTCGTCATCCGTGGCCTGCAACGCCGAATGCACCGCTGCTTCGTGCTGGGCATCGGCCTCCTGCAGCAACTCCTCCTCGTCCCCTTCCGCCCGCTCGTCGTCGCCATCGATGGCACTGGCAAGAAGATCAAGCGTCTCCAGCCGCGGCGGCCGGCGCCGGCTGTCCTGGCCTGAGCGCCTCTGGAGGGTGGTGCAATGCACCTGCAGGGTGCGATCAAAAGCGGCGATCGAACTCAGCAGCCGCTTTTGGAGGTTGGCGATCACCAGGTTTTCGGCCGCCCGCTCGCGCTTGCCGGCGGCGGCCAGGCGCTGGTTGCGCTGCTCGCGGTAGCGGCTCAGCAATTCGGCCAGCCGCAGTTCCGGAGTGTCCGCCGGCAGGCCATCGATCACCTCCGGCACCACCAGTCGCTCGGGCAGCTCCACACCGATCTGGCGCAGGTCCTCCTTGAGGCGCCGCACCATCACATCGTCCAGGTCTTGCTTGCGCACGGGCACACCGCGGCAGAAGCGGGTGGGATCGAGGATCTCCAGCAGGGCCGAGAAGCTGTTGCCGTGGCCGTTGTGGGGCGTAGCGGAGAGGAACAGCTTGTGCTCGAAACGCACCGCCAGATCGCGGACCGCGCGGGTGAGCTTGGAATCGATCGCGAATTTCGAGCCGCTGGCCGGTGCCGCGTTGTGGGCCTCATCGAGGATCAGCAGCGTCTGCTTGCCCTCCTCGCCCAGCCAGTCGCGCAGCGGCCCGGCATAGGCCTCATCGCGCAACAGCGCCTGGCTGATGATGAAGCGGGTGTGGGTGGCCCAGGGATTGATGCCCCAGCCTCGCTGCCGCCGCATCTCAGAGATGGTCTTGCGGTCCATCACCGCAAAGCTCAACCCGAAGCGGCTCTGCATCTCCCCCTGCCACTGCAGCACCACCGATGGCGGCGGCACCACCACGACCCGGTGCACCTTCTGGCGCAGCAGCAGCTCCCGCAGGATCAGCCCGGCCTCGATCGTCTTGCCCAGGCCCACGTCGTCGGCGATGAACAGGCTCACCCGCGGCATGCGCAGCGCCTTGCGCAACGGCTCCAGCTGGTAGGGCTTGACGTCGATCCCGGCCCGCAGCGGCGACTGGAAGAGGCCCGGATCGGTGCTGGTGACGCAGTTCCAGCGCAGGGTGTTCAGATAACTCCCAAACACCTGAGGCTGATCAAAGCCCCGCTGGCCCACCGTGTCCCAGGTGGTCTCACCCAGCACCTGTCCGTCCACCTCCCGCTCCCAGAACACCTCCAGGCGCTGGCCGTTGGCGTCGTCGTCGAGACACGCCAGCCCCACCACCGTGTCGCCCTCGGGGTGCTCGGCCGGCTCCACCGTCTCCACCAGCCAGCGGTGGCTGCGGCAAAGGACCACACAGCCCTGGCTTGGCATGGACGCGGTAGGCATCGCTACTTCAGTCATCAGAATTAGCTCTACCGCAACCCTGCATCAATCTGCTGTGTTTGGCAGCCATCTTGCAGGCTCCGAAACACTGATCAGGTCTGGATTCCATGCGAATCCTGCATTGTTTTCAGCTTGGCCACCTGCAGGCGCAGGCGCCGCAGGCAGAGTCGGGCAGCCTTGCTGGAGAGCGCAGCCTGCGGAAGCAGCAGCCAGAGCTGCTCGTTCAAGGCCGGCTGCTCGTCCAACAGCTCCAGCCGGTGGGTCTGCAGCCAGCGGCGGCCGAGCAGCTCGGCGCACACCGGCAGCGCCAGCCGGCGATCGCGGGCCCGCTTGAGCCAGGCCTCTGGTTCCTGGCATGCCGCTGTCTGCTGCTCCAGGTCATAGCCGTGGCCCTCCAGCGCCTGGTGGAGCAGGGGCATGGCGGCTTGCCGGGGCAGCAGCACGCTGCGCCGGTGGCCGGCCTGGGCCACCAGCTGCAGGCCGAGCGAACCCAGCGGCACCGCAGCGATTCCCGCCCAGGCCGGCTCCTGGTCTGGATCCAGCGGCTTGGCCAGGGAGAAGGAGCTGAGGATCGCCCCATCCAGCAGGCCGTGCTGCACGAGCGCCACCCAGTGCTCGGCACTGCGGAAGCGTGGCGGCACCTCCTGCACGCCGGCCATGGCATTCAGCAGGGCGTGGTGGAGCACATCGCTGCCGATGCGCAGCTGCTCGGCCATCAGCCGGTGCTCCCGGTAGGCCAGCCGGAGATGGTGCAGGCAGGGGTTGTGGCCATAGCGGCAGATCGGCGAGCCGGGAGCATTCGCCAGCCGGAACTGGTGCTGCATCAGCTGCAGGCTGCGGCACACCGTGGTCTGGTGCATCTCCAGGGCCCGCCCGGCCTTGTACTGGGAACCGGCCAGTTCCAGGTAGTCGAGGATGTGCAGGTCTGCCAGGGGCGTGGGCGGGGCGTAGGGCGTTGAACGGGCAGCGGGATTTGAACGGGCCACGGGATGCAGGATGGTGCTGCGTGCAGCCTCTGCGCAGCGGCGCCATTTCGGCTGATTATTCGTGCGAAAGAGTGGCGAGTGCAGCCACCCCAACGCCGCCCGCCTCCTCCATGCCGCCATCTCCATGCCGCCACCCCTGCGCTGCCACCTGCTGATCGGCCAGCCCGCCAGCGGCAAGACCACCCTCGCCAATGCCCTGGCGCCCCTGCTCACCGCCCCCGCTGAGGCGCCGGCAGTGCTGCTCTCCACCGACGCCATCCGCGCCGAGGTGTTCGGCGATGCGGCGGTGCAGGGCCCCTGGACGGACATCCAGCAGCGGCTGCACCAGCGCATCACCGACGCCGTGGCCGCCGGCATCCCGGTGATCGTCGACGCCACCCACGCCCGCCGCGCCTGGCGACTGGCGATCACCCAGGCCCTGCCGCTGCCGGCGCCGGTGGAGTGGATCGGCTGGTGGCTCTACACACCCCTGCCCACCTCCCTGGCCTGGAACGCCACACGCGAGCGGGCTGTGCCCGTGCCGGTGATCCAGGAGATGGCCGCCGCCCTGGCCGATCCCCACTTCGGGCCATCGCGGACGGAGGGGTTTGCGGCACTCTGTGCCGTGGTGCCCAGCCACCACAGCGATCTCACGCCGGTGCTGGAGGCGGAGCTGGCCGCCCTGGATCGCCGCATCCGCGGCGCAGCCAACCGCGAGCGCAAGTTGCAGCGCCACGGCTACTCGCGGCTGCTCGATCTGGAGCGATTGCTCCATCTGATCAAGCTGCTGAGCACCTGGCCCGACCTGGCCGCCAGCGATCCGGCCAGCGCAGAAGAACTGGAGGCCATCCTCTCGCCCCTGCCCGCGGGGGATCTGGCCGACCGGGCCGCCGCCTTCCTGGGCCGCCTGCATGGGGCCTGCTACGCCGATGCCGACGCCATTCGCGGGGATCTGGCCTGGCTGGAGACCAACGGCTTCTGCTCCCCTGCCCCGGTGCAGGCGCCGATCCGGCTGGCGCCCGCGCCGCCGGGGCCCATTCATGGCGGCCTGCCGCCCCTGGGCGATGGCCCGGTGTTTCTGCGGGTGATGACGCTGCTGCGCCACCTGCTGCAGGTGCCTTTTGATCGGCCGGCCGAGCGCGGCGCCAACCTGCACGAGCACCTGATCGCCGCCACCGCAGCCATCCCCGGCGGCTACCTGGGCGGTGAAACCGCCACCCTGCGCAAGGACCTCGAGAAGATCCTCACCCCCTACGGCTTCCGCCACCGCCACGACAACGTGCGCCACGGCTACTGCCTGGGCACGGCGCTGTTCTCACCGCCACGGTTGCGGGAGCTGCACCACGTGGTGCGCCAGGCGGCCGGCCGGCTGGCCGATCCCTCCGCCCACACCCTGCTGGCCGAACTGGATGAACGCCTGGGCTGGGCGGGGATCAGCGCCGACGGCCTGCCGCCGGTGCGCAGCTATGCCCGCCATGCGGTGGTGGACACGGCCCTGGTGCGCCGCGATTCCTTGGCCGCACCCCGGCGGGCGGAGGCGATCGAGGCGGCGATCGTGGAGCACCGGCGCGTGCTGCTGCGGCGCTTCCCCGGCGTGGGCACCAATCCGCACAGCCCGGAGGGGGAACTGCGGGTGTGGCCCCTGCAGCTGATCTTCCACAACGTGGGCTGGTATCTCCTCTTTGAAGAAGACCAGATCGGCCAGGCGCACGGCCTGCTCCGCAGCGAACGCCTCGATCGGCTGGCCCTGGCCAGCAGCCATGGCGACCTGCGCCGTAGCGAGGAGCAGCACCGCTCGGCCCTGGCCCGGCTGGAGCGGCTGCTGCACCACAGCGGCGGCATCTTTTTTGGCAGCGATCTGCAGCAGCAGCTGCAGCTGGCCAGCCCCTCGGCCCAGCGCCGCGCCCAGGCGCTGGTGACCCTGCGCTTCTGCTGCGCCCCCTGGGCCTTTGCCTTCATCCGCGAGGGGCTGCAGCGCTACCCGATCGAGCACACGCGCTTCTCCAGGCCATTGCCCGCCGATAGCTGGTGGCACCACCCCAGGGCACCGCACCTGCTCGAGCCCGGCCCCGCAGATGCCAGCCACCCCTACCCGGTGGAGCTGGATCTACCCCCCTGGACCGTGGCGGCCGACATCGACCTGCGCAGCTGGTTGTTCGCCTTTGGCGGCGGCATCCGCATCGAGCGTCCCGACGCCCTGCGGCAGGAGCTGCTGCAGCGCTGCCGGGAGGCGATCGAGGCCAACAGTCCCAGTGCCCCAAGGGAGCCTGGGATCAGGCCATGGCGCCATGCCCGGCCGGACTGAGGGGCAGGTTGATCACCACTTCGGCACCCCCGAGCTGGCGGCTGCGGCCAAGGAGAAGGTCACCGTGATGATTGGCGGCAGCGGTCTGGGCCAGGAACAATCCCAGTCCCCTGCCGGTGGATCTGGGGCTCCTCAGCACCGCCCAGCTGCCGCCGTTGGCAACGTCTTCAGGGAAGCCGGGGCCACTGTCCGCCACCACCACCCGCAGCTGCTCGGGAGTGCGCTCCAGCTGCACAACCAGCTGCCGGCTGCTGGCCGCCTGGGCCTCCATCGCCTGGATGGCGTTGCGGATCAGGTTCACCACAGCCGTCTGCAGCTGGGCACCATCCCCCTGGATCAGGCAGGGCTGCTCCAGACCTCCATGCCGCACCTGCACGTGATGGGCCCGGATCTCGCTGCGCAGATACAGCAGCACGCTGTCGAGCGTTGACGCCAGATCGATGCTGCTGTGGGTCGTTTCCACATTGCGCAGGAGCATGCGCATTCGCTCCATCGTGGCCGCCATCTGTTCGGCATCGCCGCTGAGCGAGAGCAGGTGCTGCTTCAGGGGAGCCAACGCTTCGCCATCCGGCCGGGCTGCGAGTTCCTGGCCAACCAGTCGGCACTTGAGCAGGATGGCCGCGAGCGGCTGCTGGATCTCATGCACCACCGCTGCGGCGGTGAGGCTGGTTTTCAGTTTCTGCTCCACCAGCTGCCGGCGACGCTCCTTGTCGAGGGACTCACGGATGTAGGCCTGCTCCAGGGCCCGGTACCGTTCCTCCACCTGCTCTTCCAGGGACCGCTGAATCTGCAGGTTTTCCAGGGCCACGCCCAGCTGTCCGCACAGCAGCCCCACCGATTGGGCCAACGCGGCCGAGAACACGCCCCGCTGGTGCCGGTGGACGCCGATGACCATGGCAACCGGCCGCATTTGCACCAGCACAGGCACCACCAGCAGCGAACAGCAGGCCAGGGATGCCACGTACGGATCGGCGCTGAGCCGCGGATCGAGCAGGGCGTCATGGAACACCAGGGGCTGCAACCGCTGCAGGCTCAGGCGCAGCGCGGCAGCGGGCAGCAGCCCCTGGCGCTCCGCCTGCTCCAGGCTCAGAGACGGCAGCACACCGTCGGGCGAGAGGCCGCCCTTGAGCTGCCACTGCCCCTGGCCATCCAGCACCACGATGTGCACATCGGTGGCGCCACTGAACTGGGCAATCAGGCTGGCCGTGGCCTCAATCAGCTCCGGCAGCGTGCGTTGCCGGCCCAGGTCCTGGCTGGCCTGCAGACGTTCCGCCTGTTCCCGGCTGCTGTCGATGCAGGTCCGCAGAAAGGGAAACTCCACGATCAGCGCCGCAGCCTTGCGGTCGGCACCCCAGCTCCCATAGCGCTGATAGGCCTGCTCCAGCAGGCGCTGGCCGGCTTGCTCCAGGCCAGCCCCGAGGTAGCACCTGCCGGCCCGCTCACAGATGAATGCGGCATGCCAGGGCCGCTGATGGGCGATGGCATCCCGCAAGGCGCTCTCGTAGTGCTCCAGGGCCCCAAGCCACTGCCCCTCCACCGCCAACCGCTCGGCCTGGAGCAGGAGCGCCAGGTGAGCGAAGTTCCCCGGGGCATCGGCTGCCCGCTCCCGCAGCCACAGCAGGTGCTGCTCCAGGGCGGCACCGGCATCCAGCCCCTGCCGCAGCTGGTCCACCAGGGCCAGTCCCTGGAGCAGGTGAATCAGGGCCACCGGGTAGAAGCCGGTGATGTAGGGCTCCAACCTGCCGGCTGCCTGCGCATGGCGCTGCAGGGCAGGGCCGTCGCTCAGCAGGGCAGCGGCCAGGGCCCGATGCCCATGGTGATAGCAGGCCGCCATCGGGTTGGCCTGCTCCATCGCCTCGAGCTCAGCCTCCGTCAACCCCTGCTGCGGCGCGTCCGGGCCGCTGTGCCGCAGGTGGCTGAGCAGGCTGGTGTAGGCCAGGAAGGCCGGCTCGGCGTGGCGGTTGCAGCACTGCCGGGCCACCTTGAGAGCTCGGCTGTTCTCCTCGGCCAGTTCCCCCAGGTCCTGGGCGCACTCGAGCACGGCGGCCTGGGTTGTGTAGAAGGTGTAGCAGGCGAACTCCTGCTCGCCGCTGCGCTGCAACTCCCGATGGGCGCGGCGGGCCTGGGCAAGCGCCTGCTCCAGAGGTTCAAACCAGTGCTGGCAGAACAGGCTGAAGACATGGCGGCTGCGGGCTGTTTCCAATCGATAGGGGCTTGCCTCCCCCAGGGACAGGGCGGTGCGGGCGGCCCGGTAGCCCATGGCGTAATCACCGCGGGCAGGCACGCTGGCGAGCAGGGTGCAGGCCAGGGGGTACAGCCGGGTGGGATGGGCATCACCGGCCAGCCACTGGCGACTGCTGTGCAGCACCAGCCAGCAGGCCAGCGGTGGATTGCAGAAGAACGCCGCCGGCACCAGTCGGTTGAGCAGCCTGGGAAGGCTGCCCCCGGCAGGGGAACGGATCGGCAGCGGCGGCAACCTGTCCAAGGCCCCACGGCTCACCGCTGCCGCAAACGCCGCCAACTCGCCTTCCAGTGCCTGGTGAGGATTGCTCAGGGGAATGGCAAGACCCAGCGGAGCGAGCAGCTCGGCCACCAGATCCACAGCCCTCTGGTACTGGCAGCGGTTGGAGAGCGCCATCACCTGGATGGCCGCGGGCTCCAGCAACTGCTGGGGGGAGCGAGCCTGCCGCTGCAGGTCGCCAAACCAGGCATCAACCCGGTCGTAGTCGGCAAGGCAGTACGCCAGCTGGTGCAAATCCCGCTTCAGCGCAAAGCTGGCGTGGGGGTCCTGTTGCCACGCATCGGCGGACTGCAGGCTCAGGGCCCCCTGCAGGAATCGCTCGGCTGCGGGCAGATTGCCCAGCTCAAGGGCCTCCTTGCCGGCCTGTTGCAGCAAGGCAGCCACCCGCTGGCGCTCCGCAGGGGCCTGGAGCAAGGCCGTGGTTTCCGCAAACTGCTGGGCCGCCAGGGCGGGCTGCTGGGCAGCCAGGAGACGGCGTGCCATGGCCAGCTGCAGACCTGTCCTGTGGCTGTGATCGCCGAAATGGGCAACCGCCTGCTGGAGGCGGTCATGCCCGAAGCCCACCACGGTGTGGGGATCGGCGCTGGCCAGTCCCTCCAACGGGCTGCAGACCAGCAGCCCCTGCTCCAGTGCCGGTGTGAGCAGCTCCGCCAGCTGGGCGGGCAGCAGCCCGCTGGCCACGGCCAGCAGGGCCAGGTTGGCCTGACTGCCGAGGCAGGCCAGACACTCCAACACCTCCAGATTGGCCGCTGGCAGCTGGTCCAGGCAGCCGATCAGAAATGCCACCACATCGCTGCTGGCCAGGCGTACCTGCAGCTGCTCCTCAGGCCACCACCAGCGCCCTTGCGCCTGCTCGACCAGCAGCCCCTCGCGCTGCAGGGCATTGAGCAGCTGGTGCACAAAGAAGGGGTTGCCACCGCTGCTGCGGGCGATCGCCTCACGCAGCTGCACCAGAGTCCTGGCTTCGCTGTGCAGCCGGCGGCTGAGCAGATCGTCCACCTGTTCGCTGGTGAGGTTGGCCAACGCCAGATGGAGCGGTGGCAGCGGGTGGGCCTCGGCGCGCTCCAGGAGCTCGGCCACGCCATGGCCGGGCAGCGCTGCTGAGGGCCGGAACAGGCCCAGCAGCACCAGCCCAGGCAGCTCCGGATCATCCACCAGGCCCGCGATCCACTCCAGGGTGAGTGGATCGGCCCACTGCAGGTCGTCGAGCACCATCACCAGGGGCTTGATCTGCTGCGCCACGACCCGCAACACGATCGTGAGCAGACTCACGAGCCGCATCGGCTGCTCGTGGGGCTCCAGGGGCGCTGGCGCGGGCAACGGCCCGGTGAGGCTCTCCAGTTCAGGAAGCAGGGGCAGCAAGGCGCCACCATCCGGGGTGAGGGCGCTGCGCAGCCTCTCGGCCACCACACCTCTGGCCTCGGCTGGGCCGGCAACCAACGCGCCCAGCAGCTGGGCCAGGGCCCGCCGGGGTGCCTGGATCAACCCATCGCCGCCGACTTGCTCGCACTTGCCCAGCGTGTAGCCGCCGCCAGCTTGCTGGGCTGGCTCACGCAGCTGGGCGGCCAGGGCGGTTTTGCCAACACCGGCCTCGCCACTGATCCAGATCAGCTGCAGCGGCGAGCGCCGGGCTCGCCAGAGCGCTCCCTGCAGGGTTTCCAGCTCAGCCTCACGCCCCACCAGCTCCCCAGCCACCTGCTGCCCAGGCGGGATGGCCAGGGGCAAGCCGCTGCTCACGGGCGGGGTCTCGGGGATGGATCCAGCACATCCAGCGGTCCGTGGATCCACTGGATCTCCAGCTTGCAGCATCTGCCTTCATCAACAGCGATGGCAGCCCGGCACGCCTGGTACGGCAAGACAGCGATTCAGGCGATCGGCCTGTCTGGCGAGCACGGGGCAGGCACGGGCCCGAACCATCTCTCGGGCCGTGGGCTGTTGGCTGCTGTGATCACCCATGGGTTGGCCTCATGTTCCCCAAGGATGCCTTGCGAACGCATCGCTATCCATCGCGATCACGTGATCGGTGCTGCAGCGGTGAACAGCGGCAGGCGGCCGGTCTTCACCCAGATGGTGCAGCCCAGGTCACTCCAGGGCCGGTGCACGCTGCCGGCTGGATTGCGCAGCCAGCTGCCGGCCGGGTAGGTGCCGTGCTCGTCCTGAAAGACACCATCCAGCACCACGATCTCCTCCCCGCCGGTTCAGCAGCCCTCCTCCTGACCTGGCCTCTCTGGTACAGCCGTGGAACGGCGCTGGCATCGGCAGCGTTGCTTCGCTTTGCTGCAGCCCAGCGCTTCTCACCGTTGCCGCTCCATGGCCAAGCCCGCCGCCCCCGAGGCCCGCGACTACGTGCTGCTCCATCGGGATACCGGCGCTGCGCTCTACACAACCCGCGCCACGGAGGAGGAAATTGCCCGCGCCAATTCCAGCCTCAGCCGGGCCGGCCAGCGGTCGCGGTTTGTGACCGCCAAATTCCTGATGCATCACCAGCCGATCCAGGAGGGCTGACGCCGATGCGGGAACCCGCCTTGCACCCTGCTTCACATGGCGTTACAGTTGCCGTAACAATCTGCAACAGTCATGACTGAGTCCTCTTCCCGCTTCGGCTTTGTGGCATTCGCCGAAACCTGGAATGGCCGCATGGCCATGCTCGGTTTTGTGATCGGCCTGGCCACCGAGCTGCTCACAGGCCAGGGCATCCTCCAGCAGATCGGGCTGGGTTGATCTGCGCCCTGGTGCTGGCGCCCAGACCAGACCAGACCAGACCAGACGATTCAAGGCTCAGGCTTGCCGCTTCTTGATCCCACCACCACCGAGGCCATTCCCATGACCAACACCCCCGCCAACGACCAGTGGTTCCAGAACCGCGCCGAGGAGCTGATCCACATGGAGCAGCTCAAGCGCGTGGAACTGTTCAACGGCCGCGCCGCCATGCTCGGCATCGTGATCGGCATCCTCACCGAGGCGATCACCGGCTCCGGCATCGCCCATCAGATCGGTCTGGGCGCCCTGGTGGACGGCTACGCCGCCTGCCGCACCCAGTTCCTGCCCTTCTGCTTCTGAGTCTCAGGCAATTGCCCCCTCTGATGGCACACCCCCCTGGGCCTTGGCCCTGGGGGTTCTTCTCGTGGCTACCGGCCCTTGCGGTCGATGGCATCGGATGCGGCGGGAACCGCTGCTGAAGGGCAGCAGAATCTCACCATGGCTGATCTCTTCTCGCCCCTGCGCGTGGGCTCCCTGGAGCTTCCCAACCGCATCTGGATGGCGCCGCTCACCCGCTGCCGCGCTGAGGACGGCCATGGGCCTGGTGCCCTGATCGCCGAGCACTACGCCCAACGGGCCAGTGCCGGCCTGATCGTGAGCGAGGCCACGATGGTGATGGAAGGCCATTCCGCCTTCTGGCACGAACCCGGCATCCACAGCCAGGCCCAGATCGAGGGCTGGCGGCTCACCACCGAGGCGGTGCACCGCGCCGGCGGCCGCATCGTGCTGCAGCTCTGGCATGGCGGCAGGGCCTGTCATCCGCTGCTCAATGGCGGCCGCCAGCCGGTGGCCCCCAGCGCCATCGCCATCACCGGCGATGAGGTGCACACCCCCGAGGGCAAGCAGCCCTATGTGGAGCCCAGGGAGCTGCGCGATGAGGAACTGCCCGCCATCGTTGAGGGCTTCCGCCTCGCCGCCCGCAACGCCTTGGTCGCCGGCTTCGATGGGGTGGAGATCCATGGGGCCAACGGCTACCTGCTGGATGAATTCCTGCGCGATGGCAGCAACCGGCGCAGCGGCCCCTACGGCGGGCCGATCGAGCACCGGGCCCGCCTGCTGCTGGAAGTGCTGGCAGCAGTGGCCGAGGAAACCCCGCTGATGGGGCTGCGCCTCTCGCCGCTCAACAGCTACAACGCCATGGTGGATTCCGATCCGATCGGGCTGATCACCTGGCTGGCCAAGCGGCTCAATGATCTGCCCCTGGCCTATCTGCACCTGATGCGCGCCGATCTGCTGGGGCAACAGCACGGCGATGTGCTGACTCCAGCGCGCGAGCAGTTCAACGGCGTGCTCGTGGCCAACATGGGCTACAGCGCGGAAGAGGCCAATGCCGCCATCACCGCCGGAACCATTGATGCGGTGGCCTTCGGCACGAGCTTCCTGGCCAACCCCGATCTGCCGGAACGCATCCGCCGCGGCGCCCCCCTCAACGCCCCCGACCCGGCCACCTTCTACAGCCCCGGCCCCGCCGGCTACACCGATTACCCCTCGCTCGATTCCGAGAACTGATCGCCAACTCCGGGCGGACCAGCGCTGAGGCCTCAGGCCGCCATCGGGCCGGGGTGAACAGGAATGTCTCGGCATCGATGCGGTGGGTCTGGCCGTCGATCGCCTCCCTGCCGCCGCAAGCGAAATCGATCAGCCGCTGGGCCTCCCCGGCGTCGGCGCCACTGGCATTGAGCACCACCGTCTGATTGGCCTTCACTGCCCGGATCAGGGCCTGGGCGTCCTCCAGCTGGCGCGGGTGGAACACCAGCAACCGAGCGCCGCGGAGCGGAGCGGAGTTGTCCATGGCTGCCGCTCTCGTTCTGCCAGGGAGGGAGAGTTATGGAACTGGCTTTGTTCGCTGCTGGTTCGCTCCCCAGGCCACCTCGCCGCCAAACCGGCACCACCTGCAAGCCGATCAGGCTCACCCGCTTGCGACCTTTCCAAGGCACCCTGCCCTGGCTGCCCGCCTACCTTGATGGCGGTGATGCCGCCGCCATGGGCCCTACCGCACTGGAGCAGTTCCTGGCCCACGTGCAGGCCGACCCTGCCCTGCGCCGGCAGGTGAGCGAGGCGATCACCGCCGATGCGGTGTCGCTGCTGGCCCAGGAGCTGGGCTACCCGGTGAGCGGCAGCGACCTGCTGCGCTTCTCTGGTCGCTCCGCCGCCGGCGTGCGGGTGACGCGGATCGATCACCCAGGGGAATACCCCGGCCGTTATGTGTGAGCAGCGGTCAACCATCGCTGCCCATTGCACCCCGGTACTGGATGGGCTCCACTTCCCCCATCCACTCGATTGAGCAGTGGTGCAGGTCGTAGTAGCCCGCCACCACGGTGAGCTGATTCGCCCTCAGCCGATCGGTGAGCAGCACGCTGGAGTGCACCAGGTTGCCGGCGGCGCTGAGGGTGTGGCGCCGGCAGGATTCCTCCAGGGAGAGCTGGTCGCCGTATTGCAGCAGTTCCATGCGCAGCTGGCCCACCACCTGGGCCAGGCTCGGCGTGAGCACCAGCTCGGGGTGCAGCGCCGCCGAGACGGCCCCACAGCCCTCGTGACCCAGCACCACGATCAGCGGCACGTCCAGATGGCCCACCGCATATTCCAGCGAGGCGATCGCGGCGGTGGTGCTCATCGTGCCGGCATTGCGCACCACGAACAGATCACCGAAACCGCCATCGAACAGCAGCTCCACCGGCACCCGGGAGTCGGCACAACCGAGCACGGCTGCCAGGGGATGCTGGCCTGCCACCACCGACTGCATCCGTTCGCGGGTGCTGTGGGGATGCAGCGACTGACCGGCCAGGAAGCGCTGATGGCCCTGCTGCAGCCAGCGCAGCACCGCCGCAGGACGGGCCTCAGGCGTGAGCGCAGCCACCGGATCGCTGGGTTCACCCATCAAGGTTGCGCGGCAGTGGCATGGATGGGCACCATCCTGAAGTGTTCCGCACCGATCTCGTCGGCCATGGCTGGACGTGAACCGGGTTGACCACCTCGGGGAATACCCCTGGAACGACGTGTGAGCACTGCCTCACTGCTGCTCCAGTCCTCAGGCCCGGCGGAAGACGATCAACGCGACCAACAGCACAGCGGCCTGCAGGGGGAAGCCGCTGTTCATTGCATGGCCATCAATCGGGGTCTGCAGAAGGGCCTGGGCCGGGCGTTCATCCATCCACTCCCTCAGCTGAGCGCTGCTTTCAGGCGTTGCCGATCAATACGGCAGCCACTGGTGGTGATCAGAGCCACGATCTGCCGATCATCCGCTGTGAGGATGCGATAGGTGCGGCCATCCGAGCAGCAGCGCATCTGGGCTTCCTGATGGGCCCAGTACTCCAGCTGGGCTGTGCCCTGATCAATCCAGCCTGCTGGATGGAGTGCCTGAATCACAAACATGATGTGCTCACTCTTTGGGTGAAGTGCCTACAACCAATCAAGCCACCTCTGAACCGCAGCGAACAATCCATCCCAGTCTCTTTGGGATCAGCCCCTATCGCGCTCCTGCCTGTCCTTGCTGGACGGGTTTTGGTGTGCGTTTCAAGTCATCGCCACCTTGCACCCGCCACACCCCGTACCGGCGCCGACTGGCACCGAGTTCACCGTCCCACCCTTGCGCACCCGGATGCTGCAGCCATCGCCGACCGCCACCACCGCGGCCTCAGACGCCAGCGCGATGGCGATCAGCAGCAGGACGGCAGCAGCCAGGGCTTGAGGACGGGACCTGGATCGACTCTGCTCCAAGCCTCAATCAACGCAGGGGAACAACGATGCGGTTGCCGTTGGCCGGATTGGTGAACACCGCATTGCCCTGGATGAGGATCTCCCTTTCCCAGATGCCGCCCAGGCTGTCGCGCAGCGTGGAGATCGGGAAGCCGTCCTGCACCAGGCGGAAGGTCATGGCCTGGCCGTCCTGCCAGGTGATCCGCACCGTGCCATCGGGGCTGTGGCTGTCGCGGCAGGGGATGACGCGGTCGTTGTAGCTGCAGCTCTTCCAGGAGTCAGCGCGAGCTGCGGCAGTGTTGGCCAGCGCCACCGCCAGCGCCATTGCCGTGGCAACAACCCCCTGGGCGGGGCCGCTGCCCCCTCGCTGAAGGAGTTTGTGCATGGCCGGGCTGCTCAGATGCCCATCGTGGTTGCGCAAGAGGCAATCTGCATCCAGACCCTGGTGGATGCCGTGGGGCTGAGTGGCTCGCTCGTGCTGGGCGCCACCGCGGTTGATCCGCCACGGCAGGAACCGTTTGGTGCCGAGGCCTGGCTGCTGGACCCGGAGGGCAACCGCCTGCTGCTACTGGTGATGCCATGAAGCCCCCTTCATGAAGAGCGATTGCCGCCGGTAACGAGCGGTGTCGAACTGGCGTGCTCGCTTGCTTGCCTGGGCGGGCCGGCCCATCGTGGTGGCAACGGGATTCGGAGGCTCCACAGATGGACGACACCCCCCCTGAGCACCAGTCAGGAGCGCGCTGACGATCCGGCCCCTGCTCCAACACTCTCGACGGATCTCTGACGTTCCTGGCGTGTCGTGGCTGCTCTGCCTGAACAGCCCTGTCGCCGTCTATTGCATCGCCTGAGGTGCCCCGGACCCAACGGAACGTCCCAATCGACACCTGGCCCCAGGTGCCAGCGCCGGCAGCTCCGCCCACAATTGAAGAACACCTGATCTGGCAACACAACCACTGCTGTTGCCAAGCCCAACCCAACGCACAGCTGAGACCAACCCCCTTGGGACCGATCCCCTGGGACAACACCACGGCTGAGCAGACAAATGCCCGGGGGCCTCGACCCGGGCTTTGTTGTGGCAGGCACAGCCGGGTCGACCAGATGTGCCCCCTGGCCCACTGCAGCCATGCCTCCTGCCGATCCAGCAGCACCAACCGTTGCAGAAAGGTGAGCGACCTGCTCCCGCAGAACGTGAGCTGGCTAGCCAAGACAACGGCTAGCCAAGACAACAGATCACCGCCGCCACCAAGTCGCAGATCACCCCAACCGAACTGCAGCAGCTACGCCAGTTGGTGGTGCTGAGCATCGGCGGTCTGCGCTGACGACACCTGCAGCCCATCCGCCAACCTGAAGCACCTCTGCTCTGGCCCCAGCCGATGACGTTGAACCGGGAGACGCTGGAGAAGCTGGGGCGCTTCCTGCTGCGCGGCCTGCGCATCGGCGCCAGCACGGTGTCGATCGTGGAGTTGCTGCGCAACGACTGGACCGGCGGCATCAGCGCCGGGGTGGCCTGGCTGGTGTTCCTGCAGGTGGAGCGGCGACTGCCGCCCCTCAGTTCGGAGCCTGAGGACTGATCCGCAGCTCGGGGTAGCCGGTAGCTGGATCCAGCTCCCGGCAGAAAAGCCACTCCGGCAGCAGGCCGATCACCAGCTCTGCGGTGGTGCGCACCAGTGAGCCAGCGCAAAGGTGCCCGCCGATCACGGCGCCGCTGCTGTCTGCGACCGCGATGTGCAGGTGGGCACCATCGGGCGAGAGGGTGCCGGAGAGGCTGAGGATCTCCAGCTCGCCGTTGATCACCGTGGCCTCGGCTGCTCCCGCCAGGCGCAGCTGGACCAGCGACAGGCTCCCAACAGCGCTGATCAGACAGGCGGCCTGCTCCTGTTGTTCGCCCATCCAGGTCTCCAGCGCCTGGCGCAGATCGTCGCCCGGTGTCAGCCGCAGTGGCAGCACCTTCATGGGGTTGGGCCCTCCACCAGTCCCTGGATCATCACCAGGGCATCGACGTAGCCCAGTTGCCGGTGGCGAAACGCCCCGGGCAATGTGCCGACGACCTGAAAGCCATTGCGCTGCCAGCAGCGGATGCCGGCGTTGTTGGTGCTCACCACCAGGTTGAACTGCATCGCCCGGAACCCCAGCCGCCGCGCCGCCCGCAGCGAGTGCTGGCACAACCGGCTGCCGATTCCCTGGCGCCGGCAGTGCTCGGCCACTACGTAGCCCGCGTTGGCCACATGGGCACCGAGGGCGAGGGAATTGGGCCTCAGGTAGTAGGTGCCCAGCACAGCTCCTGCCGCATCCACGGCCACCATCACCGCCTGGCTCTGCTCCACCCAGGCCAGCTGGGCCTCCTCTTCTGTGATGCCTGGGTCGTGGGGGAAGGTTTCACCAGCGCGGAACACCGGCTCCAGCAGCGCCCACACCGCCCGCCAGTCGCCGGGCCTGTAGGGCCGGATCTGCAGGGGCAATGGGGCGGGCGTCAGAGAACAGGAGTGCTGCCCTGGTGATTGTCCCCCAACAGGAAGGCGCCCCGTGCGGGGCGCCTTTGCACCGGTTGCGGCGGTTCTCTCCTCACACGAGGGCTGCCGGTCGGGTGTCTGTGGTTCACGCATCTCCTGTCTGGGGCCTGGCAGGAAAGGAAAGGAGATCACGTCTGGGAGAAGAGATGCTCAAGGCTTGACCTTCTCGGTTGTGATCCCGGCCCGGGTTATGCAGCCCGGGGGCTCAACACGCGGGAAACAGAATTGGCGTATCGCTCTCTGCGGCTACGGGATGACGTTCGCGCCGCGTCACCGAGTTCACCTGTTGTGTGTCGCATCGTTGGCGCACCTCCGCTGTGCGCACCGGCTCGGGTGCTCCCTGGCCGGACTCTGGTGGAGGGTGAGGGTCGGGTTGGCTCCCGGGCCTCCCCTCAAGTTCAAAGTACGCCTTTTTTCATCTGGCGGTGGGCTGCTGGAGTGCCTGTTCCCGTACCACCAGAAACCCAGTCAGCGCAACGCATCTGAAGCACTGAAGCCGGGAGTGATGGAGGCCTCAAGGCTGGCTGCTGGGCGGTTCCCCATATCCGGCCGTACCTGCCAGAACACCGCAGCAGGCCAAGGATGGTGCCGGGAAGAAGGAGAGTCCCCCGGATGCGTGAGGTCGTGTTCCTCCTGGAGGCTGAGCGCCCCGGCCGCCTGGAAGCCCAGGCCGCAGGCGCAGTCTTCTCCGCAGGAGTGACCCTCCCCATCCGCATCACCGCGCCAACTCTTGAGGAGTTGCAGCACGAAGCCCGTGAGGCCCTGATTGAGCACTTCGGTGCGGCCCACTGCGCCTACCGGGTGCGGGTCCGCCGCTGCCCCGCCCAGGCGGTGAGCACAGTCCGCCCGCTGCGACGCCAGGCGATGTCCTGCTGCTGAGCGGCAGCAGACTGGGCTCCGGTGTCAGCGGGAGGGTCAATCCGTCATGCCTGAGCCCACTACCCCCACTCCTGGCCCGGAGCCACATGAGCTGCCGGCCGGCGTGCACCAGCTCTGCAGCTGCGGCCTCAGCCGCCACGGCAGGATCTGCGACGGCGCCCATCTGGGAACCGGCCGTGTGTCCTATGAACTGCGCCTCGAGGAGGCGGCCACCGTGCTGATGTGCCGCTGCGGTCGCTCGCACCGCTACCCCCTCTGCGATGGCAGCCATGCCGCACCAGCAGCCAGGCCTTGGTGGCGGCCATGGGGATGAGCGGCACTCTCGTGCTGGCGGCTGATGATCCGGCTGCCCTGGCCCGTTTCTACGGTGACTTGCTGAACGTTGAGCCGCAGCCGGGTCTGGGCAGCAGCCACTGGCGAGTGCGCTGGCCGGTCGGCGGCTGGCTGGAGATCTACGCCCCATCGCGCAGCCGGCCCCAGCCTCGGCAGCAGGGGCGATTGGCGCTCTGTCTGCAACGGCAGACAAAAGGGAAGGGTGAGGTCGCCGTGCTCAACGACTGGATCGAGACTGCCCTCGGCTTGGGGGCCTCCCTGCTGGAGCCCCTGCGGCGGGAGCCCTTTGGCACCGAGGCCTGGCTGCTGGACCCGGAGGGCAACCGCCTGCTCCTGCTGGTGGTGCCCTGAAGCCCCCTTCATGAAGACCGATTGCCGCCGGTAACGAGCGGTGTCGAACTGGCGTGCTCGCTTGCTTGCCTGGGCGGGCCGGCCCATCGTGGTGGCAACGGGATTCGGAGGCTCCACAGATGGACGACACCCCCCCTGAGCACCAGTCAGGAGCGCGCTGACGATCCGGCCCCTGCTCCAACACTCTCGACGGATCTCTGACGTTCCTGGCGTGTCGTGGCTGCTCTGCCTGAACAGCCCTGTCGCCGTCTATTGCATCGCCTGAGGTGCCCCGGACCCAACGGAACGTCCCAATCGACACCTGGCCCCAGGT
>JBBASM010000017.1:0-74619 GCA_040399285.1 Prochlorococcaceae cyanobacterium
GGGTAGCCCCCTGAGAAAATAGGTCGATGCCAGGTAAAACAATCTTCCAGGGAAAGCCACCGCAAGGGTGGCTTTTTTTGTGTCTGCTCAACGGGGGCTGGTGTGAGGTGCAGGATGTTTAGGCTGAATGTCAGTGATTGATTCGGCGTGGGAGTGATGGGCGATTCCGGTAATCCTGCGACTGCTGGAGCCGGCAAGGATGCTGACTGGGAGGTTGATTGTGTGGCCGAACGTGTGGCTGACAGTGTGATAGTGGCCCTTGATGGTCTGGGGCCGGAGCAGGCGCTGCTGTTGGCGGAAGGGATCCCTGGATTGCGCTGGGTGAAGGTGGGGCTTGAGCTGTTCACGCAGGCGGGCCCCGCGGTGGTGCGGCAGCTGCGCGAGCAGGGTTTGCGCGTGTTCCTGGACCTGAAATTTCATGATATTCCGGCCACGATGGCCGGGGCCTGCCGTAGCGCGGCGGCGCTTGGGGCTGAATTGATCACCGTGCATGCCTGTGCCGGTCGTGAGGCCCTGGCCCGGGCCCAGCAGGCTGCTGAAGCCGGAGCCGCTGCTGCGGGCATGGATGCTGCCCCCACCCTGCTGGCGGTGACCGTGCTCACCAGCTGGGAGGAACGACGCTTTCGTGTGGAGCTGGGGATCAGCACAACGATCGCTGAACGGGTGGGGCAACTGGCCGACCTGGCGGCGGCGGCGGGGGTGGGCGGTTGTGTGTGCTCACCCCTGGAGGTGGCGGCGTTGCGCCGGCGGATGCCGGAACCGTTTGTGCTGGTGACTCCCGGCATCCGGCCACCAGGCAGCGACCGCGGGGACCAGGCCCGGGTGATGACTCCTGCCCAGGCGATGGCTGCTGGTGCCAGCCGGCTGGTGATTGGCAGGCCGATCACGGCGGCGGCGGATCCGGCAGCGGCCTTCGCTACCTGCTGTGCAGCGTTGGCTGACGGTTGAGGCTGGGGTTGGGCAGGTCGGCGTAGAGCTGTTCCAGGGCATCGATTGCGCCACTGAGGGTGTAGCGCTGCAGGGCCCGTTCCCGGGCGCGGCGACCGAGTTCGGCGGTGAGCACCGGCTGGTCGCGCAGCACCGGCAGCAGGGTGCGCAGCTGGGTGGTCACGCCCTGGGTGCTGATCACGATGCCCGCGCCATCGCTGAGCACTTCGCCATCGGCCCCGGCATCGGTGGCCACGCAGGCCGTGCCGCTGGCCATGGCCTCCAGCAGGGAGAGGCTGAGGCCCTCCACCAGCGAAGGCAGCAGGAACACTTCCGCCACCTGCAGCACCGCCTGACGCATCGTTTCGCTCTGTTCGTAGCCCCACCACAGAACGCTGGAATCGCTGTAGCTCGATTCCAGGGAACTGCGCAGCGGTCCGTCGCCGACGATCACCAGCACGCAGCCTGCGGGGGCCACCAGGCGCCAGGCCCGCAGCAGGGCCTCCACATTCTTCTCCGTGGCGATCCGCCCCATGTAGATGAACAACCTCCGGCTGCCGGTGCGCTGGCGGATTTCCTCATGCAGGGCCGTGTCCGTCTGCGCCGGCTGCCAGCTTTGGGTGTCCACGCCGTTGGGGATCACGGCCAGGCGCTCGCGCCGCACGCCGAGCCGCTGCAGCACCTCGGCCTGCAGGTCCGAGAACACGATCACCCGGTCGAAGCGGGCCAGGGCCGGAGCGTAGAGCTGGTAGGTGAGCTGCTGGGTGCCGGCAGTGAGGTTGCGCAGCCCGGCGTCAAAGGGCGGGTGAAAGGTGGCCACAAGCGGCAGGCCCAGCTGCTGGCAGAGCTCGGGCAGGCGGAAGTCGAGGGGGGAGAGGGTGAGGCTGGCGTGCACCAGATCGGGCTGGAGCCGCTCCAGCGACTCGCGCAGCTCGCGCAGCGCCCCTGGCGAGGGGATGGTGTACACCTGCGACTTCACCAGATAGGGCAGGGCCACCACCGGAGATTCCCAGCCCTGGCTGCCGTCCTGCTGCAGCTCCGGCTGAGGCTCAGCCCTGCGGGCCGCCTTGGCGGCCGCCGCAATCTGGCTAGCAGGGGCGGACTGCAGACCCAGTTGCAGCTGGCCGGTGGCCGGGGTGTCGAAGTGAATGAAGCTGATGCCATGCCCGCGGCTGCGCAGCGCTTCGGTGGTGGTCAGGCCGTAGGTGACGTTGCCGCAGAACGGAGACTTCTTGCCCAGCCAGGCAATGTGGGCCAACAGCCCTCCTGCGTCAGGAAAGCCAAGTTAACAGCGGCGCCAGGGGCGTTCGGCCAGGGCTGCCGCCAGGGCGATCGCCGCCAGGGTCCAGAGCACCGGCAGCAGGCCCCAGCGGCTCACCACTGCGCCGGCCAGCACCAGGGGCAGGCTGAGGGCGATGTTGATCAGGTTGTTCTGCAGGCCGAAGACCTTGCCGCGCAGATCCTCGGGCGTGTCCTCCTGGATGGTGGTCTGGGCGGGGATGGCCAGCAGGGCTGCCCCCACCCCGAGCACGGCGCAGAGCAGCAGGGTGAAGATCAAGCTGCCGCGCAGCTGCCCCAGCAGCAGCAGGCTCCAGCCGATCGTGCCCAGGCCGGCGGCAGCCAGGTGCCGTCGGTTGAGGCGATGGCCCAGTTGGGCCACGGCCAGGGCGCCGCAGGCCAGGCCCAGGCCGCTCATCGCCAGCAGCAGGCCGAAGCGGGTGGGCCCCAGGCCGGGTACGGCGGCGGCCAGGCTGATCGCCAGCACATACAGGGCCGCCAGGATGCTGTACAGCAGCACCAGCTGGAGCATGGCGCGGGTCACGGCGGGTTGCTGGCGCAGCACAGCGAACCCCTCGCCGATCTCCTGCCATACCGAACTGCGCCGGGGCGCGTGGCCGGCTTCCCGCCAGCGGATGCGGCTGATGGCCAGGGCGGCGGCGCCGTAGCAGAAGGGCAAAAGCACGAATTCACCGCCGGCGATGCCCAGCTGGGCGAGCCCGTGCTGCAGTCCGCGCAGGATCGGGTCGCCGAGGGCGAAGCCCACGATCGTGGCCGCCATGCTGGTGGCCTGGTAGAGGGAGTTGGCGGCCAGCAGCCGGTCGGCCGGCACCAGCCGGGGGATGGCGGCCTGTTCGGCTGGCGCGAAGAACTGGGTGAGCACCGACTCCAGGAAGGTCATCGCCACCAGCCCCCAGTAGCCCCAGCTCAGGCCCAGCCAGGTGGGACCGGGCAGCAGGCAGAGGGGGGCCAGCAGCACCAGGCCGGCGCGCAGGCCGTTGGAGGCCACCATCACGGCCCGCTTGGGCCAGCGGTCGGCCCATACCCCGGCCACCGTGCCCAGCAGCATCGCCGGCACGGTGTTGGCCACATAGATGCCGGTGGCCAGCAGGGTGATCATCTGGGCCCGGGTCTCGGGCAGGTCGAGGCGGATGGCCGAAGCCGCCTCGGCCAGGGCGGGGTTGGCCTCCGGCGTGCCCTTCACCCAGGTCTGGGCGATCAGGAACACCATCAGCACGATGTAGAACTTGTCGGCCAGCTGGGAAAACACCTGGCCCAGCCACAGCCAGCGGAAGTCGCGCAGGCGTAGCACCGCCTGCAATCCGGTGGCTCGGGCCAGCCGCGCCCTGGGGTTCAACCTGCCACCTGCCTGTCCACGGCTGGTCATGATGCCCCAGCCCCAGCCCCAGCCCCAGCCCCAGCCCCAGCCCCGGTTCCGGTCCCGGTCCCGGTCCCGGCCAGCAGACGGAAGGAGCGGGGGCGGCGGCCCAGGTGCTCGTCGCACCAGCGCCCCACCAGCTCCAGCAGCCGCAGCCACACGGCGGGAGGCCCCATCAACTCGCCATCGCGGCGGCGGGGCAGCATCGGCCGCACCAGCCGCTGCAGCAGGGCCAGCTCCGAGGGATTGAGCAGCAGCGGTGCGCCCGGCACGGCGCCGATCACCAGCCCCTCGCTGCTCACCAGGCTGCAGCGCCACTCCCATTGGCCGATCGGCGGATGGAGGGGCTCGCCACTGCGGGCGCAGCGGGCCAGGGGCAGGGCATAGCCGCCGAGGGCGAGCAGGTGCACGCTGGCCTGCACGCCGATTGCCAGCGCCTCGCTCTGGCAGGCCGGCTCGCGCACCAGGGACTCCAGGCGTCCCAGCTGCATCAGCACGTTGCCCAGCACCCCGGGGGCCGGCGCCTCCCCGGGTACCAGCGCCAGGCAGAGCTCCGCCAGGGCCTGGGCGCAGGCCAGGCACTCCAGCTGCAGGGCCAGGCCGCTGTAGTTGCGCAGCACCCGCAGCTGGCGCACGCGCCGCAGGCCGCGCCGTCCGCCCACCTGCAGCTGCAGGTGGGCCAGGGGCACGGCGGCGGCCAGGCTGCTCCTCGGGCGGCGGCCGCCCGGCACGGCCAGGCGCAGCAGCCCGTGGCTTTCGCTGAGCAGGGTGAGCAGCCTGTCGTGCTCGCCCAGGGGCTTGCTGCTCAGGGCCAGGCCCTCCAGCACCTGGCCATCCAGGAGTGGGCCATGGTTTGCGGGGGTAGGGGGTGGCAAACCGCTCACCGGCAGTCAGGCCCGCAGGGCCTGGATCAGGCTGACGCCGTGGCTGGTGCCCAGGCGGCTGGCGCCGGCCTCCACCAGGGCGAAGGCCAGCTCCGGAGAGTTGATGCCGCCGGAGGCCTTCACGCCGGCGCGGCCGCGGGCCAGTTGGCGCAGCCGGGCCACCTGCTCGGCGCCCACCGCTGGCCCGAAGCCGCTGCCGCTCTTGAGGAAGGCGGCGCCGGCATCGATGCTCACCTCCACCAGCAGCTCCAGGGCTCCGGGCTCCAGGCGGCCCACCTCCACGATCACCTTCACCGGCAGGCCAAGGGCGCAGATCGGCGCCAGGTCGGCCAGCAGGGTGGCGTGGTCGCCATCGGCCAGGGCGCCGAAGTCGGGCACCACATCCAGTTCGTCGGCTCCGGCGGCGGCGGCCAGCTCCGCCTCGGCCCGCTTGATGGCCGCAGGCACGGCACCGAAGGGAAAACCCACCACGCTCACCAGTTTCGGCACCACACCCCGGCCACTGCCCTGGCGGGGCAGCAGCTCGCGGGCCACCTCCAGCCAGCGGGAGGCCAGGCACACCCCGGCGAAGCCGAAGTGGCGGGCCTCCTCACAGCAGCGCTGCACCGCCCCGCGACCCTGGTGCGGGTCGAGCAGGGCGTGGTCGATCAGGGGGGCCAGGTCGGGATGGTCGCCAGCCATGGCGCGCGCCATTCAGGCCTGCTTGGCCTGGATCACCCCGAAGCCGCCGTGGTTGCGGTGATACACCACCTGCAGCTCGCCGGTTTCCGCGTCGCGGAACAGGAAGAAGTCGTGGTCGACCATCTCCAGCTGGTGCACGGCCTCATCGAGGCTCATCGGCGGCATGTCGAAGTACTTGCGCCGCACGCCGCGGTTGGGCAGCTCGGCTTCCTTGCCGTCGGTGAGGCTGGCGCCCGGGGGGGGCAGGGTGGCGGCACCGGCCTCCTCGTCGCGGGCGGAGCGGTGCACCGGCCCGTGGTGGCGCTCATGCAGGCGCTCCTTGTAGCGGTTGAGCTGGCGGCTGAGCTTGTTGGCCACCAGATCGATGCTGGCGTAGAGGTTGTCGCTGCGCTCCTGGGCGCGGATCACCGTGCCGTTGGCGAACATCGTGACCTCGGCGATCTGCTGGGGCACCCGCGGGTTGCGGGCCACCGACAGGTGCACGTCAGCCTCCTTGACCATGCCTTCAAAGTGGTTGATGGCACGGGTGAGCTTGGTTTCGGTGTAGTCCCGGATGGCGGGCGTTACTTCAAGATTGCGGCCATGAATCAGCAGTTTCATCGGGTGGGAGCAGCCTCCGTTGCTCTCTGCTTCAAGGCTAGGTAGGCCCCCCCATGGCACCCCGGCTCGACGCAATCCTTTTTGAATCCAGCGGGCCGGTGGACTTCGAGCGGGGCTGGTGGGCCCAGCGGGCGTTGCAACAGCGGCTGCTGGATCGCCCCGGGGGCCCCGATGCCCTGCTGCTGCTGGAGCACGAACCCTGCTACACCCTGGGCCGGGGGGCGAGCACCGCCCACCTGCGCTTCCCGCCCGAGGCACCGCCCCTGCCCCTGCACCGCATCGACCGGGGCGGCGAGGTGACCCACCACGCCCCTGGCCAGCTGGTGCTCTACCCGGTGCTCAACCTGCAGCGCCACGGGGCGGATCTGCACCTCTACCTGCGCCAGCTGGAGCAGGTGGTGATCGACCTGCTGGCGGGCCTGGGGCTGGCGGGGGAGCGGATCGAGGGCCTCACCGGCGTGTGGCTGGAGGGGCGCAAGCTGGCGGCGATCGGCGTGGGCGCCCGCCGCTGGATCAGCCAGCACGGCCTGGCCCTCAACGTGGACTGCGACCTGGCGGGCTTTACGGCGATCGTGCCCTGTGGCATCGCCGATCGGCCGGTGGGGCGGCTGTGTGACTGGCGGCCCCAGCTCACGGCCGCCCGGCTGCGCCAGCCGCTGCTGGAGTCCTTCGCCGGCCGGTTCCAGCTGCGGCTGCGCCCCCCCCGGCCCCACGAGGCCCTGCAGGGGTGGTAACCCTTGGGCGCAATCTCCCTGCGAGCTGTTCGCGCCGATGGCCCTCGCCTCGATCCACTGGACCGCCAGCCACCGCGACCGCCAGGCCCTGGCCCAGCGCCACGACTGGAGTGCGCTCACGGGGCTGGAGCAGCTCTGGCCGGAACTGGCCCGCCAGCACGGCGACGCTCCGGCCCTGGAGGCCCCCCACGCCGCCGAGCCGGAGAGCTTCAGCTACCGCCAGCTGCAGCGGGGCATCGAGCAGCTGGCGGCGGCCTTCGCCGGCCTGGGGGTGGGCGCCGGCGACGTGGTGGCCCTGTTCGCCGAGAACGGCCCCCGCTGGCTGCTCAGCGACCAGGGGCTGATGCGAGCCGGAGCCGCCGACGCGGTGCGGGGCAGCGCCGCCCCCCTGGAGGAGCTGCGCTACATCCTGCAGGACTCCGGCGCCGTGGGGCTGGTGGTGGAGTCGGCGGCGCTGCTGGAGCGGCTGGAGCTCGCCGGCGAGCTGGCCGCCCCGCTGCGCTTCGTGGTGCTGCTGGAGGGGGAGGCACCCGCGCTGGCTGGTCTGCCGCCGTGCCTGGGCTGGGCCGAGCTGCGCCGCCGCGGCGAGGAGGCCCTGGCGGCGGGCCGGCCCGCGCCCACGCCCCCGGCCGATCCCCAGCGGCTGGCCACGATCCTCTACACCTCCGGCACCACCGGCCAGCCCAAGGGGGTGCCGCTCAGCCACGCCAACCTGCTCCACCAGCTCTGCCACCTGGGGGTGGCGGTGGCGCCCCGGCCCGGCGACCGGGTGGTGAGTGTGCTGCCGATCTGGCACTCCTACGAGCGCAGCGCGGAGTATTTCCTGCTCTCCTGCGGCTGCTGGCAGACCTACACCACCCTCAAGCAGCTGCGCAACGATCTGCAGCGGGTGCGGCCCCACTATCTGATCAGCGTGCCGCGGCTGTGGGAGGCGCTGCTGTCGGGCTTCGAGGCGGCCCTGGCGGAGATGCCGGCCGCGCGCCAGCGGCTGCTGGGGGGAGCGCTGGCCAACAGCCGCGGTTTCGCCGCCGCCCAGCGCCAGGCCCGCAACCTCACCCTGGCGCCCGAGCCGGCCGGGGCCCGCATGTTGGCGGCCGGCCGCGCTGCCCTGCGCTGGCCCCTGCACGCCCTGGCCGGCCGGCTGTTCTGGCCCAAGGTGCGCCAGCAGCTGGTGGGCGGCCGGCTGCGGGTGGCGATCAGCGGCGGTGGCGCCCTGGCCCTGCACGTGGATGGCTTCTTCGAGGCGATCGGCATCGACCTGCTGGTGGGCTACGGCCTCACCGAGACCAGTCCGGTGCTCACCTGCCGGCGCCCCTGGGCCAACCGCCGCGGCAGCGCCGGCCAGCCCCTGCCAGGCACCGCCATCCAGATCGTGGATCCGGAGACCCGCCGGCCGCTGGCGATCGGCGAGCGGGGTCTGGTGCTGGCCCGCGGGCCCCAGGTGATGGCCGGCTACTGGCGCAAACCGGAGGCCAGCGCCAGGGTGCTGGATGGCGAGGGCTGGTTCGACACCGGAGACCTGGGCCTGCTGCTGGCCGACGGCACGCTGCTGCTCACCGGCCGCGCCAAGGACACGATCGTGCTCAGCAGCGGCGAGAACATCGAGCCGGCGCCCCTGGAGGAGGCGCTGCTCGCCAGCGACTGGATCGAGCAGGTGATGCTGGTGGGGCAGGACCGCAAGCAGCTGGGGGCGCTGATCGTGCCCCGGCCCGAGCCCCTGGCGGCCTTCGCGGCGGCGGCCGGGCTGGGCCCGATGGATCCGGCCCTGCTGCGGGCCCTGGGCCGCGACTGCAACCGGCTGCTGGCCTCCCGGCCCGGCGCCCGCCCCGACGAGCGGCTGGCGGGGGTGGCCCTGGTGGAGCCCTTCACCCTGGAGAACGGCCTGCTCACCCAGACCCTCAAGCAGCGCCGGGACCGCATCGCTGCCCGCGACGCGGCGGCGATCGAAGCGATCTACGGCTGACCAGGAGGCTGGGGGGCCTGGGGCCGGGGGGCGGGCTAGGTCTCGGCTGGCTTGGTCTGGTCTGGTCAAGCTGCAGCTGAACGGCCTGGCCAGCTGTCTGAGATCAGCGGTAGGGCTCGGCTGGGGTAGGGGCAGGCCACCTGGGTGGGTGTCGATCCCCACCCAGCTCACCCAGTTCCTGGGCCAGCTCGGCGAAGAAGGCCCGGTACTGGCGGGGGCCGCCGGGGAGGAGGGCGTCGAGGCCCAGGGGGTCGTCGGGGTCGCTGAGGCCGGCGAGGGTGCCGTCCCTGAAGGAGGGGCGGCACACCTCGCCGCCGCTGCTGTCCACCAGCACCACCCGGTTGGGGCGGTCGAAGGCCTGGCCCAGCTGCTGCAGCAGGGTGAGGAAGCCGCGGTCGCTGCCGCCCCGCTGCCAGCTGCCCGGTTCGGGGCCGGGGCGGGAGGTGATCGTGTCGGCCACGCCCACCAGGCGGGGCATCAGCGCGGCGGGGATGCGGCTGCTGGCCAGCTCCAGCAGGGCGCTGAGCTGGCGGGGGGCATGGCGCACGTGGAAGCCGGCGCCGAGCGGATGCACGCCATGGTGGCGGGCGATGTGCTCGTTGATCAGCACCAGCAGGCCCGCCTCCTTGATGGCGCCGCGCAGCATGAACTGCACGTCGGTGGTGCCCAGGCCGCTGGCGCTGGCCCACACGGGCTGCTCGCGCCCATCGGCGTCCACCAGGTTGGGGGCGATGTGCAGGTAGAAGCTGTCGGCCAGACCGGCCCGCTCGGCCTCTTCAAGCAGCGCCTCCATCTGCGCGAGCAGGTTCGCCTGCAGGGCCACCGCCAGGCCGGGATCAGGGGCGCGCCCTGCGGCGCCGCCGGTGATCCAGCGGAACAGGCTGTTGAGGTTCACAGTGGGCGACAGGGGGTTGTCGAGCACGGCCAGGCCCAGCTGGCGCTCCAGCTCCGGGCCGTGCAGGCCTGGCAGCACCTGGGGCAGCCAGGACCGCAGGCCGGCGCCGAGCCGCTCGGGCAGGGACTGGAGGAAGGCCAGTTCGGCCGCGCTCACCCCCGGCGTGGACACGCTGCCGTGGCGGTCCTGCAGCTGCACGCCGCCGGCCGCCAGCCCCGGCAGGTAGAGCCCCTCGCGGCCGGGGTCGGCCTGGCCCGCCAGGGCCTGCTCCACCAGGCGGTTCACCCCCCGGTAGCCGGCATGTTCGCCGTTGGTGAGCACGCAGAAGCGGCCGTCCAGGCGGCGGGCGTGGCGCACATAGCGGGGGTCGAGCCGGCGCTGGAGGGGGTCGCGCACCAGCTCCATGCACACCCCGTCCAGGTCCTGCACCAGGAGCAGGTCGCCGGGGTGGCTGCGGTGGCGGCGCAGGTCGGCCAGCAGCTCGGCGGGGCTGAGGGCGTCGGGCCTCAGGGCGAAGGAGCCGGGGGCGGGGGCTTGACCGGGGGCGGGGGCCATCCGGGCGGGCGCGGCAGGCCACACCCTGACAGGGGCCGGTTGACCAGGAGCGTGGTGGCTGACACGCTGTGCGCTGATCTTTCCGACCCATGGCCGACGGCACCCTGCAGATCAAGCGCCAGATCACCGTGCGGGCCGTGGTGACGCCGCGCTGGAAGGAGGACGCCGAACGGGAACTGAGCAACGCGGTGAGCAATGCCGATGCCCAGCTGTCCCAGCTGGAGCAGGAGGGTCAGCAGGTGATCGACGAGATCCGCCGCCAGAGCGCCAATCCGCTCGATCCCCGGGTGCAGGAGCAGGTGGGCTCGGTGCAGCAGCAGGTGGCGGCCAAGCGCGCCGAGATCGAGCAGCAGCGCGGCCAGATGCTGGAGCAGCAGCGCCAGGTGCGCGAGCTGGAGATGGAGCAGATCGTGGAGCAGGGCCAGCTGGAGAGCGTGGTGGAGGTGCGCGTCGGCGACAACCTGGTGGAGAAGCTGCAGGCGGCGGTGCTGGTGCGCGACGGGGTGATCGAGGCGATTGAGGGCGCTCTCTGAGCGCGCGAACAGTGCGGCCGGGGCACGCCTCGTAAAATCCGCACCACTGCTGCGGCGCACCCGTTGGCCACCCACGAAATCTTCATGCCCGCCCTCTCCTCCACGATGACGGAGGGCAAGATCGTGGAGTGGCTGAAGCAGCCCGGCGACCGCGTGGAGCGCGGGGAGTCGGTGCTGGTGGTGGAGAGCGACAAGGCGGACATGGACGTGGAGGCCTTCCAGGAAGGCTTCCTGGCGGCCGTGCTGATGCCCGCGGGCGGCACGGCGCCGGTGGGGGAGACGATCGGCCTGATCGTGGAAACCGAGGCGGAGATCGCCGAGGCCGCCGCCAAGGCCCCGGCCGCACCGGCGGCGGCCGCAGCTCCGGCTCCAGCACCAGCCCCGGCAGCTCCCGCGGCTGCACCGGCCCCGGCCGCTCCCGTGGCAGTGCCAGCCCCGCCAGCACCCGCAGCCACCCCTGCGCCGGCTCCAGTGGCGGCGCCGGCATCCAGCGCGAGCGGCCGGCTGGTGGCCTCGCCCCGCGCCAAGAAGCTGGCCAGCCAGCTGGGCGTGGATCTGGGTGGCCTGCGCGGCAGCGGCCCCCATGGCCGCATCCAGGCCGACGACGTGCTGGCCGCCACCGGTCAGCCGGTGAGCGTGCCCCGGGTGGCCGAGGGCAATGGCCCGGCCGTGAGTGCGGCCGCAGGCCAGGGCAACGGCGCAGCAGCTCCGGCCCCGGCTCCAGCTGGCGACGCCTTCGGGCGGCCCGGCGAGGCGGTGGCGTTCAACACCCTGCAGAACGCGGTGAACCGCAACATGCTCGCCAGCCTGGAGGTGCCCTGCTTCCGGGTGGGCTACACGATCACCACCACCAGGCTCGACGCCTTCTACAAGCAGGTGAAGCCCAAGGGCGTCACCATGACGGCCCTGCTGGCCAAGGCCGTGGCCGTGACCCTGGCCCGCCATCCCCAGGTGAATGCCGCCACCAGCGCCGACGGCAGCGCCATGGCCTATCCCGCCGCGGTGAACGTGGCCGTGGCGGTGGCGATGGAGGACGGCGGCCTGATCACCCCGGTGCTGGCCAGCGCTGACAAGACCGACATCTATTCGCTGGCGCGCAACTGGGCCGACCTGGTGGCCCGGGCCCGCAGCAAGCAGCTCAAGCCGGAGGAGTACAGCACCGGCACCTTCACCCTCTCCAACCTGGGCATGTTCGGGGTGGATCGCTTCGATGCGATCCTGCCGCCGGGCACCGGCGCCATCCTGGCGGTGGCGGCGTCGCGGCCAACGGTGGTGGCCGGCAAGGACGGCTCAATCCGGGTGGCCAACCAGATGCAGGTGAACCTCACCTGCGACCACCGCACCATCTATGGCGCCCACGCGGCGGCCTTCCTCAAGGACCTGGCCCAGCTGATCGAGACCAACCCTGAGAGCCTGGCGCTCTGATCGCCCCACCGCCGTGAACCAGCCAGCGGCTCCTGCCCTCTTCCGCTGGCTGTTCGGCCGGCCCCTGCCGAAGACCGCCGCCGCCAGCGAACGGCTGGCCAGCGTGCAGGCCCTGCCGATCCTGGCTTCCGATGCCCTCTCCTCGGTTGCCTACGCCACGGAGGCCGCCCTGGGGGTGCTGGTGCTGGCCGGCAGCCAGGCCCTGCGGCTCTCACTGCCGATCACCCTGGCCATCCTGGTGCTGATCGCGATCGTGGTGGCCTCCTATCGCCAGACGATCGAGGCCTACCCCCAGGGCGGTGGTTCCTATGTGGTGGCCCGCGAGAACCTCGGCACCGGTCCGTCCTTGCTGGCCGCCGCGGCCCTGCTGGTGGATTACACCCTCACGGCGGCGGTGAGTCTGATGGCCGGCACCCAGGCCCTCTCCTCGCTCTGGCCGGCCCTGCTGCCCGACGAGGTGCCCCTGGCGCTGCTGTTGCTGCTGCTGGTGGGCTGGGCCAACCTGCGCGGCCTGCGGGAGGCCGGCCAGGTCTTCACCATTCCCACCTACGCCTTTGTGGCGATGGTGGCCCTGCTGGCGGTCTTCGGCCTGCAGAACCTGGTGGTGGCCCATGGCTTCACCCCCGATCCGCCGCCGCTGATCCGGGCGGTGGAACCCGTCGGGCTGTTCCTGGTGCTGCGGGCCTTCAGCTCCGGCTGCTCGGCGATGACCGGCATCGAGGCGATCGCCAACGGCGTGTCGGTGTTCCGGGAGCCGGCGGCTCGGCGCGCCCGCGCCACGATGCTGGTGATGGGCCTGATGCTGGCCTCGATGTTCCTGGCCGTGAGTGGCCTGGCCTACCTCTACGGCGTGGCCCCCGATCCGGAGCGCACTGTGCTGGCCCAGGTGGGTCTGCGCGTGTTCGGCGAGGGCAGCGCGCTGTTCTGGGCGCTGCAGATCACCACCCTGCTGATCCTCACCCTGGCCGCCAACACCGCCTTCGCAGGCTTCCCGCGGCTGGCGGCGATGCTGGCCCAGGATCGCTTCCTGCCGCGCCAGATGGGCTGGATCGGCGACCGGCTGGTGTTCCAGAACGGCATCGCCGTGCTGCTGGCGGCCACCGCCGTGATCATCCTGGTGTGCCGCGGTGACACCACCGTGGCGGTGAACCTCTATGCCCTGGGGGTGTTCATCGCCTTCACCCTCTCCCAGGCCGGGATGGTGGTGCGCTGGTGGCGCCAGCGCGGGGCCGGTTGGCTGGGGCGCCTGGCGATCAACGCCCTGGGGGCCTTCACCACCCTGGTGGTGCTGCTGGTGATCGTGGTGAGCAAGTTCACCGAAGGGGCCTGGACCGTGGTGATCGCCATCCCCCTTTTGGTGTGGCTGCTGGCCGGCATCCGCCGGCGCTATCGCCGGGTCTACGCCGCCATTGCCCTGCCGGCCGATGCCAGGGGCCGTGTGGTGCTGCCGGCCCGCCGCGATCCGGTGGGCAATCGCAGCATCGTCTGGATCGCCTCCCTCTCCCGCCCATCGCTGGAGGCCCTGCGCTACGCGGCCACCGTGTCGGATCAGGTGGTGGCGGTGTGGGTGCGCTCCGAAGCGGACGACACGGACGGCATTCGCCGCGACTGGCAGCGGCTGGTGGGCGATGGGCCCGGCATCAGCCTGCAGATTCTGGAGAGCCCTTTCGCCTCGCTGATCGATCCCTTTGTGGCGTTTGTGGCGGCCCAGGAACAGGCCCATCCCGAGGTGAGCCACACGATCGTGATGCCGATGGCGATCCCTCGCTATCGCTTTGATTCCCTGTTGCTCAACCAGCGCGGGATCAACATGCACCGGGCCCTCGATGCCAGCGGCAATCGGGTGTTCACCCTGGTGCGCTACTACCTACCGGCCTGACCGCCGCCCTCCCGGCATGAGCACCCCCGCCGATCAGCGGCTCTCGAGTTACGACTTCCACCTGCCCCAGGAGCGCATCGCCCAGCGGCCGGTGGAGCCCCGCCATGGGGCCCGGTTGCTGGCAGTGGATCCCCTGGGCAGCGGCCCGGCTCCCCATGTGCGCCATCTCAGGGTGTGGGACCTGCAGCAGGAGCTGCGGCCGGGAGATCTGCTGGTGGTGAACGACACCCGGGTGCTGCGGGCGCGGCTGCAGGCGCGGCGGCCCAGTGGCGGGGCAGTTGAGCTGCTCGTGCTCGAGCCCTGGCAACCGCCCGGCGCCGCCACGAATCCCGCTGGGGCGGGGCGCTGGCTCTGCCTGGCCAAGCCCGCCAAAAAGCTGCAGGCGGGCGACTCGATCGAGCTGGTGGCGGCCGGCCAGCCGCCCCTGGCGGTGCAGGTGCTGGGCAGCGACCCCGAAACCGGCGGCCGCATCATCCAGTTTCCCGCCGACTGCGCCGATGCGGCCTCCCTGGAGCCGCTGCTGATCCAGTACGGCGCCATTCCCCTGCCGCCCTACATCCACGAGCACGACGATTCCGACAACGAGCGCTACCAGACCCTCTATGCCGCTCGGCCCGGTGCCGTGGCGGCCCCCACCGCCGGCCTGCATCTGAGCGATGAACTGCTGGCGGCGATCCGGGAGCGGGGGGTGGCCTTGGCCACCACCACCCTGCACGTGGGTCTGGGCACCTTCCGGCCGGTGGAAACCGAGGATCTGCGCCAGCTGGAGCTGCACAGCGAGTGGGTGGAAGTAACCCCGGCGCTGGTGGAGGCGGTGGCGGCCTGCCGGGCGCGGGGCGGCCGGGTGATCGCCATCGGCACCACCTCGGTGCGCAGCCTGGAGGCGGTGGCCCAGCTGCACGGCGGTGAGCTGCGGCCCCACACCGGCCCGGTGAACCTGGTGATCCAGCCCGGCTACCGCTTTGCGGTGGTGCAGGGTCTGCTCACCAACTTCCACCTGCCGAAGAGCTCCCTGCTGCTGCTGGTGAGTGCCCTGCTCGGCCGCGAGCGCCTGCTGGCCCTCTACGCCGAAGCAATCGAACGGGAGTACCGCTTCTTCTCCTACGGCGATGCGATGTGGATCGCGCCCGAGGCGGTGATCAGCGCAGCAGCGCCAGATCCGGGAAGGTGTTGAACACGGGATCGCTGCTGGCCAGAAGCAGGTTGTCGGCCATCGCCTGCGCGGCCAGCAGACGATCAAAAGGATCGCGGTGCTCCACCTTCAGCAAGCCGGCCTGGCGAGCCACGTCGCCGCTGATCGGCAGGTCGTTGGCGGCCAGCCGATCGAGCACCTGGCTGTAGTTGCGCACAACGGCGCCGGCCTGGTTCAGTTTCCCCAGGCGCCATTTCGTGGCGATTTCCCAGGCACTGGCCGCACTCACCAAGAGCTGGTTGCCGCTGTTTTCCAGGGCTTCGCGCTGGGAGTGGGAGAGTTTCCGGGGTTCCAGCACTGCCCACAGCAACACGTGGGTGTCGAGCAGCAGCTTCATATCCCCCAACGTTCCAGTTCTTCCTGGGGCAGAGGGTCGAAAAAGTCGTCTCCCACCCTGCCCTCGAGGAAGCCCAGCTCACGGCGGGGGGCGGGATCGAGGGGCACCAGCTGGGCAATCGGTTTGCCGTGGCGTGCCAGCACGATGCGCTCTCCGGCGGCGACCCTGGCCAGCAGTGCCGAGAGGTGGGTCTTGGCCTCCTGCACATTGATGGTGCGGGCTGGCATGGGGTTGGCCGGGGTGGGCTGGGAGGGCACGGCCATCACGTTCCGACCAGGTTCGTCTGGTCAGACTAGCTTCGGTGGCCCAGGCAACAAAAAGCCCCCGGCGAGCTGGCGCGGGGGCTGGGGGCGCGGGGGGCCTGGCGAGCGGGGCTCAGGCGGCGGCCAGGTTGGCAGCCACGAAGTCCCAGTTCACCAGCTTCTCGAGGTAGGTGGTGATGTAGTCGGGCCGGCGGTTCTGGTAGTCGAGGTAGTAGGCGTGCTCCCACACGTCCATGGTGAGCAGGGCGGTCTGGCCGTGGGCGAGGGGCAGGTCGGCGTTGCCGGTCTTGGTGACCTTGAGGGTGCCGCCATCGAGCACCAGCCAGGCCCAGCCGCTGCCGAACTGGGTGGCGCCGGCGGTCTTGAACTGCTCCACGAAGGCCTCGAAGCTGCCGAAGTCGGCGTTGATCTTGTCGGCCAGGGCGCCGCTGGGCTGGCCGCCGCCGCCGGGCTTCATGCACTGCCAGTAGAAGCTGTGGTTCCACACCTGGGCGGCGTTGTTGAACACGCCGGCCTTGCTGGCGTCAGCGGCCACGGCGGTGATGGTGTCCTCCAGGCTCTTGCCCTCCAGCTCGCTGCCGGACACCAGGTTGTTGAGGTTGGTGACGTAGGCGTTGTGGTGCTTGCCGTGGTGGAACTCGAGGGTCTGGCGGGAGATGTGGGGCTCGAGCGCGTCGAGGTCGTAGGGCAGCGCGGGCAGCGTGTGAGCCATGGGACGGGATCGGGTGCTTGTTGTTGCCGGCCGGAGTGCCCGTCGGCGCCGGCATCCTAACGATCGCTACAGGTTTCCCAATTCCGGCCGGGGTGGGGGTATCCGCCGCAGGTCAGCCGCGGATCTCCAGCAGTTCCACCTCGAAGATCAGGGTGGCGTTGGGGGGGATGACGCCGCCTGCGCCGCGCTCGCCGTAGGCCAGGTCGGGGGGGATCACCAGCTTGCGCTTGCCGCCCACCTGCATGCCGGCCACGCCCTCATCCCAGCCCTTGATCACCCGGCCGCCGCCGAGGGGGAAGGAGAAGGGGCCGCGGCCGTAGCTGCTGTCGAACTCCTTGCCGTTCTCCAGGGTGCCGCGGTAGTTCACGATCACCGTCTGGCCGGAGCGGGCCTCGGGGCCGTCGCCGAGCTTGAGGTCGGTGATGCGCAGTCCGCTCTCGCTCACCCGCTCGCGGGGAGCCACCATCTCGCCGCCGAGGGCGCCGGCCTGGGCCAGCTCGCCGCTGGTTGTGTTGCTGGTGCTGTCGCTGGCCATGGTGAACAGGGTGGGGTTGGGGTCTTCGGGATCGAGTTCAAAGGCGGCCCGGCTGGGGGCCGCTGCAGCCGCAGGCTGGGCCGCAGCGGCCCGGCCGGCGGCGAAGGCTGTTGATGAGCTGCTGAGGGCGGCCGGATCGGCCGTGGCTGGGGCGGCGGCCACGCTGGTGGGGCTCACCAGCTGGCTGATCAGGGCCAGCAGCAGGCAGGCCACGCAGACGCCGCTGCTGATCAGGATTTCACGCATGGCTGGGCCGCAACTACCCGCGATTCTTGCTCAGCCCCGGGCTCAGATGCCGCTGGGGGGGGCGCCGTAGGGGGTGGCGCCAGCGCCGCCCGAACCGGGGTCGGCGGCCTGGCGCTGGCGCAGGGCCTGCTCCAGCCGGTCGATGCGGCCGCGCAGTTCGTCGAGTTCGCGCTGCTGGGGCAGGCCGAGGTCCTGGAGCAGCTGGTCGCGGTTGCGCTCCAGCTGGCGGCTGGCCTGCTCCTCCAGGCCGGGGGTCTCGCCGCGCAGGGCGCGCAGCACGTCCTCCACCAGCACCGAGGCGTGGCTGGGGTCGAGCTTGCCGCTGCGCACCCACTCCTGACTCACGTAGCGCAGCCGCTCCGCCACCAGCGAGCCGGTGCCCAGGCCGCGCAGCAGCAGCTGTTGCAGAGGGTTGTTGGCGTCCATGGGCCGGGCTGGAAAGGGTTGATTCCAACCTTGGCGCCTCCGGCGCCGGCGGGCCATGGGGGAAACCGAAGCGCGGCGGTTCGGCTGCAGGTCGGGTGCTGCCTACGCTGGCGCGCCATGGGGGATCGGTGGTCTGGCGCTGGCTGGCAGCAGGCCCTGCTGGGAGGGGTGCTGGCGGGCTTGGCCCTGGCGCCGCCGGCCGTGCCCGGGTTGCAGCTGGCGGCCGTGCCGCTGCTGTGGCTGGCCCTGGCCCTGCTCTGGCAGCTGCAGGAGCGGCCCGCCTCCGGGCGGCTGGCGGCGCTGTGGGGCGGGCTGGCTGTTGTGCTGAGCCACCGCTGGCTGCTGGCGCTGCACCCCCTCGACTGGATCGGTGTGCCCCTGCCTCTCAGCCTGCCGCTCTGCTGGCTGCTGCTGCTGGGCTGCGGCGCCCTGGCGGCGCTGTTGCTGCTGCTCTGGAGCGCCCTGGCGCGCCGGCTGGGGCCGCGGCGGCCCAGCACTGCCCTGCTACTGGCGGCGCTGTGGGGACTGGTGGAAGTGCTGCTGGCGCGGGGGCCGCTGTTCTGGTTCGGCCTGGGGGCGGCCGCCCTGCCCGGCAACCCGGCCCTGGCGGGGCTGGCGGCGTTGGGCGGCTCAGGGCTGGTGGCGGCGCTGCAGCTACTGATCGGCTGGGGGCTGTGGCGGCTGCTGGAGCGGCGGCCGGACTGGCGCAGCTGGAGTGGGGCGGCCTTGCTGCTGGTGGCGCTGCACGGGCTGGGGGCGGCGCAGCTGCAGGCCGGTGGAATGGCCGCCGCCCCTGCTGGTGCCCCTGTTGGCGAGCCCCCCAGCGAGCGGGTGCTGCTGGTGCAGCCGGCGGTGCCCACCCGCGAGAAGCAGCAGTGGCCGGCGCGGCGGCGGCTGGAGCGGCAGCTGCTGGCGGCCCTGGAGCAGGCGGAGGCGGCCGGCGCCGACCTGGTGCTGCTGCCGGAGGGGGCCCTGGGGCTGGAGCCTCTGCTGGCGGAGCCGACGCCCGTGGAGCTGATCAGCGGCGGTTTCCGCTGGGCGGCGAGGAGTGGCGCAAACGGTGGGGCAAACAACGACGAGCAGCGCAGCGCCCTGCTGCGCTTTGCGCCGGGGGAGCGGCGCTTCAGCGCCGCCCTCGACAAGCACCGGCTGGTGCCGCTGGGGGAATGGGTGCCGTTCAGCGGCCTGGTGCGCTGGAGTGGTCTTTCGGCGGTGGGTGGCGTGGCGCCTGGCGCGCCTTCCCGGCTGCTGCCGCGGCCGCCGGCGGCGCCGGCCCTGGCCGGGGCGATCTGCTACGAAATCGCCGATGGCACGGCGCTGCGCCGGGCGGTGCGCGACGGCGCCGGCTGGCTGCTGGCCAGCGCCAACCTCGACCCCTATCCGCCGCTGTTGCAGCGCCAGTTCACGGCACTGGCGCAGCTGCGGGCGATCGAGAGTGGCCGCTGGCTGGTGAGCGTGGCCAACACCGGCCCCAGCCAGCTGATCGACCCGGCGGGCCGGGTGGAGCGCAGCCTGCCGGCGGGCGTGCCGGCCACCGGCCTGGTGACGGTGCCCGCCCTGGGGGGGCTCACCCCCTACGGCCGCTGGGGTGAGCTGCCGCTGCTGGGCCTCGGCCTGGCCGCCGGTGGCTGGCGAATGATTAAAAAGCGAAATGCATCATGCCGAAACGGAGCCTCTCCGTGTTCGGACGGTGGCACCCGGTAGTTCTAGGGTGGTTGTGTCGTTGCGCACTCCGATGCGGATCACGCAGTGCGATGGGGAGGTGCTGGTGGCCCTCAATGGCCGGGAAGCCTCCCGGCTGATGGATGCCTGCGCCATGGTGGTGCTGGCCGCTGAATCGGTGCCCGAAGTCCGCTTGCCCCAGGACCTGGCCGTTCTGCTCAGCGACCTCTTCGAGGGCCTGAAAACCTCAGCGGACCATCCCCAGGGCGCCTGTAACCCGATGCAAGGCTCATGAAGGTCACCCATCACGGCGACGAGCACCTGCTCTGCCTCACGTCCGAGGAAGTGGGGTTGCTGGTGGACCTGGTGCATGCCGGAGCCTTCTCCGACCACCTGCCCCGCTCCCGCGCCAAGCGCCGGCGGCTGGAGGGCTTCCTCGGTGATGTGCGCGCCACCCTGATGCGCACCGCCCAGCGCACCGTCTCCCCCCCCAGCCCCAAAACGGTGAATCCTTCCTGATGGCTGCCCGGTGAGACGGCGCAAATCAAACAGCATCAATGGCTGGGTGTCCGCCAAATCCTCCGCCAGTTGCAACCGATAGCCAGGACTGGGCCCCGGAATGCTGCGGTGGCGCAGATCGGCGTGCGCACTGAGTGCCGTCTGGCCGCTGATGTCCAGCGGTTCGCCGAACGCCTCGAGGAGCCGTTCACCAGGGGGTGATTGGGGCAAGGCAGTCCATGCAACTGATCATTGCTGCGGTTGCCAGGCGGCGCGCGCAGATCCTCAAGGCATTGGGCGATCTGTTGGGAGATCGGCAGTGGCGGCAGCTCAGGGCGCACCATCCGAGCGAAATCCAGGAAGCCGCGAGCAAGCGCCCGGAAGCATCCCTGCTGGTGGCCAAGCAGTTCCTGATCCTGGGCAACCGCGCTGCGTTGGACCAGGCCATGCGGCGGCTGGCCGTTCGCGGCAAGCTTGTGAAGATCGCCCGCGGTCGCGACGCCCTGCCCATCAGCAGCCGCTTCGGCACCAGACCTCCGGCGCCGGAGGCGGTGATCGCCCAGCTCAACCGGCAGGGTGCTCAGCAGCTGGTGAGCAGCTGCATGACCGACTCCGGGATGCAGCGCGGTGAGATCCCGGGCTTCCCGGAGCTGCTGGAGCGGATCGCGCTGCTGGAGCAGCAGTGCAATGCCATGGTGCGCTCCCTCTGGTGAGTCGCCAGGCCGACACGCATTCGGGCCAGGGGGCTCAGTTTTTGCGCTACCAGGCCTGATCGCGGCTCTGCGGGGAGCCCGAACAACAAGAAAGACCCCTTGCAGCGCAGAGAGTCTGACTGAATGGAGCCAAGCGGACTCGAACCGCTGACCCCCTGCATGCCATGCAGGTGCTCTACCAGCTGAGCTATGGCCCCTTTGGGTACGCGCAAGGCAGCTGGAACGCTGGTCGTTCAGCCCTGGCCCGGGGGCCTTGCCTGGCGTGCAGAAATCTTACACGGCGGCGGCGCTCACACCTGGCGCCACACCGCCACCAGCTTGCCCTGCACCGTGACCTGCTCGGCCGGCAGCTCGATCGGCGCATAGGCCGGGTTGGCCGCCTCAAGGATCACCGTGCCGCCCTGGCGCTGGAAGTGCTTGAGGGTGGTGCCGCTGCCCGCCACCAGGGCGCTCACGATCGTGCCGTTGCGCAGCCGCGCCGGGTCGGGCACGGGCTCCAGCAGCACCACGTCGCCGTCGGCGATGTGGGCGTCCACCATCGAGTCGCCGTTCACCGTGAGGGCGAACAGGCCGCGGGTGGCCAGCAGCGGCGCCAGGTCGAGGCTCTCCTGCACGTCGTCGAAGGTCTCCACCAGGCCGCCGGCCGCCACCGCCCCCAGCACCGGGATGGCCGGCGCCCCGCCGAAGGCCGCCGCCGCTTCGCCCAGCAGCTGCAGGGTGCGGGCCTGGCCCTCCTGCCAGGTGAGCCAGCCCTTCTGCTGCAGGTGGCGCAGGCGGCTCTGGATCGGTGCCGGCGAGCGCAGCCCCATCGCCTCCATCATCTGGCGGATCGAGGGGCTGTGGCGGTGCTGGCCGATGTAGCCCGCCAGCCAGTCGTAAAGCTCCTGCTGGGCTGGGGTGAGCGGCTGCTGGGGCTGGCGGGAGGGCATGGCAGACGACAGAACCGGAATCACTGATACAGATGTATCGCCTGGTCGCCGCTTTGTAAAGGCCGGTCGTGGAAGGGCTGTCGTGGCTTGCGTTGGTCTGGACTGGTCTGGTCTGGTTGGTTGCGAGGGGCAGCGGGTGGGGTTGAGGTGGCTCAGACGTCGGCGAGCAGGGCCGCGAGCAGGGCCTGCTGGGCGTGCAGGCGGTTCTCGGCCTGGTCGAACACCCGGCTGCTCGCGCCCTCGATCGCCCCGGCGCTGATCTCCAGACCGCGGTAGGCCGGCAGGCAGTGCAGCACGATCGCCCGGCTGTCGGCCTCGGCGATCAGTGCCTCATCCAGGCACCAGCCGGAGAAGGCCCGCTCGCGCTCGGCCTTCTCCTCCTCCTGGCCCATCGAGGCCCACACGTCGGTGTAGAGGGCGTGGGCGCCGCGCACCGCCGCCACCGGCTCGTGCAGTACCTCCACCGTGGCTCCACTGGCGGTAGCAAGCGCCCGCGCGTGCTCCAGCACGCCGGCATCGGGCTCAAAGCCCACGGGGCAGCCGATGCGCACGTTCACCCCCAGCAGGGCGCCGCAGAGCAGCAGCGAGTGGGCCACGTTGTTGCCGTCGCCCACGTAGGCCAGGGTGAGTCCTCGCAGGCGGTTGAGATCCAGCCGGCCGTTCTCGCCCCGGGCGAAGCACTCCGCCAGGGTGAGGTAGTCGGCCAGGGCCTGGCAGGGGTGTTCCAGGTCGGTGAGGGCGTTGATCACCGGGATCGAGGCCCAGTGGGCGTACTCCTCGAGTTCACTCTGGGCAAAGGTGCGGATCGCCAGGGCGTCCACATAGCGGCTCAGCACCCGGGCGGTGTCGGCCACCGGCTCGCCCCGGCCCACCTGGCTCACCTGGGGGTTGAGATCGATGGTCTGCCCGCCCAGCTGCGCCATCGCCACGGTGAAGCTCACCCGCGTGCGGGTGGACGACTTGGAAAAGATCAGTCCGAGTGTCTTGCCGCCCAGGTCCACGCGGGCGCGACCCGTCTTGAGATCGGCCGCCAGCTCAAGCAGCGCCTGGGTCTGCTCAGCCGTGAGGTCGGCGGAGGAGAGCAGATCCCGGCCGCGCAGCGCGGCGAGAGCGGGCGGCAGGGGGGTGGAGGCGGCGCCGTGCATCGGCCGGTCTCAAACAACCCTTATCGGCCATCGGCGGACCCGCCGTCAAGGGGGACCATCCAACTCCAGCGACCTGGAGGAGTGGAAGACGGTGACGATCTCAACCTGGTTGGCAGCAGCTCGGTAGATGATTCGGTAAGGCGGCCTGATCAACTCACGGAGATCGGTTTCGGGGCGCTCGGGAATTGGGCGGCCTGAACCTGGGAAGGCAGCAATTTGCTCCACCGCGTCGATCAGGCTTTTGATCACGCGAAGCGCATAGGTCTCAGAGTCGCGGGCAATGAAGCTGTGGATTGCCTCCAGATCATCAACAGACTGTTTCGACCAGTGAATGGTCTTCACAGATTGAAGCGGGAACGCACCTCTTGATGCGCGACACGATCTCCGGTCTCAAGGTCGTTGAGACCCTGGTCAATCTTGGCCAAGAGCAGCAACCGTTCCATGGCCTGCTCCAGCGATGCATCGTCGGGCAAGCCTTGCAGGGTCTGCTCGAGAAGGACGCGCATGGGGGACGTCATGGATCTGTTGGTGAGGAGAGTTGCTTGATGCTCAGGCCGCCAGCTGGGCTTCGGCGGGCAGCACGCTCTCGGCCAGCAGGGTCTTGAGTTCATCGCCCTCGATCACCTCCTTGTCGAGGATCTCCTGGGAGATGCGCTCCAGCAGGTCGCGGTTGTGGTGCAGGATCGCCAGGGCCCGGTCGTGGGCCCGGTCCACCAGGCCGCGCACCTCGCGGTCGATCGCCTGGGCGGTGGTGTCGCTCACCACCCGGCGGGGGTTGTTGCTGCCGCCGAGGAAGCGGCTGCCGCCCTGTTTGTCGTAGGCGAGGGGTCCGAGGGTTTCACTCATGCCGTAGGTGCCCACCATCTGCTCGGCGATATCGGTGGCGCGCTGCAGGTCGTTGGCGGCGCCGGTGGTCACCGCGCCGAACACCACCTCCTCGGCGCTGCGGCCGCCCAGCAGGGTGGCGATCTGGCCCTCGAGATCCTCCTTGGAGTTGAGGAAGCGCTCCTCGGTGGGCAGCTGCAGGGTGTAGCCCAGGGCGCTCATGCCGCGGGGCACGATCGAGATCTTGGCCACCTTGCTGCCGCCGGGCATCAGGTGGCCCACGATCGCGTGGCCCACCTCGTGGTACGCCACCACCTTCTTCTCATCGGGCTGCAGCACCCGGCTCTTCTTCTCCAGGCCCGCCACCACCCGCTCGATCGCCTCGTTGAGGTCGCCCTGCTCCACGGCGGTGCGGTTCACCCGGGCGGCCAGCAGAGCCGCCTCGTTCACCAGGTTGGCCAGATCGGCGCCGGCAAAGCCCGCTGTCGCCTGGGCGATGCGGTCGAGATCCACCGCCTCGGCCAGCTTCACCTTCTTGGCGTAGATCTCCAGGATCGTGCGCCGGCCGGAGAGATCGGGGCGGTCCACCAGCACCTGGCGGTCGAAGCGACCGGGGCGCAGCAGGGCGGCATCGAGGGTTTCCGGCTGGTTGGTGGCCGCCAGCACGATCACCGGCTTGTCCTTGCCGGCGAAGCCGTCCATCTCGGTGAGCAGCTGGTTGAGCGTCTGCTCGCGCTCATCGTTGCCGCCCACCACACCCATCGAGCCGGAGCGGCTCTTGCCGATGGCATCGAGTTCGTCGATGAAGATGATGCAGGGCGCCTTCTTCTTGGCCTCTTCGAACAGGTCGCGCACGCGGGCGGCACCGGCGCCCACGAACAGCTCCACGAACTCCGAGCCGCTGATGATGAAGAAGGGCACGCCCGCCTCGCCGGCCACGGCCTTGGAGAGCAGGGTCTTGCCGGTGCCCGGAGGACCCACCAGCAGCACCCCCTTGGGGATGCGGGCACCGATGGCGGCGTAGCGCTCGGGCTTCTTGAGGAAGTCCACGATTTCGGTGAGCTCGGCCTTGGCCTCATCCACCCCGGCCACATCGGCGAAGGTGACCCGCGATTCCTCATCGGGCACGTACACCTTGGCCTTGCTCTTGGTGAAGCTCAGAGCCCCCTGGGCGCCGCCCATGCCGCTGCGGCGGGCGAAGAACTGCAGCACCAGGATGAAGATCAGCGGCGGCACCACCCAGCTGAGGATGGTGGTGAAGACGTTGGGCTTCTGGGGCGGGGCGGCGGCGAATTCCACCCCGTGCTGCTCCAGCCGCTGGGGCAGCTCCATGTCGAAGATCGGCGTGGTGGCCAGTACCGAGGGCGCGCCCTCTTCCGGCGCTGCCTTGAGCTCGTAGCGGATCTGGTCGGAGGTGATGTAGGCGCGGCGCACGTTGTCGTCGTTCACCTGGTCGATGAACAGCGAATAGGGCACCCGCGGCACCTGGTTGGCCGGATTGGGCAGGAAGTTGCTGAACAGCAGCAGCACGCCGAAGCCGATCAGCACCAGGTTGATCAGCCCGAAACGCCGGCTGGGGCGGTTGTCGTCCTGGCGGATGGGCATGGCGCGCGGCCGTTGCAGCTCGGCCCAGGCTAGGGGTGCCGTTCCACCCCCCGCCCCCCTCACCGGGATGGAAGCGGGGTGGGAAACCGAATGGGCGCCGGAGTGGAAGGCAGAATGGAACCATGTGTGGCCGCTTCTCGCTCACCACCGCCATCGACCGGCTGCTGCCGCGGCTGCAGGGGGAGCTGCCGCCCCAGCTGGCTGAGCGTTACGCCCCCCGGCCCCTGATCCGGCCGGGAGAGCCGCTGCTGATCCAGCGCCAGCAGCAGGGCCGCCTGGAGGTGAGCTTCGCGGTGTGGGGGCTGCTGCCGGCCTGGGTGAAGGATCCGGCCGATCCCCGCCGGCCTGCCAACCGGCCGATCAATGCCCGCGCCGAAACCGTGGCCGAGAAGGCCAGCTTCCGCGGTGCCTGGCGCCACCACCGCTGCCTGATCCCGGCCGACGCCTTCTTCGAGAAGGGCCAGCGCATCGCCCGCCACGATCGGGCGCCGTTCTGGCTGGCGGGGCTGTGGGAGCGCTGGCTGGGGGCCGACGGCAGCCAGCTCGACAGCTGCTGCATCCTCACCACCCGGCCCAATGCCCTGATCGCGCCGATCCACGAGCGCATGCCGGTGCTGATCCCCGACGGCCTGGAGGCGGCCTGGCTGGCGCCCGCGCACGGGGCCGAGCTGCGCGCCCTGGAGCCGCTGCTGCAGCCCTGGGATCCGGGCGGCTGGCTGCGGGAGCCAGTAGACCGCCAGCAACTCAGCCTCAGCCTGGAGCCGCCATGACCGCCCAATCCCGGGCCCCCGAGCCCGTGGCCGCCTACCCGCGGCCGCCGGCCCTGGTGGCCAGCAGCGAGCACGTGCGGGTGGAGGCCCTGGGCCAGCTGCTGGCCGCCACCCACCGCTCCCTGCGGGTGCTGGAGACCTTCCATCCGCCCACGTACTACCTGCCGCCCGAGGCCCTGCGGCTGGAGCTGCTGCAGCCCGCCCCGGGCCGCAGCTTCTGCGAGTGGAAGGGGGTGGCCCGCTACTTCGACGTGGTGCTGGATCCCGGCTGTCCGGGCGAGCGGCGGCTGCGGCGGGCACTGTGGAGCTATCCCGACCCCACGCCGGCCTTCGCCCCCCTGGCCGGCTGGTATGCCCTCTATCCAGCCCTGATGGACGGCTGCTGGGTCGACGGCGAGCGGGTGATCCCCCAGCCCGGCGGCTTCTACGGCGGCTGGATCACCTCCCGGGTGCAGGGCCCGTTCAAGGGGGATCCGCTCCATCCGGAGCTGGTGTGAGCGGGTTGGCCGTGAACAGGGTTCGGGTGGGGAAGGGCATCGTGGCGCCGTGGCGCTCCACCACCGCGCCGATGGCGAGCAGCAGTTCCTGCTGCAGGGCCCAGCCCTCCTCCAGCGACTGGCCGATGCAGTGGCAGAGCAGGCGCAGGTTGAGGCTGCTCTCGCCGTAGCCGGTGAAGTGCACCGCCAGAGTTTTGTGCTGGGCCACGCCGGGGTGGCCGGCCAGCAGCTGCTCCAGCTCGGCCACGATCGCCGGGATCAGCGGCCGGTCGGCGAAGCTGAGACTGAAATCGATCCACACCCGCCGGTTGTCGACCGCCGTGTTGTTCACCACCGGTGATCTGGTGAAGATCGTGTTCGGCACGTACACCGGCTGGCGGTCGCGGCTGCGCAGGCGGGTGTAAAACCAGCCGATCTCCTCCACCGTGCCCGAGAGCTCTTCAGAGGGGATCTCGATGAAGTCGTCCACGATGAACGGGCGGTTCACATAGAGGCTCAGGCCGCTGAGGGAATTGGACACGATCCCCTGGGCGCCGAAGCCCACCGCCGCCGCGCCGAAGCCGCCGGCGGTCACCAGCACCGCCGCCGACACGCCCACCAGCTGCAATAGCTCTGCGATCACGATCGCCCAGATGGCGATGCTGATCAGCTTCTGGATCACATCAAACAGGAAGTGGCGGTCCTGCTGGTTGAGGCGGGGCAGGATCTCCGCGGCGTAGCGGTCGCGGTTGCGGCGCAACTCCGTGTGCCAGCGCAGCAGCGTCCAGGCCACGCCCAGGGCCACCAGCAGTTCGCGCACCTCGTGGCCGTCGCGCTCCAGGTTGATCACCAGCGGGTCGAGCAGCAGGCCCAGCCACCAGCCCAGCCCCGCCAGCAGGAAGGTGCTGGCCACGCTCAGGCGGCTGGTGAGCAGCAGGCCGCGCAGCAGCGAGCGGGGGCGGCAGCGGCGCCCCACCACCTCCAGCCCCAGCCAGCTGAGCAGGGCCAGCAGCACGCCCCCCAGGGGGATCTGCAGGTCGAGCGGCAGCACCAGCTCGGGGGGAAGGGTGAGGGTGCTGGGCAGGGTGGTGGGCATCGGCACGCGGGAGACAGTGACCTTCAGCAAGACAACGCCCTTGCGGACCTCTCAGCAGCCCGGTTGCCGCAGGCGCCAGAGCAGGTCGGAGCCCAGGACGCTGCCTTGGTCACTGTGCCAGGGGTGCACCTGAGCCATGGTCTCCAGGCCCAGATCGCCCAGCGGGGTGCGGGCCGGGGTGCCGCCCAGCAGCTTGGGGGCGATCACCGCCGCCAGCTCCTGCACGCAGCCCTGGCGCAACGCCGCCGCCGCCAGCTCCGGCCCGCACTCCCACAGCACCTGGTTGCAGCCCCGCCGCGCCAGCTCCTCCAGCAGGGCCCTGGGGCCACAGTCGGCCAGCACCAGCCGCTCCACGCCGAGCCGGTCGAGCTGGAAGCGGGGCTGGCTGGGGGCGCCGGTGCCGTGGGCCACCAGGGTGGGGGCCTGCTCCTGCCGCCACAACTGGGCCTCGGCCGGCAGATCGAGGCTGCGGCTGAGCACCACCCGCAGGGGTTCGGGATCGCGGCGGCCGCGGCTGGTGAGCAGGGGATCGTCGGCCCGCACCGTGCCGCCGCCCACGATCACCGCATCGCACGCCGCGCGCAGCTGGTGCACCCAGGTGCGGGCCTCGGGGCCGCTGATCCACTGGCTGGCGCCGTTGGTCAGGGCGGTGCGGCCATCGAGGCTCATCGCCCACTTGAGCAGCCCCAGGGGCCGGCCCGTGGCCAGGCGGTGGCTGAAGGGGCGGTTGAGGGCCCGGGCCTCGGCCTCGGCCACCCCCGTGATCACCTCGATCCCCGCCGCCCGCAGCTCGGCCAGGCCGCCGCCGCCCACTAGGGGGTTGGGGTCGGCCATCGCCACCACCACCCGGGCGATGCCGGCGGCGATCACCGCCTGGCTGCAGGGGGGCGTGCGGCCGTGGTGGCAGCAGGGCTCCAGCGTCACCACCAAGGTGCCGCCGCGGGCCCGCTCGCCCGCCTGGGCCAGGGCGCCCACCTCGGCATGGGCCTCTCCGGCCCGGGCGTGGTACCCCTCCCCCACCAGCTGGCCGCTGCCATCGAGCACCAGCGCCCCCACCAGCGGGTTGGGGCTGGTGCGCCCCCGCCCCAGCGCCGCCAGCTGCAGGGCCCGGCGCATCCAGGGCAGCCAGGGGCTTGATCCGGGGGGTGGCACGGAAGGGATGGACGCCACGGCTCTGGTTGATCCCTCCATGCTGGCTTTTCTGGCCCTGTTGCGCTTTTTTGTCGATGGATCCTTTGAATCTGCCCACCAGACCGGAGCAACCGCTGCCCTGCTGGGTTGGAGCCTCGCCGCCTTTGTCGTGGCGTCAGCGGCTCTCCTGGTTGATCTCGGCCTTGAGTGGCACCGTGGAAATCGTCGAAGAAACAGCGAGGTTGCGAGCCGAGAACGCCAGGTACGACGCCTGGATCGCGACGCTCGATTCCGCCGAGCGCTTGCCCAGCTGCTCCTCGACCCCTCCGACGCCAGCCGAACCGAACTCAGGCAGCTGATCGACGTCGAGTTTTGAGGCGTTGGGGGGGCGCAACGGTCTGGCGCGTATCCATGGCCTGTCCAGCTATGCCGCCGCCTACCTGGAACTGGCCCAGCGGCCAGGGGGCATCGTGGCCAGTTTCGATCGCCGGCTCAATCAAGCCGCTGCAGACCTCTCGCTTGCGCTCTACCGCTAGCCGGGCAAACTGCGCCATTCCGCCACCACGTAGGGGGGCACGGGCAGCTCCACGAACACGCCCGGTAGCTGCAGGCGCAGGGGGCGGTTGCGGTCGAGGTGGGCCAGCAGGGGGGCGAGGTTGAATTCGGCGGCAGCGGCGCGGGCATCGGCGGCCAGCTTGGGGTTGGCCAGGGTGATGTCCTCCAGCTGCCAGCTGTTCCGGCCGCTGCGCACCAGCAGGGCGGTGGGGTGGTCGAGCCGCACCTTGCCCGGGAAGCCCACCACCCGCAGGCGGAGCGGGCCGCCGGGCGGGCCCTCCCGGTAGGCCACCAGCTGCCAGCTCTGGTAGTCGAGATCGCGCAGGCTCTCCAGGCTGCGCAGCACCGGTGTGCCGTTCTCATCCGGGTGGTTGTGCAGCAGGGCCTGGGCTGGCAGCGGCTGCACCAGCGCCACCAGCAGGGCGAGCAGCAGGCTGAACACCCTGCTCACGGCTTTTGCTCGGCACCGGGAATCGGCTGCCAGCCGGTGTGGGTGGCCCACAGGGCCCAGATCGCCATGGCGCGCAGGTAGTGGCAGGCCCGGAAGGTGTTCACGCCGGTGATCGCCTCGGGGGTGCGGAACTGCAGGCCGCCCGAATACACCTGCTCCACCACGGCGCCGGTGATCGCCAGGGCGGTGGCCGTGTCGCCCATCAGCCGGTAATAGGCCGCCAGGCCGAAGTTGATGCCGGTCCACACCTCCAGCGGATGGGTGCCGTTGGGATCGAGGGGGGTGCCGTCGCGGCGCAGGCCGTTGGCCACCCCCAGCCTGCCGCCGGCGAAGCCCTCGAAGCAGGCCTCCTTCACCGCCTTCAGGGCGCTCTGGGCGCGCTCGTCTGTCACCACCGGCGGCAGGCCCAGCAGGCGGGCGTAGAAGTCGCCGCAGAGCTGGTCGGCCATCACCACCGGTGTGCCGCTCTCGGCGTCGATCCTGTAGTACTCACCGTTCCAGAGCAGGCGGTCGAAGTTGGCGCGGCTCTGCTCCAGCCAGCTGCTGAAGTCGCGCTGGGCGCCGGAGGTGTCGAGCCCCAGCTCCAGCTGCAGCCGCTGGCCCATGGCCAACGCCGCCTCCAGGGCCGCGATCCAGAGGGCGCCGCAGTAGGCGCTCACGCCCTTGAGCGGCCAGTCATCGAAGGTCTGGTCCGGCGCGCCGCCGTTGTCGGGCAGGCCGTCGTTGTTGGCGTCGAAGGTTTTCAGATAGCGCAGGGCCTCGACGGCGGCGGGCCAGCAGTCGGAAAGGAAGCGCAGGTCCTCGCCGCTGGGGGCCAGCTTGAAGGTGCGCCACACCTGCAGCACGAAGTCGCTGGCCAGGTCCTTCCAGAGGTTGCAGTCCTGATACGCCGTGTAGTTGCTGGCGTCCCAGGGGCGCTCGTTGGGGGCGCCCAGGTCGTGGGGGGTGGCGCCGGCCACTTTGCGGGCGGCCTCGACGCGGCCCTTGCCCTGGGTGTAGTACCAGCCGATCGGCCTGGGCGTGGGATCGGCCGCCGGGATGGCGCGGGCGAAGCTGCGCAGCACGCTCTTGTCGAGCTCCGGCCACAGCTGCAGCAGGGCAAACGAGCCGTAGAGGCGCACATCCAGGCTCTCGTACCAGGCGTAGTCGAGGCACTCCAGCACCCCGAAGCGGCCCACCGGATCCTCCGGGCTGGCGGCGCTCCAGAGGCTGCCGCCGGAGGCCAGGTCGTAGAGCTCGTTGAACATGGCCATGCGCAGGGGCTCCGGCAGGTCGGCGCGCTCCAGCACCGGCTGCTGCCAGGCCTCGATCGCGGCGTGCCAGTGGCGCCACTCATGCAACGCCTCGGCGGCGAGGGCGGCGGCGGCGTTGCCTTCGGCGCCGAAAAAGTCGGTGTAGCGGCGCAGGCAGCGGGTGCCGCTGGCGAAGGCCGTGACCGGCAGGTCCCAGCTGATCACCAGCGGGATCTCGATCGTGGCGCCGGGCTCCAGCCGGCAGCGCACGGCCAGGGCGGCGCTGGCCGGGTCGTTGCTGCCGCTGGCGCGGTCGTTGTTGCTCTCGGGAATCGAGCCCTCTGCGGCGAAGGGCTGCCACAGCTCGGCGCCATCGCCCGCCGGGTTCCAGCGGCTGCAGCGCTGGATCGTGAGGCTCGGGTGGCGCGCCTCCAGGCTGGCGTCGGTGGCGATGCACCACTGGCCCTGGCCCTCGGCGATCGGCGCGCTGCGCTCGCCCTCCAGCAGCACCCCCCTGAGGAGGCCGTCGTCCACCCAGCGGTTGCGCTGGCCGCGGCTGCGGCCGATTGCCGGCACGTAGTTGTGCTCCGGGCTGCCGTCATCGCGGAAGGTGACGGCTGCTGTGGGATCGGTGTTGGTGAACCAGCCGGTGGTGTTGCGCCAGCTCAGCAGCAGGGAGAGATCCAGGGGCTGGCGGCTGGGGTTGTGCAGCGTCCACACGAACACCGCCAGCGGGTAGCTGCTGCGCTGGTAGTCGCCCGGCAGGATCGGGCTGAAGGCCTCGCAGCTCACCTCGGCCTGGTACACCCCCGTGTAGTGGGTGCTGCTGAGGGGGTAGCGGGCGGCGTAGGTGCCGGTGCGCTGCTCGGCGCTGCTGGCGGGGTACCAGTCCCAGGCGCTCAGGGGTTCGCCCGCCTCGGGCCGGGAGGCGTCGGCCGCCGGCTTCACCGCCAGGGCATGGGCGCGGCTGCGGCTGCCATCGCTCTCATACAGGGCGAACTGGCAGTCGGGCAGGGTGCCGAACCAGTGCTCGCCGCCGTCCAGGTGCCAGAGGTTGAAGGAGCCGTCGGGGGCGCGGCCGATGCAGCCCGCCCCGAAGCCCCCCAGGGGCATGCCGTGGTTGGGGCCGTCGTCGAGGTTGCTGGCGTAGCGCACCGTGTAGGGCTGCTCCCAGCCCAGGCCGAAGGCCCGGCTCCAGCTGGCCGGCGGGGCCTCGGCCCGTCCCGTGCCCCGCGGCCGCAGCATCGACTGGAGGGCAGAGAGGCCGAAACGCGCCATGGGGCTGAGAACAGTGGGCCCAGCTTGTCAGAGGTGGGCCGCCTCGCCGCCAGGCTTCAGGAGCCTTGCCTAACCTCGACACGTCGCGTCGAGGCCGGTCCATGGCGAGCATGCAGGAGATCCGCCAGCGGCTGCGCGACCAACGGATTGAGGCCTTGCGCAGTGGCATTGCGCCCCTGCTTGCCGGACGGGAAGGAGCCGAGGTGTGGCTGTTCGGCTCCTGGGCCCGTGGCGACTGGGATGCCCGCTCGGATGTGGATCTGCTGGCGGTGGCGCCTCACCAGAGCAGCGCAGACCAGCTGGCCGAGGACCTGCTGGGAGAAGGCCTGGCCGATGACGTGATCGGGATCAGCCTGGCCCGCTGGATGGAGCGTCGACAGGGCGACGATCCCTGGTGGCGCGGTATCGGCCGCGATGCGATCCGCCTGCAACCTTCCCCAACGCCATGACAGGCCGTCTGCACGCCTGGTTGCGTCAGGCCCACAGCGACCTCGCCATGGCTGTCTATGCCAGCGAAGGGGGATTCCACGCCCAGGCCTGCTATGCCTGCTCCCAGGCTGCCGAAAAGGCCCTCAAGGCCGTGTTGCTGGCCCTCGATCAGGAGCCGGAGCGAACCCACTCGATCGAGCGCTTGCTCAGCGCCCTGGAGTCGCTTGGCATCGAGACAGCGCCATTGCGCCAGCTGCCACTCAAAGCACTGCAGCGGATGAGCACCGCCAGCCGCTATCCGGATGGGGATGAGGCGCCGATCGATCTGTTCGACGAACGGGACGGGGCCCTGGCACTGCAGGTGGCGCGTGCCGTGGTGGCTTTCGCGGACCGCCAGCTCGGCGGGTTGGTTCAGCCGTACTCCTCCTGAATCCCCTGCCCGATCCCGCGCGTCGCTCCGCCGCCCACCTCCTGGTCGATCAGGGCGTCGAGGGTGACGGCCGAGCGCACCAGGGCCTGGTAGCGCTGCACCACGCGGCGGTTGCGCTCGATCCACTGGCCGGCGTCGCCCGCGGGTGGGGCGCCGGCGTCGCCGTCGAGCAGCTCCAGATCCCCCTGATGGGCCAGCAGGGCCAGCACCAGCTCGTGGATGCGCTGGCGGCGATGGCTGATGGTGGCGGGCTCGCTCATGGCAGTGGCAGCCTCTGCAGGCCTGCGAAGCGCTCGAAGTCGCGATCGAAGCTCACCAGGCGCCAGCCATTGGCGATCGCCAGTGCCGCCAGATGAACATCCGTGCACATCCGGGCTGGGAGTTCCCCACCACGCAGCAGTTGGTGAAACACCTCCCAGCAGTCGTGCTCCGGCTCGGCCAGTCCCACGCCAGGCTGCTGGCAAAGGGCATCGAGAAGGGCAGACGCCTCTGCCGCAGTCCTGACGGCTGGGCCCATCAGCTTCACCTGGCTCACCAGTCGCACCAGCCCCAGAGCGGTCACCGTGCTGAACAGCACCTGTTCAGAGGCCTGTGCTTCCCAGTAGTGAACCGCGTGGTGGTGATGGCTGTGTTCCGGCCAGACCAATGCCAGCCAGACATTCAGATCCGGCAGATCGGCTGTGCTGCTCACGGGTCGAGCAGCTCAAACAGGCCGGCATTGCTGAGCTGGTGGTCCTCGATGGTCAGCGCACCGTCCAGACGCGGCAGTGTTGCTGCCGACCGCTTGAGCCCGGCGCCGGGGGGTGCGGAGCAGAGCCCTTGCTCCACATAGCTGCGGAGCAACCGCTTCAGGGTGACACCCTCGCTGGCCGCCCGGGCTTTCAGCCGTGCGAACAACGGATCCGGCAGCTCCAGGGTGGTGCGCATGCTCCGACTCCGCGGCTATGCGCATCTTAGTGCGCATCACTTGAACCGTTCCAGGGCGGGGGCTGGCTGGCCCGGCATCATGGCCCCAGCAGCGAGACCATTCTGGGCAGCACGCGGCACGCCCCGCTGGTGGTGATCGGCACCGATGCCGGGGGGGTGGACGCCCTGTCCGCGCCCTGTCTGGCGCTGGTGCGGGCCGCCGACGTGCTGCTGGCGCCCCAGCGGTTGCTGGCGGAGCTGGAACCGTGGTGGCGCCAGGAGCAGGCGGCCGGCCGGATCCCTGTGGCCAAGCCCTGTCCCCAGCTGCTGGCCAGCGACCGGCCCGAGCAGATCTTTGAGCCCTTGGAGCAGGCCCTGGCGGCGGGCCGCCAGGCGGTGCTGCTGGCCAGTGGCGACCCGCTCTGGTTCGGCATCGGCCGCCTGCTGCTGCAGCGCTTGGGGCCGGAGCGCCTGCGCTTCCATCCCGCCCCCAGCTCCCTGCAGCTGGCCTTCGCCCGAATCGGCCGGCCCTGGCAGGATGCCCGCTGGATCAGCCTGCACGCCCGCGACCCCGAACCCCTGGCCGCCGCCCTGCAGAAGCGCCCCAGCGCCCTGGCGGTGCTCACCGACCCAAGTAGCGGTGGAGCCGAGGAGGTGCGCCGCATCCTGGTGGCCTCAGGCCTGGAGGCCGCCTACGCCCTGTGGCTGTGTGAGCGGCTCGGCCACCCCGCCGAGCGGGTGCAGCGGCTGGCCCCCCAGGCCCCCCTGCCCGCCGATCTCGATCCCCTGCACCTGGTGCTGCTGATCGCCGAGCCGCCGCCAGCGCCCGCCGATCCGGCCGCCCTGCCCCTGTTCGGCCTGGCCGATGGCCTCTATCTCCAGCACCACGACCGCCCCGGCCTGATGACCAAACGGGAGGTGCGCATCCAGCTGCTGGCCGACCTGGAGCTGCCCGAGGCCGGCGTGCTCTGGGACATCGGCGCCGGTGTGGGCTCGATCGGCCTGGAGGCCCTGCGGCTGCGTCCCGCTCTGGCGGCCTGGTTCGTGGAGCAGCGCGGCGGTGGCGCCGGCCTGATCGCCGCAAATGCCGAGCGGCTGGGCGTGACCCCGGCGGGGGTGCTGGAGGGCCGTGCTCCGGAAGTCCTCGCCGCCCTGCCCGATCCCGACCGGGTGCTGCTGGGCGGCGGCGGCCGCGAGCGGGCGGCCGTGCTCGTGGCCGTGCTGGAGCGCCTGCGGCCCGGTGGCGTGGTGGTGATCCCGCTTGCCACCGTGGAGGCCCTGGCCGAGCTGCGGCCCCTGCTGGAGAGGGCGGGCTGCGCCGTGGCCGTGGGCCAGCACCAGGCCTGGCGCGGCGCCCCCCTGGCGGATGGCACCCGCCTGGCGCCTCTCAATCCGGTGCTGGTGCTGCAGGGCCGCCGGCCAGCTTCTGCAGATTGAGCAGCCGCTGCAGCAGGGCCGCCCGCGGCGCCTCGATGGCCAGGGCCTGGCGGCAGCGCTCCAGCCAGCCCTCCCGCCCCTGCAGCCGTTCCAGAGCCTTGCTCAGATCGATGCGGATCGCATCGCCATAGGCCTCTTCCGCCTTGACCAGCGCGCGCTGCCAGAGGGCCGGGTTCAGAGGCAGATGGGCCAGATCGATCAGATCCCGGTTGAATACCCCGTCGTCATTCCAGCGGTCGGAGTTGGCCAGCAGCTTGCTGCAGGCGAGGTCGTTGAGGGTGAGTGAGGCAATGCCGCATACCGCATCCTGCGGGCCGGGCGGCTCCAGGCTGATCCGGCCCTCGAGCGCGATCTCCAGCTTGATGGCCACTCCAGCCACCACAACGCCCGCGCGGAGGCCGTACTGGTCTGTGAGCGGCTCGCGGCTCTCCTCGGGGGGGTGCCGGGAATCCTTCCACAGGGGCCCGAGGCTGTCATGCCGCCGGATCAGCTGGCGCAGCTCCCGGTAGCCCTGCCGGTTGGACACCAGCAGACCCACATCCACCGACTGGCGGAACTCCCCGTGGCGCAGGGCGATCGCCGTGCCGCCACCAAACAGGCAGTGGTGCCGCAGAAGCAGCTCCCCATTGAGCTGCTTCAGCAGGCTGGCGATCCGGCGGTGGTGCTCAAGCTTGAACATCGCTGGAGGCGGGTGCCTGCTGCAGAGCCGTGATCAGCTCGCGCTCGTGCGGCAGCAGCTGCTCCAGATCCAGCCCACGGCGCTGGCGGGCGTAGAGGGCGGCCGCTTCCGCCGCACTCAGGGCGCCGGTGCCGTGCACGTGCCAGGCCAGCTGGCGCAGCAGGGGGTAGGCGGCCAGCTCGATCGCCTCCGCCACTGGTGCCCCTCTTTGGGGCTCCACCACCCCGGGCTTCCCCTCCAGCTCACCCTCCAGCGCGGAGAGGGGCAGGTCGAGGGCATCGAGCACATTCATCAGCGCTCCCACGCGCACAGAGGCCGCGCCCGTTTCGATGCGATGCAGGGTCACCCGCGAGATGCCGGCCGCGGCGGCGGTGGCCAATGCCGTGACGCCCAGGTGGCGGCGGCGTTGGCGAATGTGAGCGCCGATGGCCTGCAGCCGTTGCGGGCAGCGGCCTTGGGGTCGGGGCGCGGCGGCAGGCATGGGCCTGAGGGTGGATGTTTCCCATTCTGGTCATCTGCTTGCCGCCTGACTTCTGTTCAGGGCGTGGGCTGGCCCCCGAGGGCCTCGATCCGCACCGGGCTGCCCACCCGGATGCCCAGGGCCTCAGCCTGGCCCGCCGCCAGCTCCACCACTCCGTCCACCGGTTCGTTCGGGCCGTAGCTGGGGCAGGGCAGGCGCATGCAGGGCCGGGTGTGGGCCTCGATCGCCAGCACCACCCCGTCGCGGATGAACAGCATGTCCAGCGGGGCCGGTGTGCGGTGCATCCAGAAGCGCGCCGGGGTGGGCATGCCATAGGGGAACCACATGCCGCGCAGCGGCGGCAGGGGCGGGCGCAGCTGCAGGCCCATGGCCTGCTGGCCCGGGGTGGCCGCCACCTCCAGGCCGATGCAGCGCCCGGGCTCCAGGCACCACTGGGCCGTGACCGGCAGCTGCTGGGGCGGCTCCAGGGCCAGGGCCGCACCCGCTCCCAGGCCTACTGCCACGCCCACTGCCACGCTGAGGGCGCGCGCGATCACGGCCTGGCCCCCAGGGGTGGCTGGCGCTCACCCAGGCAGTAGCCCTGGCCGCGGATGGTGTGGATCAGGCGCCGTTCGCCCCCCTCCTCCAGCTTCTGGCGCAGGTAGCGCACGTACACCTCGATCACATTGCTGGAGGTGCGCCGGTCGTCGTTCCACACCCGGCGCAGGATCAGCTCCCGGCTCACCACCGTGCCCTGGCGCTCCAGCAGCAGCAGCAGCAGCTGGTATTCCCGGGCGGTGAGGGCCACCAGCCGCGGGCCGCGCTTCACGCTGCGGCTGACGGGATCGAGGCTGAGGTCCGCCACCTGCAGCAGGTTGGTGGGCGCCGCCGCCTGCCGCTGCAGGCTGAGGTGCAGCCGCAGGCGCATCAGCAGGTCGCTGGGGCCCAACGCCGAGAGCCAGAAATCGTCGGCTCCGGCGCTCAGGCAGCGCACCCGCGCCGCCAGCGAGTCCTCAGTCCCATCCAGCAGGATCGGCAGCGGCCCCAGCCGCTGGCGCAGGGCCTGGATCTCGCCGGCCGCCTCGGCCGCCAGCACCGCCACATCCACCGTCCCAGCCCCATCCACCTCCCCATCTCCCAGACCGCCGCTGCCGAGCACCACCGTGTAGCCCGAGGCCTCCAGCCGGGCCGCCAGCGCCTCGGCCTTCTCCCCCACCAGCAGCACCCGGCCGGCGGGCGTCATGGCTGGCCGTTGCCCGGTTTGGCCACGTGGGGCAGGCCCCAGCCCAGCTTGTTGCGCAGCACCTGGAAGAACTCGTGGTCGGCCAGGCGCACGAAGCGCACGGGGTGCTCGCTGCGGCGGATCAGCACCCGGTCTTCCGGCCAGATGTAACAGCCGGCGCTGCCATCCACCACCATCATCAGCCGCTCCGGCGTGGCGGGAAACACCGTGACCGGCTCCCGGTCGCTGAACACCAGGGCCCGCGAGGCCAGCGAGTGGGCGGCGATCGGCGTGAGCTGCAGCACCGGGCAGTCGGGCGTGATCACGGGTCCGCCGGCCGAGAGGGAGTAGGCGGTGGAGCCGGTGGGGGTGGAGAGAATCACGCCGTCGGCGGCGATGTCCACCGGGGCGTGGCGGCCGATGGCGATCTCGAAATGGCACATGGAGGTGAGCGGCTCGCGGTGCAGGGCCATCTCGTTGAGGCAGAGCACCTCCCAGCGCCGCTGCTCGCCCCGCATCACGCTCACCACCAGCATGGTGCGCTCCTCCACCGTCCAGTCGCCGGCGATCACCTGCTTCAGGGCCCCATCCAGCTGCTGCAGGTAGGCCTCGGCCAGGAAGCCGAGATGGCCGGTGTTGATCGTGAGGATCGGCACCCCCACCGGCGCCGTCTGACGCGCCGCCGACAGCACGGTGCCGTCGCCCCCCAGCACGATCGCCAGCTCCAGCTCCTCGCTGAAGCCGGGGGGCACGCAGGCGCTGTAGCCCCGGGTGCGCAGGTGCTGGTCGGGGTTGGCGAAGCCCACCATGCCGCCGGAGCTGCTCACCCGCAGCACCTCATAGCCGTGGTCGGCCAGCCGGCCCTCGATGGCGTCGGCCGTGCTCACGGCCAGGTCCTTGCCGTCATTGACGATCAGTCCGACGCGGGGCACCGATCGCGAAGCAGGGGGACTGCTGGAGTTTATTGAGTGCACCGCAGGGGTGCCCTCAGAACTGCTCGAGGAAGCGCAGGTCGCTGGTGTAGAGGCGGCGGATGTCGTCGATGCCATGGCGCACCATGCAGAAGCGCTCCACCCCCAGGCCGGCGGCGAAACCGCTCCAGCGCTCCGGATCCAGGCCCATGCCGGTGAGCACCGCCGGATCCACCATGCCGCAGCCCATCACCTCCAGCCAGCGGCCCCGCCACTGCACGTCCACCTCGGCGCTGGGCTCGGTGAAGGGGAAGTAGCTGGCGCGGAAGCGCACCGGCAGGTCGCCGAAAAATTGCTGCAGGAAGGCGGTCACCGTGCCGCGCAGGTGGGTGAAGTCGAGCCCCTCATCGATCGCCAGCACCTCCACCTGGTGGAACACCGGCGAGTGGGTGGCATCCACGGCGTCGCGGCGGAATACCCGCCCCGGGGCGATCACCCGCACCGGCGGTGGATTGTTCTCCAGGTAGCGGATCTGCACCGGCGAGGTGTGGGTGCGCAGCAGCCGGCCATCCTCCAGGTAGAAGGTGTCCTGCATGTCCCGGGCGGGGTGGTGCTCGGGGATGTTCAGGGCGGTGAAGTTGTAGTAGTCGGTCTCGATCTCCGGCCCCTCCGACACCCGGTAGCCCAGGCCGCTGAAGATGTCCACGATCTCCTCGATCGTGCTGATCAGCGGGTGGCGGTGGCCGGCGGGGGTGTAGCTGCTGGGGGCGGTGACGTCGAGGGTTTCGCGGGCGATCCGCTCGGCCATCGCCGCCGTCTTCACCGCCCGCAGCCGCTCGGCCAGCAGCCCGCTCACCTGCTCCTTGAGCACGTTGGCCCGCTGGCCGATCAGCGGCCGCTCCGGGCCTGGCAGCTTGCCCATCGCCCCCAGCACGGCCGAGAGCCGGCCCTTCTTGCCCAGCAGGCCCACCCGCAGCGCCTCCAGCTCAGGGGCTGTGGCGGCAGCGGCGATCTCGGCGGCCGCCTCGGCCTCCAGCTGCTCCAGCTGGCCCGTGAGATCCTCCAGTGACACGGTGACGCCCACGACAACCCCAGACTGAATGGCAAGGGGGAGACTGTACGGAGCAACCTCCTCGGCGATGCGCCCCCTGAAGATCCTGGTGAGCAACGACGACGGGGTGTTCGCCGCCGGCATCCGCACCCTGGCCAACGCCGCCAACGCCCGCGGCCATGAGGTCACCGTGGTGTGCCCCGACCAGGAGCGCTCGGCCACCGGCCACGGCCTCACCCTGCAGACGCCCATCCGCGCCGAGCGGGCCGACGAGCTGTTCGACGACGGCATCCGGGCCTGGGCCTGCAGCGGCACCCCCAGCGACTGCGTGAAGCTGGCCCTGTTCTCGCTGCTGGAGGAGTGGCCCGACCTGGTGCTCTCCGGCATCAACCACGGCCCCAACCTGGGCACCGATGTGCTCTATTCCGGCACGGTGAGCGCGGCGATGGAGGGCACGATCGAGGGGCTGCCCGCCCTGGCGGTGAGCAGCGCCGACTTCCAGTGGCGCCTGTTCGAGCCCGCGGCCTCGATCGCCCTGGATGTGGCCGAGCGGATGCTGCTGGCGGGCTGGCCGCCGGCGATGCTGCTCAACCTCAACGTGCCGCCCCGGCCGGCGGAGAGCATCGGCCCGCTGCGCTGGTGCCGCACGGCCGTGCGCCGCTACACCGACCAGTTCGACAGGCGCGTCGATCCCCGCGGCCGCACCTACTACTGGCTGGCGGGTGAGGTGGTGAACGACCTCGATGCCGAGGTGGCCGGCCCCGGCGAGTGGCCCACCGATGTGGCCCATGTGAACCAGGGGGGCGTGGCGCTCACGCCCCTGCAGCCCGAGCTGTTCTGGATGGGCGACACCGCCGCCCTGCCCCAGCTGGACTGATCTCCCCGGGGACCCCGGGCTCAGCGGGCGGGCCGGTGCACCCGCTGCAGAAGCCACAGGGTGATGATCAGCCCCAGCAGGTGGGCGAACAGCACCTGGGTGTTGCCCAGCACCGAGAACATCTCGATCGAGGTGATCGGCAGCCCCACCACCCGGCTGCCGACGCCGCCGGCACCCTGGATCTGGGCGCCGAAGAAGCCCGGCACCTGCTGGGAGGCCTGCACGAACAGGCTGCCGGCCAGGGCCTGATAGCCGATGGCGGCCAGGATGAGGCCGAACAGATCGGCCAGCAGCCCGCGCTTGATCAGTTTGCTGGTCTCCCCCTTGCTGGGCTTCACCGGGCTGGCCAGAGCCCGGCCGCAACGCACCACCAGCCAGCTGTGCCAGATGCCCCAGAGCAGAATCAGGAAGGCCAGGGTGGTGAGGGAGATGCCCGGTCCCAGCCCCAGGGCCCGCTGGGAGTTGGCCGCCAGGCGGCCGCCGATGTTGTTGAACGTCAGCACCCCCACCACCACCACGCCCAGCACCACCTGGATCCAGAAGCGCAGCCAGCCCATGCGGCGCAGGCTGGAGCCGATCTGTTGCAATTCGATCTGGTCGGCCATGGGGGCGCCTTGCGACTGGCGGAGTTGCGTCCCCAAGGTGCCATGGGAAGATCAATCCGGCATGCCAAGGCTTCGGGAACTGTCGCGATCGATTCCCCTGCGGACCCCCGCTGAGGCCCAGCGGCCTACCGCCATCGCCCTCGGCAGCTTCGATGGGCTCCACCCCGGCCACCGGCGCGTGATCGCCGCTGTGACCGCCGCAGGCACCGCCACCGGCCCAGGCGTGCCCACGGTGGTGAGCTTCTGGCCCCATCCCCGCGAGGTGCTCCACGGCGACACCCGCCTGCGCCTCGACCTGCCCAGCGAGAAGCTCGAGCTGCTCGCGCCCCTGGGCATCCGCCAGCTGGTGCTGGTGCCGTTCGATCGGGCCCTGGCGGCCCTGGCACCGGAGGCCTTCGTGGACCGGGTGCTGGTGGGGCAGCTGCAGGCGCGGCGGATCGCGGTGGGCAGCAACTTCCGCTTCGGTGCCCGGCGCCAGGGCGACGCGGCTGAGCTGGCCCGGATCGGTGCCGCCCGCGGCATCGATGTCACCGTGGTGCCGATGCTGAGCGATGGCTCCGAGCGGGTGAGCAGCAGCCGCATCCGCCGGGCCCTGGCCGAGGGCCGCATCGACGAGGCCCACCGCCTGCTGCAGCGCCCCTACCGCTTCAGCGGCCAGGTGGTGAGCGGCCGGGGGCTGGGGCGCCAGCTGGGCTGGCCCACCGCCAACCTGGCGGTGGATGGGCGCAAGTTCCTCCCCCTGGAGGGGGTGTATGCGGCCCGGGTGCAACTGCTGGCAGCCCCCGCCGGCGATCCGGCCCAGGTGGCGCCGGAGCTGGCGGTGGCCATCCCGGCTGGTGCTGGCGGCTGGCTGGCGGCGGTGATGAACCTCGGCCCCCAGCCCACGGTGGATCCCCACGCCCCCTCGGCGGTGGAGGTGCACCTGCTGGATCGCCGGCTCGAGCTCGGCGGCCGCTGGCTGCGGGTGGAGCCCCTGCGGTTGCTGCGCCGCCAGCAGCGCTTTGACGGTCTGGAGGCCCTCCAGGCCCAGATCGCCCGCGACGCCGACCAGGCCCGCGCCCTAGCCGGGGTAGGCGTGGGTGAGACCCCAGCCGATGAAGGTGGCGATGCCGCCGAGCAGCAGGATGCCTGATACCAGCACGAGCATCGGGTTGTCACCGCCGCCTGGATTGCCCTGGTCTGCCATGGCGCCCGCCCCGAATGGTGCTCCGTGATCCCGCCAACCTAAGCAGACAGCCCCAGCCCGCCATGGTTTCTGCCGCTACTGAGCCCAGCTCCGCCCCCGAGCCCAGCTCCATCCCGGCGTCCGGCCATGCTGCCGGCACCCCCGCCAGCGTGCTGCGCCTGCTCGATGCCAACCTCGACCGCGCCCGCGAGGGCCTGCGGGTGTTGGAGGACTGGGCCCGTTTCGGTCTCGACCGGGCCGATCTGGTGGCCCGCACCAAGGACCTGCGCCAGCGGCTCGGCCGCTGCCACCACAACCGCTACAAGCAGGCGCGCCACGCCGCCAGCGATCCGGCCACCGGCATGGCCCACCCCGCCCAGGCCGAGCGCCTGCAGCCGGGCGCCGTGGTGGCCGCCAACGCCGCCCGCGTGCAGGAGGCCCTGCGGGTGCTGGAGGAATTCGGCCGCCAGGCCGACCCGCCGTTGGCGGCCGAGGCGGCGGCGATCCGCTATCTCCTCTACGACCTCGAACTGGAGCTGCTCCAGGCCGATGGGCTGCGCGCCGGGCGGCGGGCGCGCCTGGGCCAGTGCCACCTCTATCTGGTGGTCGGGCCGCTGCCGGATCTGGAGGCCCGGGTGGAGGCGGCCCTGGCCGGTGGCGTGCGGCTGGTGCAGTACCGGGCCAAGGAGGGCAGCCTCAATGCCCACGGCCAGCCCCTCAACGATCTGGAGCGCCTGGAGCAGGCCCGGGCCCTGCGCGCTCTCTGCGCCCGCCACGGGGCCCTGTTCCTGGTCAACGACCGCGTGGATCTGGCCCTGGCGGTGGACGCCGACGGGGTGCACCTGGGCCAGGGGGATCTGCCGCCGGCCGTGGCCCGGCGCCTGCTGGGGCCTGAGCGCCTGCTGGGCCGCAGCACCCACGCCATCGACCAGTTGCACCAGGCGGTGCAGGACGGCTGTGACTACGTGGGCGTGGGGCCGGTGAACGCCACCCCCACCAAGCCGGGGCGGCAGCCGGTGGGCCTCCAGTACGTGCGCCAGGCCTGCGCCGAGAGCCCCATCCCCTGCTTCGCCATCGGCGGCATCACGGCCGGGGAGATTCCGGCCGTGCGCCAGGCCGGCGCCAGCCGGGTGGCAGTGGTGCGGGCCATCAGCGCCGCCCCCGACCCCGCCGCCGCCAGCCGCCAGCTGCTGGCGGCCCTGGGCACGGAGCACTGAAACGGAGCACTGAAAGTTCCGGCCCGATTGGGCAGCATGGGGAGCTCCAGCCCCCGCCCCCCGCCCCTGCGATGGACCCCAACCCTGAGTCCACCACTCCGCATGAAGCGGCCGCCGAGGTGACGATTCAGGTGAACGGCGAAGCCCGCACCTGTCGGGCGGGCCTCAACCTCGAGCAGGTGCTGGCGGCGCTGGGGTTCCAGCCCCGACTGGTGGTGGTGGAGCTGAACGGCACGATCCTCCCCCGCCAGCGCTGGCCGCAGCAGCCGGTGCTGGAATCCGACTCCCTGGAGGTGGTCACCATCGTGGGGGGGGGTTCCTAGATTTCCTGGGCAACCCTGGAATCAGGCTGTTCTGCGGGCCATTCCTCCGCTTCTTGCCTCAGGCTCACTGGTCACCACATCAACTGGTCACCACACCAACTGGTCTCCTCACCAAATACGTCCGCAGCAACACGAATGCGCCGTTCCCCCTCCCTGCCTCCGCCCCTGCGCCGGACCCTGGTGGGGCTGGCGTTGCCGATGCTGGTGCTGAGCCTGCTGCTCTGGCAGCCCCAGCCCTCCTGGGCAGCCAGTGGCGGCCGGATCGGCGGCGGCAGCTTCCGCTCCTCCCCGGCGCCACGCAGCTATGGAGGGGGTGGTGGCAGCTACAGGGGAGGCGGCTATGGCGGTTACAGCGGCGGCTATCGCGGTGGCTACACCGGGGGCGGCGGTTATTACGGAGGTGGAGGCGGCATCGGCTTCCCCTTCATCGTGCCCTTCTTCGGGTTCGGTGGTGGTGGCCTGTTCGGGTTCCTGGTGTTGATGGCCGTGGTGGGTCTGGTGCTCAACGCCCTGCGTGGTGCCGGGAGCGGAGCAGGCAGCACGGACGGCGGCCTGGTGCGCAGCGAACCGCCCGTGTCGGTGGTGCAACTGCAGGTGGGGCTGCTGGCCTCCGCCCGCCAGCTGCAGAACGACCTGCGCGCCCTGGCGGCCCGCTCCGACACCTCCAGCAACAGCGGGCTGCAGCTGGTGCTGCAGGAAACCACCCTGGCCCTGCTGCGCCACCCCGACCTCTGGGTGTATGCCAACGCCGAGAACGGCCAGGTGCCCTTCGCCACGGCCGAGGCCACCTTCAATCGCCTGTCGATGGCCGAGCGCAGCAAGCTCTCCCGCGAGCTCACCACCAACGTGGCCGGCCAGCGTGGCCAGAACCTGCCCGTGCCCGCCGGCGACAGCGACGCCAGCAGCGACTTCATCGTGGTGACCCTGCTGGTGGCCACCCGCCAGCGCCTGGCCCTCAAGGGGGCCGGCAGCGCTGAGCAGCTGCGCGGCTCGCTGCAGGCCCTCGGCGGGCTGTCCTCCAGCGAACTGCTGGCCCTGGAGGTGATCTGGCAGCCCGATGGGGCCGGCGAAGCGCTCAGCACCGAAGACCTGCTCACCACCTACCCAGACCTGCAGCACCTCTGAGCTGCCGTTTTCGCTCTCAGGCCTGGCGCCCGTTGGCCAGCCTGAGGATCCGCAGGGCTGCCATGGCGGCGCCGTAGCCGTTGTCGATGTTCATCACACTCAGGCCCGGCGCGCAGCTGGCCAGCATCCCCTGCAGGGCCGCCATGCCACCGGCGCTCACGCCGTAGCCCACGCTCACGGGCACGCCGATCACCGGCTGGGACACCAGGCCCGCCAGCACCGTGGGCAGGGCCCCCTCCATCCCCGCGCAGGCGATCAGCACCTGCGCCTGCTCCAGGTGCTCCAGCTGGTCCAGCAGCCGGTGCAGGCCCGCCACCCCTACGTCCAGCACCAGCCGGCAGCTGATCCCGTGCCAGCGCAGGGCCAGCTGGGCCTCGCTGGCCACCGGCAGGTCGCTGGTGCCGCCACCCAGCACCACCACCTCTCCCAGCTGGGGTTGGGCCACGGCCGGTGATCCCAGACTGAGGCAGCGGGCCTCGGCGTGGAACTGCAGCTGCTCCACCAGGGCTGCCGCCGCCGGCTCCGCCTGAAGGGCTTGCCGCACCGCCTCGGCCTTGCCGGGATCCACCCGGGTGGCCAGGGCCGGTTCGCCTGCCTTGCGCAGCTGCAGCAGGATCCCGGCGATCTGCTCGGCCGTCTTGTGCTCGCCCCAGATCGCCTCCACCATGCCGATGCGGTCGCGGCGCTGCAGGTCGAGGCGGGCGGCGTCGCTCATGCCGCCGGCTGCAGCTCGCCTTCGAACACCAGCGGGAAGGGGTTGCCCTGGCGGGAGCCCGTGGCCAGGCGGGCCAGCCGCTCGAAGCGCTCCTGCACGGCCTCCACCTCTGCCAGCTGGATCGCCTTCCACTGTTCGCGGCTGGCCCAGCGGATCAGCAAGGTGCCCTCCTCCCGCTCGGCATCCCAGAGCAGGTCGCGGCCGAGGTAGCCCGGCTGCTGGGCCAGCCAGGGTTCCCAGCTGCCCCGTTCGGCCTCCAGCCAGGCCTGGCGGCCCTCGGCCGGCACCTTCACCCGCAGGTGCTCCACCACCGCCACCTCGAAGGGGCCGGATCCCCCCTGCCCGTCGGGCGGATGCTCGGCGATCGCCAGATCGGGATGGCCGGCCAGCAGCATCAGCAGGCAGAGGACAATGGCCGAAACCCTAGCCAGGATGCGCCCGGGGGCTTGGGCACTCGCGCAGCCCGGGTTCATGGCCTGCCCAGCAGCGCCACCGCCTGGCAGGAGATCCCCTCCTCGCGTCCCTCGGGGCCGAGCCGTTCGTTGGTGGTGGCCTTCACCCCCACCTGCTCGGGCTCCACCCCCATGCGGGCGGCGATGGCGGCGCGCATCGCCTCGATGTGGGGCTTGAGTTTGGGCCGCTCGGCGATCACCACCGCATCCACATTGATCACGCTCCAGCCCCGCTCGGCCACCAGGGCCACCACCTGTTCCAGCAGCACCAGGCTGTCGGCCCCCCGCCACTGGGGGTCGTCGGGCGGGAAGTACTTGCCGATATCGCCCAGGGAGAGGGCGCCCAGCAGGGCATCCATGATCGCGTGCACCAGCACGTCGGCATCGCTGTGGCCGTCCAGCCCCAGGCCGGCGGGATGGTCCAGTCGCTGTCCCCCGAGGATCAGCGGCCGGCCCGGCACCAGCCGGTGGATGTCGTAGCCGTTGCCGATGCGCAGCTCCATGGAACACGCCGAAGGTGCATGCTGGCCAGCCAGGCAGACCGGCCGCATCCTGTAATGGTGCCACCCAAGGCCTGTCCCGTGGCACTGCGCCGTGCATCGCCAGTCGTGGTTGCCGCCCCCGCCGGGTCCGGTGGCGATGGGCCGTAGGGCGCTGGCGCTGGTGGGCCTGGCCGCCCTGGCGGTGCTGGTCAATCTGCACGCGCCCACGGTGTTCTTCGACATGCAGCTGATGCTCGGCAGCGGCGTGGCCGTGCTGGCCCTGCTGCTGTTCGGCTGGGGTGGCCTGCTGGTGGGGGCGGCGGCCCTGGCGGTGACGGTGCTGCGCTGGGGGCACCCCTTTGAGCTGCTGATCGGCATGGGGCTGCTGATCTGGTTGCACTGCTTTCTCCAGCGCTTCAACGGTGGCCCGGCCCAGCAAGCCAATGGCCGGATCGTGCTGGCGGCGATCGGTTACTGGCTGGTGGTCGGCCTCCCCGCCGAGATCCTGCTGTTCATCCTGCGTCTGGGCGTCGGCCCGGTGAAGGCCCTGGGCCTGGGGCTCAAGGAGGCCGTGGTGTCGGTGATCTGCGTGGCCTTGGCCATGAGCGCTTACAAGCTCTGGCGCACCTGGCGCCGGCGGCGCAGCAGCGGTCAGCTCTCCGCCCGGGGGATCACCTTCGCCATCGTGCTGCTGGCGGTGAGCCTGCCGGGCGTGCTGGTGGTCCTGATCCTCTCGGGCCAGCTCAAGTCCACGGCCATGGAGGCCCAGTTTCAGGTGATGACCCGCCTGGCCGAGAAAGTTCAGGTCCTGGGTGCGTTGCCCGCCCGCAGCCAGGTGCCTGGTGCCGCCGCGCTCTGGCGCAACGGCGCAGGCAGGGAGCTCAGCTCGGATCCCGCCCTGTTCGCGCGCCTGGCCCGCTACTACGAACTGGACGCCTCCAGCCGGATTGGCCGGCCGGGCCTGGAGTTGCTGGTGCCCAGCCGCCAGGCCCCGGTGCTGGTCAATGACCTGCAGGCGTACTGGCGGGTGCAATCCGGAACGGTCACGGTGGTGCAACCCGCCGAGCCGCTGATCCGCCGGCTCGACTACGAGCTGCTGCTGCCCTCCTTCAGCCTGATGGCGCTGCTCCTGGTGCTGGCCGCCGTGCTGGCCGAAGCCCTGGCCAGCGCTGTGGAGCGGCAGTTCCAGGGGGTGATCCGGCCGCTGCAGGGCCAGCCCAATGCCGAGCAGCTGCCGGATCTGGGGGTCTCGGCGATCCGGGAGCTGCAGCTGCTGGTGGACCTGGTGAACCGCCGCACCCACCGCACCCAGGAACTCAGCAAGTCCCTGCAGCAGGCCCGCGATGAACTGGCCCAGACCGCCCTGGCGATCACCGAGGCGATCCCGGTGGGCACCTACACGATGGTGCTGCGCCCGGGAGCTGAGCTGGCCCAGTTCTCGTTCATGAGCGAGCGCTTCCTGCAGATCTGCGGCCTGGAGCGCGCGGCGGCCGAGGCCAACCCCCTCAACGCCTTTGCCTGTGTCCATCCTGACGACTACGACGACTGGCTGGCCCTCAACGCCCTCACCTTCGCCAAGAAACTGCGGTTCAAGGGGCAGTGCCGCGTGGTGGTGGATGGCCAGGTGCGCTGGATCCTGGCCGAATCGCTGCCCAGAGAACTCCCCGATGGCTCCACGGTGTGGGAGGGGGTGATCTCCGACATCACTGACCAGGTGCAGGCCGAACAGGAGCTGCGACGCATGCTCAGGGTGTTGCCGATTCCGGTGGCCTGCACCCAGCTGGAGGCCCCCCAGCCGATCGTGTTTCTCAACCAGCGCTTTCTCGACACCTTCGGCTACAGCGCCGACGAGCTGCCCTCGGTGGAGGTCTGGGCCGGGCTGGCCTATCCCGATCCCGCCTACCGCCAGGAGGTGATGGAGCGCTGGGCCGACGAACTGGATCGCTGCCGGGCCGGAGTGCCGGAGCTGGGACCGATGGAGTTGGAGGTGGTGTGCAAGGACGGCAGCCACCGCCAGGTGATCCTCACCGCCAGCCTGCGGGAGGAGCTGGTGGTGTGCACCTTCCTGGATGTCACCGAGCGCAAGCGGGCCGAGGCGGCCCTGGAGCGGGCTTTTCGCCGGGAGGCCGACCTCAAGGAGCGGCAGCGGCTGGAGTTGGAGGCCAAGCTGCGCACCAGCCTCACGGCCGCTGCGGTGGCCCACGAGATCAAGCAGCCCCTCAGCGCGATCATGATCCATTCGCGCCTGCTGCGCAGCCGGCTCGAGCAGTTGCCGGACGGCCAGGTGCGCAGCCTGCTCCAGCCCCTGCTGGAGCAGCAGCTGGGGGAGAGCGAGCGGGTGGTGACCACGATCGAGAAGATGCGCATGTTGCTGCGCAACGTGCAGACCGAGCAGCAGCGCCTGGATCTCTGCAATGTGATCGCCAGCACCCGGCTGTATCTGCGCCCGTTGTTGCAGCGCCATGGGGTGAGCGTTGTGGCCGGCGGCCTCGAGCAGCCCCAGTGGCTGCTCGGCGATGCCAGCCAGTTGCAGATGGCACTGTCCAACCTGATCCGCAACGCCGTCGAGGCCCTCAGCCAGGGCCAGGTGGCCGAGCCTCGCCTCCAGCTCAGCCTGGAGCGCAGGATCGATTCCCATGGTTCGCCCTGGCTGGAGTTGCGGGTGGCCGACAACGGCCCCGGTTTCGCCGATCTGCAGCTGGAGCAGCTGCTGCTGGCCAGCACCAAACCCCAGGGCAGTGGGCTGGGGCTGTTTGTGGTGAATGCCGCCGTGCAGATCCACGGCGGTTCGCTGCGCCTGGGCCGCAGCGATGAGCTGGGCGGCGCCGAGGTGCTGCTGCGTCTGCCGGCCCACGACTGAGCGCGGCTGTCGGCAGACCTCACTCCCAGTGTTCAGGGGTCGGCAGCACCTGCAGCTGGGTCCCTTCGCGGCCCAGCACGGTCACCGCGCTGCCGGGAAGCAGGGGCCGCCCCTCGTCCAGGTTGATGGCGGCCCAGCTCTGACCCTGCCAGCGCACCCGCCCCGCACTGCCCCCTTCCTGGCTGCCGTCAAAGCCGCTGATCACGGTGGCCCGCTCGTCGCCGCTGGCCGGCGGCAGGCCCCGTTCCCTGCGCCTCCCCCAGCGGTGCAGGGCCAGCAACAGCAGGGCGCTGAGCAGCACGAAAGCCGCCATCTGCAGCAGGGGCGGCAGGGGCAGCGACGCCGCCAGCACCGACATCAGCAGGGCGGCCACGGCCCCGGCCAGCAGTCCGTCGAACTCCAGGCCCAGCAGTTCCAGCAGCAACAGGCAGAGCCCCAGCAGCAGCCAGATCAGCGCGGCGGGCATGGCGGCCAAGGACATGGTCTTCGCTCCCCATGCTGCCTACCTTGCTAGGGGAACGCCTTCCCGGGGCTTCCACGCCCTCCCCCCACGCCCTCCCCCCATGCCATGGATCCGCTGCTGGGCCTGCCCGCCGTATTTGTGATGGCCGCCCTCGGTCTCAACAGCGTGAAGATCACCAGCGGCGGCCAGTCGCGCCTGGTGGAGCGCCTGGGCAAGTACGACCGCCAGCTGCAGCCGGGCCTCTCCTTCGTGCTGCCGGTGGTGGAGAAGGTGGTGAGCCACGAATCGCTCAAGGAGCGGGTGCTGGATATTCCTCCGCAGCAGTGCATCACCCGCGACAACGTGGCGATCGAGGTGGATGCGGTGGTGTACTGGCAGCTGCTGGAGCACGCCCGCGCCTACTACGCCGTGGACAACCTGCAGGCGGCGATGGTGAATCTGGTGCTCACCCAGATCCGCGCTGAGATGGGCAAGCTCGACCTCGACCAGACCTTCACCACCCGCAATGAGGTGAACGAGGTGCTGCTCAAGGAGCTCGACCAGGCCACCGATCCCTGGGGGGTGAAGGTGACCCGTGTCGAGCTGCGCGACATCCATCCCTCCCCAGGCGTGCAGCAGGCGATGGAGCAGCAGATGACCGCCGAGCGCGAGAAGCGCGCCGCCATCCTGCGCTCCGAGGGGGAAAAGGAATCCCAGCTCAATGCCGCCCGGGGCCGGGCTGAAGCCCTGGTGCTCGATGCCAGGGCCAAGCAGGAAGCGCTGGTGCTGGAGGCCCAGGCCCAGGCCCAGCAGCAGACCCTGCTGGCCCAGGCCCGGGCCGACGCCGCCATCCAGCTTGCGGAGGCCATGCAGGCCAACCCGGAGGCCTCCGAGGCGATTCGCCTGTTGCTGGCCCGCGACTGGATGGCCATGGGCGAGGCGATGGCCCAGGCCCCCGGGGGCAGCGTGCTGATGGTGGATCCCCAGAGCCCCGCTTCCCTGCTGGCGGCCCTGCGCGGCATGCAGCAGGGCCGCCAGCAGCAGCCTCAGGGCTGAGCACCCAGTGGCTTAGTCGGGTGGCTGCTCGGGAGGCAGTGGTGGGGGCGGCAGCTGCCAAGGCCGCGCAGGGTCCAGGTTCACCGCCGTGCCGGTGGCGCAGGCCATCAGCATTCCGCCGGCCTGACCCAGCACCTCCACATCGATCCGCACCCCCACCACCGCATCGGCCCCCAGCAGCCGCGCCCGCCGCGCCATTTCCTCCACGGCCATCTCCCGGGCACGCTGGAGGGTGGATTCATAGGCCCGGGCGCGGCCACCCACCAGATCGCGCACACTGGCGAGCAGGTCGCGGAACAGGTTCGCCCCGAGGATCGTCTCCCCATGCACCAGGCCCAGGTAGTGGCGGATGGGGCGGCCGTCCAGCTGGGGTGTGGTCACGATCAGCACGGCAAGCCTCTGCCCCGCGGGCCGTTCAGTTCTGTTCAGCTTGCCAGCGCTCGAACAGGTCCGGCCGCCGCTGGCGGGTGCGCTGCTGCTGCTGTTCAAAGCGCCAGCGGGCGATGGCGCCGTGGTCACCGCTGCGCAGCACGGCTGGCACGTCCATCCCCTGGAAGCTGGCGGGGCGGGTGTAGTGGGGGTGCTCGAGCAGGCCGGCACTGTGGCTCTCCTCCTCCAGGCTGGCCTGGGTGCCCACCGTGCCCGGCAGCAGGCGCACCACGCCGTTGATGATCACCGCCGCCGGCAGCTCGCCGCCGGTGAGCACGAAGTCTCCCAGCGACACCTCCTCATTGGCCAGGGCGCGGATGCGCTCGTCGAAGCCCTCGTAGTGGCCGCAGATCAGCAGCAGCTGGTCGTAGCCCGTGGCCCAGCGGCGCAGGTCGGCCTGCTGCAGCGGGCTGCCCTGGGGCGACATCAGCAGCACCCGCCGCCGCGGCAGCACCGGGATCGCCTCCACCGCCGCATAGACCGGCTCCGGTTTGAGCACCATGCCGGCGCCGCCGCCGTAGGGCTCGTCATCCACCTTGCGGTATCTGTCGGTGGCGAAGTCGCGGGGGTTGTGGGTGTGCAGCTCGGCAATGCCGGCGGCGAAGGCCCGGCCGATCACGCCCAGGCCCAGCAGGGGGGCCATGGCCTCCGGTGCCAGGCTCACCACATCGAGTCGCATCACAGAGAGGGACCCATCGGCTCAGCTGGCGGGAGCGGCCGGCCGGCTCACCCGGCGGATCTCGGAGCTGAAGCTGGCGCGGCCGGGGCGGCCATCGGCGTGGCTCTCCACCGTGCTGCGCAGGCGCAGGTTGGGCTTGGTGAACCAGATGCGCTCGCGCACCTCGGCGTCGCCGCTGCTGAGCGTCAGTTCCAGGCTGCCGTCGGGCCAGAGCTGCCAGGTGCCCTGCTGCGCGCCCTGGGGGGTGTTCACCGTGAAGCCCCCTCCGCCGTTGAACTGCAGCTGCTGGGGGGTGCTGTCCTTGGGTCCCACCTGTAGGCCGCCGGGGGCGCTTGCGCTGTCGGGCTCCAGGTAGGTCACCACCAGCTCGCCCCGCTCGCTGCTGTGCCACTCATCGCCCTTCTCGCCCTCCAGGCCGGCATCTAGGGCGAAGCGGCTGCGCAGCCCCATCCACTCGCCGGCGCAACAGCGCAGGAAAGCCTCGATTGTGGCCGGAGGAAAGGCGGCGGATTCGTCAGTCATCGGCTGATTCTCTCAGCCGCCAGGGCTCGCGTTGCCTACCCAGACCACCTGGGACCCGTAGCCGCTGAGGGTGCGATCGGCTGTGAGCAGGGTGATCTCCGCCTGGATGGCCTGGGAGACGAGCAGGCGGTCGAAGGGGTCGCGATGGATCCAGGGCAGGTGCTGCACGGCCAGGCAGTGTTCAGGCGCGATTCCCAGTTCCTGAAGACCCTGCTGTTTCAGCCCGTCACGCAACTGAGTGGCGTCGACGAGGAATCCGGGTTTGCCGAGAGAGGTTTTGATCGCCACTTCCCACAGGCTCACAACGCTGTACAGCAACGGCAAGCGGCGATCAATGAGGTTTTCAAGCAAGGCTGCCGGTAGGCGTTCCGGAGCGATGGCCAGCCAGAGCAGAAGCTGGGTGTCGAGCAGTTGCGGGCTCACATTCTGCTGGCTTGAGCTGGCTGTTTCCATCAGCCGAACATCGACTCGATGTCCTCCTGGAAGTCGGCTTTGAGGTCGCAGGCCAGAACAGCAGACCCCTGCAGAAAGCCGAGCTCGCGCTTGCGAGGCGTCTCATCCACCGGCACCAGACGCACCAGGGCCTTGCCGGCCCGGGCGATCACCACCTCCTCGCCATCGAGTGCCTGCTCCACATATCGGGAGAGATGGGTTTTGGCGTCGTGGAGGTTGACCTGCATAGGCCCAGCTTAGCCGGTAAAGCGGCTAAGCAGTAGGGATCTAGTCCCCCCGGTAGCCCAGCTCGGCCAGGCGGGCGGCACTGCGGCGCCAGCCCGGCACCACCTTCACGAACAGCTCCAGATACACCGGCCCGCTGAACACCTTCTCCATCTGCAGCCGCGCCCCCTGGCCGATCGTCTTGAGCATGCGGCCGCCCTTGCCGATCAGGATCCCCTTCTGGCTGGGGCGCTCCACCAGCACCGTGGCCAGTACGGCGGTGCGCGGGCCGTCATCCACCACCCGGTCGATGCTCACCGCCACCGAGTGGGGCACCTCCTCGCGGGTGTGGCTGAGCACCTGCTCGCGGATCAGCTCCGCCATCAGCAGTTGCTCGGGCTGGTCACTCACCGCATCGGCCGGGTAGAGCTGGGGGCCCTCGGGCAGTTCGGCTGCCAGGGCTGCCACCAGGGCCTCGGTGCCGGCGCCGGTGAGGGCACTCACCGGGTGCAGGGGCCAGGCGAGCGGTGGCCGCGGGTCCTGGCCGGCAGGTGTGGGGCTGGCGAAATCCCCTCGACCCTCCAACATCTCGCGGTAGCTGGCGGCCAGCGCTTCAGCCTGGGCCGGATCCACCAGGTCGTGCTTGTTGAGGGCCACGTGCACCGGCGCGTGGCAGTGGCGCAGCAGCTCCACGATGAAGCTGTCGCCGCGCCCGGCCGGTTCGCTGCCGTCCACCAGCAGCAGCACCACATCCACATCGCCGATGGCGTTTTTCGCCGTCTTCACCAGGCGCTCCCCCAGCAGGTGGTGGGGCTTGTGAATGCCGGGGGTGTCCAGCAGCACCAGCTGGGCCCCGGCGGTGGTGAGGATCGCGCGCAGCCGGTTGCGGGTGGTCTGGGCCACCGGCGAGGTGATCGCCACCTTTTCGCCCACCAGCTGGTTGAGCAGGGTGCTCTTGCCCACATTGGGCCGGCCGATCAGGGCCACGAAGCCGGAGCGGAACCCCTCGGCGGCCGCGGCCGGGGGGGCAGCGCTGAGCAGGCGGGCCGATTCGGCCGGGTCGGGGATCGGCAGCAGCTGGCCCTCGCCGCCGGGGGAGGAGGGGTCTTCCGCAGATGGAATGGGGCGCATCTCCCAACAGTGACAGCCCGGCGGGACAATTGCAGCCCGCGGGAGCCTGCCGGTGGCGGCGGCATTCCATAGGCTCAGGAGTACACAGCGTCGCCCGGAGCATGAGCGAACCCCAGCGTGAGCCGTCCTTTCAGCAGGCGCCCTCCTTTCAGCAGGCGATGGAGATCACGGCCCAGTGGCTGGGGCTGTGGGAGAACGGTGAGCTCAGCGATGAGGTGCTGGCCGACCGGGTGGGCGAGCTGGTGGCCAGCCGCGACGGGGCCCGGGGCTTCTTCGTGGTGAGCCTGGCCGGCGACTGCCCGCTGATGGACCGTCTGCCGGAGCCCCTGGTGCAGCAGCTGCGCACTGCCGGCGAGGGCGTGGTGGATCTGAGCGCGCGCAACCTGGCCATGAGCACGGCCATGGCCCTGCAGCACGGCCGCCATGGCGATGGCGGCCAGCAGGCCGGCTCGGAGCGGGTGCAGGCCCGCTGCACCGAGCTGCTGCGCCTGCTGGAACCCGGCGCCGTGAAGCAGCGCCTGGAGACCCTGCTCCAGGCTGCCGCCCAGGGCGCCGGCGATGACGTGGCCTTCCTCGATCGCTGGGGCTACGACGCCGAGCAGCGCCGGGCCATCGCCGCTGCCGTGGAGGCCGTGGCCGGCTGAGTTGGCCCGCCCGCCTGCCCCGATCCGGGCCATCTACTTCGGGTTATCCATCAAATCCTGGCCCATAAAAAAGCCCACCAATGCGGCGGGCCAGAGATGCATGGGCCTGAATGGTCAGTCGCGGCGTCCGCCACCCTGCAGGGCGATGATCAGACGCAGGATGAAGATGAACAGGTTGATGTAAGTGAGGTACATGCCGAGGGCACCGGCCAGGTACTGGTCGTCCCGGTAGGTGCGGGGCATCGTGTAGAAGTCCACGAACGCAGCACCCACGAACAGCACGGTGCCGAAGCCGGCGATCAGCAGCTCGAAGCCGTTGCCGCCGAAGCCCGGCACGAAGATGCCGCCCACGACCTGGACCACCATGGCGATCAAAAGGCCAAGGATCCCCAGCCCCACCGCGCCGCTCAGGGCCTGACCGACGCTGTCGCTCATACGGCGACCCATCACCGACGCCACCACGAAGGTGACGCCGGTGGCCAGGGCGGCTGTGCCGATGGCACCGATGCCTGCGGTGCCGATCGCCATGGCCACCAGGCCGCTGAGGGTGAAGCCGGTGATCAGACTGTAGGCGGCCAGCAGCGGCAGAGCCGTGCTGTTATTGCCCTTCATGGCCACGTTCTGGGCCACGAAGAAGAGGATGAAGTTGCCGATCAGGGCCACCCAGAACAGGGGCATGAAGCCCGCGGGGTTGCTGGCCATCAGGGCCAGACCGCCCATCACCCCACCGGCGGTGAGCACCATCCCACCACCCACGAAGGGCAGGGCCCTGTTCACCACATTGGGCCCCACCAGGGCGCTGGATTGCGCCTCGCGGATGGCCTCCTGAAAATTGCTGCTGGCCGGCATGGCGCACCAGAAAAGGAAACTCCGTCCATCCTGCCAGCGGTTGCCAGTCAGCGGGAGTCGCAGCGGCCAGCCAGGGGTGCGGATCTCCCTATGGGAGTGGGTCGTGCTGGCGGGGATTGGCTGATTCCGGCCAGAGGCGCACGCCCAGCACGGCGATGCCTGTGCCGATGCAGGATTCAGCGAAGCGCAGCAAGGCGTTCAGCCCAGGGCTCAGCTTCGGGTCGAGGCTGCTGGTCACCATCACCACGATCACCGTGATCGCTGCCAGTCGGCCGTGGCTCGGGATGTTCACGGCGGCGCACAGCGCCACCGTGGCAAAGATCGCCAGGGCCATGCCCAGCGGCTGAAAGGGCAGCAGTGTGAGGTAGATGGCACTGGTGAGGGCGCCGATGGCTGAACCAAGGATGCGCAGCGAGGCCGAAGCGGTCGTTTCCTGCCGGCTGGACTGGGTCACCACGATTGCCGAGATCGCTGACCACAGTCCGCCGATCTTGGGCAGGTAGCCCGGAAACAGGCTGGTGAACCTGAAGCCCAGTAAGTAGGCCACCAGGGCGGCCAGCGCGATTTCGGCGGGAATGCGCAGTCGATCAGCACGGCTGGTCATGGTGTTCTGCGGCGGTGTGAGCCATCGAACCGTCTTTGGCTTCCGGCTTCCAGCTTCCTGGCGTCGCGTTCGGCGTAGGCCGTCACCAGCCGCTGCACCAGGGGGTGGCGCACCACATCGGCGGCCGAGAGGTGGCAGATCGCCACCCCTTCCACCCCCTCCAGCACCAGGGCTGCCTCGGCCAGGCCGCTCAGCACCCCTGGCGGCAGATCCACCTGGGTGGGATCGCCGGTCACCACCATGCGGGAGTTCTCTCCAAGGCGGGTGAGCACCATGCGCATCTGGGCGGTGGTGGTGTTCTGGGCCTCGTCGAGGATCACGAAGGCATCGGCCAGGGTGCGGCCGCGCATGTAGGCCAGCGGGGCCACTTCGATCACCCCTTTCTCCAGGAGGGCGCTGGTGCGCTCGCTGCCCAGCAGGGCATGCAGGGCGTCGTAGAGGGGACGCAGGTAGGGGTCCACCTTCTGCTGCAGGTCGCCGGGCAGGAAGCCGAGGCGCTCGCCGGCCTCCACGGCCGGGCGGGTGAGGATCAACCGCTCCACCTTGCGCTCCTGGAGCATGCGCACGGCCAGGACCGTGGCCAGGAAGGTCTTGCCGGTGCCGGCCGGTCCCAGGGCCAGGGTGAGGTCATGGCGTTCCATCGCCTGCACGTAGGCCTTCTGGCGCAGGGTGCGGGGCCGCAGCAGCTTGCCGCTCTGGCTGCGGGCCAGCACCTGCTCGGCCAGGGCACGGTGGTCTTCGCCCCGGCCGCTGTCGAGGGCGTGCAGGGCGGTGTTGAGATCGACCTGGCTGAGCTGCTGGCCTTCCTGCCAGAGGGGCCGCAGCAACTCGATCAGGGCGGTGGTGCGTTCCAGCTGGCTGGGTCTGGCCCGCACCGAGAGATCCAGACCCCGCAACACGATCGAAGAACCGGTGAGGCCCTCAAGGCGGCGCAGGGTCGATTCGGCCTCCCCAGCCAGGGCCAGGGCCGCGGCGGGAGTGGGCAGGGCGAGGGTGGCAGTGGCGAGGCCGTCGGGTTCGGCCGCGGTGCCCTTGCTCAAGCCTCGGCGCTCTCGGCGGCGGGCTCTTCGGCAGCAGCAGCTTCAGCGGCAGCGGCCTCCTCGGCGGCCTTGGCTTCTGCAGCAGCCTTGGCTTCAGCGGCAGCCTTCTCTTCAGCGGCAGCCTTCTCTTCAGCCGCTTCCTTGGCGGCCTGCTTGGCAGCAGCCTCGCGGGCGGCGGCCTGTTTCTTCTGGCCGATCACCACCGAGGGGCGCACGCTCTTCTCCAGGAGGCCGCCGCGCTCCAGCAGGCTCACCACCGTGTCGGTGGGCTGGGCACCCTGCTCGAGACGGGCCCGGATAGCCTCAGTGTCGAGCCGGGTTTCCTTGGTGCGGGGGTTGTAGAAGCCCAGCTCTTCGAGCGGACGACCGTCGCGGCGGGAGGTGCTGTTGACGGCCACGAGGCGGAAACTCGCTTCCCGCTTCTTGCCAAACCGCTTCAGGCGGAGCTTGATCATCGTGGCCTAGCCGCTAGGTGTGCAAACAACCAGTGTAGCCCGTGGGGTGAGGTCCCCATCAGAGCTCCCCGAACCCCTTGCGCTTTTTGGCAGGCCTGGGGGCTTTGGGCTGGCCGCCGCCACGACCGCCGCGCCCTCCACCGGGCATTCCGGCCATCCCAGGCATCCCAGGCATCCCGCCCATCCCAGGCAAGCCACCACCCATGCCCGGGAAACCTCCTCCCATTCCTGGCATCCCGGGCATGCCGCCACCGCGGGTCATCTGCTGCATGAAGCCGCGCATCTGCTGAAAGTTCTGCAGCACCTTGTCCACATCCGCCGGGGTGTGGCCGCTGCCGGAGGCGATGCGGCGCCGGCGCGAGGGATGGGCGGCCAGCAGATCCGGGTCGCGGCGCTCGGCTTCGGTCATCGAGCTGATCATGGCCTCGATCTTCTTGAGCTGCTCCTCGCCCTGCTTGAGCATGCCGGAATCGATCTTGTTCATGCCGGGGATCAGCTTCATCAGGCCGCCCAGGGAGCCCATGCGCTTGATCAGGCGCATCTGCTGCACGAAGTCCGAGAAGTCAAACGTCGCTTCCTGGAGCTTCTGCTGCATCCTGGCCACATCGGCCAGCTCCACCTCCTTCTGGGCCTTCTCCACGAGGGTGAGCACATCGCCCATGCCCAGGATCCGGCTGGCCATCCGCTCCGGGTGGAAGGGCTGCAGCGCCTCCACCTTCTCGCCGGTGCCGATGAACTTGATCGGTGCGCCGCTCACCTTGCGGATCGAGAGGGCGGCCCCGCCGCGGGAGTCGCCGTCGAGCTTGGTGAGCACGGCGCCGGTGATGCCCACCTGCGCGTGGAAGGCGCGGGTGATCTCGGCCGCTTCCTGGCCGATCATCGAATCCACCACCAGCAGCACCTCGTCGGGGCTGCAGGCCTCGCGGATCCGCACCATCTCCTCCATCATCGATTGATCGATCTGGAGACGGCCGGCGGTGTCCACCAGCACCGTGTCGAAGCCCTCGGCCCTGGCCTTCTCGATGCCGGCCGCGGCGATCGCCTCGGGCTTGGCCTCAGTGCCGAGGCTGAACACCTCCACCCCGATCTGGCCCCCGAGGGTCTTGAGCTGCTCGATGGCGGCGGGTCGGTACACGTCAGCCCCCACCAGCAGAGCCTTGCGGCCCTGCTCCTTGAGGTGGAGCCCGAGCTTGGCGGTGGCCGTGGTCTTGCCGGCGCCCTGCAGGCCGGCCATCAGCACCACGGAGGGGTCACCGGGTTTGCCACCGGCTGCCAGGGGGGCGTTCTCGCCGCCCATGGTGTCCACGAGCTGCTCGTGCACCACCTGGATGAACTTCTGATCCGGGCTGATGCCGCGCACCACCTCGGCGCCGAGGGCCTTCCTGCGGACTTCATCCACGAAGTCCTTCACCACCGGCAGGCTCACATCGGCCTCCAGCAGGGCGCGGCGCACATCTTTCAGGGCGCCGTCGATATTGCTCTCGCTGATCGCCCCCTGGCCGCGCAGGTTCTTGACGGCGTCTTCAAACCGCTGGGAGAGCTCGTCGAACATCGGGGAATCTCTGGAGGGGGCGCTGCAGGGCGGCGTGGGTGGATGGGGAGCGGACCGGTGCAGGGTTGGCCTGGTCCGGGATGACCGGATCGTAAAAAGTGGAGGAGGGTCCAGCGATCCAGGTCCGCCTCCCCAGCTCACTCGGCCCGCTGGAAACTCACCAGTCGCCAGATGCCACCGTCGCGCCCGAAGACATAGCGGTTGCGCAGGGCTGGCAGTCGGGTGGGCCGGCCCTGCGGCTGGCCGGCGCCGTCAAGGCGCTGGTCGGAGTAGTCGATCGTGGCAACGGCCGCAATCCGTTTGGGACTGCTCTCCTCCAGCTTGAAGTCGACCACCTTGGCGGTGATTCGCTGGGTCTGGTTGAGAGCTTTGTCCTCCCGCTGCTCGGCGGCCAGTCGCTGCAGCTGGGTGTCGCGGGCGAGCCGATCGAGGGGAATGGCCGGCTGCTGGCCTGCCAGGACGGCCGCCTTGGCGCTCAGCCAGCCCTCGAGCAGTCCCCGCACTTGCTCCGCCGACGGTGTATCCGTGCGCAGGGGCAGCTGGGGTTGGGCGGGCACAGCCGGAGCGGCAGCGGGTTTCTCAGGCGTCTGGGTTGCGGGCTTGGCATCCCGCTTGGGCTCCACGGGGATCGGCGTGGGCCGCGGGCGAAGCAGGGCAAATCCCCCCGCCAGCACCAGGAGCAGGGCCGCGGCGCTGGCTGCGATCCGGGCCAGGCGGGGCCCATCGGTTCCCTGAAAATGGAGCCAGTTCGGCAGGGTCAGGCCCGCTGCCTCCAGCTCCCCGTCGTCCTGATCGCTCGGGGGAGGCTGGGGATCCTCCCTCTCCTCGGTTGTGCCGCCGAAACCGCCGAGTCCAAGCAGGGCCTGGGCCGCTGGCAAGGCTGAGCCTGCAAATCCGAAGCCAGGGGCGGGTGGGGGTGAGGGAGTCTCCTCCAGCTGATCGAGGTAGGCCTGCACGTCCCGGTCGGCGAAATAGGCCTCCAGGTCGGCGTCGGCATCCAGGTCGCGGTAGCCGGGCAGCACATCCCGGGCCAGCCAGTCGCGGCAGTAGGCACACAACTGGGCCAGGGGGTCCTCGCCGGCCCGCTGGGCCCAGCTGCGGATCTCCGCACTGGAGCCCTGGGTAAAGGCGGTCTCCGCCTCATCCACCTGCCCCAGGAGCAGATGCAGGCAGGCCAGCAGGGGTTGGATGTCGGCCTGGCCGCTGGCCAGGAGGCGGCTGCGGGCCGTGGCGATCCGCTCCGGCTTGCGCTGGGCGAAGCCCGAGGCGGTGAGGGCGGTGGTGGCCAGAAAATCGGCACTGCCTCCCTGCTGGCCCGGGGCACTGGACCAGCGGCTGAACAGGTCGATCTGCTCCTGCACCGTGAGATAGGCCCGGATCTGGCGGAAAAAGGCCTGAAACTCCTCGGTGTCCATGCGTGGATCCCGCTGCCCCTCCAGCCCGCCCCGTTCGTCCACCAGCTCTTCCAGCAGTCGCAGGCCCTCGCTGCGCGCCTGCACCGCCCCCAGGTCCCGGCTGAGCAGATCCAGCACCCGGAAGGGCCTGAGGGCCAGGAGGGCCTCGCTGATCGCCTGGCGCTGCTGGGGCTGCTGGCCCATCCGCTGCAGCAGCTGCTGGCCCTGGCCCAGGAGCAGGGCGGCGCTCTCGAAGCGGCGGTTGCGGCGCAGATCCTCGGCGCCGGCCAGGCAGGAGAGGGCCGCCAGCAGGCAGAGATCGGCTTCCCGGCCGCTGCCCAGGGCTGGGGCCTGGGGGGGCTGCAGGGCCCGGTGCACCAGCTCGAACACCTCCAGGTGCTGGCCCGCCTCATGCAGCAGCAGCAGGCCCCCCAGTTCCTGGTTGCTGCCCAGCTCCAGGCCCGCCTGCAGGGGCTGGCCGCTCTGGCTAAGGGCGGTGAGCTGGGATTCGTAGGCGCTGCGCCGCTCCGGGTCGCTGAGCAGGTCGGCGCTCTGGCGCAGCAGGGTGTTGCGCACCTCCAGGGTGTCGAGGGTGAAGCCCTGGTCGGGGATGCGGTCGAGCCGTTGCTGCAGGGTGCGGAGCACGGTCTGCACGTCCGTGGTCGGACTGACGCCGAGCAACCGGAAATGATCGATCGGCAGTTCCAACCCTGGTGTTCCGCTGGTGGCTGACTCTAGTCAGGGTGGCTGATTTCGCCATGGGCAGAAGCAATCGGCCAGACCCCGTACAGTCAGCGATCAGGATCAGCTTTCGCTGCGTAGCGCCGCTTCTTGCCATGACCCAGGCCGATATGAGTCGTGAACTGGCCTCCACCTCGGGGGCTCCGGCCTGTTCCGCCGATTCCACCCACGTGGCCGGCCCCCACGCCGAGCGACTCGAGAACCTCTACCCCGCCACGCCGGCCACGGTGACCCGCGAGGAGGGGCTGATGCTCTACCGCGACATGGTGCTGGGTCGCCGTTTTGAAGACAAGTGCGCGGAGATGTACTACCGCGGCAAGATGTTCGGCTTCGTGCACCTCTACAACGGCCAGGAGGCCGTGAGCACGGGTGTGATCAAGGCGATGAAGATGCAGCACGACTGGTTCTGCAGCACCTACCGCGACCACGTGCATGCCCTCAGCTGCGGCGTGCCGGCCCGCGAGGTGATGAGCGAGCTGTTCGGCAAGGAAACGGGCTGCAGCAAGGGCCGCGGTGGCTCGATGCACCTGTTCTCCAAGGAGCACCATCTGCTGGGTGGCTACGCCTTCATCGGCGAGGGCATCCCCGTGGCCCTCGGGGCCGCCTTCACCAGTCGCTACAAGCGCGATGCCCTCGGCGATGCCAGCAGCGATGCGGTGACTGCTGCTTTCTTCGGTGATGGCACCTGCAACATCGGCCAGTTCTATGAGTGCCTGAACATGGCGTCGCTGTGGAAGCTGCCGATCCTGTTCGTGGTGGAGAACAACAAGTGGGCGATCGGCATGGACCACAACCGCGCTACCAGCGACCCTGAGATCTGGCGCAAGGCAGCCGCCTTCGGCATGGCCGGAGAGGAGGTGGACGGGATGGACGTGCTGGCAGTGCGCGCCGCCGCCCAGCGGGCGATCGAGCGGGCCCGCGCCGGCGAGGGTCCCACCCTGCTGGAGTGCCTCACCTACCGCTACCGCGGCCATTCCCTGGCCGATCCGGATGAACTGCGCGCCCAGGCCGAGAAGGAGTTCTGGGCCCAGCGCGACCCGATCAAGCGCCTGGCTGCCCACCTCAGCGCCGAGAACCTGGCCAGCCCCGAGGAGCTGAAGGCGATCGAGAAGGAGATCGACGCCGAGGTGGCCGACTGCGTGGAGTTCGCTCTCTCTGCTCCCGAGCCCAGGCCGGAGGAGCTCACCCGCTACATCTGGGCCGAGGACTGAGCTCTCAGAGCTCGTTCGGCAGACGGCGGGTGAGATTGCGCAGCTTGCGCAGGGCCTTCAGCTCCACCTGCCGCACCCGCTCCCGGGACACATCCAGCCGGCGGCCGATCTCCGCCAGGGTCTGGCGCTCCTCGCCATCCAGCCCGAAGCGCAGCTGCAGCACCTGGCGCTCCTGCTCGCTGAGGTGGCTGAGCCAGCGGTCCAGCTGCTCCTGGTGGATCCCTCGCTCCACCCTGTCGAGAGGTTCCTCGTCATCCCCGTCGGCGATCAGGTCGCCGAGGAAACTGCGGCCTTCATCGCCATTCACCGGAGCATCCAGGCTGGAGGTGGTGAGGGCCTGACGCAGCAGGCCGTCCAGCTCATCGAGGGGCATGCCCAGGGCCTCGGAGATCTCCTGGCGGCTGGGCATGGCGCCGAGCTTGTGGGCCAGATCCAGGCTCACCTTGCGGATGGCGGTGAGGCGCTCGGAGAGATGCACCGGCAGGCGGATGGTGCGCGACTGGCAGGCGATGGCCCGCGTCATGCTCTGGCGGATCCACCAGAAGGCATAGGTGGAAAACTTGTAGCCGCGGGTCGGGTCGAACTTTTCAACAGCCCGCTCCAGGCCGAGGGAACCCTCCTGAATCAGGTCGAGCAGTTCCATTCCCTTGCCCTGATATTTCTTGGCGACACTCACCACAAGGCGCAGGTTGGCCTTCATCATGCGTTGCTTGGCCCGCTGGCCCACGCGCATGATTTTCTGCTCCTGGGTGCTGTAGTCGTCGCGGCCTTCGTCCAGCAGCCGCATCAGGGCCTGCACCTGATTGCCCAGCTCAATCTCTTCTGCTGCGGTGAGCAGTGGCTCCCTGCCGATGGTGGCCAGATACCAGCTCACCGGGTCAGAGGTGCGGCGTCGATGCCCCTCGCTGGTCCTGAGACTGGTGGCGGACATCGCAAGTCTTGAACAGGATGACAACTATCCGCCGAAATCAATGGCGACCGGTGTGTTTTCAGTAACCCTTTAGGTTTTGCTTGCAAAACAACACGTCATTGATCACAGATGTGATGTGCCAGCCCCAGGGCCGTGGCCACGGCCCTGGGGCTGGCACAGCCCGGCCCCAGGCGGGCCAGCTGTTCGCCGCTGCTGGCATGGGCCAGGGCGGCGAGGGCCAGCACGCTGGCTGGTGCCTGCTTGCCCGCGGCCATGGCCATGGCCGCCAGACCCCCCGCGTAGCCGGCCAGCACATCCCCCTGGCCGGCTCGGGCGGCGGCGGCGGCGGCGCTGCTCAGCTGCCAGGGGGCGTTCCCGGGACCGCTCACCACGGTGCGGGCACCCTTGAGCAGCAAAGCCGCGCCCGTGGCCTCGGCCACGGTGGCGGCAGCCTGCAGCGGCGGCAGGGCTGCCCAGTGGGGAAAGAGGCGGGCGAATTCTCCCGGATGGGGCGTGAGCCAGGTGGGGCCCTGGCGTTGGCGCAGCCAGGGGAGGGCCCCGTCCCCCCGTCCGGCCAGCCGGTTCAGGCCGTCCGCATCCAGCAGCAGCAGGCCAGGGAACTGCTGCAGCCACTCCCAGGCCTCGCCGTCATCGCTGGTGTTGCCGTCCGGGCCATGGCCCAGGCCCGGACCCAGCACCAGGGCGTCCAGGCGGCTGCCGTCCTCGCCCGCCAGGGCCGCCAGCTGCAGATGGCCCGCCGCATTACAGGGCAGGGCGCGGCGCACCACCACCTGGGGCGCCTGGCTCCAGAGACCGGCGGCCAGGGGTTCGGGCAGGGCGGCCTGGAGCGAGCCACAGCCGCTGGCGTCAGCACCGGCCAGGGCCAGGGCGGCGGCCCCGGGGAAGCGGCGGCTGCCGGCCACCACCAGCAGCCGGCCGCGGCCGTACTTGGCTGCCGCGGGGTCGGGCCGGGGCCAGGGGGCCTGGACCAGATCGTCGGCGACCAGGGCCAGGGGCTGGCGGGGCGGCAGGGTCGCCAGCAGGGCCTGCGGCAACCCCAGGTCGATCCGCTCCAGCCGGCCCACCCAGGCCAGGGCCGGGTCCTGGATCAGGCCGCTCTTGAGCAGGCCCAGGCAATAGGTGGTGCGGGCGCGGGCGGCGGTCTCGCCGAGGCAGTGGCCCCGGTCGGCGCACAGGCCGGTGGGCACGTCGATCGCCACCAGCCAGCCCGGCCGTGCCCGCTCCCGGGCGGCCAGCAGCTCCTGCACCTGGGCCGAGGGGGGGCGGTTCTGGCCGATTCCGAACAGGGCATCGATCCACAGGGCCTGCCCGCCTGGATCCGGTGGCTGGCTGAGCCGGGGGATGCCCAGCCAGGCGGCATGGTTCAGGTGACTGGCCGTGAGCGGCCTGTGGCGCTCAAAGGGGCTCCAGATCGCCACGGCCAGGCCGCGCAGGGCCAGCTCCCGGGCCACCACCAGGCCATCGCCGCCGTTGTGCCCCGGGCCCACCAGCACCACCGCCCCGTGCCGTTCCAGCTCGGCTCCGTGCTGCTCCAGCAGCCGGGAGGCCAGAGCCAGGGCCGCCTTCTCCATCAGGGCTTCCACCGGCAGGCCGCTGCTGAACAGCTGCTGCTCCAGGGCGGCCATCTGCTCGCCGCTCACCAGCAGATGGCGGGCATCCCGGGCAGGCCAGGCGGCAGGGGGAATGGCTTGCACGGGCAGGTTCCGCAGCGGATGGGGGCGCAGTTTCATGATGGAACGGTTGGCGCCCCGCTTCCCGAAGTCACCCCGTTCCGTCCGGTTCACCGTCTTGTCCGCCATCCCCCCTTCCCCTGCCGCGCTTGCCCCCCACCCAGCAGCCGGCCTTGTGCCCGGGGGAACGGCCACGGCGGCCGGTGCCCAGGCCCTGGAGCGGCTGCGGGCCTGGCCGGGGGAGCGGCGGGTGGCGGTGGGGCTCTCCGGCGGGGTGGACAGCTCGCTCACGGCGGCCCTGCTGGTGGAGGCCGGCTGGCAGGTGGAGGGGCTCACCCTCTGGCTGATGAGTGGCAAGGGCGCCTGCTGCGCCGAGGGGCTGGTGGATGCCGCCGGCATCTGCGAACAGCTGGGGGTGCCCCACCACGTGGTGGATTTCCGCGAGCATTTCAAGGACCAGATCGTCGACTTCCTGCTGCAGGGCTACGGCGCCGGCATCACTCCCCTGCCCTGCTCGCGCTGCAACCGGGAGGTGAAGTTCGCTCCGATGCTGGCCTGGGCCGAGGCCGAGCGGGGCATCGGCCGCATCGCCACCGGCCACTACGCCCGGGTGCGCCACGCCGCCGCCGATCCCCTGCCGGTGCCCGGCGAGGGTGCGGGCCGGCACCAGCTGCTGCGCGGCCTCGACAGCCACAAGGACCAGAGCTACTTCCTCTACGACCTGCCCCAGGAGAGCCTCGGGCGCCTGGTGTTCCCCCTGGGGGAGCTCACCAAGGCCGACACCCGCGCCGAGGCCGAGCGCCACGGGCTGCGCACCGCCCGCAAACCCGAGAGCCAGGACCTCTGCCTGGCCGACCACCACGGCTCGATGAAGGCCTTCCTCGATGCCTACCTGCCTCCCCGCCAGGGGGAGATCGTGCTGGGCGATGGCACCGTGGTGGGCAGTCACGACGGCATCGAGCACTTCACCATCGGCCAGCGCAAGGGGCTGGGGGTGGCCTGGCCCGAGCCTCTCTACGTGGTGCGCCTGGATGGGGCCATGAACCGGGTGGTGGTGGCGCCGCGGGCCGAGGCGGCCTGCGGCCAGGCCCTGGTGGGAGCGGTGAACTGGGTGTCGATCGCGCCCCCGCAGCAGCCCCTGGCTGTGGAGGTGCAGGTGCGCTATCGCAGCGCGCCGGTGCCGGCCCTGCTCACTCCCCTGCCCGCCACCGACGCCGACCGGGCGGCCCAGCGCCCCCACCGCTGCCGGTTGCAGTTCGCGGAGGAGCAGTTCTCGATCACCCCCGGTCAGGCCGCCGTGTTCTACGCCGGCGAGGTGCTGTTGGGCGGTGGGCTGATCCAGATTCAGGGCTGATGGGGAATTGCCCAACGGTTGACTCCAATCCTTTCCCCAGAAGCAGGCCATTGCCGCTCTGCACCAGCAGCTCGCAGGTGGGGGCTGAGACCCTCCCAGCTGCCACGGCAATGCAGTTGCATTACTATGGTTCCCTGTTCTTGCTTGGCAGGATGACTCTTCTCTCCGCCTCTTCCTCGGCTCCCACCACTGGGGACTCCCTGGTCGAGGAGGTGGAATCGGCCCTCACGGATCGCTACCAGACCACCGTGCCGCAGCCGGTGCGGCGGGCCCTGGGGCTGCGCAAGCGTGACCGAATCCGCTACGCCTTCCGTGCCAATGGCGATGTGGTCCTGCAGCGCGTCTGCCTGGAGCCTGCGGAAGACGATCCGGCGCTGGCACCCTTCCTGGTTCTGCTGGAGCAGGACATCGCCGCCCATCCCGAGCGTCTCCAGCCCATCAGCATAGATCTGGCGGGCCGCTTGCAGGAGCTCGTGGGCGGGATTGCGGTGGATCTCGATGGTCCGCCACCAGAGGACGACGACTGCATGAGCAACCTCCCCTCGAAGCCACAACAGCGGCAGTTGTGATCAACGGCTGGCGGGTGTTTGCCCACCCGCTGTTTCTCGATCAGCTGGAGGCGCTGATCGCGGATGTGGAGGCGCTCCGCCGCAAGGATCCAAAGGGGTATGGCAGCAAGGCCGCCAGCAAGCACCTGGCGGCAATCACCCGGTTGATGCTCCACGACATCCCCCAGGATCCCAGCCGCAAGGAGTTTCAGCAGGGATCCACCCTGGGGCCTGAGCATCGGCACTGGCGCAGGGCCAAGTTCTTTCAGCAGTTCCGGCTGTTCTTTCGCTTTCACAGCCGCTCCAAGGTGATCGTGCTCGGTTGGGTGAACGACCAACAGACCAAGCGCGCCTATGGCAGCAAGAGCGATGCCTATCGGGTGTTCCAGTCCATGCTGGCCAGCGGTCATCCACCCAACGACTGGGACAGCCTGCTGCAGGAGGCCGCAGGGGCCACAGGTCGATTCCAGAAGCTCACCGGCGAGGGCTGAGGCCCCTCCCTGCAGCTCGGCCGTGGGCCGGCCTGGCAAAGGCCCATGGAGGGCTGGCCGATCTGCCTGCGGCGGCCCCACTGATGCCGATGGCACCACCCCAACTGAGCAGCAACACCCCCCGATACTCGCCCTGGTCGGGGCTGAGATCCTCTCGCTGATGGCCTTTGTGGGGGTCTGCGAGGTCCGCGCCAAGGACATCGCCCTGTGCGAGAGCCGCTGGGCCCTGGCCTTGCCGGCCATTGCCCTGGCGGGCCAGTCGGCCGCCACCTACTTCATGGACTCCGGCCGCCCCGGGGCCAGCGGCCCAGGGAGCCAAGGCCCTGTGGGGCAGGGCCCTGGCCCGGGTGGTGGTCCCGATGGCGGCATGCCCGCTGCCGTGGTGCGGCACCTGCCGCCCAGGAACCGGCTCGGGCAGTTCCGCTCCAAACCCAACGACGAGGAGGGGGACGATGCGCTGGCTGCTTGATCTGGCCATTGCCTTCCTGGCCCTTGGCGCCGTGGAGGCCGTGGTGAAACCACTGGCGCGGCGCTTCGTGCAGCGCCGCATCATGGCGGCAGCGCCGCTGCTGTTTCGCCAGCTCGACCCCCTGCTGCCAGGGCTGCTGCAGCGCTGCTCCGGAGCCGAGCTCGAGCAGGTGGTGCGCCAGAAGCTGGAGCGGTGGCAGCCATGAGAGAGCTACCCACTCCGCCTTGGTGCCCAGCTCAGGGCACGAAAGCTCAGCTGGGCTGGAGAGTCACTGCAGGGAACAGCTGCAGCAGCTTGCGATCGAAGGTCAGCAGGCGGCACCCCAGCAGCTCGGCAAACACCACGAACTCCGCGTCGTAGCTGGAGCACCCCGATTGGATCGCCAGCTCCAGAACCCGTTGGCCATCCACGGGTTCTTCCTGCGCCTTTCAGGAGGACATGGCGAAACTCAGATCGCCACAGCGGCGGCAGGCGCCAATCGGGGTCTTGCCGAAACAGGCCGATGACGCCCGTGTTCTCAGCGGTGGGGAGCATCAAAGCCGCCAACACATTGGTGTCTGCAACCGCCGTCAATGGCTCTCCCGCTCGGTTGCCGCCACCAGGTCCTGCACCGGAATCGGGCCGCCCTGCACCTGGGCACGCAACTGCGCGATGTCTCGAAGCCAGTCCTCGACATCAGCGGCACCAGCAGCCTGCCGCTGCAGGCAATCGAGCACTTCGCTGTTGAGGCTGCGGCCGCGGGCCTGGGCACGCTGCTTCAGCCGGCTCAGCACCTCCTCAGGAACGTCATGGAGGGTGATCGTGGCCATGGCGCCAGGCCTGCAGGTGCAAGATGTCTTCAGTTTGGCAGTGGTTGTTTGGACAGGAGCCTCCTGCGTTCCGCTGGGTGGTGGCAAGAGCAGAACAGAGCCGGCGCAACCCAATGCCAGTGCCGGCCGCCCGCCAGCGATGACAGGCCTCAGCCCAGGGACGGTCCCCACCAGCAACGACGTCAGCCACTACGACCCCAGCAAGAGCCATCACCGCGCCTGGCTGCAGGCGGTGTTGGATCGCTTGGTGCAACACGAGCCCAAGGCATTGCAGGAAGACCGTGAGCTGCGGGACCTGTGGAAGGCAGCGGTGGAGACTAAGGCGCCGGCAGAGTCGCCGGCTGCTGCCGTTCTGCGCCATCCCAACCCACTGGTCGGTGTGCCCCGCTACTCGCGGCGCGATTCAGCCCAGCTGACCCAGCGGGACCGCACCTGCTTCTCGTCGAGCTGCGCCATGCTTCTGGAGGCCGTCAAGCCCGGCACGCTCAAAGGCGCCAATGGGCCACGACCAGGTCCTGGCGGTGGTGGATCAAACAGGCCCTGGTTCTGCAGCACGAATTCGTCGTGGCCCAGGGCGATGCCGCTGCGGGGGAAGATCGCGATCGAGTTCCAGCCCGTCGTGCCGGGGCTCTTGTAGAGGGCCCAGCATCAAGGCTCACCAATAGGGATCGCTGGCCAGCTCCACGGTGAGCTCCCCGCTGCGGCTCGGGGGCACGCTGGCGATGCAGGCCCGCAGCACACGGCCGTTCACGTCGATTTCACAGGCTCCGCAGCTGCCGCCCAGGCAGCCGGTGGGGATGGTGCATCCCGCTGCCTGGGCGGCAGCCAGCCAGCTGCTGCCGGGTGCGGCGCTGCTGCTGCGGCCGTTGGGCCAGTGGATGGTGACGGGACCTGGGGGCATGGTGGGGGGCAGGTTCAGGGCGTCAGCAGGGGCTCCAGGTTCACGTGCCGCTCGTAGGCATCGGCCAGGCGGTCGAGCAGGGCCTCACGCTGGCGGCTGTGGTGGGGCTGGGCTTCGCTCAGGGGCGGCAGCTGCCGGCTGCTGCGCAGCTGGTTGAGCCAGCGCCGCCGCCAGGGACCGCTCTCGAACACCCCGTGCAGATAGGTGCCGGCCACGCTGCCCTGCACCCAGCCCAGTTCAGCTGCTGCACAGAGCGCTTGGCAGGGCTCCAGTGCAGTGCTGTGGCCCCGGTGCAGCTCGAAGCCCTCCAGCTCCAGGGGCTCCGGCCCAGCCGGCCAGAGGGCGGTGCTGCGGCGCTGGCGCAGGGCCTTGGCCTGGCCGAACACGGTGCGCAAGGGCAGCAGGTTCAGTCCGGCCCGGCTGCCGGCGGCACCCTCCAGCCCCTCGGGGTCGCTGAGTTCGCGGCCCAGCAGCTGCAGGCCGCCGCAGATGCCGAACACCTGGCCGCCGCTCGCCACATAGGCCCGCAGCTCCGCGTCCAGGCCGCAGGCTTCCAGGGCCGCCAGATCGCCCAGGGTCTGCTTGCTGCCGGGCACCACCACCGCATCGGGGGCCCCCAGCTCCTCGCCCGGCTGCAGCCAGCGCAGCTGCACCGAGGGTTCGGCCTCCAGGGGGTCGAGGTCGGAGAAATTGCTCAGGGAGGGCAGCCGCAGCACGGCGATCTCCAGCTCGGCGTCCCGCTTGCGGCCGCGGCGCTCCAGCAGGTCGAGGGAATCTTCCGGTGGGAACAGCTCGTCGAGCCAGGGCATCACCCCCAGCACCGGCACGCCGGTGTGGCTCTCCAGCCAGCGGCGGCCTTCATCGAACAGCTCGCGGCGGCCTCGGAAGCGGTTGATCAGCAGGCCGCCGATCAGGGGCCGCTCCACCGGCCGCAGCAGGGCCAGGGTGCCCACCAGCTGGGCGAACACGCCGCCGCGCTCGATGTCTGCCACCAGAATGCAGCGGGCGCGCAGGTATTGCGCCAGGCGCAGGTTGGTGAGGTCGCGGGGCTGCAGGTTCACCTCCACCGGACTGCCGGCCCCCTCCAGCACCAGCCGGCCGCCGGGATAGGCCGCCTGCAGCTCGCTCAGGCCTGCGCGGATCGCCGACCAGCCGGGCCGGAACCAGTCGCGGTAGTAGTGCTCGGCGCGGGCCTGGCCGACGCTGCGGCCCAGGTGGATCACCTCGCTGGTGGAGTCGCCCTGGGGCTTGAGCAGCACCGGGTTCATCGCGCAGCGCGGCTCCAGGCCCGCCGCCCAGGCCTGCAGGGCCTGGGAGTAGGCCATCTCGCCGCCGGCCTGGTCCACCCAGGCGTTGTTGCTCATGTTCTGCCCCTTGAAGGGCAGGGGCGTTTCACCGCGGCGGCGCAGCACCCGGCAGAGGGCGGCGGTCATCAGCGACTTGCCGGCGCCGCTGCTGGTGCCCAGCACCATCAGGGGCCTCACAGGCGGGGGCGGCTGCGGCGCAGCTGGTGGGTGATGCGTTCAGCCAGCTGTGCCCGCGGAATCTCGCCGGGCCACTGCAGCAGCAGCTCCCGGCCCATCGGCGTCAGCCGCACGCGCTCGGTGAGGCCCTGGCCGTCCACCTCGCGGCGGAGCACCCCCAGGCGGATCAGCCAGATGAAGTGGGCCTCCACCCGCTCGGGACCCATCCGCCGCCAGCAGAGGCCGGGGGCCTCTGGCAGGCGGCAGAACTCACGGCTGCTCAACGCCTGCTCGCTCACGCGGGTGTAGAAGCCGCGCCGGAAGGGCAGGCAGCGCATGGCCTGGCCGGCCCGGGCCCAGGAGCGGGGCGCGTGCGTGTCGGTGGGCTGGGCGATCACGCCCCGCTGGTCTTGCATGGGCCCATTCTCGCCTCGCCGCTGCGGCCATGTTGGTGCTTGCCTCCGCCTCCCCCGCCCGCCGCCGCCTGCTGGAGCAGGCGGGGGTCCCCCATCGGGTGCGGGTGAGCGGGGTGGATGAAGCGGCCATCCACCACCCGGATCCGCTGCAGCTGGTGCAGCGCCTCGCCGCGGCAAAGGCCGAAGCCGTGGCCGCGCACATGCAGCGGGCCGGCGAGCGTGGGGCTGAGCCCGTGCTGGGCTGCGATTCCGTGCTGGAGGTGGACGGGGAGGTGTTCGGCAAACCCCGTGACCGTGAGCAGGCCATCGAGCGCTGGCTGCGGATGGCGGGTGGCCGGGCGGTGCTGCACACCGGTCACTGTCTGTTGCCGGGGGTGTCGTCGGGACGGAGTGAGCCCCGCATGGCCGTGGTGAGCACTGCGCTGGCATTCTCCGCCGTTGACCGGGCCGAAATCGAGGCCTACGTCGAGAGCGGCGAACCGCTGCAGTGCGCCGGGGGATTTGCCCTCGAGGGCCGCGGTGGCCTGCTGGTGGAGCGGATCGAGGGCTGTTTCAGCAATGTGATCGGGCTGAGCCTGCCGCTGCTGCGGCGTTGGCTCAGTTGCGACCCCCCATGAACAGGTCGTTGATCACGTCGTTGATGTTGCGGGGTTGGGGCTGCTGGGGGTTGAGCAGGTTGTGCTGCCTGGTGGCCACCAGCTTGATGTCACTCCAGCGGAACACACCTGTGTAGCCGTGGTTGATGAACTGAACCGGCCAGTTGCCGGTGGCATCTTCCAGCAGGAACGTGGAACCGGACCGCCTGAAGATGTATTTGCGGCCGTCGTTGGTGGTCACGGAATAGCGGCTGATGTCTCCTGGCTCCCGGCTCACCAAGCGGAGTTCGCAGCCGCCGTCGTAGATGCCGCGCCCCCGTTGAGAGATGCTGCAGAGCCCCAGGGTTTTAGTGACATTGCTCTGCAGAGCTGGACTGTTGGGATAGAGCTCGCGGGTGAGCGTTTCATTGAGACGATCCCGCCGGATGCTGGTCCAGCAGGTGGACTGGGACACATTGCAGAAGGACCCATTGCTCAGACTGAATTCACTGGGGATGGGCCGGCCGCTGAGGTTGGCGGTGAGGCGCAGGGCTGCACTGCTGCCCAGGTATTGCTTGGTGAGCCCGATGGACGGCCCCTGCCTGTCAAAGCAGATGGCGGCGGCGCGATCACAGATCGCTCCCGGTGCCACACGGCTGATCGAGCTGCTCCACTGCGCTTGACCCTGCAAGGGATGCAGGACTCCTGCGCTCACTACAACGGCAGCACCAGCCAGGGTGAGGGCGCTTGGCCAGGCAGCGATCAAGGGGCGGCCCATGACAACGTTCAGATTCGCCTCAGACCCTAGAAGCTCCGGATGGCAATGTCATCGCCAGCACTACTGGCCCTGGCCTCTTGATCAGGTGGACGCCCACCTGGGTTGTCCATCAAAAAGCCCCCGACTGAGCGGGGGCTGGTGCCGTTGCCGAAGGGGGCTGGATCCGAATCGGGATCAGTCGAGATCGGGCATGGCCAGGGTGGGCTCGGCCTGACGGTCGATGCCCTTCTCGAAGCCGGCGGCGGCGGCGCGGGCGCGGCCGGCATGCCAGAGGTGACCCACCAGGAAGAAGAAGGCGAGCACGAACTGGGTGGACGCCAGCCACTGGCGGATGTTCACGAAGTTCACCGAGTTGGGCTCGGTGATGATGCCGCCCACTGAATTCAGCGAGGCGTTGGGAGCGTGGGTCATGTATTCAGCCGCACGGCGCACCTGCCAGGGCTGAATGTCGTTCTGGAGCTTGTCAAGGCTCAGGCCGTTGGGGCCTCGCAGGGGCTCCAGCCATGGACCGCGGAAGTCCCAGAAGCGCATGGTTTCACCACCGAAGATGATCTCGCCGGTGGGGGAGCGCATCAGGTATTTGCCCAGACCGGTGGGGCCCATGGCCGAACCGATGTTGGCGCCGAGGCGCTGGTCACGCACCAGGAAGGTGAAGCTCTGGGCCTGGGAGGCCTCGGCGTTGGTGGGGCCGTAGAACTCCGAGGGATAGGCGGTGTTGTTGAACCAGATGTAGGCCGAGGCAATGAAGCTCATCAGGCTCAGGGCGCCCAGGCTGTAGCTCAGGTAGGCCTCGCCGTTCCAGATGAAGGCGCGGCGCACCCAGCCAAAGGGCTTGGTGATCACGTGCCAGATGCCACCGAAGATACAGATCAGGCCAATCCAGATGTGCCCGCCGATGATGTCTTCCATCGAGTTCACACCGATGATCCAGCCCTCACCACCAAAGGGGGCACGGGTCAGATACCCGAAGATCACACCGGGATTGAGGGTGGGGTTGGTGATCAGGCGCACGTCGCCACCACCGGGGGCCCAGGTGTCGTAGACGCCACCGAAGAACATGGCCTTGAACACCAGCAGCAGGGCGCCGACGCCGAGAAGAATCAGGTGATAACCAATGATATTGGTCATCTGATTCTTGTCGCGCCAGTCCTGGGAGAAGAACGAGGAGTAGTTCTCGAGGATCTCGGGGCCGCGCAGGGCGTGGTAGAGACCGCCTAGGCCGAGTACGGCCGAGCTGATCAGGTGGAGCACACCCACCACGAAGAACGGATAGAGGTTCACGACCTCACCGCCGGGACCCACGCCGTAGCCCAGGGTGGCCACGTGGGGCATGCAGATCAGGCCCTGCTCGTACATGGGCTTGTCGAAGGTGAAGTGGCTCACCTCGAACAGCATCATGGCGCCGGCCCAGAACACCATCAGACCGGCGTGGGCGACGTGGGCGCCGAGCAGGCGACCGGAGAGGTTGATCAGGCGGGCATTACCGGCCCACCAGGCGTAACCGGTGGAGTCGAGGTCCTTGCCCCCAACACTCACCAGCCCGGCATTAAAGGGCGTTTCCACGGGGCAGTACCTCTTCAGGGAAGACGAAGTTTTCATGCGGCTGGTCAGCCGGTGCCATCCAGGCACGCAGACCTTCATTCAGCAGGATGT
>JBBASM010000018.1:0-56373 GCA_040399285.1 Prochlorococcaceae cyanobacterium
CGGCTACGCCGGGGCTGAGACCCAGGGATTTACACCAGTTCCTGGGACGCGGGCGCAAGACAATCCCTGAATGTCATGTCAAAGGGATCCCGCCTTGCACTTCAGCAACCCAGGGTTTGATTCATGGCGTAGTCAGTCGTTCACGAGCCTGAAGGCTTGTTGAAGGAATCAGCGCCGATATACAGCACGCCATCAATCGATCAACCCAGCAAGCTGAATGCCCTGCGATTCACACTCACAGTGCGGCTGCACTTGAACGGAACACACCGGTCCATCCGTCGATTCGCCTTTCTTGGATCTCCCAAAAGCATAAACTTGCAGCCCCATTCAGCCACCGCGAGAACACAGACATCGGCGGCCGGCAGGCGGTTAAGAGAGGGTTAAACTGTGTTTTGTCCCCTGGGCCGAGCCCTGGCATGCAGCGTCATGGACACCCAGGCACTGAGCGATCCAAAACGGCCATGGCGGCCGTCCTGGTGCTTGCTCTTCTGAGCTGGGCCTGCTTCTTCCATGGCATTGATCGTCTCTTTCCACTCGACAAAACCGAGTCCCTGCAGCTGGCCCTGGCGCAGGCGATGGCAAGGACAGGTAACTGGGTGACGCCGGCGATCGATGGCTTGCCCTACTTCGACAAGCCGCCGCTGCCCTACTGGATTGGTGCCTTGTTCCTGCGAGCAGCACCTGCAGATCTCTGGCTGCCCCGCCTTGGTGCTGCGATGGCAGGCTGCTTCGGCCTGGCAGCGACGGCCATTCTGGTGCGTTTCGGATCAGGCCATCCCCAGCCCGAACGCTTGCAGGCTCGTGCCCTCACAGCAGCGGCCATTCTGGCTCTCACTCCAGCCTATTTCGCCTTTTCGCGCACCGCCGTTCATGACATCTATCTGACGGCCAGCATCACAGCAACGCTCACCATCTTCTTCTTGCTCAGCCAGGCCAGGAGCCCATCCATCCAGCAGCAGATGATTGCTGGAGGCTTGATTGGTCTGTCCCTGGGGATAGGCATTCTGGCCAAGGGATTGCTGAGTGTGGGCCTACCGATCGCCACGGCATTGGTGTTCCTGATGGTCGCCGGTGCAGCCGCGCGCAAGCCCTTCAGCTGGGCCTTTGTCTCCGCTCTGGTGCTGGGCCTTGTCCTGGTGGCCCTCCCCTGGCACCTGGCGGCCTGGAAGGCCCAGGGCAGCACCTTGCTCAGCAACTACGTCGTGCGTACCCATATCAGCCGTTTCGCCACCGAACTGGACGACCATGAGGGCCCCTGGTTCTATTACTTGCTGGTGTATCCGGCGTTGACGGCACCCTGGTGCCTGCCTGCTGCGGCGGCCCTGAACCGCGCTGACTGCCTCAATCCCAGGCGCTGGCGGCGCCGGGCGCAAAGCGACCCCCTGCTGCTCTTCTGCAGCATCTGGATCCTCACCACGGTGGGATTGCTGTCGCTGGCATCCACCAAACTTCCCCATTACATCCTCTCCTCCCTGCCGCCAACAGCCATCGCCGCTGCCCAGTACATCTGGCCAGCAAGGTCAGCGTCCCCGCGGGGGATGCGCCTGAGCCGCAGTCTCCTGCTGCTCACTGCCCTGATCCTGCTGGCAGGCGCACTGGTGCTGGCCTGGATGCCGGCCCTGCTGCTCCCCCTGGCGGGGAATCCGGGATACGCTCTGGCCCTGAGGGAGCAACTCAGCTCCCCCGCCGTGGGCTCGGGCCTGCTCCTCCTGGCCGCGGCCTCCGGGTGGGCCGCCTGGCGGCACCGGCAACCGGAGCTTGCGCTCGGGGCGCTGTGGGCAGCCGGCATCCTCAGCTTTCTTCTCTTTCAGGCCCCTCCCCTGATGCAGGCCTATCGCCAGTGGGTGCAGGCCCCTCGCCTGGCGATGGCTGACCGGGCCCTGCAGGCAGCTGGCAACGGCGAACCCATCCAGGTGGTGGGCCGATCCTGGTACTCCATCAAACTCCACACCCAGGGCCGTGCCGAGATCATTGAGCGGGGCAAGGCTTTTGGGGACGCCAATCTGACCGCCGCCCAACGGGTATGTATCCGAAACGGTTTAATGCTCGGGCCCACCAAATCCGTACAGAGAACCGCTGCAGCGTGCGCTCCAGGCTCCCTGACCATTCTGGAGGAAGACAGCAACTCCCGTCTCAGCCTGGCCCGTTGGCAGCCAGGGCCCCATACCGGCGCAGCTGCATCTGGGCGGCCACCCGTTCCATCTCAGTGAGGCTGAGCAGGGGCGGCTCGCCCAGCTGCAGGGCCTGCAGATACATCCGGGCCAGGGTCTCCACCTCCACCGCCAGCGCCAGGGCCTGCGCCAGGGAGGCAGCCACGGTCACCTGGCCGTGGTGGGCCAGCAGGCAGGCCTGGCGATCCTGGAGGGCAGCCAGGGTGAGGTCGGAGAGCTCCTGGCTGCCGAAGGTGGCATAGCCGGCGCAGCGGATGTCCGGGCCGCCGGCCTGCACCACCATGTAATGAAAAGGCGGAATGCCGCGGCCATGGCAGGCCAGGGCCGTGGCATGGATCGAGTGGCAGTGCACCACGGCCGCCACCTCCGGCCGGCTGCGCAGCACGTCGGCATGGAGCCGCCACTCGGAGGAGGGGCTGCGACGCTGAGCTGCCGGCGAGCCGGTGGAGGCCGCGGAGCCCGCCAGCGGCCGACCGTGAAAATCGATCGCCAGCAGATCCTCCGGCTCCATCGCCTCGCTGGGCAGGGACGAGGGGGTGATCAGCAGGCCATCGCCCCAGCGGGCCGAGAGATTGCCCGCAGTGCCCTGGTTCAGGCCGGATGCACCAAGGCGCCGTGCCGCCGCCACCAGCTGCTGGCGCAGGTGCTGCTCAGCGGCGGCCGGCGGCGGGGGCTCGGAGGACGACGACACAGGGCCTCGGGCCGGCGGGGCCCGCAACTCTGCCACCCCCGGCCGGGCACAGGCAGACTCAGGCCAGGCGACCCGACCCTTCCATGGCCCTGCTGCCCCGCTGGCGCTACATGACCGACGAGGCCAAGGCCCTCACCAAGCGCAGCGCCATTTCCGCCGCGGTGGTGCTGGCGGTGCTGCTGCTGTTCCGCTCCCTGGTGCCCTGGGTAATCATTGCGATCGCCCTGTGGTGGCTCTGGAAGGCGATCCAGAGGTGATGGAGGAGCAGGTGGGTCGCCCCCAGGCCACCTGACGGACGGCCAGGCCGCTGCTAGCAATGCCCATAGCCCTTGGCGCGTTGCACCATGCCCCTGCGCACCAGTCTGTTTCTGCTCACCAACCTGGCGGTGGTGGCCACCATCGCCGTGCTGCTCGGCCTGGCCACCGCTATCGGGCTGCTGCCGCCCGATCTGCCCTTCACCCCCCTGCTGATCGGCAGCTTCTTCTGGGGGGCCGTGGGCTCCTGGATCTCGCTGCAGATGTCGCGCGATTCGGCGATCAACGGCATGGGCGTGCAGCTGGTGGATGACAACAGCGGCCCGGAAGCCCGCTGGCTGGTGCAGACCGTGGCCGGCCTGGCCCAGAAGGCCGGCCTGCCCATGCCCGATGTGGGCATCTACGCCGCCCCCGAGTTCAACGCCTTCGCCACCGGCCCCTCGCCGGACCGGGCCCTGGTGGCGGTGTCCACCGGCATCCTGCGAGGCATGCCGCCAGCCGAACTGGAGGCCGTGCTCGGCCATGAGCTCAGCCACGTGGGCAACGGCGACATGGTGACCATGAGCCTGCTGCAGGGGGTGGTGAACGCCTTCGTGCTGTTCTTCGTGCGGCTGGTGTGGCTGGCCATGCCCCGCAGCACCGATGAACAGGGCCGGGTGCGCGCCCCCTCGCTGGTGCTGGTGCAACCGCTGGAGGTGTTGCTCGGCCTGGGCGGATCGCTGATCACCGCCTGGTTCTCCCGCCATCGCGAATACCGGGCCGATGCCGGCGCCGCAGCCCTGGTGGGCCCCGACGCGATGGTGGGAGCCCTGGAGCGGCTGGGCGGTGCCATGCAGCTCAGCGACCGCCGCGACGGACCCGCCTTCGACAACCTCAAGATCAGCGCTCCGCCCCAGTTGCTCGGCCTGCTGGCCAGCCACCCTCCCCTGGAGGACCGCATCCGTGCCCTGCGCGAAGCCAAGGTGAAGGGGCTTCAGACCGTCTCCCCGTAGAGGCTGCGCAGCCCCTCCTCGCTGGCGGCGGCCACGCCCCGTTCGGTGATCAGGGCCGTCACCAGCCGGGCGGGCGTGACATCAAAGGCCGGGTTGAAGCCAGCGCTGCCATCGGGGGTGAGTTGCACGCTGGTGATCGCCCCATCGGCGCCCCGCCCCTGGATGTGAGTGACCTCGGCGGCGCTGCGGGCCTCGATCGGGATCTCCGCCACACCGTCGCGCACCGTCCAGTCGATCGTGGAGGCGGGCAGGGCCACGTAGAAGGGCACGCCGTTGTCGCGGGCGGCCAGGGCCTTGAGGTAGGTGCCGATCTTGTTGCACACATCCCCCGTGCGGGTGGTGCGGTCGGTGCCCACGATCACCGCATCCACCTGGCCGTGCTGCATCAGGTGGCCGCCGGCGTTGTCCACGATCACCGTGTGGGGCACCCCCTCGCGGCCCAGTTCCCAGGCGGTGAGCGATGCACCCTGGTTGCGCGGCCGGGTTTCATCCACCCACACATGCACCTGGAGGCCAGCGCGGTGGGCCTTGTAGATCGGCGCCAGGGCCGTGCCCCAGTCCACCGTGGCGACCCAGCCGGCGTTGCAGTGGGTGAGCACGTTCAGCGGCTCCCCCTGCCGCGCCGGCGGCCTGGCCGCAGCCAGCTGCTGCAGCAGCTGCAGGCCGTGCTCACCGATCGCCTCGCACATCGCGACGTCCTCATTGGCGATCAGCCCCGCCTCCACCCGGGCCGCTTCGGCCCGCAGCTCCGGCGGCAGGGGCTGCACCTTGGCCCGCACCCGCTCCAGGGCCCAGCGCAGGTTGATCGCCGTGGGCCGGGTGGCGTTGAGCTGCCCGAAGGCCGCCGCCAGGGCCGCGTCGCTGGCGTCGGCCTGCAGGGCCAGCATCAGCCCGTAGGCGCCGGTGACGCCGATCAGTGGCGCCCCTCGAACCACCATCGAGCGGATCGCCTCGGCCGCCTCATCGCAGCTCACCAAGGTGCGGGTGCTGAATTGATGCGGCAGCAGGGTCTGGTCGATCACACCCACCCTGTGCCTCCCCGGGGTCCCGTCCGGCTCCAGCCAGATCGTGCGCCAGGGCTTGCCGTCGATGTTCATGGCTGGGAGGTGTTCATGGCTGGTACGCGTTCATGGCTGGAAAGCGGGCGCCGCGACCGCCCTGATCATCCCTGGCGGAGCGCAGAGCGATCCCAACCGCCCAGAGCTTCCCTAACACTCCCAGGCCCAGGGTCCCGGCGCAGCGGGGCGCTCCCGCATCCATTCGTCAGATCGCACCCGCATCCGTTGCCAAAACTCGCAAACGTGCCCTAGAAGCGATCAATCGTTCGCACCGCCGGCGACATGAAGACCCTCCTGAGCAAGGTCCTCAAGCTGGCCGTTCCCGCGGCTCTGAGCCTGGCCTTCGGCGGTGGCGCGGGGGCTCGAACCGCTGAGGGCCGTCTCGGTGATGGCAATTGGACCTGGTCCGCCAGGAACCTGATCGTGGGTCAGACCTCCACCGACACGCTGGCCTCAGGGGGTTCGCCGCTCTACACAGCTCCGATGCCCCAGTACAGCGGTGTGGCCTCGCTGTTGGTCCAGTACGAAAAGGGGCTGTTTCAATGCACCGGCTCCCTGCTTCCCGATCGCCTCTCCATCCTGAGCGCGGCCCACTGCTTCACCCCGGATCACGACAAGACCGGGGCCTTACTGGGAACCACAGCCTTCTTCTACGGGGGCAACGACCCCGATACCGTGGTGGCCAGCAGCCCCTCCTCAACGCCGATCACCATCTCCCAGCTTTTCATTCATCCCCAGTACACCGGGGAAGTGATTGATCATCACGATGTGGCGGTGTTGCGGCTGGCCGCTGAAGCTCCCAGCTTCGCCGCCTCCTATGGGCTCGGCCCGGCCAATTCGCTCACGGGTGTTGATTTCAACGTGGCGGGCTATGGCGCCCGCTCCAACGGCGGCGGCTCTGTGGGAGCGAACCTCGGGGTGGGCATCCTGCGCCAGGGCGACAACCGCCTGGACTTCCGACTTGGCGACCCTAATTTTGGTAGTGCTTGGGCAACCATTCTCGGCCAGCCCTTGTCGGAGACAGGATTCACCTACCTGGCCGACTTCGACAACGGCCTGCTTGCCCAGGACAGCTCCTGCAAGGTTGCCGCAGATTTGATGTTAGACGGCTCCAAATACTGCAATCTCGGCCGGGGCCCCCTGGAAGCCTCTGTGGCGGGTGGAGATTCAGGCGGGCCGCAGTTTGATGCCGACTTCAATATCATCTCCGTGACCTCCTTTGGCCTTACCTTCGGAACATCCTTCGGGGATGTAAGCAACACACTTAATTCAAGCTTTGGTGAGTTCGGCGGCTTTGCCCCCGTGTATTACAACCGCAGCTTTATTGAGGCCAACATGGTCCCAGGTCCCCTGCCGATCGCCGGGCTTCCCGTGCTTCTTGGCTTCAGCCGAAGACTGCGGCGGCGACTTCAGAGCAACCGATAGCCGAACCAGTCCGGCACCTGGTTCTGGCTCAGGGCCTCGGGATGGGGCTCCAGCCGCACATACCAGCGCTCGCCGCCCAGCAGCTCCAGCTGCTCGATCGCCAGGCAGTCGTCCACGGCGGCAAGGTCGTCCTTGTGGAGCTGCACGGCGCCGCCCAGCCACTGGCGCTTGGCCGCCGCCTTGGCCGCCTGGGGTGAGCGTGCCACCACCAGGCCGAAGTGGTGCAGCTCAGCGAGGGAATCGGGGCGGTAGGCGCCCAGGTTCACGAACCACAGCCGCTCGCTCCGGGGCGCGGCGGGCTCGCGCCCCAGGCTCACCGCCCAGCCATCGATCGACCGCACCGCCATGAACGCATCCAGGTGCAGGCCCTCACGCTTCCCGAACCACTGGCGCCGCAGCGCCGGGATGGCCTCATCGATCGTGGCGCCGGCCACGAAGCGCACATCGTGCAGCTCGATGTGGCAGCCGGGCGCCCGGCCGCCGAGCACCACCAGAAACAGCAACGGGGAAGCAGATGTCACCGGCGGATCGGCATGCCAGGGCATCACGGCATGGTCCAGCAGGATGGCGTGGTGCGCTCCAAAGGTGATGGATTTCTTCGATCGGCAGTGGAGTTCCTACCGGGCGATCGTGGAGCACGACCTGATGGAGCATCGGGCCGTTGCCGCCGCCACCGCCGCCGCCATCGAGCGCTGGCTGACCGCCCGCGGCGGCGATGCCCCTGCCCCGACCATGGTGGATCTGGGCTGCGGCGATCTGGCCCTGCTGGCACCGCTGCTGCGGCGTCTGCCGCTGGGCTCCTACACCGGCCTCGACCTGGCAGCGGTGGTGTTACCCCTGGCCCAGGCGGCCCTTGGTGCGGTGCCCTACCCAGCCCGTTGGCAGGAGGGCGATCTGCTGGCCTGGGCCCAGGAGTCGGCGGCCCAGAGCACCGACATCCTCCATTCGGCCTTCGCCATTCACCACCTCGACGACGACGGCAAGGCCCGCTTTCTGCGGGCGGCCCGGCGGCGCATCAGCCCCGATGGCCTGTTCCTCTGGGTGGATGTGTTCCGCGAGCCCGGGGAGTGCCGCACGGCTTACATCGCACGGTACGTCGAGCGGATCCAAGCGGGGTGGCAGCCGCTCACACCTGAGCAGCAGGAGCACGTGATCAGCCACCTCAGCAGCTTCGACATCCCCGCCGACCGCGACGCGATCGCTGCCACCGCCCGGGCCTGCGGCTGGAGCTGGCACTGGGCCTGGCAGGGCAGCCACAACGCCGAGGCGATGGCGGTGCTCACGCCCGCCTGACGATCGCTCAGCTGTGCTCGCGCAGGAACTGGATCGTGCCCTCCAGCTCGCTTGCGAAGCGGTCGATCTCCGCGGGGGTGGTGGTGAAGCTGAGGCTGGCGCGGGCCGAGCCGGGGATGCCGTAGAGCCGGTGCAGGGGCTGGGTGCAGTGGTGGCCGCTGCGGATGCAGATGCCGGCTGAATCGAGCAGGGCGGCGATGTCGTTGGCGTGCAGGCCCTCCACCGTGAAGGCGGCCAGGGCGCCGCGATCGGGCTGCTGCTCGGGGCTGGGGCCGAGAATGCGAACGCCCTCGATCGCCCGCAGCCGCTCAAACAGCTGCCGGGTGAGCACCTGCTCCCAGGCGTGGATGCGGTCCAATCCAAGCTGGGTGAGGTAGTCGAGGGCGGCGCCCATGCCAATCGCCTCGCCGATCGCCGGCGTGCCCGCCTCGAACTTGTGGGGCAGCTCGGCCCAGCTGCTGTGGTCGAGATACACATCCTGGATCATCTCGCCACCGCCCAGGAAAGGCGGCATCGCCTCCAGCAGGGCCTCGCGGGCCCAGAGGAAGCCCATGCCGGTGGGGCCGCAGAGCTTGTGGGAGCTGGCCACCAGGAAATCGCAGCCCAGCTGGGCCACATTCACCGGCAGGTGGGGCAGGCTCTGGCAGGCATCCACCAGCACCAGCGCACCGGCGGCGTGGGCCAGGGACACGACCTGCTCGATCGGGTTGAGCGCCCCGAGGGTGTTGCTCACCTGCACCAGGCTCACCAATTTGGTGCGCTCATTGAGCTTGCTGCGCAGATCCTCGAGATCGAGCTCACCGCTATCGGTGAGGCCCACATGGCGCAACACACAGCCCGTGCGCTGCGCCAGCAGCTGCCAGGGCACCAGGTTGGAGTGGTGCTCCATCACCGTGAGCAGCACCTCATCGCCGTCGCGCAGGTTGGCTTCACCCCAGCTGCGGGCCACCAGGTTGATCGCCTCACTGGCATTGCGGGTGAACACGATCTCCCGCGGGCTGGCCGCCCCCACGAACCCCGCCGCCTTGGCCCGGGCCCCCTCGAATCCCTCGGTGGCGCGGGCGCTGAGCTGGTGGGCGCCGCGGTGCACGTTGGCGTTGTCGTGGTCGTAGTAGTGCTGCAGGGCCACCAGCACCTGGCGCGGCTTCTGGCTGGTGGCGGCGTGATCCAGGTAGATCAGCGGCTGGCCGAGGCAGGCCGTCTGGGCCAGCAGGGGAAAGTCGGGCCGGGTGAGGGCGGCGAGATCCTCAGCCCCAGCCGGCTGCTGGTTCAGGGATACGGCGGTGGCTGAGGCAGCAGCGGTGGCGGTACCAGTGGCAGCGTCGGTGGCGGTGAGGCTGGGATCCAGGGCAGGGGTCGCGGTCATGGCGATCAGGCCTCCCCCAGCAGGGCGAGCAGGGGCTGCTGGGCAGCGGCGGAGGCGGGCAACTCGCGCAGCACCTCCGCGCAGAAGGCCCGCTGCAGCAGCTGGGCTGCCTGGTCGGCGGCGATGCCGCGGCTCTGCAGGTAGAAGAGCTCCTCGCTCTGCAGCCGGCTCACGGTGGCGCCATGGGCACACTTCACGTCGTCGGCCACAATTTCCAGCTCCGGCTTGGTATCGATCCGGGCGCGGTCGGAGAGCAGCAGGCTACGGCTGAGCTGGGCGGCGTTGGTGCGCTGGGCGGCGCGGGGGACCCGCACGGCCCCATTGAACACGCTGCGGCCCTGGTCGTCGGCCACGGCCTTGTGCAGCTGGTCGAGTTCCCCTTCCGGGCCGTCAAAGCGCACCCAGCTGTGGGTGTCGGCGAGCTGGCGATCGCGGCACACCTGCAGGGCACGCAGGCGGGTGCAGGCCGCCCCCTGCTGCTGCAGGATGCGCGGCTCCAGGCGAGCCAGGGCCCAGCCTCCGCTCACAGACGTGTGCTCCAGCCGGCTGCCGGCGGCCTGCAGCACGGCCGTGTGCTGCAGCAGGCAGCTGCCGGGAGCGCCGAGGGCCAGGCTGCCCAGTTTGAGTTCGGCTCCGGGCTCGAGGATCACTTCACTCACCAGGCTGAGGGCATTGCTGCCGCGGGAGCTGGGCCGCAGCAGCAGCTCCGCCCTGGCGCCGGCCTCCAGCACCAGCAGCAGCCGGAAGGCGGCCAGGCCGCCGGCGTGACCGGCCTCCAGGGGCAATTCCAGGGATCCAGCATCGCCGCTCACCCGCAGGGCCAGCAGCGCAATGTCCTGTTCCGCGCCGGCGGCGGCATTGAGCCGCACCGGCCAGTGGTCGCTGCTGCCGGTGGCCGCCAGAGCCTGGCCCAGCCAGGGCTGGGCGGCGGCAAGGCTGAGACGCTCCACCCGGGCCGGCAGCTCCACCCCAGCCAGAGGATCGGCAACGGCAAGGAGCTGGGGTGCGATCGCCGTGAGCGCGGCCAGATCGGTGCAGCGCCAGTCCTCCTGGCGGCGGCTGGGCAGGGGCGCGCCGGCCAGGGATGCCAGCCAGGCGGTGGCCCCAGCCACGGGGGGAGCAGCGGCAGCGGCCGGCATCAGCCCACCTCCATGGGCTGGCGCTCTTCGCCGAGCCGGGCCAGCTCCTGGTCCACCCAGTCGTAGCCGGTGCGCTCCAGCTCCAGGGCCAGCTCCTTGCCGCCGCTGCGCAGGATGCGGCCCGCCGCCATCACATGCACATAGTCGGGTGTGATCAGATCGAGCAGCCGCTGGTAGTGGGTGATCAGCAGGGTGGCGTTATCGGGGCTGGCCAGCTGGTTCACACCGCTGGCCACAATGCGCAGGGCATCGATATCGAGGCCGGAATCGGTCTCATCGAGAATCGCCACCAGCGGCTCCAGCAGCGCCATCTGCAGGATCTCGTTGCGCTTCTTCTCGCCGCCGCTGAAGCCCTCGTTCACCGAGCGCTCCAGGAAGGCGGGGTCCATCTGCACCACCGCCAGCCGCTCCCGCACCAGGTCTTCAAAAGCAAAGGTGTCGAGCTCTTCCTCGCCGCGCCCTGCCCGGCGGGCATTGGTGGCCACCCGCAGAAATTCGAGATTGCTCACCCCCGGGATCTCCACCGGATACTGGAACCCGAGAAACAGGCCGATGCGGGCCCGCTGCTCGGGATCGAGCTCCAGCAGGTTCGCCCCCTTGTAGAGCACGCTGCCCCCAGTCACGGTGTAGGCGGGATGGCCGGCGAGCACCTTGGAAAGGGTGCTCTTGCCGCTGCCGTTGCGGCCCATCACCGCGTGGATCTCGCCAGCACGGATGGTGAGGTTCACCCCCTTGAGGATCGGCTGATCCTCCACTGCGGCCTCCAGGCCGCGAATGTCAAGCAAGACCGGGGCGTCGGGGCGAATCACGGCGGGGAAGAGGGAAGAAGAAGGCGAAGGTGAAGGGGAAACCGGAACGGCTCAGGGTTCGGGGCACGAAGCCGCCTGAGGAGGAAGCTCAGCCCACCGAGCCCTCGAGCTTGAGGGCCAGGAGCTTGTCGGCCTCGGCGGCGAATTCCATCGGCAGCTGGTTGAACACATCGCGGCAGAAGCCGCTCACCATCATCGAGACAGCCTCCTCAAAGCCGATGCCCCGGCTCTGCAGGTAGAAGAGCTGGTCTGCGGAGATGCGGCAGGTGCTGGCCTCGTGTTCGATCGCCGCATCCGGCTGCTGGCAGCGGATGTAGGGGTAGGTGTTGGCGGCGGCCTGGTCGCCGATCAGCATCGAGTCGCACTGGCTGTAATTGCGAGCCCCCACAGCCTTGGGGCCGATCTGCACCAGCCCGCGGTAGCTGTTGCTGGAGTGGCCGGCGCTGATGCCCTTGCTCACGATCGTGGAGCGGGTGCGCGGACCCACATGCACCATCTTGGTGCCGGTGTCGGCCTGCTGGCGGTTGTTGGTGAGGGCCACCGAGTAGAACTCGCCCACCGAATCGGCGCCCTGGAGCACACAGCTGGGATACTTCCAGGTGATCGCCGAGCCCGTTTCAACCTGGGTCCAGCTGATCTTGCTGCGCTCGCCGCGGCAGTGGCCACGCTTGGTCACGAAGTTGTAGATGCCGCCCACGCCATTCTCATCGCCGGCGTACCAGTTCTGCACGGTGGAGTATTTGATCGAGGCGTCATCGAGTACCACCAGCTCCACCACCGCCGCGTGCAGCTGGTTGGTGTCAAACATCGGTGCCGTGCAGCCCTCCAGATAGCTCACCGAAGCCCCTTCCTCGGCCACGATTAATGTGCGCTCGAACTGGCCGGTGTCGCCGGAGTTGATGCGGAAGTAGGTGGACAGCTCCATCGGGCATGCCACACCCTTCGGAATAAACACAAATGAGCCGTCGCTGAACACGGCCGAGTTGAGCGCAGCGAAGTAGTTGTCATTACTGGGAACAACGGTACCAAGATAACGTTCAATCAGGTCGGGATACTCCTTGACCGCCTCACTGATCGAGCAGAAGATCACGCCATGCTCCGCCAGCTGCTCCCTGAAAGTGGTGGCGATGGACACGCTGTCGAACACCGCATCGACAGCCACATTCGACAGACGCTTCTGCTCACTCAGGGGAATCCCGAGTTTGTCGAAGGTTTCCAGCAGCTTGGGATCCACCTCATCGAGGCTGGTCTTTTTCTGCTGCTGCTTGGGAGCGGCGTAATAGACGATGTCCTGGTAGTCGATCGCCGGATAGCCCAGGGCCGCCCAGTCGGGCTCCTCCATCTGCTGCCACTGGCGGAAAGCCCGCAGCCTGAAGTTGAGCAGGAAAGCCGGTTCTTCCTTCTTGGCAGAGATCAGCCGCACCACGTCCTCACTGAGCCCCTTGGCGATCTTCTCGGTTTCGATGTCGGTGACGAAGCCATACTTGTAGGGCTGCGAAACCAGATCTCCAACGGTGACTGTACTGGTCATGGCTTAAGGTGTTACCTGTCGGCAGAGAAAAGTTCAGTTGCCGGCCGTGGCGGCCTTGATCGCATCCATCGAAATGGTCTGATGCTCACCACGAAACGGGTTGTCCTCGGTGAGGAACAACATGCAGTGGCACTCCTTGCGCTCACGCATGGGCACACAGGGGCAGTTCCAGAAGGCCTGGGACACCTCAGCCTCTTTGTCTTCGTAGTGGCGGCAGGGACAAAGGGCACCACCCAGCTCATCCTTATGACGGGCCAGACCCTCCAGCACCACAGCCGTGACACCGGGGTCGCTGCAGAAGTAGGTGCCGGTGCGCTGGGCGTAGGTCTCGGCAAACTTGCGGATCACCTCCAGGCTGTCGGCAGCGGCTGCGGAGCTGGCGGGAGAATCAGACATGGCGGCGAATGGGTTGCGCTGGACTCGACCATCACCCGGGCCATCGCTCATCGGGTCACCCAGAAGATCAGACCGATTCGCCGGATGCCGGGGCGGACTCGATCTCTTGTCGGCGGCGATTCAAGGCGGCAGCCGAATCGAACGCTGCAGAGATCAAGTGGAAAGCCTGGATCTGGTGAATGAATCAGTTGACAGAACTGAGGGGCAGGAACTGAGCGGGGGAACGGGCGGGAAGACGGGACGGAATCGAAACCTGGCAGCAGGTTAGGAAACACTATTGTTTCCTTATTGGCAGCCTAGGACAGGACGCCGACGCCTGTGGGTCCCAGCCATTGTGCAGCCCGGACCGAGGAGTCGCCCCCCCAATCGCCGCGCATGCGTGGCATGGTGTGGTGGCCTGGCATGGGCCATGACTCCCCCTCCACCCCAATCTTCTCGGCCACTCCAGAGGACGTCGCCCGAGTCCATTGATCCTGCAGCCTTGACGACCATGGCGCCTTCGGCAAGCCAGCTTGACGCGCCCGGCTCCAGCAGCTCCACCCGGGAGTCTGCTCTTGCCCTGCTCCTGCGGCTCGGGGAAACCACCGCCGCCCAGCTCGCGGAGCTCCTCGGCGTGTCGGTTCAGATCATGCGCCGCCATCTGCGTGGGCTGGAGGAAGAGGGCCTGGTGGCCTCGAGTCCCGCGCCGGAGGGACCCGGTCGCCCCACCAACCGCTGGCACCTCACCGCGGAGGGACGTTCCCAGTTCCCCGATGGCGGCCAACAGTTTGCGCTTGGACTGCTCGAGTCGATGGCCGACACGCTCTCGCCGGGAACGGTGCAGCAGCTGATGGCCCAGCAGGCCCTGCAGAAGGCCCAGACCTACCGCCTGCAGATCGGCACCGGCAGCCTGCAGAACCGGTTGGAGCAGCTGGTGGACCTGCGTCGCCGGGAGGGCTACGTGGCGGAATGCACACAGGACCCCGACGGCAAGGCCTGGCTGTTCAGTGAGTTCCACTGCTCCGTGATGCGGATCGCCGAGCGCTTCCCCTGCGTGTGCGACCAGGAATTGCAACTGATCCGCTCCACCTTCCCCGACTGCCAGGTGGAGCGGGTGCACTGGCGCCTGGAGCAGGGCCACTCCTGCGGCTTCCGCCTGAGCCCTGCCGATGGGCCCGCCTGAAGACACCAGCCCCATCAGCCAGGCCGAGGCGGAGCTGCTCGACAGCACCCTGCTCCCCCATCGGGAGCGCCATCACCTGCGCCTGCTGGCCCATGGCCTGCGCAGCTTTCAGACCATGGCTGACCGCAGCGGGGGGCCCCTCCCCTCAGCCCAGCAACTGGAACACTGGCTCGATCACCAGCCTGCCGTGAGCGGCGATCCAGGCTTCCGCGACGCCTTCCGCCAGCAGTTGATCGGCCTGGGCCAGCAGCTTGAGCAGATCGCCAGCGAGGCCGGCTGCAGCCCCCTGGCCCTCAACCTGGAGCAGCTGATCCGCTGGGCCCGATCCCAGGCTGACAGCCGGCTGGAGCAACAGCAGCGCCATCCCGGCCAGCACCAGTAGGGCCGCCAGCCAGCCCCGCCAGCCGGGCCGGTCCCCTTCCGCCCCCGCCAGCAGCACCGCCATCACCGGCGAGGTGGAGAGCAGGGACACCGCCAGCCCCACCGGCAGCTGGGCGAGGGCCAGCTGCTGCAGGGCGATCCCGGCCACCGTGCCCAGCAGGGTGGCGGCCAGCAGCAGCAGCCAGCGAACCTGGGCGGGCCTTGGGCCCCAGCGGCGACGCAGGAGCTTGCCGAGGCCCGGCAGCAGCGGCAGCATCACCAGCACCGCCCCGCCCAGGCGCAGGGCCGCCGCCTGCAGCGGCGGCAAGGGTGTGGCCCGCAGCGCCGCCCTGGCCAGCAGCGCGCCGGCGCTGCCGCACGCCAGGGCCAGCAGTCCCAGCCCCAACCCCAGCCCCTGCTGCCGCTGCAGCCGGCCCCGGCGATCGCCCGGGGGCGCCTGGCCAGCCACCAGCAGCAGGGCCAGGCACACCAGGGCCACGCCGAACCACTGGCGGGGGCTGGGCACCTCCAGCAGCAGCACCATCCCGGCGGCGCTGGTGAGCACGGGTCCGCCGGCCTCCAGCGTGAGCGTGCGGCGGGTGCCGAGGCGGCGCAAGGCGGCGAAATAGAAACTGTCTCCAGCGGCGATGCCCAGCACGCCACTGGCCAGGAGCAGCACCGCCTGCCGCGGCGCCAGGGGCTGGGCCAGCCATGGCAGCAGCGGTAGCAGCAGCCCCAGGGCCAGCAGGTTCTTGAGCAGGTTCAGCCCAGCCGGGCCCAGGGAGGTGGGCAGGCGCCGCCACAGGCCGCTGGCCAGGGTCCAGCTCAGGGCCCCGGCCAGGGCCGCCATCACCCCAAGGGCCATTCCAGGGCACGCGGCACCTTGCGATCATGTCCCCAGCTGCCCCGCCGCTGTGAGCCCCGCCAGCGAAGCCCCAGACCGCACCGAGCCGATCGCCGACGCCATCAGTTTCTTTCGGTTGAGCTGCGGCCGCTGGCGCTCCCAGCGCAGCAGCCACCACCTGCTGCACCGCCGTGCCGAGGCCGGCGACTCCTGGATCGAGGTGGTGGAGCTCCAGGCCCACGACCCGCGGCTGGTGGCGATCGCCGAGCTGCACGGCCAGAACCCGGCCGAGCTGGTGGGGGGCTGCCGGGTGACCTGGAATGCCTCGATGGCCTGGGACAAGGCCGGCGAAGCCCATGAGGGGGAGAGCGTGTTTGCCCTGATCCCCAGCGACCAGTACGGCCGCCAGGGGCTGCTGCTGCGCGACCGCGGCTACGCGGAAACGGCGCCGGTGGCCGGCCGCTTCGCCATGGACGAGCGCGACGGGCTGCTGCTCACCACCAGTTACGAGACGATGAACAGCCTGGAGCGCTTCAGCTTCGCCGGCCCGAACGTGCGCCTGCGCACGAGCACCGTGGAGGGGCTCTCCAACACGGCCTCCTTCTGCATCGAGACCCGCGTGCTCGACACACCCCCAGCTGACGGGCCCGGGATGACCAGCAGCGCCGCCAGCGGACAGGCCCTCTCGCCCCTGGGCTGGTGAAGGCCACCCTGACGCTGTGACGAACGTTACGGACTGTGAGCCCTGGCCAGGGAGGGGGCAGTGGGGACCTGGGGACACTTCTACGATCCACGGCGACGGATGCTGAATTCGCGTGGCCCTGCCCCTCCTGAAGTACGCGCCCACCACCCAGAACTCCCGGGTTGATTCCCTGCGCGTGGGTTCGGATGAGGACCCGAAGGCCGTTTCCATGGAGAAGGCCATGGATCGCGAAGATCAGAACTTCGTGATTGAAGCGGCCTACCGCCAGATCTTTTTCCACGCTTTCAAGGTGGATCGGGACCGCACCCTGGAGTCGCAGCTGCGCGACGGCCAGATCACCGTGCGTGACTTCATCCGCTCCCTGTGTCTCTCCGACACCTTCACACGCAGTTTTTACAACCTCAACAACAATTACAAGGTGGCCCGCCACCTGGTGGAGAAGCTGCTAGGCCGCAAGACCCATGGCAAGTCCGAGGAGATCGCCTGGTCGGCGGTGCTGATGACCCGCGGCGTGAAGGGGATGGTGGATGACATCCTCGATTCCCCGGAATATCTGGAGGCCTTCGGCTACGACACCGTGCCCTACCACCGCAACCGGGTGGTGGGCAGCCGCGATCTGGGCGAAACCCCCTTCAACATCACCAGCCCCCGCTACGACGCCTACTACCGGGGCATCCTGGGCTTCCCCCAGGTGGTGTACACAGGCACCGCCAAGGCCTTCCCCGAGCGCTCCCGCCAGCGCCGTGGCGGCTTCCCCGAGGACTACCTCTCGATCGTGCGCAGCATGCCGGCGATGCGGGTCAGCGGCGCCTCCGGCAGTGCCGACATCGATTACCTGGCCAAGGTGCCCTACCGCAGCATCGGCCGCTGAGGTCGCCATCGCCCCAGCCCCAGCCGCAGCCCAAGGGCACCCATCCCCACACCCTGGGGCACCACCACGGAATCCAGGCGACCCAGGGGTCGCCTTTTTTGTGACCCAGCGGCTGGACACAACCGGTCAGTGGATGCTGACTCCCCCGCACCAACCTCGGCAACCGGTGGGAGAGTCGATCACACTGATCCCAAACCAAATCTTTCGCTGTGAGCCCTTCCTTCAGCTCGTTGGCCAGGTTGACACTGCGGCAGTTGCGCCAGGTCGCCAGCGATCTGGGCGTGGCTCTGTACAGCCGCAAATCCAAGGATGAACTGGTGGCGGCGATCGAGGAGCGCCAGGACACCCACGAACCCAGCCTCAAGGCGATCGAGGCCGAGATGACGCCGGCCCCCCGGCCGATGGCGGAAACCAGCGTGGTGTTTCTGCCCCGGGATCCCCAGTGGGCCTACGTGTTCTGGGAGGTGTCGGAGACCGACCGGGAGCAGGCCCAGGCCACCGGCGCCAGCCAGCTGGCCCTGCGTGTCGCGGACGTGACGGGTCTGCCCGGCGGATCGGCCCACCCCCACACCCTCCAGGAGGTGATCGTGGACAGCCACTCCACCGAGTGGTACCTGCCGGTTCCCCTCAGCGACCGGGACTACCGGGTGGAGCTCGGCTACCGCACCAACGGTGGCGGCTGGATCTCCCTGGCCTTCTCCTCGGTGGCCCGCGTGCCGGCCCTCCACCCCAGCGAGCAGATCCTCGACCAGTTCGTGCCCTTCTCCCTGGAGACCCCCACCGCGGTTCCCCTGCCTGCCCCCGCGCCGGTCGAACCGGCCGACACCGGTCTGCACGAGCGCCTCTACCAGAGCGCCACCAGCCAGTGGCGACGCATCAGCCGCGGCTCCGAGGCCTTCCACGAACTGGAGGCCGCCGGCCTCGACACCAGCGAACTCAACGCCTCCGGTGCTGGTATCTGGGCCAGTGGCAGGGATTCCGGCATCGGCGGCGTGGCCCCCCGGCAGCGCTCCTTCTGGCTGGTGGCCGATGCCGAGCTGATCGTCTACGGCGCCACCGACCCCTCGGCTCGCCTGAGCATCGGCGGTGAGGACGTGCCCCTCTCGTCTGATGGCACCTTCCGGGTGCAAGTGCCCTTCCGCGATGGCCAGCAGCTCTACCCGATCGAGGCGGTGGCCGCCGACGGCGTGCAGAAGCGCAACATCACCCTTGAATTCCGGCGCACCACCCCGGAAGACAACAGCAATCCGGCCGACAAGGCTGTGAGCGAGTGGTTCTGAACCAATGGCCAACCTGCAGTTGAAACGGGTGGTGGTGGCCTTCACCCCCCTGGCCGGGGCCATCGCTTTTCCCGTGGCGGTGCCCCTGGTGCTGCGCTCAGCCGGACTCCCCGCTGCCCTGCTCACCGCCGTTGGCCTGGGCACCGTGTGGTTTGTGCTGATGCTGCGAACCGCCGAGATGCCCGCCGAGCACTGACGGCCGGGGGCAACCCTGTGGGCAGTTGCTCCAGGGTGATGCCCCGTCGTGGTTCCCGGGCCGGCTGGTTGGCCCTGCTCGCTCTGCTGGTGTGCGGCTGCAGTGCCCAGGCCCAGCTGCTGGGTGACCCCCCGCCCCGTCTGCCCCTGCCCGAGGGGATCAGCGTGGCCTTCAACCACAACGCCTCCAGCCGCTACCGCAGCCCGGTGGATGGCCAGTGGCGCCAGGGCGACGACCTCGAAGCCTTCGTGCTGCAAGGCATCGCCGATGCCCGCCAGGAGATTCTCGTGGCCGTGCAGGAGCTCACCCTGCCGCGCATCGCCGAGGCCCTCGTGGCCCGCCAGCGCCAGGGCGTTCGGGTGCGAGTGGTGCTGGAAAACACGTACAGCACCCCCTGGAGTGAACAGCACCCGGCGGATCTCACGCCCCGCGAGCGCCATCGCCAGGCCCAGCTCCAGGCCCTCGGCGGCGCCGACGCCCTGGTGGTGCTGCGCCGTGGCGGGGTTGCCGTGATCGACGACACCGCCAACGGCAGTGCCGGCAGCGGCCTGATGCACCACAAATTCATGGTGATCGACAACCGCGAGGTGATCACCGGATCCACCAACTTCACCTCCTCCTGCACGCACGGCGATCCGGACGACCCGCGCACCCGCGGCAACGTGAACCACTTGCTGCGGCTGAACAGCCCGGAACTGGCCGGCCTGTTCCGCGAGGAGTTCGAACGGATGTGGGGGGATGGACCGGGTGGCGCCGCGGACAGCCGCTTCGGGCTGGGCAAGACCAGTGAACCGATCCGCTGGGTGAAGGTGGGCGATGTGCCGGTGGGCGTGCTGTTCGCGCCCCACCGCAGCCGCGAACAGCACCACGGACTGCAGCTGCTCGACGACCTGCTCGCCGGCACCCGCAAACGGGCCGATCTGGCCCTGTTCGTGTTCTCCTCCCAGCAGCTCGGCAACCGGGTGAGCACCCTGCACGACAAGGGTGTGGACATCCGCCTGCTGGTGGATCCCGGCTTCTCCAACCGGTACTTCAGCGAGGTGCTCGACCTCCTGGGGATGGAACTGCCGGATCACCGCTGCCTGGTGCAGCGCGAGAACCAACCCCGCCAGGAGCCGATCGAGGGGGTGGGCACCCCCAGGCTGGCTGCAGGGGACAAGCTGCACCACAAGTTCGCCGTGCTCGACGACCGGCGGGTGATCACCGGGTCGTTCAACTGGAGCCCGTCCGCGGCCCACAAGAACGACGAAACCCTGCTGGTGATTGATTCACCCCTGCTGGCCGCCCATTTCCGCGCCGAAGTGGACCGACTCTGGAAAGGGGCTGAACTGGGCGTCACGGCCCGGCTGCAGCGCAAGCGGGAGCGACTGCAGCAACAGTGCGGAGCTGGAGGCGCCATGGGGAGCTGAGGTCAGAATGCGGACAACTCCTCTGTCAACGCTGTGACCATGCCCGCTGACGCCCAGCAACTGGCCACCCTGGATGCCATCCAGCTGATGCTGCGGGATCTGCACACCCGGCACGATGAGATCCGCCACAGGGCCGCCTTCCGCGGCTGCACGCGGGAGCTGCTGGAGGTGCAGCAGGAACTGGTGGACTACCTGCTGGCCAAGAAGACGGAATTGATGGGGCAGCACAATCCCGATGGCCAGAGCAACCCCAGCTACCACGCCTTTCTTTGAGCGCTGGCGCTGAGCCGCTGCCCGACGTGACTCCGCTGGCGACCTCAGGCCCAGGTCAGGTTGTGGTGGTGGGCGCGGGGCCCGCCGGGGCCAGCCTGGCGCTGCTGCTGGGGCGCCAGGGCGTGCCGGTGGTTCTGATTGAAGCCAGCCACTCCCCGGGGCGGCGGTTTCGGGGCGAAGCGCTGCTGCCCCATGGCCTCGCCGCCCTGGACGCCATGGGGTTGCTGCCCCTGCCAGCGACCATCCCCCAGCGGCCCCTGGCGGGGTGGCGCTTCCTGTTCGACGGCCGGGAGCTGTTCCGGCTGGCCGAGCCCCTGGAGGGCCCCGGCTGCCAGGGCTGCAGGCTGATCCACCAGCCGGCTCTGCTCGGCAGCTTGATCCAGCAGGTGGCGGCGCTGCCCAGTGCCACCGTGCTGCAGGGCCAGCGGGTGCAGGCGCTGGAGTGGCAGGAGCGGCGGGTGAGCGGCGTGCGCCTGGCCGATGGCCGCAGCCTGGCCGCCCGGCTGGTGGTGGCGGCCGACGGCCGCAGCTCCCAGCTACGCGAGCAGGCCGCACTGGCCCTGCGCCCCCAGGGCGAGCCCTTTAGGCTGCTCTGGTTTGGCCTGCCCCAGAGCGGCCCATCACCGCTGCAGGGACTGTTCACCACGGTGGTGGGGCCGGCGGGGCTGGTCAGCCTGTTCGATACGGCGGATGGGGCGGTGCAGCTGGGCTGGTTGCGGCGCGATGGGGAGCCGGACGGCGGCAGCCGAGGGTGGCACGCCCAGCTGGCCGCACAGATGCCGCTGGATCTGGCCGCGTGGTGGGGTGAACAGGAGGGTGGGCTGGGGCGGCCCACGCCCCTGCAGGTGCAGGTGGGCCAGGCCGAGCGCTGGTGGCAGCCCAGCCTGTTGCTGCTGGGCGACGCGGCCCATCCCCTCAGTCCGGTGCGGGCCCAGGGCATCAACCTGGCGCTGCGCGATGCCTGGGTGGCAGCCCAGGAACTGCTGCCCCTGTTGCTGGCGGAGCAGCAGGAACCGGCAGAGGCACTGGATCAGGTGCTGGCCAGGATTGAGGCCCTGCGCCGGCCTGAGGTGAGCCGGCTGCAGCAGCTGCAGGCCGAGGAAACCGCCCGGGGCCGACTGCTGCTGGAGCGGCCCTGGCTGCGCCGCCTGCTCGGCGGCAGCGCTCCCCTGCTCGGCCCGGCCATTGCCAGCCGCTGGCGCCATGACCAGCGCCAGTTGCGCCAGGGCGTGACCCGGCTGCCGCCAGCGGCCCCATGCCCCGGCCATGATGGCTGAGCCGACCCCGAACCAGCCCCTGCCGATGGTCGCCCGTTCCGTGCGCTCGCCTCGCCCAGCCGCAACCCAGGGCCTGCGGCTCGTTGCCGGCAGCCTGGCCATGGCTGCAAGCTTGCAGACAGCAGCGGTCCTGGCTCGTCAGCAGGAGCCGCCCTTCCCCAGCGAGCAGGAGCTGCGGGATCTACAGCAGCTGGTGTTCACCTGCGGCCGGGAGAACACGAGCGCCCCCTGTGACCAGGCCCGTCGCCGCGCCGACCCCCTGCTCGACCATCCGCGCCTGCCGGGCAGCTGCAAGGACGTGCTCTGGCAGATCCGGGAACGGGCCGTGGTGGCCGCCAGCAACAGCTTCAACCGCCGCGACCAGCTGGAACGGGTCGGGCTCGACCTGGTGCGGGTCTGCCAGCAACGGCGCCCCCAGCCAGCCAGCCCTGGGGCCACCCCGGGGGCCGGCGGCGCCAACCAACGAACCATTTTCAGCCCCACCCCAAGCCCCCGGCCTTGATGGCGATCCAGGGCAACGTCGCCGGGCTCACCGGCGCCCAGGGGCGCCAGGGTTAGTTTGGGCGCGCTCCGCGCCCGCCCCATGGCTGCAGCCAGCTCCATCCGCCAGGTCAGTCTGGACAGCCCGTTCAGCGACCAGAAGCCCGGCACCTCCGGCCTGCGCAAGAGCAGCAGACAGTTCGAGACGCCCCACTACCTGGAGAGCTTCATCGAGGCCAGCCTGCAGGTGCTGCCCGGCGTGGCCGGCGGCACCCTGGTGGTGGGCGGCGACGGCCGCTACGGCAACCGCCGCGCCATCGGCGTGATCGCCCGCATGGCCGCGGCCCACGGCGTGGCCCGGCTGATCACCACCACCGGCGGCATCCTCTCCACCCCCGCCGCCTCCAACCTGATCCGCCAGAACGGGGCCATCGGCGGGGTGATTCTCTCGGCCAGCCACAACCCCGGCGGCCCCGACGGCGACTTCGGCGTCAAGATCAATGGCGCCAACGGCGGCCCCACCCCCGAGTCGATCACCGAAGCCATCTACGCCGTCACCCAGACGCTCGACGGCTACCGCATCCTCGAGGGCGCCCCGGAGCTGGTGCTGGACCAGCCCGGCAGCCAGCAGCTCGGCGAAATGGCCGTGGAGGTGGTCGACGGCGTCGAGGCCTACGTGGCCCTGATGCAGAAGCTGTTCGACTTCGACGCCATCGGCGAGCTGCTGCGCGGCGATTTTCCCGTGGCCTTCGACGCCATGCACGCCGTGACCGGCCCCTATGCCACACGCATCCTCGAGGAGCTGTTGGGGGCGCCGACGGGCACGGTGCGCAACGGCGTGCCGCTGGAGGACTTCGGCGGCGGCCACCCCGACCCCAACCTCACCTATGCCCACGAGCTGGCCGAGCTGCTGCTGGGCAGCGACGCCTACCGCTTCGGCGCCGCCTGCGATGGCGATGGCGATCGCAACATGATTCTGGGCAGCCGCTGCTTCGTGAACCCCAGCGACAGCCTGGCGGTGCTCACCGCCAATGCCACCCTGATTCCCGGCTATGCCGGCGGCCTGGCCGGCGTGGCCCGCTCGATGCCCACCAGCGCCGCCGCCGATGTGGTGGCCAAGGAGCTGGGCCTGCCCTGCTTCGAAACGCCCACGGGCTGGAAGTTCTTCGGCAACCTGCTCGATGCCGGCCGGATCACCCTCTGCGGCGAGGAGAGCTTCGGCACCGGCTCCGATCACATCCGCGAGAAGGACGGCCTCTGGGCCGTGCTGTTCTGGCTCAACATCCTGGCCAAGAAGCGCGAGCCCGTGAGCCGGATCATGGCGGAGCACTGGAGCCGCTTCGGCCGGCACTACTACTCCCGCCACGACTACGAGGCGATTGCCAGCGAGGCCGCCCACGGCCTCTACGACCGGGTGAAGGCGATGCAACCGGCGCTGGTGGGCCAGGCGTTCGCCGGCCGCACGATCGCCACCGCCGACGACTTCGCCTACACCGACCCGGTGGATGGCTCGCTCACCAGCGGCCAGGGCCTGCGCCTGCTGCTCGATGACGGCAGCCGCGTGGTGCTGCGCCTCTCGGGCACCGGCACCCAGGGCGCCACGCTGCGGGTGTATCTGGAGAGCTACGTGCCCCCCAGCGGCAACCTGGCCCAGGATGCCCAGGCCGCCCTTGGTGATCTGATCAGCGCCATCGACGGCCTGGCGGAGATCAAGACGCGCACCGGCATGGAAAGGCCCACCGTGATCACCTGAGTTTGTGATCCGCTGATCTGAACCGGCTCTCGATCAACCCGGGGGCTTGTCTCCCCGTCCTCGACTGTGCTGGTGACGCGGGTGGTACTCCGGCTCGGGACTGGCCACCTGCAGCTGACGCACCGCCTCGATCGCCATGCCGGCCACAAGTCCGAAGCCCGGCAGCAGCACCAGCAGCCAGAACAGGGCCGTGGCGGAGATCTGGGCAGGGGTGCGGGCCACGATCCGCCGCAGCACCAGAGCCAACCCCAGCCCGAGGGCGGCACCGATCAGCCCCACCTCCAGGATCCTGCGCCCACGGAAGCGAGCCTGGGAAACTGGTTTTGGAGGCTGGGCTGCCATGGTCAGACCGGCTGCTCGGGGGCTGGAGCCGCGGCGGTGAGCTGCTTGAGAACCACATAAAAGGCCGGCACCACCAGCAGCGACAGCACCGTGGCCACGGTGAGGCCGCCGAACACCACCGTGCCCAGCGAGGCCTGGCTGCGGGCCCCCGCGCCACTGGCCAGCACCAGCGGCAGGAAGCCGAAAAGGGAAGAGATAGCCGTCATCAGAATCGGCCGGAAGCGGGAGATGGCAGCCTCCCGCGCGGCCTCCAGGGGCGTGCAGCCCTCATCCAGCCGCTGGTTGGCCAGATCCACGATCAGGATGCCGTTCTTGGCCGCCAGACCGATCAGCATCACCAGCCCCACCTGGGCGTAGATGTTGAGCACCTCCTGGCGCAGGGTGAGGAAGAGCAGGGCCCCGAGCATGGCGGTGGGCACCGTCATCAGGATGATCAGCGGATCGGTGTAGCTCTCGTACTGGGCCGCCAGCACCAGATACACCACCACAATCCCCAGGGCGAACACCACCACAGCCAGGGCGCCGGCCTGGATCTCCTCGCGGGAGATGCCGGTCCAGTCGGAGCCGATCACCGGCTGGTCGAGCTGTTGGAACAGGTCGCGGATCGTGTTGATCGCCTCACCAGAGCTCACACCGGAGGCGGCCAGGCCCTCCACCTTGATGCTGCGGAACAGGTTGAAGCGGGGAATCAGCGAAGGCCCGGAGCGCTGCTCCAGCTGGATGAACTCCGACAGCGGCACGGGCTTGCCGGAGCGGTCGTTGACTGTGAGGGCCGCCAGCTGGTCGGGGCTGGCGCGCTTGCTGGCGTCGGCCTGCACGAACACCCTCCGCACCCGGCCCTCATCAAAGGTGTCGTTGACGAAAAAGCCGCCGATGTTCAGGCTGATCGCCCGCATGGCCGCCCCGTAATCCACATTCAGGGCAGCCAGGCGGTCGCGGTCCACCGTGACCTGCAGCTGGGGCGCCTCTGGCGAGAACTGGGTGAACACCCGCTGGAAGCGGCCGCTGGCATTGGCCTCAGCCACCAGCTGGTCAGCCACCGCCGCGAAGTCACCGAGGCTGAGGGCGCCGCTGCTCTGGTCGAGCAGCTGCAGCTCGAAGCCGCCGCCTGTGCCGTAGCCCGGGATGGCCGGCGGCTCCACAACCACGATCCGGGCTTCCTGGATCGGCGCCAGTTTGACATTGAGGCGACCCACGATTGCCTCCAGGCTCTGATCAGCCTGAGGACGCTCCTCCCAGGGCTTGGTGCCGAAGAAGAAAACGCCCCGGTTGGGGCTGCTGCCCTCGAGGCTGGCGCCGCTGAACAGGGCAGCGCTCACGATGTCCGGTTCGCTGCGCAGCACCTCCGCCACCCGGTTGTTCACGGCCCGGGTCTGGCCCAGGGGCTGGCCGTCGGCCAGCTGCACGATGCCGATGGCGTAGCCCTGGTCCTCGATCGGCACGAAGCCGGTGGGCATGGCGGTGAAGGCGAAGCCGGTGAGCACCACCCCCGCCGCCAGAGCCGCCAGCACCAGCCGGCGCCGGCTCAGGCTGACATCAAGCAGGGCCTGATAGGTGGACTGAACGCGCCCATAGCCACGGTTGAACAGGGCGAAGATCCAGGGGGTGCCCCAGCCGAACAGCGCCCCGAGCAGGCCGAACAGCAGCACGGGCCAGGGCTGGATGCCGGGCACGGCCGCCAGGGCCACGGCCAGGGCCCCGAGGGCAAAGGGCAGGCGCAGGGGCAGACGGGTGAGCAGCGACAGGCCGAAGCCCACCACCACCCCCACCACCAGGGCGAACAGGGCCGGCACCACGCCGCTGCCGCCCAGCAGCAGGCCATAGATCAGGCCGATGAACCCACCGGCGATCGCATAGGTGCGGCGGCTGGGGGGCGCGTCGTCCCGGGCCAGCAAGAGGGCCGAGAGCATCGGCGAGAAGGTGAGGGCGTTGAAGGTGGAGATGGCCACCGAGAAGAGGATGGTGGCGGCGAACTGCTGGTAGATCGTGCCGGTGGCACCGGGGAAGAACAGCACCGGCACGAACACGGCCAGCAGCACCAGGGAGGTGGCGATCACCGCCCCGAACAGGCCATCCATGGTGGCCCGGGCAGCGTTGAGGGCCGAGAGGCCCGAGGCCTTCTTGGTGGCCGTGTCCTCCACCACGGTGATGGCGTCATCCACCACCAGGCCCGTGGCCAGCACCAGACCGAACAGGGTGAGCTGGTTGAGGGAGAAGCCAAAGGCCTTCACGAAGGCGAAGGTGCCCACCAGGGCCACGGGAATGGCGATCGCCGGCACCAGGGTGGCCTTCCAGTCCTGCAGAAAGATGAACAGCACCAGCACCACCAGCACCACCGCATCGCGCAGGGCACTGCTCACCCCCTCAATCGAGGCATTGATGAAATCGGTGTTGTCGTAGATGAGCTCCATGGTCATGCCCACGGGCATCAGCGGCTCGAACTCGGCCAGCACCTCCTTCACTCCGCGCGACACCTCCAGGGCATTGCTGCCACTGAGCTGGTAGATGGCCATGCCCACCGAGGGGACGCCGCGCAGGTCGCTGGCCTCCACATCGAACGATTCACCGCCGAGGGTCACCCGGCCCACATCGCGCAGGCGCAGCAGGCCGCCATCGGCACTGGTGCGCAGGATCAGGTTTTCGAAGTCGGCAATGCTGGTGAGCCGCCCCTGCAGCTGCACCGAGAGGGTGTACTGCTGGCCGGGGGGTGCCGGCGCCCCACCGATCTGGCCCGCCGGCACCAGCCGGTTCTGGCTGCGCACCGCCGTCACCACGTCGTCGGCGCTGAGGCCATTGGCGGTGAGCCGGGCGGGATCCAGCCAGAGGCGATAGGCCAGTTCCCGGTTGCCGAAATAGGTGAGGCTGCCCACCCCCGGAACCCGGCGGATGGCATCGGTGAGGTTCTGATCCAGCAGGCCGCTGATCATCTCCACGCTGTAGGGATTGGCGGCGTCCTCACTGCTGAAGTTGGCCACCAGCAGGATCGAGGTGGAGGCCTGGTTCACGGTGACGCCCGCCTGGCGCACCTCATCGGGCAGCCGGGGCTGGGCCAGCGACACCCGGTTCTGCACGTTCACCTGGTTGATATCGCGGTTGCTGCCGCTGGCGAAGGCCACCGTGATGCTGCTGGTGCCGTCAGCGCCACTGGTGGAGGTGATGAACTCCATGTTCTCCACCCCGTTGATCTGCTGCTCGAGCACACTCGTCACCCCCTGCTCCACGCTCACCGCGTCGGCACCCACGTACCGGGAGCTCACGTTCACCGTGGGCGGGGCGATGTCCGGCAGGCTCTCGATCGGCAGCAGGGGCAGGGCGATCAACCCGGCGAACACCACCAGCAGGCTGCACACCGTGGTGAGCACGGGGCGGACGATGAAACGGTTGGACGGCGACATGGCGGGGCCTGCTCAGTTCACCTGCACCGGCGAGCCGTGGCGCAGGTTGAGCAGGTTGGTGGTGATCACCTGCTGGCCCGCCGTGAGCCCGCTGAGCACCGGGTAGCGGTTGTCCTGCAGGGGGCCCAGCTTCACCGGCACCTGCAAGGCAAAGCGGCCATCAGCCGGCAGGGCCGCAAGGCGGCCGGCATCCAGGCGGCCGGGGTTGTTGCGCAGCTGCTCCAGCCCCCCCACCACAAACACAAAGCTCTGGCCGGCCACCTGGGTGACCGCGGCGAAGGGCACGGCCGGCTGCTGGCGGGTGTCCAGCACCAGCCGGGTGCGGGTGCGCATGCCGGTGCGCAGATCACCGCGGGAATTGGGGAATTCAGCTTTCACCAGCAGCGACTGGCTGGAAGCCACCACCCCGGGATCGATCGAGCGCACCTGGCCCTCGGCCAGGGGCGCATTGCTCACTGGATCCATCAGCACCACGGACTGGCCCAGCCGCACCCGGTCGGAAAAAATCGCCGGCACGTCCACCCGGGCCAGCAGGCGATCGTTGCGGATGATCGTGGTGAACGGCGCCCCCGCCTGGATCACGTCGCCCTGTTTCACCTGGACGTCGCCCACCACGCCAGCGATCGGCGCCTCGAGGTCGCGGAACTGCAGATCGGCCTGGCGGGCCACCAGGGCCTGGCGGGAGGAGATGTACTGCTGGCGGGCCTGATCACGGCGCAGGGCCGTGTCGGCGCCGACGCGAGCCAGCTGCTCGAAACGGGCGTAGTTGATCCGATCGGTTTCGGTCTGGGCACGCAGGGCAGCCACGTCGGCGCGCACCTGCACCTGGTCGAGCACGAGCAGCCGCTGGCCCTGGCGCACCACATCGCCCTGGCGCACCAGCAACTGCTCGATCCGGCCGCTGGCCTGGGCCGCCAGCGCCACCTCGTCGATGGCCTCCAGGGTGCTCACCGTATCCACGTTCTGGCTGAACACGGCTGCGCTCACGGGCACGGCCTGCACGGGCAGGGCCCGTTGCGCGGGCGGCCCAGGCTTGGGCTGACACCCCGCCGCAGCCAGGCCGAGCAGCACGGTCAGGCCCAGTCCCCCAGCCCAGCCCCGCAGGAAAGACGGCGACAGTGGCGTCATCTCAGGACAGGGACAGGGACAGGGACAGGGACAGGGACAGGGACAGGGACAGGGACAGGGCGAACATCTCAGCGCCAACGGCCCATCGATTCGTTCCAACTTGAAGGGAGGCCACGCTCCGGAGCGCTCTGAAGGGCCGCATTGCTGGGTGGAACCACGCCGTTGCCCGCACAGTACCTTGATTCGTGCCGGCATCAGCGTGCTGCACGGGTCAGATGTCCTCCGGCCCCAGGGGTTCCCCCAGCTGGGTGAGAGCCAGTTGGCGCATGGTCTCGCCCCAGGCGGCACAGCCGGCCGCCCCACCCACCAGCAGCAGTGCCCTCAGCAGGGGCACCGGGCGCAGCGGCTCCCCCGGCGTGCGGGCGGCGCGATGCACCAGCACCAGCAGCAGGCTGGCGGCACCGGCGGCCAGAACGGCGCTGAGCAGGATGCGGCGGCGGTCAACCCGACGCTGCCGGCGCCTTTGGTACCCGGGTGGATGGGGAAGCGGCATGGCGGGGATCAGGCCGGTGGAGGCCCCTCAGGGGCCAGCGGATCGGTCTGGGCACTTGCCGGGAACCAGGCGGCCTCCAGCTGCTTCATCAACACATAGAAGGAGGGCACCACGAACAGGCTCAGCACCGTGGCCACCAGCAGGCCGCCGAAGATCACCGCCCCGAGCGACCGCTGGCTCAGGGCTCCGGCGCCGCTGGCCACCAGCAGGGGGAAGAAGCCCGCGAGGGCCGCCATTGCCGTCATCAGAATCGGCCGCAGGCGCGAGCTGGCCGCGCCGATCGCAGCCTCCGTGGCCGCCATGCCCTGCTCCATCCGCTGGTTGGCCAGGTCCACGATCAGGATGCCGTTCTTGGCCGCCAGCCCGACCAGGGTCACCAGGCCCACCTGGGCATACACATTGTTCACCTGGCCGCGCAGCACCAGCAGGGCCAGGGCGCCGAGCATGGCCAGGGGCACCGTCATCAGGATGATCAGCGGGTCGATGTAACTGCCGTACTGGGCCGAGAGCACCAGATACACCACCACGATCCCCAGGGCGAACACCAGGACCGCCAGCGAACCAGCCTGAACTTCGGAGCGGGTGAGGGCCGACCAGTCGGAGCCGATGTTGCTGAGATTGAGCTGGCGGAAGGTGGCCATCAGGCTGTCGATCGCCTGGCCGCTGCTGCGCCCCATCGCCTCCACACCCTGGATCAGCACGGTGCGGTAGAGATCGAAGTGGCTGATGATCGGCGGGGCGCTGTCCAGCCGCACCTTCACCACATTGGTGAGCGGAATCAGCTTGCCGCCGCGGTCGGGCACATAGAGGTTGTTCAGCGACTGAACCACCTCCCGCTTGCTGCCTTCGGCCTGCACGTACACCTGGCGGTACTGCTGGTTCTCGTAGGTCTGGTTCACGAAGCTGCCGCCGTTGATCGTGCCGAGCACCTGCATGGCCTGGCCGAAGTCGATATTCAGGGAGGCCATCCGGTCACGGTCCACCTCCAGCCGCCACACCGGCGCGTCGCTGATGAACTGGGTGTAGAGGTTGCCGAAATCGCCCGTGGCCCGGGCCGTCGCGATCAGCTTGCCCGCCATCTGGGCGAGATCGGTGGGGCTGTAGCCACCGTTGCTGAGGTCGTTGAACTGGAACGACAGACCACCCTGGGCACTGAAGCCGGGCACGGCAGCTGGCGACTGGGCCAGCACCAGGGCGCCGGGGATGGCGTGGAACTCCTTGTTGAGCCTGGCGATGATCTCCTGGGCCGACTGGCCCTTGCCGCCGCGTTCATCGATCGGCCGCAGCCCGAAGAAGAACAACCCCTGGTTGAGCGAGCCGCCGTTGAAGCCGGCCCCACCCACGATCTCGCCGGAGATGATCTCCTTCTCCTTGGCCAGGATCGCCTGGGCCTTGGTGGCCACCTCCATGGTGGCCTCGATCGAGGACTGGGGGGGCAGCTGGATGATGCCCAGCCCGTAGCCCTGGTCCTCGGTGGGCACAAAACCGGTGGGGATGGCGGTGAAGGCCACCCCGGTGAGCACGATGCCGCCCAGCAGGATCAGGGCCACCAGCCGGCGCAGCCGGATCACCTGCTGCAGGGCCCGGCCATAGGCCTTGGCCAGGCGGTCAAAACCGGCATTGAACGCGGTGAAAATCGGCATCAGGAAGGTGCCCACCAGCGCTCCGATGCCGCCTAGGACCAGGGAGAGCAGCCAGCCGCCGGCCATGGCGCCGTAGATCCCGCCGAAGGCACCGCCGATCAGGGTCCAGCGCAGGCCACGGGGCTCGGTCTTGCCGCCGCCCAGCAGCAGGGCCGACTGCAGCGGTTTGCCCGTGATGGCATTGAAGGTGGAGACCAGGATCGAGAACACGATCGTGAGCGCGAACTGGCGGTAGATCACCCCGGTGGCACCAGGGAAGAACGCCACCGGCACGAACACCGCCAACAGCACCAGGGCGGTGGCCAGGATCGCGCCGGTGAGCTCCTTCATGGCGTTGGAGGCCGCCCTGAATGGGCGGTCACCCGCCTCGATCCGGGCTGACACCGCCTCCACCACCACGATCGCGTCGTCCACCACCAGACCGGTGGCCAGGATGATGCCCAGGAGGGTGAGTTCGTTGATCGAGAACCCGAACGCCTTCACGAAGATCAGGGCCCCGAGCAGGGCGATCGGTAGGGCCAGAGCCGGCACCGCAGTGGCCTTCCAGTCCTGCAGAAACAGAAAGATGATCAGCAGCACCAGCACCACGGCATCGCGCAGGGCATCCAGGGCCCCCTCGATCGAGGCGTTGATGAAGTCGGTCTGGTCGAACACCTTCTCCAGCACCACTCCAGGCGGCAGGGTGTTGCTGAAGCTGGTGAGGACCGCATCCACGGCCTTGGCGGTGCTGATGGCGTTGCTGCCGGGCAGCTGGATCACCCCGAAGCCCACGCAGGGGTAGCCGGTGCGGGCATTCACCGCCTGCTGGTTGAAGTTCTGGAAGGCATATTCGGTGCGGCCCACATCGCCCACGCGGATCAGACCGCCATCGGGCCCCTTGGCCAGGATCACATCCTCAAACTGCTGCACCGTTTCCAGGTTTCCATTCACCAGAATCGGGAAGGTGGTGCGGTTGGCACGGGTGGAGGGCGGACCGCCGATGCTGCCGGCAATCACAATCTGGTTCTGGGATTTGAGCGCTTCAACCACCGCGTCCACACTGAGGTTGAAGCGGGCCAGGCGCTGGGGATCCACCCAGATGCGGAAGGCGGGATTGCTGGCACCGAAGATGTTCACCTGCCCCACCCCATCGGCCCGGGTGAGGGGGTAGTAGAGGTTGAGCTGCAGCAGGCCATTGAGATATTCCCGGCTGAACTGCCCCTCCGTGGAGGTGAGGTTGTACACCAGCAGATAACTGCTGGCCGTCTGCTGCACCGTCACCCCTTGGGCATTCACCTGGGGCGGCAACTGGGAGCTGGCGGTCTGCACCCGGTTCAGCACATTCACCTGGTCGATATCCGGATCGGTGCCCGCCTTGAAGTACACATTCACCTGGCTGGTGCCCTGGCTGGTGCTGAACGACGTGATGTAGTCCATCCCCGGAGCACCGTTGATCTGCTCCTCCAGGGGACCGGTCACCGCACTCTCCACCGTGAGCGCGTCGGCCCCGGGCAGGTTGGCGTTCACCTGCACCGTGGGCGGGGCAATGTTGGGCAGGTTCTCGATCGGCAACAGCGGCAGGCTGATCAGACCGGCCATCAGGATCAGGATGCTGCACACCGTGCTGAGCACGGGGCGGCGGATGAAGGTATCGGAGAGACTCATCGGGCCTGGGGCCGGCTGGCGGCGGGGAGGCGCATGCCGGCGAACGGGCTCTGCAGCGGCGTGGCGGACTGCACCGAAAGGCCACTGCGCAGCTGGGCCAGGTTGCCCACCACCACGGTGTCTGCCCCGCTGAGTCCCTCCAGCACCGGATAGGCGCCAGCCTGCAGGGTGCCCAGACGCACGGGCACCTGGATGGCCACGGGCAGATTGGCAACGGGTGGGGGGTCGATCTCGCGACCGAGCCGGCGGCGGGCCTCCTCCGCGCTCACCGCCAGGAACACGAAGGTCTTGCCCGCCTGCAACAGCACCGCCTGCTGGGGAATGGCCAGCACCTTGCGCTGGTCGAATACCAGAGTTGCGCTGACGCGCTCGTTGTTGCGCAGGGCCCCATCGGGGTTGTTGAACGCCGCCTTCACCAGCAGGGTCTGGCGATCCCTGTCGAGTTCCGGCGCCACAAAATCCACCTGACCCATGGCCCTCGGGCGGTTCGGGTCGGGCCCCCTCAGGATCACGGGCAGGCCGGGACGCACCCGGTCGCTCAGCTCGGCTGGAACGTCAATCCGGACCCAGAGCCTGCTGTTGTCCACCACGCTGGTGACCACTTCACCGGCGTTGATCACATCGCCGATCTTGAAGTTCAGGCTGCCCACATAGCCCTGGATCGGCGCCACCACGTTTTTATAAGCAAGGGTGGCACTGGCGGCCTTGAGCCGGTCGCGGCTCTGGATGGCCTGGGTCACATAGAAGTCACGGTCCTTGGTGGAGACCGCCCCCTGCTGATTGAGAAAGATATAACGCTCGGCATTGATGAAATCCTTGCGCGCTTCGGCCGCATCGGCATCCACTTCCGCCCGCTGCTGCACCTGATCCAGCCGGAACAGCAGGTCGCCTGGCCGCACGCTCTGGCCCTCATTCACCGGCATCGCGGTGATGCGTCCGGCGATCTCCGAGGCGAGCCGGATCTCGCGGATAGCCTCCAGCGTGCTCTGGTAATCGGCCGAGTCGGTGGTGATCAGGGGCCTGGGGTTCACCAGCTGCACCTGGGGGGGAACCACCGCCGCGGGCTTCGGCTTGCTGCATCCCGCCAGAACGGAAGCCGCCGCGGCGAAGCCCAGCAGGAGCGCTGCCAGGGGGCGGGTCGGAACGGCTGGTGCTGCCGGGGCGTTTTGAATGGAGCGCACGGGGACCGGCCGGCTAGGCAGCAAGTTACACAAGGCGCCCGGGTTGGCCAGTGCCTGCCAAACACAGCCCGAAGTGCACCCGCACCATCCCGCCACCCTTTCCCCTGCCAACTCTGCCGAGGAGCACACCCCCGCCACTGTGACGGATCTCTTCAGCCACCAACGGCAGGTGCACCTGCAGCAGCTGGCGCCCCTGGCCGACCGCCTGCGGCCCCAGCAGCTCGACGACTTCGTGGGGCAGGAGGGGATCCTCGGGCCAGGGCGGCTGCTGCGCCGCGCCATCGCCGCCGACCGGGTGGGCAACCTGATCCTGCACGGGCCGCCCGGGGTGGGCAAGACCACCCTGGCCCGGATCATCGCCGGCTGCACCCGGGCCCACTTCAGCAGCCTCAATGCCGTGCTGGCCGGTGTGAAGGACCTGCGGGCCGAGGTGGAGGCCGCCCAGCAGCGCCTGGAGCGCCACGGCCTGCGCACGATCCTGTTCATCGATGAGGTGCACCGCTTCAACGCCGCCCAGCAGGACGCCCTGCTGCCCTGGGTGGAGAACGGCACCCTCACCCTGATCGGCGCCACCACCGAGAACCCCACCTTCGAGGTGAACAAGGCCCTGGTGAGCCGCTCACGCCTGTTCCGGCTCCAGCCCCTGGAGCCGCCCCACCTGCACCAGCTGCTGCGGCGGGCCCTGGCCGACCCCGAGCGCGGCTACGGCGATCGGGCGATCACGATCTCCCCCGAGGCCGCCGATCACCTGGTGGATGTGGCCGGCGGCGATGCCCGCAGCCTGCTCAATGCCCTGGAGCTGGCCGTGGAAACAACGGAGCCGGGTGACGACGGCGGGATCACCATCGATCTGGCCACCGCCGAGGAGTCGATCCAGCAGCGGGCCGTGCTCTACGACAAGCAGGGCGACGCCCACTTCGACACGATCAGCGCCTTCATCAAGTCGCTGCGCGGCAGTGACCCCGATGCGGCCCTGTTCTGGCTGGCGCGGATGGTGGAGGCGGGCGAGAACCCCCGCTTCATCTTCCGGCGCATGCTGATTGCCGCCGGCGAGGACATCGGCCTGGCCGACCCCCAGGCCGTGGTGGTGGTGGAGGCCTGCGCGGCGGCCTTCGAGCGGGTGGGGCTGCCGGAGGGTCTCTACCCCCTGGCCCAGGCGGCGCTCTATCTGGCTGCCACCGAGAAGAGCAACAGCACCCTGGCCTTCTTCGACGCCCTCAAGAGCGTGCGCGCCACGGCCCGCCAGGAGGTGCCGTCGCATCTTCGTGACGCCAACCGCGATGGCCAGCTGTTCGGCGACGGGGTGGGCTACCGCTACCCCCACGCCTATGCCGAGCACTGGGTGGCCCAGCAGTACCTGCCGGCCAGCCTGCAGGGGGAGGTGTTCTGGCAGCCAGGAGGCCAGGGCTGGGAAGGGGAGCAGCGCCAACGCCTGCACCAGCGCCGGGCCGCCCAGCTGGCCGCCGCCGCGGAGAGCGACCTCAATGGCGACGACTGGCTCACCAACGGGCCGGACGACCCCCAGCTGGAGCGCTGGCTGCGGCGCCAGGCCGGAGCGGAAGGGGCCCGGCTCGACCAGCTGCGCCAGCGGTTCTGGCAGGGGGCCGACTGGCGGCGTCACGACCGGGTGCTGCTGCTGGAGGCCCAGTCACTGCTTTGGGCCCTCGATCCCCTGCAGGCCACTCCAGAGGGGGGCGTGGTGGTTGCCGTGGCCGACAGCCCCACCGCCGAGCGACTGGACGCCCAGCTGCAGGTGCTGGACAGCCTGCGCCGCCCCCGGATCGTGGTGGTCGACCCCGGCCAGCCCGAGCAGCTGCTCGCTGCCTGCGGCGACCAGCAGTTCGAGTGGATCGCCGCCCGCCAGCCCTGGCGCGGTCAACCACCCCAGGTGCTGGAACGGAGCTGGGCCTGCCTGGCCGAGCTGCTCGCCCGTGGCGGCGAGTGCCGGCTGCTGTTCAGCACGCCCCGGCTGGGCCCGGCCGGCGGTCTGCTGCAGCAGGGCGGGCCGATCGCCACCCCACCTGCCGCCGCCACCCTGCTGCAGGCGGCGGCCCGGGCCGAGGCCAGCGGCCTGGACGCCCCCCGCGACCAGCGCCGACTCTGGCAGCGGGCCGCCGAACACCTGGGCTGGGGCTTCAGCGCGGAGAGCTGGAGCGAAGCGCTGAGTCTGGAGATCAGCGAGGCGGTGCTGGAGCGCTGGCTGGCGCCGGACAGCGCCTACCGGACCCAGCTCGCTGGCCTCGGGGCCGACCAACAGGAGCAGCTGGCGATCCTGCTGCGCCAGGCCAGGGGCCAGGTCCTACCCCAGGAGATCGAACACACCCGGCTGATCGCCCGCCGCTGACCGTTGCCCACTCAGCAGGGGCCTGCCGCCTGGGCCCAGGTCGCACGGGCCACGCCAGGCCCCACCGCAGCCCAGCCCCAGGGTCCCCGCCAGCCGCTGCGCCCCTCCGGCTCCAGCCCCAGCCGCAACTGGCGCAGCTGGCCGGTGTGGTGGTCGAGTTGCCAGTCGCTGAGCTCAGCCCCCAGGCTGCTGCGCCGCCACTTCACGGCCGCCTCCTTGAGCAGCCAGCTGGTGAGCACCGCCGCACGCCGGCACTCCCCCTGCAGGCCCAGGAGCTGGCTCACCTCACCAGGAGGAAAGAAGCGCCGCATCAGGGCGTCGGCAGCCAGGGGCCGGGCCGCGGCCTCGAGATCCACGCCGATCGGCTCGGGCGAGAGCGCCAGCAGCAGCCCGTCACCGCTGTGGCTGAGGCTGATGAAGGCCTGGTCGTCCAACAGCCGGGGGGGCTCCCCGGGGGGGCTGTGCAGCGGCACCACCAGCGGGGGGCACTGCCAGAGAGCAGCGAGCCAGGCCCGCAGGCGCGCCCTGCTGCCGCAGTATTGGCGCCGGCGAGCCGGCGCCAGCTCCAGGCTCCAGCGCCACTCCTCAGCGGAGATGGCTTCCCGGGGCAGGGGCTGCCGGGAATCGAGGGTCCCCAGCCAGAGCAGGGGGCCGGCCTGTGGGCACACAACGGCTCCAGACTGATCCCGATAGGCTTCAACCCATTCTGCGCGCTGCGGCAATGGCTCTGGAGATCGGTTCACCGGCCCCGGATTTCACCCTTCCGGATCAGGACGGCGACGCCGTGAGCCTGGCGGCGCTGCGGGGGCAGCGGGTGGTGATTTATTTCTACCCGAAGGATGACACCCCCGGCTGCACCAAGGAGGCCTGCAACTTCCGCGATCAGTGGGCAGCCTTTGAACAGCACGGCATCAAGGTGCTGGGCATCAGCAAGGACAACGCGGCCAGCCACGGCAAGTTCATCGCCAAGTACAGCCTGCCCTTCACCCTGCTCACCGATGCCGAACCCTGCCCGGTGGCGACGGCCTACGAGAGCTATGGCCTCAAGAAATTCATGGGGCGGGAGTACATGGGCATGATGCGCCACACCTTCGTGGTGGACCCAGAGGGGAATCTGGAGCTGATCTACACCAAGGTGAAGGCGGAGACCATGGCCGACACGATCCTGGCCGACCTCAAGCTGCAGAGCCCGGCCTGAAGGCTGCGCCCAGTTCAGCCAGGGCTTCCAGGGCCAGGTTCGGGTGGCAGGGCTGCCCCAGCGCGGCCGCCAGCCAGGCCCCGTCCCCGCCGGTGATCCACAGGCGACAGTGGGGCTCGATCCGGCGCAGCTCCCGCCAGGCCTCGGCCACGGCGGCCACCATGCCCGCTTGCACCCCCCGCTCCATGGCCGCGGCCGTCTGCCGTGGCCAGGATGCGGGGTCGTCCCCCGATGGGAGCAGCGGAGGAGCGCTGGACGGCAGCGGCAGCAACTCGGTGTGGCTGGCCAGGGCCCGCAGCTGCAGCGCCCGGCCAGCCTGAATCCGTCCCCCCTGGAAGGCGCCACCACCATCCACCAGGGTGAAGCTGAGGGCCGTGCCCGCGTCGGCCACCAGCACCGGCGAGCCACTGAGCCGCCAGGCCCGCCAGCCCACCAGGGCCCGATCGACCCCCAGCCAGGGGGGGGCCTGGAGCAGGGGAATGTGCTCCAGGCCCAGCCGCCCGCCCGGATCCAGCCCGGCCACGGGGGGAACCGGCCCGACGGCGGCCCAGGCCCGCAGGCGGCCGCAAGCCCCGCCCCCGTCGGTGGGGCCCAGGCCGGGGGCCACACTCCAGCAGCTGAGATCGTCTGCCCGACCGCAGGCCCAGTGCCAGCGGCTGTTGCCGATCAACAGCCAGCAGGGATCACGCCCCGTGGCGGCCTCAGATTCCCTCACCCATCAGCCCGGGCAGATGGATGCCACACTCCTGCTTGAGCCCCCCGAAACGGGTGGCCCGGCCAGACACCGAGCCATCGTCGGGGGCACTCGAGTGCCAGTCGCCGACGGTGGAGTAGCCCTGCTCGAACAGGGGATGCTGGGGCAGATCGTGCTCCTGCATGTAGTAGTACACATCGCGGTTGCTCCAGGAGAGCAGGGGGCGCAGCGACCAGCGCTGGCGCACCGGGTCGAGCACCGTCATCGCGCGGCGATGGTCGGTCTGGTTGCCGCGCACGCCACTGGCCCAGCAGGTGGCAGCCAGGTCCCTGAGGGCGCGGTCGAGGGGCTCCACCTTGCGCAGGCGGTGGTAGAGCTCGAGGTCCTCCACGTCGCCGGTTTCCCACAACCGGCCATGGAGGGCCTCCATACGGGCCGGGCTGAGCTCGGCCTGGGCCACGTGGGGGTCCAGGCTGAGCCGCTGGCTGAGCTGCTGGGCGTAGCGGTAGGTCTCGGGGGGGAGGTAGCCCGTGTCCACCCACACCACCGGGATCGGGCACTCCCGCTCCGCCATCAGCTGGCTCACCAGGTGCAGGAGCACGGCCGACTGGATGCCGAAGCTGGTGGTGATCACCAGTCCGCTGCCGAAGGTGTCCAGCGCCCAGCGCAGCCGGTCGGCGGCCCCCATCGAGCCGAGCAGAGCACGGGCCTGGACGGGGTCCAGGGGGCTGCCCGAGGCATCGGCAGGCAGGGGCTGGGCTGGAGCACTCACCATCGGGCCATCATCACCCCCCGTCCCGATCCCTGGTTAGGGTCTGATCGGTGAATGGGCAAGCGGCGGCCATGACCTGCACCGGTTCCTGTCCAGCCACGGGCCCGCAGAGCCCATGAGCAGCGCTCCATCGGGCCCGGAGAGCACCAGTGAGCTCACCGCGCCGATCGCCATCGTGGGTGGCGGATTCGGTGGGCTCTACACCGCCCTGGCCCTGGCCGAACAGCGGCAGCACCCCCCCCTGCTGCTGATCGAGCCCCACGCTGAATTTCTGTTTCTGCCCCTGCTGTATGAGCTGCTGAGCGGCGAACTGCGCCGCTGGGAGATCGCCCCCCGCTACGACACCCTGCTGGCCGGCAGCGGCATCGCCTGGCTGCGGGATGCGGTGGTGGAGATCGACAGCCGCAACCGGCTCCTGCACACCGCCTCCGGGCGCCAGCTCCCCTACAGCCAGCTGGTGCTGGCCACGGGAGCGCGACTGCAGAGCTTCGGCATCCCCGGGGTGAACGAACACGCCATCGGCTTCCGCAGCCTGGCGGACGTGGAACGGCTGCAGGCCCTGGTGGAGCAGCTGCGCCAGCGGCGCCAGCCCCTGCAGCGCCTGGCGATCGTGGGGGCCGGTCCCAGCGGCGTGGAACTGGCCTGCAAGCTGGCCGACATGCTGGCGGGCGCGGCGGTGGTGGAGCTGATCGAACAGGGCCCGATGGCCCTGCCCCAGGCCCGGGCCTTCAACCGGGAACAGGCCAGCCGGGCCCTGCAGCGCCGGGATGTGCGCCTGCGCTGCAACTGCCGGGTGCTCGAGGTGGGCAGCGAGCAGATCCGCCTGCAGGCCAGCGCCGGCGAAGAGCAGCTGACGGTGGCCGCCGTGGTGTGGACCGCGGGCCTGGCCTTCAAACCCCCGGCGATCCAGCCGCCTCCCCCGCTGCACCCCAGCGGTCGGCTGGCGGTGAATGAGCACCTGCAGCTGATCGGCCAGCCCCGGATCTTCGCCCTGGGCGACATCGCCGCCCTGCAGGGCAGCACCGGCTCAGGCGAGGGCGCGGGCAGCGGTGATGCGCCCTGCCCCTGGCCCGCCACCGCCCAGGTGGCCTTCCAGCAGGCCACCTGCCTGGCCGCCAACCTGATCCAGGCCCGCCGGCAGGGGCCGTTGCAGGCATTCCGCTTCAACGATCTGGGCGAAATGCTCAGCCTGGGCCGCGGCGAAGCCACGCTGGTGGGCAGTGGCCTCACCCTTGCCGGCGCCGCCGCCTTCCAGCTGCGGCGCCTGGCCTACCTCACCCGCCTGCCGGGCCGCTCCCACCAGCTGCGGGTGGCGGCGGGTTGGCTGGCCGACTGGTGATGGCCGCCCAGCTGCCAGCGCCGCGGGGACTGCTGCTCGATGCCATGGGCACCCTGATCGGCCTGCGGGAGCCGGTGGGCCGCACCTATGCCAGCCTGGCCGCGGCCCACGGGCTCAGCCTCGATCCCCAGCGGATCGAGCGGGGCTTCCGAGCGGCTTACGGCCAGGCCCCGCCCCTGGCTTTTCCAGGGCTTGCCGGCGCGGAGCTGCGCCAGGCCGAGCTGACCTGGTGGAGCGAGCGCATCCGCAGCAGCCTGGCGGCGGCCGGCGCAGAGAGCCTGCCCGACCCCCTGGGCGCAGCCCTCTTCAACCACTACGCCGATGCCGCGGCCTGGCAGGTGTATGCCGATGTGGCCTGCCTGCTGCCGCGCTGGCATGAACGGGGCCTGAAGCTGGCGGTGGTGAGCAACTTCGACAGCCGCCTGCCCGGCCTGCTGGAGCAACTGGGGCTCGGCCGCTGGTTGAGCGCGGTGGTGGTGTCCAGCAGCGCCGGCGCCGCCAAGCCCGACCCTGCGCCATTCCGCGTCGCCCTCGAGCTGCTGCAGCTGGATGTGCACCAGGTGTGGCATGTGGGCGACAGCGCTGAAGACGTGGCCGGCGCCGCTGCCGCCGGCCTGCCCTGCATCCAGGTGCGCCGCCCTTGAAACAGGGGGCGCTCTCCGGCCGGACGGATGGCCTGCGGCCGGCCCAGCGGCGAAGGCTGGAGCGGCTCTGCCACCGCCGCCATCCGGAAACGGCCGTGGCCGAGTGGCTCTCCCTGCAGAGGCTGGCCGAGCTGAGCCGGGAACTGGAGCTGCCCCTCACCCTGGTGGTGGATGGCCGGGGCCTGGCCCGGCTGCTGTGGGTGGGCCCCCTGGAGCAGTCCGGGCGGTTGCTGGACGCGCTGCCGGGCTCACCGCGCCGCCAGGGCAGCGGACTGCGCCTGATCACCTGCTGCGGCCGCTGCAAACACCTGGAACCGCCCCTGCTGGAGGGGGTGGTGGGGCTGGATCTGAGTCCCTGTCTCTGGCTCCGTTTCCGCGATCGGCCGGAGAGCAGCGGAGCCTGGTCGGCCCTGCTGCTGGCCCCTTGCCGCCGTGGCGCAGCGGGCGAGGTCCAGCCCGCCTGGGTGGCGGCGGAGCACGGCGACCTCAACCAGCTCTGCGAGCAACCGCCCCTTGCCGACGCCGGGGCGCCACCTCCGGCCACCCCGGCAGCCGGTCCAGGCGGAGAGCGGGTACTGCTGCTGGCCCTCTCCCCGGCCGATCAGGCCGAGGCCCAGCGCCAGATCGCCGAGCTGGAGGGACTGGTGCGCAGTGCGGGAGCCACCCCCGTGGGGGTGGTGGAACAGCGCCGCAGCCAGCCCGCTCCCCAGACGATCTGGGGGGAAGGCAAGCTGGCCGAAGCGGCGCTGGAGGCCCGCCGTGTGGGCGCCACCCTGGTGGTGACCGACCGGGAACTGACACCGGTGCAGGGACGCAACCTGGAGCGCCTGCTGGACCTGCCGGTGAGCGACCGCAGCGAGCTGATTCTGGACATCTTTGCCCAGCGGGCCGCCAGCGCCGCCGGCCGGCTGCAGGTGGAACTGGCCCAGCTGCGCTACCGCCTGCCGCGGCTGCTGGGCCGGGGCCGCAGCCTCTCCCGCCAGGGCGGCGGCATCGGCACGAGGGGGCCCGGGGAGACCCAGCTGGAGAAGGATCGCCGGGCCATCGCCCGGCGGATCGAGCGGCTGCAGCGGGATGGCCAGCAGCTGGCCGCCCACCGGGAACGGCTGCGCAAGGGCCGCAGCGGCCAGCGCCGGCTGGCGCTGGTGGGCTACACCAATGCCGGCAAGAGCTCGTTGCTCAATGCCCTGGGCAAGGGCGAAGGGCGCACGGCCGTGCTGGCGGCAAACAAGCTGTTCGCCACCCTCGATCCCACCACCCGCCGCATCGATCTGGCCGTGGCGGGAGCCCCCAGCCGCGAAAGCCTGTTGCTCACAGACACGGTGGGCTTCATCAGGGAACTGCCGCCGGCGCTGATCGAGGCCTTCCGCTCCACCCTGGAAGAGACCCTCTCCGCGGACGGCCTGCTATTGGTGGTGGACCTCAGCGATCCGAGCTGGCCAGAGCAGCGCCGCACGGTGCACGCCATCCTCGATTCGCTTCAGTGCCGGATCCCCAGGCGCCTGGTGGCCAACCAGATCGACCGCTGCGCGGCCGCCGAGGTGGAGCGCGCCCGCAGCCTGGAGCCGGACGCCCTGTTCGTGTCGGCAACCGCCGGACTGGGCCTTCAGGGCCTGCGCCTGGCCCTGCGCGCCTGGCCGCCGCCAGAGCCCGAGGAATAATCCGGCTGACAGCCGTTAAATACACAACGCCAAGCGGCAAGGCCCTGGGGAAGCATTCTTAAGAGAGGCTTCACGCCCAGGCGAATTTCCGATCTCTGAAGTGTTCTATTGTGGACTTCGGTTGCCGCCTGCCATGCCCGAGCTCGCCCAGGGCCCATTCCAGCCCGGCATCCCGACCTCCCTGGCGGCACTGCCCGAGCGGGGCCTGAACGACAGCGACCATGCCGCGGCCATACAGCCACGGACGGTACCGATTTCTGGATATCAGCCACCATGGCTTGCCCCTTACGCTCACCATGTCAATGGTGGTGCCCCTGCTGACCTGCCGACGCTTCAACCTCTGGAGATTGCCCTGGGGCCGGAACTCCGGCTGTCGAGGTGTCTGTGGCCCCCTCAGGGGGCCGTACCAACCAGTCCTCCGCCAGCGAAGCTGCAGGTGGACACGTCCCTGTTTTTCCTTCCTGTTTCCCTGCCATGAGCCTGCAACTCGGCGACACCGTGCCTGACTTCACCCAGAACTCCCAGCTGGGCCCCATCAACCTCTACGACTTCGCTGGTGACAGCTGGGTGGTGCTCTTCTCCCACCCCGCCGACTACACCCCGGTATGCACCACCGAGCTGGGCGAAGTGTCGCGCCTGCGCTCCGAATGGGAGAAGCGGAACGTGAAAACCATCGCCCTGAGCGTGGACTCCGCCGAGAGCCATGGCGGCTGGATCTGCGACATCAACGAAACGCAGAACACCACAGTCGATTACCCGATCCTCGCTGATGAAGACAAGAAGGTGAGCGATCTCTACGGGATGATCCACCCGAACTCGCTCAACAACCTCACGGTGCGTTCGGTGTTCATCATTGACCCGAACAAAAAGCTGCGCCTGCAGATCACCTATCCCGCCAGCACCGGCCGCAACTTCCACGAGATCCTGCGGGTGATCGACTCCCTGCAGCTCACCGACAACCATCAGGTGGCCACCCCGGTGAACTGGAAGGACGGCGACGACTGCGTGGTGGTGCCCTCGATCCCCACCGACGAGGCCCGCAACAAGTTCCCCAAGGGCGTGACCGAGATCAAGCCCTACCTGCGCATGACGCCCCAGCCCAACAAGTGAGCTGAGCCACCTGCTGAGCCAACATGCCCCCGGCCCCCGGCCGGGGTTTTTGTTCGCGAGCGCAATGAGAGCAAGCAGCAGCCGCTGGCGCACCGGCACGGCCGTGCTCGGCCTGATGAGTGGCACCAGCGCCGATGGGGTGGATGCGGTGCTGGCCTGGTTCCAGGGGAAGCCGAGCCGGCCCCACTGGCGGATTCTGAACAGCTCCTTCCTGGCCTATCCCGATCCCCTGCGCCGCCAGCTGATCGCCGTCGGCCAGGGACAGCCGATCGCCAGCGCTCAGTGGCTCAACCTGGCCGAGGCCCTCACGGAACACCATGCCGCCGCGGCCCGCCTGTGCGATCCCCAAGGCCGGGCCACGCTGGTGGGCTGCCATGGCCAAACCGTGTGGCACCGGCCGCCGGAGGAGGAGCACCGCGGCGGCAGCTGGCAGCTGCTGCAGGGGCCGCTGCTGGCCCAGCTGCTGCAGCGGCCGGTGATCTTCGACTTCCGGGCCGCCGATCTGGCCCTCGCTGGCCAGGGGGCGCCCCTGGTGCCGCCCACCGATGAGGCCCTGCTGGGTCGGGTGGCGGGCTGGCGGGCCCTGCTCAACCTGGGCGGCATCGCCAACCTCACCCTGCTGCCGCCGGCCAGTGGCCCGGATCGCCACCGCAGCGTGCAGGGCTGGGACTGCGGGCCCGCCAACACCCTGCTTGACCTGGCGGTGGAGCACTTCAGCGAGGGTCGCCGGAGCTTCGATGCCGATGGCGCCTGGGCCGCCCAGGGCCAGCCCGACCAGCAGCTGATCGCCAGCTGGTTGGAAGAGGGCTATTTCCAGCAGCCGCCGCCCAAATCCACCGGCCGGGAGCTGTTCGGCGCCGCCGACCTGGAGCGGCGGCTGGCCGAGCTGGAACAGGGCGCTCGCCAGCGGGGCCACGACCTGGATCCCGCCGACGCCCTCGCCAGCCTCTCGGCCCTCAGTGCCGCGGTGGTGGCCCAGGACCTCGGTCGGCTGCCGGCCCGACCGGTGGAACTGCTGGTGGCGGGGGGCGGCTGCCGCAACCGCACCTTGATGGCCGAACTGGGCCGGCGCTGCCGGGGCACGGCCGTTCGCCCGCTGGCCGAGCTGGGCATCGCCGACAACCAGCGGGAGGCCCTGGCGTTCGCGCTGCTGGCCTGGTGGCACCAGCAGAGCCACCCGGGCAACGCCCCCAGCGTCACCGGGGCGAGGGCAGCCTGCAGGCTGGGAGTGAGGGTCGAGCCGGCAGGCCCCCCGGGCTGAAGCAGGCGCAGGCCCGCCGCCCTCAGCCGGGCCGCTGCAGCCGCACCCGGCGGGGTGCACCGCGCAGGCGGCGAGGGCCCTGGGTTTCCTGGCGTTCCAGCTGGCGCCGGAAACGATCGGAGCCAGCGTGCGGGGGCGCCTCCTGATCGGCCTGCTGGCGGTGCTGACGCTCCAGGCGCTCCACACCCTGCTGGATCAGCACGCGGGCCATGTTGCTCACCGTACGGGCCTCGGCATCGGCCAGCAGGGCCAGCCGTTCACACAGCTCTTCTGGCAGCACCACCTGAATCCGGGGGGACTTGGGCCGGCCGCTTGAGGAGGTTTGGCGGGTGGCCACGGCTGCTGAGGGCGAGACGGCTGCTGCTGGGCGAGGCAGGGGCTGAGCACCGGCAGGACCGGAGGTGATCCGGCTGTCAGGGATGCCCATTGGTGGACACCAGTGTACGGTGATGCTTACGGATAGTATCCACGACTATGCTTGTGGCCTGTCATCCGTTCAGCCCCTGAGGTCGGAGGCCCCGCCATGCCCAGAAGACGCGAGCGCAGCACCGCTGAACGCAGCGACGTGTTGGTCTCGGCTGTGATCAGCACTTACCTGCTCACCCATCTGCACCACGTGCTGCAGCGGGCCGAGTACGGCGCCCAGCAGGAAGGGCGAACGGCGCTGGCCGCCAATTACGCCCAGCTGCGCAAGGTGCTCTGCCTGGATGCCCGCAGCATGGAGGACGCCTCGGCCTGCGGCAATCCGGTGAGTGACTCCCCCAGGGCGGCCTGATCAGATCCCCTGCACCCCAGACCAATCCAGTCCAATTGTGTCCGGCCGGTGGCCGCGAGCGGGCCTGGCCCATAGGGTCAGAGCAGCCCCCGATCGATCAGCCCCGCCAGCCGATGAACGCTCCGGTCAACCAGGCGGCAGAAGACAATGCCGCCGCGCTCTATGCCCGCATCAGCGCCGACTCCGAACTCACCCAGGCCCTCTTCCGCCAGGCCCTGCAGGACCCCTCAGGCGCCCTCGACCGGATCGTGGCCCTGGGCCAGGAGCTGAACCTTCCCGTGAACCGGGAGCAGGTGCGGGCCCACGTGGCCTCCCTCGACGATCCGGCCAGCAAGCAGTGGCTGCTCAAGGCCCGCGGCGGCCTGTGAAACCCGGCTGCGGGGGGGGGCCTGGCTGCGGCGCTGGCGCTGATCAGCGCCGCCGCCCTGGGCCCAGCTGAAGAACAGCCAGTAGCTCACGATCGCCAGACCCGCCGCCACCACCAGGGCAGCCACCTGCTCCAGGCGCTTGATCATGGCGGCGTCGACCCGGCTGTGGGGAGTCTGCCCCAGCCTGCCCCGGGAGCCAGCGCACGGGCAGGGATGATGGAATCAGCCGCCCTGCGGTACGCCCCATCAGCAGCCCTCCCCGTGCTCCGTCTCGAACGCATCGGCAAGATCTATCCCACCGGGGAGGTGCTGCGCGATGTCACCTGGGAGGTGAAGACGGGCGATCGCATCGGCCTGGTGGGCGTCAACGGCGCCGGCAAATCGACGCAGATGCGGATCATCGCCGGCCTGGAGGAGCCCAGCAGCGGCGCCGTGGTGAAGCAGGGCTCGCCGCGGATCGCCTACCTGCAGCAGGAATTCGATGTGGATCCGCAGCGCACGGTGCGCGAGGAGCTGTTCCAGGCCTTCGGTGAGGCGGCGCTGGTGCTCAACCGCAAACACGCGGTGGAGCATGAGATGGCCAGCGAGAAGGCCGCCAGTGACCCCGACCACCTCGAGGAGCTGATCCACGAGCTGGGCCACCTGCACGAGCGCTTCGAGGCGCTGCATGGCTACGAGCTCGATGCCCGCATCGACAAACTGCTGCCCACGATCGGCTTCACGCCGGAGGGGGCCGAGCAGCTGGTGGCCGACTACTCGGGCGGCTGGCAGATGCGGATCGCCCTCGGGAAGATTCTGCTGCAGGATCCCGACCTGCTGCTGCTCGATGAGCCCACCAACCACCTGGATGTGGAGACGATCCAGTGGCTGGAGGGCTACCTGATCGAGCAGAGCGCGGCGATCGTGGTGATCAGTCACGACCGCACCTTCCTCGATCGGGTGTGCACCCAGATCGTGGAAACCGAGCGGGGCGTCTCGCGCACCTACCTGGGCAACTACAGCCAGCACCTGGAACAGAAGGCCCTGGAGCGCGAAGCCTCCCAGGCGGCGTTTGAGCGCCAGCAGAAGGAGCTCAGCGCCCAGCAGGCCTACATCGACCGCTTCCGCGCCAGCGCCACCCGCTCCACCCAGGCCAAGAGCCGCGAGAAGCTGCTGGAGAAGGTGGAGCGGATCGAGGCGCCCGTGGAAACCGTGGGCGGCCCCCGTTTCCGCTTCCCCGAGCCACCCCGCTCCGGCCGGGTGGTGGCCGAGGTCAAAGACCTCACCCTCAGCTACGGCGAGCAGATCCTGTTTCTCGGCGCCGAGCTGGAGGTGGAGCGGGGTGACCGCATCGCCTTCGTGGGCCCCAACGGCGCCGGCAAATCCACCCTGCTGCGGCTGATCATGGGCACGGAACAGCCCGATGAGGGCTTTGCCGGCCTGGGCGAGCACAACGTGATCGCCGGCTACTTCGAGCAGAACCAGGCCGAGGCCCTCGATCTCTCCAAAACCGTGATCGACACCATCTTCGAGGTGGTGCCCGACTGGACCCAGACCCAGGTGCGCTCCCTGCTGGGCAGCTTCTGCTTCTCCAACGAGAGCGTGTTCAAGGAGGCGGGCAAGCTCAGCGGCGGCGAGAAGGCGAGGCTGGCCCTCGCCCTGATGCTGCTCAGTCCCTGCAACCTGCTGGTGCTCGATGAGCCCACCAACCACCTGGACATCCCGGCCAAGCAGATGCTCGAGGACGCCCTGATCGCCTACGAGGGCGCCGCCCTGCTGGTGAGCCACGACCGCTATTTCATCTCGCGGGTGGCCAACAAGATCGTCGAGCTGAGAGACGGCGAGCTGGTGCTCTACCGCGGCGACTACGCCTACTACCAGGAGAAGAAGCGGGAGGAGGCCGAGGCAGCCCAGGCCGCAGCGGAAGCGGAAGCCCGCGCCGCCAAGCAGGCCGCCAACCGGGCCAAACAGAAGACCAAGCAGGCCGCCCGGCAACGCGAGACTCGGGCACCAGCCGCCTGAGTCAACCGCTTCAGCCAACCGACCGGGATCGGACACAAGAGGCGGAGAGTGTTGCAGCCGCTACGCAACCCATCGAAACAGTTTGTAGCGTTAGGCCATTCCTGATGCCTTGGGTGCTGCCCATGACGGAACCCCTTGCCCTCAGCCTCGGCCAGCAGTTCGAGCTGGAACGGATGAGCCGGGCCATCGATGAAACCGGCGATCTCACGGCCCTGCGGGGCATCGCCAAACAACTGCTGCAGGCCTGGCAGAGCCAGAAGGCCGCCACCCAGTGGGTGATGCGCCAGCAGCTGGGAGCACAGAGCCCCCTGGCCCAGAACCTGGCCGGCCAGTGGAGCGAGGACTCCTGAGGCCTCAACCGCCGCCGATGGCGACCGGCACCAGGGTGAACTGCACCATCTGCCCGGCTCGGCTCACACCCAGCTTCAGGGTGCCACCCACCCCCGCCTTCTCCACCGCGGCAATCAACTGGGAGGGCTGGAGGAGTTGCTCTCCATTGGCAGTCACCAGCACATCCCCCTGGCGCAGACCTGCGCGCTGGGCGGGCCCACCGGCCACCACCGAGGCCACCCGCACCCCCCGGTCCAGACCCGTTCCATCGCCGGGGCGCACGATGTCCATGCCGATGCCGATCATCGGATGCAGCACCCGACCGCTGGCCACCAGCTGACGGGCGATGTCGCGGGCGCGGTTGATCGGGATGGCGAAGCCCAGTCCGGCACCGGGGCCGGTACGCACGAGGGTGTTGATGCCGATCACCTCACCGTCGGCGTTCAGCAGCGGGCCGCCGGAGTTACCCGGATTGATGGCGGCATCGGTCTGGATCAGATCCAGGCGCTTGTCGGTGATGCCCAGCTTGGCCGCATTGCGGTTGAGATTGCTGATGATCCCCATGGTCACCGTGTTGTCGAGACCGAAGGGATTACCCACCGCAATCGCCCACTCACCCACCTCCAGCTTGTCGGAATTGCCCAGGGGCACCGTGGGCCAGGGCCCCTTTCCCTGCAGGCGCACCACCGCCAGGTCGGTCAGCTTGTCCATGCCCACCACGGTGCCGGGAATGCGGCGGCCGTCCTGCATGCCCACCGTGACCTTGCTGGTGCGCTCCACCACATGGGCGTTGGTGAGCACCAGTCCGTCGGCCTGGTACACAAAACCACTGCCCAGCCCCCGCTCGGTGCGGGGCACCGGCCGGGGCTGGGCACCCTGGGATGGCAGGCCGAAGAACTGGCGGAACAGCGGATCGTTGAGCATCGAACTGGGCACCCCGCCCTGGCTGCCGGCAACGGCCACCGTGCGCTCGGTGTCGATGGTCACCACAGCAGGCCCGGCCCGGCGCACGGCCGCCGCCACGAACGACTGGCTCCCCAGGGCTGCAGCGGCCCGGGAAGAGGCCTGCAGCGGTGGCTGAAGCTCGCCGACCAGCGCGACCGTCAGCGGCAACATGGCCAGGGAGGAGATGGCTCCCAGCCGGAGGTCCCGCCGGCCGGGATCACGACGGACTTGCATTCAGCGAACCGCAGGGTTCCAAGACCGTAAGCACCTTCCGCCATGCCGCGACAGGTCGGCTGACCGCCCCCGCCACCGTCCCGGGCAGCTGCAGCGGCGGGCAAGGCCGCCTAGAGTTTGCAAAGATTTGTATACAGCCTTGGACACTCCCCGACTTCTTCTGGCCTTTCTGGCCTTTGGAGCGGCCTGCACCACCCTCTGGGCCTGGATGCTGGCCACCAGCCGCGCCGATTCCGGCCCGTCCGGGCAATGATGGACGCTCCGGCACCCCCATCTCCCCCATCCCTGAGGGACTGAGGCCATGAATGCTCTGCTCTCCCAGATCTTTCCGATCCTCTACGGCGTCTGCTTCCTCGCTCTGTTGTGGCAGGCCTTCCGGGTGATGGGCCGGGGCTTCAAGGCGATGCAGACGCCGGCAGAGCGGCCCGGGAGCCGCTCCGCGGGCGACCGCACCGGCCAGGTGACCATCCACCCGGAGCTGCTTGACGCCGACGGTCAGCTCACCCAGGAAGACCTGCTCACCGTGCGCTTCGGGAGCAATGGCGAGAGTTCCGCACCCCGGGTCCCGCCCGCTGAATAGGCTCTGGGACGAGTCCGTGACTTCAGGGAGATCGCCGGCATTGGATCAACGCACGCGCATCGTGGCCGCAGTCCTGCGCAACCTCAAACTGCCGCCCCGCTTCCGCCTGCGCCTGGTCAAGGAGGATCCGGTGCGCCTGGAGCTCAGCCTCACCCCCGCCTACGGCAAGGATGCTGTGCTCGTGGGCCTGCTGGAATCCCAGGACCTGGTGACCCGCCGCGATCGGGAGGGACGGATTCCCCGCGATCTCCAGGGAACCTGGGACTGGACGGTGCGCCACGGCAAGGTGAGCACCGGGGGCTGGAATCCCTACCTCAAGGAGGCCCTGCAGACAATGTTCGAGACCGGACTGCCGGCCATCGTCTACGAAGAACTCACCGGTGAGGACTATCACCCGGTCGATGGGGTGCGCCACGTGCGCTGAGCGTCCATCAAGGCAGCGCGCTGATGGCGGGCCCCCTGCCGATCGACGCCCTGCTGCCCCAGCTGGCCGAGGAGGTGGCGGCAGCTGGATCCACAGTGCTGCTGCAGGCACCTCCAGGGGCCGGCAAGACCACCCGGGTGCCCAGGGCCGTAATGCCCCGGCTGGCTGGGCGGGTGTGGATGCTGGAGCCGCGCCGGATCGCGGCCCGCAGTGCCGCCCAGCGGATCGCCGCGGAGGCCAGCGAGACCGTGGGTGGCCTGGTGGGCTACAGCGTGCGGCTGGAGAGCCGCAGCAGCGCCGCCACGCGCATCGAGGTGCTCACCCATGGGGTGTTTCTGCGGCGGCTGCAGGCCGATCCGTCCCTGGAGGGAGTGGACTGCGTGATCTTCGACGAGTTCCACGAACGGCAGGCCGAGGCGGATCTGGCCCTGGCCCTGCTGCGCCAGGCGCGGGCGCTGCTGCGACCGGAGCTGCGGCTGATCGTGATGTCGGCCACCCTCAACCTGGCCCCCCTGGCCGAGCAGATGCCCGATGCCAGGCTGCTGCAGAGCGAGGGCCGCAGCTTCCCGGTGTCCATCGGCCACCAGGCCCCGCGCAGTGACGAGCGTCTGCCGCAGCAGGTGATCCGGGCCCTGGAACAGCACTGGCTGGATGACTGCCGGCCGGGGGACACGGCCCTGGTGTTTCTGCCGGGCCTGCGGGAGATCCAGGCCTGCGCCCAGGCGATCCAGGGGTGTGCCTGGCATGGGGGCCTGGAGCTGGTGGAGCTGCACGGCAACCAGCCCCTGGAGCTGCAGGCGCGGGCCGTGGCGCCGCCCCCAGGGGGTCAGGCGCGCGTGGTGCTGGCCACCAGCCTGGCGGAGAGCTCCCTCACCATCGCCGGAGTCACCCTGGTGGTGGACAGCGGCCTGCGCCGCTGCAGCCGCTTCGATCCGGCCCGGGGCCTCAACGGACTGGTGACGATGCCCGCCAGCCAGGCCAGTGCGGAGCAGCGGGCCGGCCGGGCCGGACGGCTGGGCCCCGGCCGCTGCCTGCGGCTGTGGTCGCCAGCGGAACAGCAGCGGCGCCCGCTCCACGATGAACCCGAATTGCTGGCGTGCGACCCCCTGCCCCTGGCCCTGCAACTGGCCGAGTGGGGCGATCCCCTGGGCCGGGACTTGCACTGGCTGGACGCCCCGCCCGCGGCCAGCCTGCAGGGAGCCCGCGCCGGGCTGATTCAGCTGGGGGCCCTGGCCGATCGGGATCCAGGGATCCTCACCCGGACCGGCCGGGGAATGGCGCGGTTGGGCCTCCATCCGCGCCTGGCTCGGATGCTGCTCGGCGGCCTCGCCTGGGGACAGGCCGAACTGGCCTGTGAGCTGGCCGTGCTGCTGAGCGAGCGCGATCCCCTCAGCCGGCAGGAGGCAGGGGCCAACCTGGAGCTGCGGCTGGACTGGCTGCGCCGCCAGTCATCCCGTCACCCGCTGCAGCGCCAGAAGCTGCAATGGCTGCGCCAGCTGGAGGGCCTGGATTGCAGCGCTGCCCAGGGAGAGAGGACAGCCCCGGAGCTGGAGGCTGCCAGCTCCGAACAGCAGGTGATGGCCCTGCTGGTGGCGGCGGCCTTTCCCGACTGGCTGGCCCTTGGGCGGCCGGGCCAGGGCCACCGCTACCTGCTGCGCAGCGGCACCGGCGCGATCCTCCACCCCCAGGATCCCCTCGGCCGGGAACCGGCATTGGCCGTGGCCAGCCTCGATGGCAGCGGCCAGGACGCCCGCATCCAGCTGGCGGTGCCCCTGCCCCTGCAGACCCTGCAGCAGTGGGCCAGCGCGGAAGGCAGCGAGGAGCTGGCCGCCCGCTGGGACGCCCAGGCCGGCCGGGTGCGCTGTGAGCGCAGCCTGCGGCTGGGGGCGCTGGTGCTGGAGCGCCGCCCCTGGACCGACGCCCGGCCCGAGCAGGTGCAGGCGGCCCTGCTCGAGGGACTGCGGCAGCAGGGTCTGGCCGCCCTGCCCTGGCAGGAGGCCAGCCGCCAGCTGCAGCATCGCCTGTGCCTCGCCCACCGGCACCTGGGCGATCCCTGGCCAGACCGCAGCGACCGCACCCTGCTGGAGGAGCTGGAGCCATGGCTGGCGCCCTGGCTGGGGGACGCCCGCAGCCTCGCCGAGCTGCGCACCCTCGACCTGGAGGCCGCCCTCTGGGGTGATCTCGACTGGCCGCGGCGGCAGGAGCTCGAGCAGCTGCTCCCCCTGCGCCTGCGGGTGCCCTCCGGCAGGAACCTGCCGCTCGACTACAGCGGCGGCGAGCCCGTGCTGGCCGTGAAACTGCAGGAGATGTTCAGTTGCCGCGACACCCCGCTGCTGCTCGGCGGCCGGCTGCCGCTGACGCTGCATCTGCTCACACCGGCCGGCAGAGCGGCGGCGATCACCCAGGACCTGGCGGGGTTCTGGGCCGGCACCTACCGGGAGGTGCGCCGCGAACTGCGGGGGCGCTACCCGAGGCACCCCTGGCCGGAGGACGGCGCCACGGCCCAACCCACGGCCTTCACCAAGGCACGGCTGCAGCGCGACGCCACCTGAGGCTCCAGCGCTGGGCGATGCTGGGCATCGGGCCGGCATGCCCCGTTAGCTCCTCACAGCTCTGCTGCAAACCCTTGAATTCGGCCGAGCCCAGCCCCCTGCAGCTCCCCCGCTACAGCGTCAGCGGCCTCAATGCTGCGGTGGCCAGCCTGCTGGAGCGCGGCTTCGCACCGCGCTTCCTGCTGGAGGCCACCGTAAGCAGGCCCCAGTTGAAGAAGGGTCACCTCTGGATGAACCTGGTGGACGACGCGTCCTCGGTGTCGGCGGTGGTGTGGGCCTCCCAGGTGCCCAGGCTCAGCTTTCAGCCGAGCGACGGCGACGGCGTACTGGTTGTGGGCAAGCTCAATTTCTGGGCGGCCCGGGCCAGCCTGACCGTGCAGGTGCTCGATCTGCGCCCGAGTCTCAGCAGTGTGCTGCGGCGGTTCGAACGGGTCCGCCAACTGCTGGAACCGGAGGGTCTGCTGGAGCCGGAGCGCAAGCGCCCCCTGCCGGCGGAGCCCGGTCGCATCGCCCTGCTCACCAGCGTGCCCAGCTCCGCCCTGGCCGACATGCTGCGCACGGCCCGGGAGCGCTGGCCGGCCACCGCCATCCTGCTCGTGCCCATTCCCGTTCAGGGCGGGGTGGAAACGCAGATCTGCACGGCGCTCGAGCGGGTGGGGGCCGCCGCCGGCCCCCTTGGCCTGGAGGCGATCGTGCTGGCCCGCGGCGGGGGCAGCCGCGAGGATCTCAGCGTGTTCGACGGGGAGGTCCTGGCCCGCTGCATCGCCGCGGCACCCGTGCCGGTGGTGTGCGGGATCGGCCACGAGGACGACACCACAATTGCCGACCTGGTGGCCGATCACCGCGCCGCCACCCCCACTGCGGCCCTGGTGGCCCTGCTCCCCGATCGCGGGCAGCTGCAACTGGTGGCCCAGCAGCTGCGCAGGCATCTGGCCCAGATGGTGGTGCTGCGCCTGCAGGGCGTCCGCCAGCGGCTGGCCCAGCTGACGGAGCGCCTGCAACGGCTTCACCCCAGCGAGCAGCTGCGCCTGCGCCGCACGGATCTGGAGCAGGCCCGCCGGCTGCTGCAGGCCCTCTCACCCCAGCATGTACTGCAGCGGGGCTTCGCCCTGCTGCATCGCAACGATGGCTCTCTGGTGCGCCGCCTGGAGGATCTGAGCAGGGGCGAAGTGATCGCCATCGCCCTGGCCAACGGCGAGGCGCGTGCGGAGGTGCAGGAGCTGCTCCCCGCCGCCGGTGTTCAGCCAGAGTGAGCACCAACACCGCCAAGCCGGCCGCCGATGGCCCGTAGCCGACGTCAGGACTCGCCACCCAGCCCTGACCGCGAGCCGGCGGCGGCCGTTGACGCCAGCACCAATGGTGAGGCCGGAGCGGCCGACCTGAGCTTCAACGAGGCCCGGGCCGCCCTCGAGCTGGTTCTGGCCCAACTGCAGGCCAGCGACCTGGACGTGGAGGCGATGGCCGGCCTGTACCAGCGGGGGCGCCTCTATGCCCAGCGCTGCGAGGCCATCCTCGCTGAGGTGGAGCAGGAGGTGCTGGTCTGGGACGACCTGGCCAACCCGGAGGTGGCCCCGGTGCGTTATGACCCAGATTCCGATCCGTTCTGAGCCCAGCGAGCCCGCAGCACCCCGATGACTGCCACCCCTTCCGGCCAGCCCGATCGGCGGGCCTCTTCCGCCCTGCAATGGCTCTACCTGCTCCTGGCCGTAGCAGGAGCCGTTCTGCCCTGGCTGGCCAACCTGGAGTTCATCCAGGCCTATGGAGCCACGGGGAACCTGGGGTTGTTCGTGCGCCTGGCCAATGACAACCCCGCCGCCAGCTCCCTCTCGCGGGACCTGGCCATCGGCGCCACGGCAGTGCTGATCTGGATCGTCTCGGAGAGCCGCCGGCTGCAGATGCGAGGTCTGGTGTGGGTGCTGCTCAGTTGCTTCACCCTGGCCTTTGCCTGCGGAGCGCCACTGTTTCTCTATCTTCGGGAGCGCCGGCTGGCCGAACTGGCCCAACAGTCACCAGCGTGGCCGGGGCTCAGTGCAGCCCCAGCCCATGGGGAATCCGCCGAACAGACTGCCGAGCGAGCCGAAACCTGAATCCAACTGAGAATCGAACGACTGAATCAAGCAGCTGGAGCCAACAGCTAAGCGGTTGTGATTGGCTGCTGGGGGGTTGAGAAAGGTTGGAGGCAGAGCCGCAGCTGATGGCTTGTTCAGCTCTCGTCGATCACCTCAACGTCGATCGTGGCCGTGCTGGCATCGAGGTCTGCGGATGCCGATCCCGCGTCGGGGAAGCCTCGATAGGGGGCGCCACAGGCCGGACAGTGATCCAGAGCGATCGCTCGAAAGCCGCACACCGCGCAAGTGCGAGCCCGGCGCTGCAACACCTGCCAGGCCACGAATCCGGCTGCACCCAGGACAAGAGGGAGCAACAAGAGCGTGAGGGTGAGTCCGCCGATCAGGTCCAGCAACACACGGCCAGCCGGGCTGGGCGCCAGCAGCAGCAGCGCCGCCAGTGCAATCCAGAACCAGGGCAGGGGACGGGACATCAGCGAGCCGGGCTCTCGGGTCCCATCCTGATCGATCTGGGCGGGCCGGGCTTCCAGAACGCCAGACAAAGGCACTGGGCGTAGTAGATCAACACGCCGATCAACCAGATCCAGAGCGTGAAAACCAGCACGCCGCCCACCACGCCATAGGCCGGGAAGCGCACACCCAAGGCTGGCAGGAGGGTGGTGAGGCCCAGGTTGAGGAGATGGATGCTGAGGCCGAGACAGACTGCTCCGGGCAGAAAAGTCCGCCAGGGCAGCGACAGCGAGGGCAGGCTCTTGAGCAGCACCAACGAGGCCCCGATCGCCAGGCCGAGGGAGGCGGGCAACAGCACAACGGGGGACTGGATCCACCGCGTCAGTGGCGTCAGTGCGCCGAAACGTCCGCGCACGAGCACCTGATCTGCAGTGATGAACAGGCCCACCAGCAGCACCCAGGCCAGGGCCTTGGCACGGAGCAGGACAAAACGCCACACCAGAGCTCGACGGGATCGCAGGCTGCCTCCAACCCAGGGACGATGAAACCAGAGCCGGTCAGCCCCACGCTGGAGGGTGAGATAGGCATTGGATGCCGTGAGCGCAAGGATCACCACACCGGCAAAACCGGCGCCCACCCCCTGCTGCAGAAAACGCTCAAGGCCCGCTTCCACCAAGGGCAGAGCAGCAGCGGGCACCGCACCAGCGATCAACTCCAGCACCCTCTCCTGCAACGATTCAGCACGGCCCAGCAGCGCCGAGGCGATGGCCAAGGCTATGAGACAGAGCGGAAAGATGGACTGCAGGCCGTGATAGGCGAAGGCAGCACTGAGATCCACACAGTCATGGCGGAGCCAGAGGCGATAGGCACGCCAGAAGGGCGTGATCCAGCCCCGTCTCCACGAGCCCATTGCTCCCTCGAATCCCTGCCTGTGGCCGAGCGTAGGTGGACAAAGGACTGGCGGCAGCCCCCGTTGAGCAGACACAAAAAAAGCCACCCTTGCGGTGGCTTTTCCCTGGAAGATTGTTTTACCTGGCATCGACCTATTTTCTCAGGGGGCTACCC
>JBBASM010000019.1:0-48648 GCA_040399285.1 Prochlorococcaceae cyanobacterium
CTTGTTCAACTGCGGATAAGATCGTGGCTGCGCACGATCTATCCATATTCGTTAGATTGGCATCATAGTATTCTTGCAAATGAAGAAGACAATCCAATTAGCCGCTTTTTCTGCGCTCCTCGCTTTTGGTCAGCCAGTGCCAGTCTACGGGCTCAGGGCGCAACCAATGGCTCAATCCCCTAGGGTTATCAGCCAGCAGATATCTGGCAATGAGCTTCTAAAGGGTGAGCTCAAGGCGATCCGCGAGTATCATGGCTCACTGCTGGATACCGTTTATTGGACGTTAGGCATAGTCTTTGGCCTTGTGCTGGTTATAATTGGTTCATCATGGTACACCAACTTTCGTCTCTATGAAGCCGATAAGGCTAGACTGCTGGAAGAAGTTGAAAGGAGGGTTGCTGAAGCGAACAGCAGGTCTGCCCGTGATCTGCAGGGGTTATCGAGCAAGCTCAGTGACAAAGTCGATAGAGATCTACTCGCACTAGACAACAGGTTCTCAACAGAAATAGAACGCTTGCGCTCTGATATCAAAGATTCCAATTCAAGAATAGATTCTGATATCAAAGAGCTGGAGGAAGCATTTGAGATCTTCTTGAAGTTTCCTAAGCTCATCAAGGGCCAGCTGAATAGAATCAGCCTTGATACCCAGTTGAATACCGAGCGCATCTGGGAGCTTAAGGGAAGTCCAGTGAAGGTGCTGCTCTCTCAGTTTCTGGCTTTTGATGCTGCCATTAGAGCTGGAGATAACGAATCTATCAAAGCAGTTCTTGAGAGAATGAAAGATAACCTGAGTCAGTCTGTTCTGCCAAGTGGCAAGAAGATCTCCCCCGACTTGTTAGATATCCTGCGAAGGGCGTTGGCGCAGGCTAACGAGAATGGGCCATCAGGTGAAGACTCCGTGATTCTAGACTTATCATTGCTGTCTGAGATTCTTGAACTCCTAGACGAGGTTTCAACAACAGAATCCGTCTAGGTATCTCAGTAATCTAACATCAAGATGCAGAAGACGTGAGCGAAGATGGAAGTCTCTGCCAAGGCTGCTCCCCGCTTCTGATCTTGGCGTTAGATGGCCGGGTCGGGCTACTGCGTAGGATGAAGCCTATGAAAGATATGAAAGATACAGGGCGCGCCTTCTTGGGAGATCCGACCCAGCTTCAAGTCCTTCGTCAAGCAGCGGAGAAGGAAGACGCAGGGATTTGGAATCGCTGGCGTGACGAACACAACGTCGAGCGCCCCGACCTCAGAGGTGCCGACCTTTCAAAGCTCGTCCTACACGGGGTCAACCTGCAATTTGCCGATCTTACCGAAACACGACTCATGGGGGCGAGCATTGTGGCCTCGCTCGACTACGCGGTCCTTAACGGAGCCGATTTGACAGGCGCTCGAATGTGGTCTTGCCGCTTTGAGGAGACGCGGCTGGTCAATGCTACGTGCCGAGGCACGGAGTTCCGCGGATCACGCATAGTCGCCTCGAACTTCTCAGACACCCAGCTGCAAAAGGCGGACTTCGAGAGGTGTTACCTGGAGGACACGTTCTTTGACGCCGCCGACCTCACGGGCGCGACGTTTTATCAAGCAGACCTCTGGATGGCTTTCCTCAGAAGGGCGACGCTGGATCAAGTTAACCTCCGGGGCGCGAATCTGCACGGGGCGAATTTGATGGGAGCAATGCTGACGAATTGCGATTTGAGCCGGACTGTATTCGTCGACTCAGACATCCGAGGCGCGACGATCCGCGATTGCGGCGTTTACGGAGTCTCGGCTTGGGGTCTGGTTCGGGATGAGAAGACCTTCCAGAGGAACTTGCGCGTCTCGAAACAGGATGAGTCCCCGCTCTACGTTGACGACATCGAGGTCGCACAGTTCATCTACATGATGGTTCACAACGCGCGAATCCGCGATGTCATAGATACCATCAGCAAGAAGGGTGTGCTCATCCTTGGACGTTTTACGCCGGAACGAAAGGTAATCCTTGACGGCATCCGGACGCGCTTACGCGACAAGGGCTACGTCCCGATGATCTTCGATTTCGAGAAGCCGACGCAAAGGGACTTGGAGGAGACGGTCAAGGTTCTGGCGGGACTTAGCCGCTTCGTCATCGTTGACATTACAAAGCCGAGTTCCAGCCCGTTTGAGATTCATGCGACGGTGCCCGACTACATGATCCCATTCGTCCCGATCATCGAACGCGGCGAGAAACCATTCTCGATGTTCGAGGGCCTTCAGACGAAGTACGACTGGGTCTTGGACACCGTTGAGTACCCATCGGAGAAGGCTCTGATGCGAGAGCTAGATAAAGAGATAATTGCGCCTGCCCTTGCTATGGAGGCTAAGATCGCGGGGAAGCGTGGGCTGCCTCGCCCGGTCAAGCGGATTTCGGAATGAAGCGCTGCGTGGTACGCCGAAGGAGGGCGACTTTTGGCGGAGGCCGCCTAACAAGGGGATGAACCGGACGCGCAATCAGCCGTTCTTTTATAGTCAATGGTCTATTCGCGCCGGTTATCCCCGGCGTTAGTGGTAATCCACCGGGCTTGAGGCTCACCAAGCTATATCCCTGATCCCACAGTTCAAGGTGATCCACCACCCATCGGCCGCCATCACCATCGCGATGGAGCAGCGGCATCATCCGCCGTCCTCCAGTTCTGTGTTCCCCAGCAGCCACTCGCCCATGCCGCTGCTCCATTCCCGCTTCCAGAAGGGGGCGTCGTGCTTGAGGGCCTCCAGCAGCTCCTGGCAGCAGCGCTGGGCCGGGCCGCGACGGTCGGCCAGCACCGCCACCACCACGATCGCGTCGCCGCAGAGCACCAGGCCCGTGCGGTGGCGCACCAGCACCGCCGCCACCGGATGGCGGCGGGCGCAGGCGGCGGTCAGGCGCTGCAGCTGGCCCTCGGTCATGCCCGGGTAGTGCTCCAGCTCCAGGGCATCGAGCGGCGCGCCGCTTGCCGTGCGGCCCCGCACCCGGCCGATGAACAGGCTGGTGGCGGCCGGCCCCTCAGCGCCGCCGGCCTGCAGCTGGGCCTGCCACTGCTCGAGCTGTTGGCAGGGGTCGATCGGATCGGGGTGCAGGCTCACGCTCATGCTCACCCCTTTGGCATGGCTGCTGGTGCTGGTGGGCATGGCGGAGGCAGGCGACTTGGACAGGTGGCGGGCAGCGATGTCAGCCGCCACTGATCGGTGGCAGGAAGGCCAGCTCGTCGCCGTCGGCCAGGGGCGTGTGGGCTTCGGCGAACTGTTGGTTGATCGCCACCCGGATTCCCGCCGGCAGCCCGTCGCCATCCGTGGTGACGTCCGCCGTGGCGCCGCTGGCGGCCAGCCAGGCGCCGGCCAGATCCAGCTGGCTCCACAGCTCCAGCGGCGTGGCGGGGTTGGCGGTGGCGGCCACCTGCTGCTCGCTCCAGCCCATCGCCTCGCGCAGGGCGGCGAACAGCCGCACCCGCACGGTTGGAACGGCGGCCGGCGGATCGGCGGGCTCGGGCTGGGACGCAGGCATGGGCCGCAGCAGCTATGCACCAGTCTGCAGCCCCCGCGCCGTCACAATGGCTGCCATGCCTGCGCCAGCCCCCGCGTGAGCCTCGCCATCGCCCTGCTCACGGTGTCGGACACGCGCACAGCGGTCGACGACGCCAGCGGCGACGCCTTGCAGCAGCGCCTGGAGGCCGCCGGCCACCGGCTGCACGAGCGGTGGATCGTGCCCGACGACCGCTACCGCATCCGGGCGGCGATCAGCCACTGGATCGCCGATCCGGCGGTGCCGGTGGTGATCAGCAGCGGCGGCACCGGCCTGGCCGGCCGCGACGGCACCCCCGAGGCGGTGGCGCCCCTGCTCGACAAGACCATCGACGGCTTCGGGGAGCTGTTTCGCGTGCTCTCCTTCGAGACGATCGGCACCAGCAGCCTGCAGAGCCGCTGCCTGGCGGGCGTGGCCAACGGCACCCTGATCTTCGTGCTGCCGGGCTCCCTCGATGCGGTGCAGACCGCCTGGGACCGGCTGATCCGCGCCCAGCTCGACGTCAGCACCCGCCCTTGCAACCTCGTGCAACTGTTGCCGCGGCTGCAGGAACCCGTGGATCGGCCGGCGGGAGCGGGTTGAGCTCGCGCCACCGGCTGCGCCGTGTTTGTCTGGATCCGGGCGGGGCTCAGCGCCAGGTGTCCGCCGGCGCGGCCTGGGCGCTGCGGCTGCGCCGGTCGAACAGGCAGAGGCTCAGGCCCTCCTGCCCGGCCATCGGGGCCTGGGGATAGCGGCCGGCCACCAGGGCGGCGCTGCTGCCCACGCTGTCGTCGAACTCGATCACGCTGCCCACGAGCCTGGCGTCCACCAGGCCGCTGGCCCGCAGGCAGGCTGCCGCCACCTGCTGGCGGTGCGCGGCCCAGGCGTCGGCGGAGGAGGCCAGGGTCGGCAGTGGAATGACGGCTGCCAGGGCGCTGATCAAGGCTGGAACAAGGCGCGGGCTGGGCATGGGTGAGGGCCTGCTGGGCGGTGCTGCTGAATGGTTGGCCGCTCGCCCAGCTGTGCCAGGACGTAGCGATCGCCACCGGGACGAGCTGCGTCGCCGTGGACACTGGACATTCAACAGCTTGAGGTGGCTGGCTGGTGATGCTGCAGACCTGGCTGGTGGAGCAGCGGCGGCGCGGGCGGGCCTACCAGCCGCGCTTCCAGCGCCGCCAGCTCTCGGTGACCTGGCTGGGGGCGTTGCTGGCCCTGGCCCTGCTCGGCCTGCTCAGTGCCTGGAGCGGCATGGTGCTGCTGGCGGCGCCGCTCGGCGCCTCTTCGGTGCTGCTGTTTGGCTATCCCGCAAGCCCCCTGGCCCAGCCCCGCAACATCGTGCTCGGCAATCTGCTGGGGGCGCTGGTGAGCGTGGCGGCGGTGGCCTGGCTCGGCCAGGGGCCCCTGGTGATCGCCCTGGCCGTGGGCCTCACCGTGCTGCTCGGCCAGCAGCTGCGCTGCCTGCATCCGCCGGCCGGTGGCCTGGCCTTTCTCGGGGTGGCGCTGGGGGCGACACCGCCATTTGTGCTCACGCCGGTGCTGAGCGGCTCGCTGCTGCTGGTGCTGATCGCCGCGGCCTTCAGCCGCTGGGTGAAGGGGGCGCTCCCCTACCCCCATCACTGGCTGTGAGGCTCAGGCCGCCAGCAGTTCGGGCTCCCGGTAGGGGATGAAGTTGGCCTTGCGCGTGCCGCAGATCGGGCAAACCCAGCCTTCGGGGATGGCCTCGAAGGGGGTGCCGGCGGCGATGCCCGAGTCTGGATCCCCCTCGGCTGGGTCGTAGATCATCGAGCACACCTTGCAGATCCACTTGCCGGCCACCGGCGTGGCCGCCTCGCCCGCCGTGCCCCTCCCCTGCAGGGCGTCCAGGGCCACGCCGTAGCGCTCGGCGTGGTGCTGTTCAATCGGTTCCAGGAAGCCGAAGTTGCTTGCGGCGCGGCGGAAGATGGTGGCGTGGTCGCGGGATTCGGCCGCCTGGTTGTTGAATTCGGCTGCGGCGGTGCCGTCGCGGTCGGCGCGGGCCTGGGCGGCGAACTCCGGGTACATGGTGGTGTACTCGTAGGTTTCTCCCTCGATTGCCAGCTCCAGGCAGCGGGCCAGGATCGCCCCCTTCTGCTCCACGCTGAGGGCGGCCGGATCGCTCACCACCAGCTCCGGATGGAGCAGCCGGAAGTGGGCGAAGGCGTGCTCCGTTTCCTGGTTGGCCGTATCGCGGAACAGGCGGGCCAGATCCCCGTTGCCCAGTTGTTTGGCCACCTCAGCAAAGAACAGATATTTGCGGTTGGCCATGCTCTCGCCGCCGAAGGCGGCTTCGAGATTGGCCAGGGTGCCGGGGTTGCTCAGGTCCAAGGTGGCGGGGCAGGGCGCTGCCCCCACTCTGCCTCCCCCCGGTGGGTTCAGCCGCCCAGGTAGGCCATCTCGGCATGGGCTGGCGCCGCCGTTGGGCCCAGGGGTCTGCCGTCGCTCCAGGCCCCTGCCCGCTCCTCACTCCAGCGGTCCCGCCGGCCCCGCCAGAGCTGGCCGATCGCCGCTTGCAGCTCGGCCTCCGGGGCGTCGGGCGTCAGCCAGGGGCGTAGATCCAGGCCGCTGCCGGGGGCGGCGAACAGGCAGGTGTAGGCGATGCCGTCGGCGGTGACGCGCAGGCGGTTGCAGTCGCCGCAGAAGGGGGCACTCACCGAGGCCACCACCGCCAGGTGGGTGCCGCCAGCCGGACCCCCATCGCGGTAGCGCCAGCGGCAGGCGGTGCCGTGGGCGGCGCGGCCAACGGGCTCCAGGGGCCAGCGGCGCCCGATCCGCTCCACCATCTCGGCGGCGCTCAGCACCGCCTCGTGCCGCCAGCCGTTGCGGTTGCCCACGTCCATGAATTCGATCAGGCGCAGCTCCAGCCCCCGCTCGCGGGCCAGGGCCGCCAGGGGCAGCAGCTGGTCGTCGTTGGCACCGCGCTGGATCACGGCGTTGAGCTTCAGCTCACCCCGCCCCGGATCGAAGCCGGCGGCGCGGGCGTGCTCGCTCGCCGCCAGCACCTTCGCCAGCAGCGCGTCTCCGCGCCGCTCACGCTCCTGGGGATCGCCGCCGCCCACCCCCGCCATGCGGGCCACCGCTTCCCCCGTGGCGCCATCGAGGCTGAAGGTGATGCGGTTCAGGCCGGCGCGCCTCAGGGCCCGGGCCCGCTCGGCGCTGAGCAGCACGCCGTTGCTGGTGAGGGCGATCTCGCGCAGGCCCCGCTCCCCCAGGACTTGCACCGCCGCGATCAGCTCCTCCAGGCCGGCGTGCAGCAGCGGCTCGCCGCCGGTGAGGCGCAGGCTGCGGGCCCCCAGGGCCACAGCAGCGCTGATCACCCGCAGCCGCTGCGCCAGCGTCAGCAGGCCCGGCGGCTCTACGCCATCGGGCAGGCAGTAGGGGCAGGCCAGGTTGCAGCGGGCCGTGACTGACAGGCGCAGCACCCCGAGGGGCCGGTTGAGCTGGTCGGTGGCATTGGCCATGGGGGCAACGCTATGGCTGCCGGCCTGCTGCTGGCGGTAGCGTTTCGGCATGGTTGCTCCGCTGGCTGCTACCGCTGTTGAGCCTTTTTCTCCGCCAGTGATTCCCTGGCGCCAGCCTCGCGTGTTGGACGCCACGCCTGATCTGGGCCCCGGATTTGATCCTCAGCGGTTTTCTGAAGCGTTGGCACGGCTCTGTGCCGAGCCCGATGTGCAGGCGGTGATTGCCTTTGGCTCCCGTGCCAGGGGTGAGGCACGGCCAGATTCCGACCTTGATCTGGCCGTGATCGTGCGCCAGCCCCAACTCAGCGCAGCCGAAAAGATGGACTGCTGGAAACGCTTCAACTGCGCACTCGGTCGGCTGGGAATGGGTGTCGATCTGGTGCTCGCAGGCACCGCTGATGCCGAGCGACTGAGCGGCTCCCGATGGCATGTCTTTGGCGATGTGGCACGGGAAGGACGGGTGCTGTATGTCGCCGGCTGAAGACGCGCAATTGCTGCTGGGGCTTGTGCGCCGCCATCTGCGCAGTCTGCGCTTCAGTCTTGATCCTGCCTATCCCGATGAGGACTGGGGTTTCACGGCACAGCAGGCCGTGGAAAAGCTGATCAAGGCCTGGATTGTGCTGGCGGATCGGCGGCCCCCTCGCGTGCACGACCTTGAGAAGCTGATGGTCTTTGCGGGCCTGGAGCTGGATCCCAGGCTGCTGGCGCTGCAGGTGTTCGCGGTGGAGGCCCGCTATGGGGAGGGTCCGTTTTCGCTGCCCGCACCGCGGCAGGACGTGTTGGCGCTCGTGGAAGCGGAGCTGGATCGCTGTGAGCGCAGGGTGCAGGAACTGGGCCCATCGTTCAGTTGATCGGCCCAGGCCTGTTCACATTGCGGAGGGCGCGGGGATCCAGGGGCACTGGCCCGCATGGCAGCGCCGCCAGCCAGCTCTGCAGGCGCCGTTCGCCCCGCTGCACTGCTGCGGCCAGGTGCGTGCGGATCGGGGTGCTGCTCGGGTAGAGGCCCAGGAGTGGTTGCAGCCGCTCGCCATCGTGGGCCAGGTGGAGCCGTGTGGGGCATCCGTCTGTGGCAGCGTCGCCTGCCGCAGCCAGCAGGGTGTGCAGAGTGGCGAGCGTGAGATCGGGCATGTCCACCGGGCAGAGCAACAGGTGCTGCTCGGGGTGGCGCTGCATCAGCCGGTGCAGGGCCAGCAGCGGCCCCTCCCAGGGCGGCGGTTCAGAGACGGGCGTGATCGCTGGCGGCGTCGAGGTGCCCGGCGCGGCTGCCAACCGGTCGTTCAGCCGCTGCGCCAGCGCCAGGTGGGCCGGGTGGCGACTGAGCAGGGTGATCGGTGCTTCCAGCTGGCCCAGCAGCAGCAGGGTGCGCTCCAGCCAGGTGCCGCCTTCGGGGTGGGGCAGCAGGGCCTTGTCCCGGCCCATGCGCCGGCTTTCACCACCGCTCAGCAGGCAGGCGCGCAGCGGCAGGTCAAGGGCTGGCGCCGGCGGCTGTAGCAACGGCTGCCCGGCTGGTCGCCGCTGCCCCATAGGGTCCGGCCACAGCTCCGATGGCTCCATGGCCCTGTCTCCCCACAGCGCAACCCTGCTCGACGCCAAGCGCCGCTGCGGCCTCAGCTTCGCCGATCTCGGTGCCCGCCTGGGCCAGGACGAGGTGTGGACCGCCAGCCTGCTGTACGGGCAGGCCACCGCTTCCGCTGATCAGGCCCAGGGCCTGCTGGAGGCCCTGCAGATCCCGGAGCAGGATCGCGCCGCCCTGGCCGCCGCCCTCACCACCTATCCCGTGAAGGGAGCCCTCGATCCGGTGATTCCCACCGACCCGCTGCTCTACCGCTTCTACGAGATCCTCCAGGTTTATGGCCTGCCGCTCAAGGACGTGATCCAGGAGCAGTTCGGCGACGGCATCATGTCGGCGATCGATTTCAGCCTCACGGTGGCCAAGCAGGAGGATCCCAAGGGCGACCGGGTGGTGGTGACGATGAACGGCAAGTTCCTGCCCTACCGCAAGTGGTGAGCCTCCAGTAGCCCGAACTCCGCCAGGGCCCGCGGCAGATTGCGGTGCTCATGGCCGGGGTGGCTGAGCTTCACCAGGGCGAAGCGCTGCAGCTCGTTGAGCGCTGTCCAGCCGTCGCTGCGCAGCTCCAGGCCCAGCTGGGCGCAGGAGGCGGCCAGCACCGCGGGGAGCTGGCCGGCCTGCTGCCAGGGTTCGTGGCCGCTGGGCCGGGGCAGCTCCTTCGCCTGGCCGGCACTGAGGGAGGCGGTGCGCGCCAGCAGGTGCTTGCGCAGGGCCTCGATGGCGGCGCCGTCGTCGGCCCAGGCCAGCAGCTTGCCCCGTTCGGCCTCGGCCAGCTCGCTCCAGTGCTGCAGCTTGAGCTTCACGCCGGCCAGATCCAGCTTGCGCCGCACCGCCATCGGGATGCAGCGCAGGGTGGCGGTGAAGTCGGCCTCGAAGTCGAAGCAGCTGCTGGCGAGGGGGGTGGTCAGGGGAGGGCGGGGATGCTCGCTTCCATTTCAGCGCGGCTTCAGCCCAGGCCTGGCCGCAAACGGCCTGCCGGTAACAACCGCCACCGTTGGCCCCCCATCCGGCTTGGTCGAATGGCGCCATGGCCAGCGCTCCCGCCTCCAGCCCGACCGCCCGGGCCCAATGCCCCTACTGCGGCGTGGGCTGCGGCCTGGAGCTCAAAGCTCCCCCCCAGTCGGCTGCTGCAGACCCCGACGGCCTCTGGACCGCCCGCGGCGACCGCCATCACCCCTCCTCCCTGGGCCAGGTGTGCGTGAAGGGCGCCACTGTGGGCGAAACCCTGGATCGCAACCGGCTCACCACGCCACTCTGGCGCGAGCACACCAGCCAGCCCTTTGCGCCGATCAGCTGGGAGCGGGCCTTCTCGATCCTGGTGGAGCGCATCCAGGCCACCCTGGCCCGCAAGGGGCCCCAGGCGCTGGCGATCTACGGCTCCGGCCAGTTCCTCAACGAGGACTATTACGTCGCCAACAAGTTGCTCAAGGGCGCCCTGGGCAGCAACAACTTCGATGCCAACTCGCGCCTGTGCATGAGTTCGGCGGTGGCCGGCTACGCCCGCAGCCTCGGCTCCGATGGCCCGCCCTGCTGCTACGACGATCTCGACCTGGCCGAGCTGGTGCTGCTGATCGGCACCAACACCGCCGAGTGCCACCCGGTGCTGTTCCAGCGGCTGCTCAAGCGTCGCCGCAAGGGCCAGGGGCCGCGCCTGGTGGTGGTGGACCCGCGCGCCACCGCCACCAGCGATGCAGCCGACCTGCACCTGGCGATCGCCCCCGGCAGCGATCTGGCCCTGCTCTGCGGCCTGGGCCACCTGCTGCTGGCGCGGGGTGGCGTGGATCAGGCTTATGTGGCGGCCCACACCGAGGGCTTCGCGGAGCTGGAGGTGCTTTGGCGCGCCTGGACGCCGGCGCGGGCGGCGGCGGTGTGCGGCATCGCCGAGGCCGACCTGCGCCAGCTGGCCGCCTGGTGGTGTGAGGCCAGTGCGGTGCTGAGTCTCTGGTCGATGGGGGTGAACCAGAGCCGCGAGGGCAGCGCCACCGTGGCGGGCCTCTGCAACCTGCACCTGGTGAGCGGTCAGATCGGCAAGCCGGGCGCCGGCCCCTTCTCGCTCACCGGCCAGCCCAACGCCATGGGCGGCCGCGAGGTGGGCGGCCTGGCCCAGCTGCTGCCGGGCTACCGCGCCGTGGCCAACCCGGAGCACCGGGCTGAGGTGGAGCGCCACTGGGGCTTGGCCGCCGGCTCGATCGCGCCGGAGCCCGGCCTGGCGGTGTGGCAGCAGATCGAGGCGATGGAGCGCGGTGAGCTCGACCTCTGGTGGGTGGCCGCCACCAATCCGCTGGTGAGCATGCCGAGCCTGGATCGGGTGCGGGCGGCGGTGGCGAACTGCCCGCTGGTGGTGCTGAGCGAGGCCTACGCCGGCACCGAAACCGAGGCGGTGGCCCATCTGGTGCTGCCGGCGGCCCAGTGGAGTGAGAAGGAGGGGGTGATGGTGAACTCCGAGCGCCGCGTCACCCTCTGCCGTGCCTTCCGCCAGCCCCCGGGCGAGGCCCGGCCCGACTGGGCGATCTTCGCCGAGCTGGGCCGGTGGCTGGGATTCGCAGAGCAGTTTGGCTGGCGCGATGCCGGCGAGGTGTATGCCGAGTTCGCGGCGCTCACCGCCGGCCGGGTGTGCGACAGCAGTGGGCTCAGCCACCAGCTCCTGGCCGGGCACGGCCCCCAGCAGTGGCCGTTCCCCGCCGGCACCGAACCGGGCGGCGGCCAGGCGCGGCTCTACACCGACCACCACTTCCCCACCCCTTCCGGCCGGGCCCGCCTCTGGGCCGACCCGCCGCTCGGGCTGGCCGAACCCCCCGACGCGGAATTCCCCCTGGTGCTCACCGTGGGCAGGGTGCTCGGCCACTGGCACACCATGACCCGCACGGTCCATGTGGCCCGCGTCGCCAAGGCCCACCCCGAACCGCTGCTGGAGGTGCACCCCAACGATGCCGCCCGCGCCGGCCTGGTGGAGGGCGGTGAGGCCCAGGTGCGCTCCCGCCGCGGTGCCCTCAGGGTGAAGCTGCTGCTCACCGAGCGCATCCGCCCTGGCACGGTGTTCCTGCCGATGCACTGGGGGGCCTCCCAGGGGGAGCTGGCCTGCGAGGCCAACCGGCTGATGCACGAGCTGGCCTGTCCGATCTCCCAGCAGCCGGAGCTGAAGGGGGCGGCGGTGGCGTTGGAGCCTGTGCAGGAGAGCGCGGCGCCATGACCCGCCTGCTTCAGGCGGCCGCCCGCCCGTCACCAGGGGCCTGGCGGCGGCGCTGGGGTGCACGGCGGCGGCGGGGCTGGCTGCTGAGCAGCAGGCGCTCGCTGGCGGCATCCAGCAGCACGTGCACCGGCCGCTGGTAGCGGTCGATGTAGGTGTCGCAGACGATCCCTTCAGGCAGCAGCGCAAATTCACGCTTGCGGCCGTCGCGGAGCACAACCAGGGGAGCCATGGCGGGGAGGGCGCTGGCGGGGCTGAGCCGCCGCACCCCGGCGAAACAACAGCCCATGGTCCCGACCCTGGCGGGGGGGGCAAGGGTGCGCGACCGGGCCGGTGTGGCGGCTAAAACGCGAGCGGCGTCCTCGGGGTTTGCGCGGCCCGCCGCAGGATGGCGTGGAGCACCAGCAGGCTGAGGGAGCCGGCCGGGCCGATGAACAGGTGCCAGAGCTGGTCGCCGCTGGCGTTGAGCAGGGCGCCGAACAGGGTGGTGAGCCCCACGGTGAACAGGGGATACAGCCACAGCAGCGGATCGTGGAAGCTGCGCCACCACAGCCGCAGCATCACCAGCAACAACAGGCTCTGGCTGGCGATCGCCGCCCCCTTGCCGAAGGCCGCGTAGCCGGCCGCTCCCGCCAGCACCAGGGCGAGCAGCAAGGCCCGCAGGCCCGGGTTTGGGCTGACCGCCGCGGCCAGCAGGGCGATGCCCGCCGCCAGGGCCGAGAAGAACAGGCCGTTCCAGCCGCTGCTGTGGTTCACGTACAGCCAGCGGGTGGTGGTGTGGTCGAGGGTTTCCGCCAGCGCCGCCAGCCCGAAGGCGGCGAAGCCGAGCACCAGGCAGCCCCTGCCGCCGGCGGGCCGCTGACGGGCGGTGGCCAGCGCCAGCCCCCAGGCCACCGCCACCGCCTGCAGGTGGGCGAGCACCAGCAGCACCAGGAAGGCGCCAGCCACGCTGGGATGGGCGGTCATCGGCATGGCTGTTGGACTGACCCCTCCAGCCTGGCCGCGGCGAAGGCCCGTGGCAGCAGCCTGTTGCGCCGCAACCACCTCAGCGATGGAGGCCGCTTTCGGCGTCAGCTGGTTTGAGCAGCTGCGTCGCCTGCCTCCGTCCCTGCCACAATCGCCGCAGCGACACCAGCCGCAGCCGCGCGTGCCCGAGCCAGCCCCCGAACGCCGGCAGGTGTTCATCAGCTACACGCGGGTGGATCGGCAGTGGGTCGACCGTCTGCAGCAGATGATGAAGCCTCTGCTGCGCGCCGGCGGCCAGCAGATGGCGTTGTGGGACGACAGCCAGATCGAACCCGGCGCCAAGTGGCGTGCAGCGATCGAAACGGCACTGGCAGAAGCCAAGGTGGCGCTCCTGCTGGTGAGCGATGCCTTTCTGGCCTCGGAGTTCGTGATGAACGAGGAGGTGCCGAAGCTGCTGGCGGCCGCTGAAGCCGAGGGCGTGCGGGTGCTGTGGGTGAGCCTCAGCCCCTGCCTGGTGGAGCACACGCCGATCGCCGAGTACCAGGCGGTGTTGCCGCTTGATCACTACCTCGACGAACTGGACAAACCGCAGCAGCAGCGGGCTCTGAAGACGATCGCCGAGCGGATCCGCGAGGCCTTGGTGGCGCCAGGACCGGAGCCGGAGCCCAAGCCGGAACCAGAGCCAGAGCCAGAAAAGCCGGAGGCCAGGAGTCAGGATCGCGTGCCCCCACCGCCACCGCCCCAATCGCCGCCGGCACCGCCCGGCCTTGCACCCCACACCTTCCGCCTGGAAACGGCGCGGATCCTGCGGGTGGGCAAGAGTTGGCAGGTGCAGCGCCAACCGCTCCAGGTGGAGGGGGCTCTGGAGGATCTGGGGGGAGGGTTGAGCCTGCCGCTGGTGCGGATTCCGGCGGGGGAGTTTGTGATGGGCTCGCCAGACGATGAGCCGGGTCGCTCCAGCGACGAAGGCCCCCAGCATCGGGTGCGCCTGCGGGAGTTCTGGATGGGCCAGACGCCGATCACCCAGGCCCAGTGGCGGGCCGTGATGGACACCAACCCCTCACGATTCACCGATCAGCCCGACAGCGACCAACGGCCGGTGGAGCGGGTGAACTGGCGCGAGGCGATGGCGTTCTGCCGACAGCTAGCTGCGCGCACCGGCCGCGCTTACACCCTGCCCAGCGAAGCCCAGTGGGAGTACGCCTGCCGGGCGGGCACGACCAGCCCGTTTGCTTTTGGTGGAACGATCACCCCTGAACTGGCCAATTATGACGGCAACTACACCTATGCCGGCAGCCCAAAAGGGGTGTACCGCGAGCAGACGACAGCCGTCGGTGCATTCCCTGCCAATGACTGGGGCCTGCAAGACATGCACGGCAACGTGTGGGAATGGTGCCTGGATCACTGGCATGACAGCTATGGCAACGCTCCTGGTGATGGCAGCGCCTGGGTGGATTCAGAGGACGAAAATAATCCTGTAAACCGGCTGCTGCGCGGCGGCTCCTGGTACTACGGCCCCGGGGACTGCCGCTCGGCCCACCGCAGCCTCGACCTGCCCGTCATTGCCATCGACTTCGTTGGGTTCCGTGTGGTCTGCCTCCCCCAGGACCCTTCCCTTAACGCTCAATCCATCAATCCCTCAACACTGGCTGTTTCTTAACACTGGCTGTTGGCTGTTGGATCGCGGCTGTTCCCCCCCGGCGCCGCAGGCGCCTCGAATGCTTTGGTTGTTTCCACCTGAAACAGCACGCCCGCAAGGTTCATGGGCGTAGACCAGCGGCCCCACCAACCCCATCTGGTTCCGCCACCGACTTGCTCGCCGCCGCCGCCTTCCTGCATGTCCAGCTGCCGCCACCCCCTGTCACAACACCTCCGCCCAGGAGCGCACCAGCCGCAGTCCGGGTACGCGCTCGAAGTGGGCATCGAGGCTGAACAGCAGCGCTCCATGCTCCAGGCAACTGGCGGCGATCCAGAGGTCGTTGCTGGGGATCGGCGTGCCCTGCTGGCGCAGGCTGCGGTAGATCAAGGCATAGGCATCGGCGGTCTCCAGGCCCACGGGGATCAGCTGCACTGAATCCACCGCCAGGAAGCGGCGCAGTTCCTCGCGGTTGCGCGCCTCCCGATCCCCGCAGGCGAAACCCGCCAGCAGTTCTCCCAGCACAGTGCTGCTGATCAGCAGCCGTCTGGCCTGGCGGATCAGCTCCACACAGGTCGGCTCACCGCGCTTGAAGCCCACGTAGGTGTTGGTGTCGAGGGCGATCGGTCGCACCGCTCAACCCCAGAGATCGGGATCCACCTGTCCAAGCGGCGCAATCGCCGCCTGAAAGGATTCGGCCTCCTGCTCGCTCCAGGTGCCGGCCAAATCATCGAGCATCGAAGCACCGGCCATCGCCGCGGCCGGGGGCTGATCGACCAGGCGCCGCAGGGCGAGGCGATTCATGCTGATGCCCTCGCGCTCGGCCGCTTGCTTCAGGGCCGCCAGGTCGTCGCCCCCCAGCCCCCGCACCGTGATGGTCGCCATCTATGCCAGCTGATTGTGCTGGCATGCTAGCGCCGGTGCTGGCATGATTTGCGGTGGGGCGCTTCCCCATCCCGGATCGCGTTGAACTCCCGCGGAGGCAATCCCTGCGCCGCCCGCCCGCTTCCGGCAGCATGCTGCAGGCCCCTGCCGTCCGGGCACCATGACCCCCCCTTCCCGATTCGCCCGTGGTTTCGGCGCCGATGCCAGTGGCACGGTGTGGGAGGTGGGGCTGGTGACGATGCCGGCTTTTGTGGCCCAGGAGGATGGCAGCACGGTTCGCCCCCTGGTCGCCCTGGTGATGGAGGCCGGTGGTGCCATCCGCAGCTCGGCCGTGGGCCCGGCCGATCAGCCGCTGGCGGCGCTGGAGCCGGCGATCGCCAATGCCCTCCACGACCCCCAGGCCCCCTGCCGGCCCGGCTCGCCGCGGCGGGTGGTGGTGAACCGGGCCGACCTGCTCGAGCTGCTGCCGCCGCTGCTGCCGGAGGCGGTGATCAGCCAGGGCGCCACCCCCCAGCTCGACCGGGCCGTGAAGCTGATGCGCCAGGAGCTCGCGGGCGGCGAGGATCTGCTGGGCACGCAGGCGTTCTCCACCTACCTCAGCGGCGACATCGGCCCGGAGGCGGTGGCGCGCTTCTTTGAGGCGGCCGCCGCCCTCTATCAACGCCGCCCCTGGGAGCGCATCCCCGGCGATGGCCACCTCTTCCAGCTGAGCTGCCGCGCCCTGGCGATCCAGGGCTGGGTGGGATGCGTGATCGGTCAGCAGCGCGAGCACTACGGCGTGATCCTGTTTCAGTCGCTGCAGGATTACGAGCGCTACGTGGAACTGGGCGAACGCTTCGAGGCGGGCGATCGCGATGCCATGGACGCGGCGCCGTCCCATCGCGCCATCAACTTCGAGGCGAAAGCCGCCATGCCGGCGCCGCTGCTGCAGGAGATCAGGCGCTACGGCTGGCCGGTGGCCCCCGGCGACGCCTACCCCACAGTGATGCTGATCGAGCCGCCGCAGGTGCTCAAACCACCCCGCCGCGCCGATCTCCAGCAGCTGGAGGCGGTGGCCCTGGCGCTGGTGGCCTGGATCGAGGCCGAACCCCAGATCGCCCGCCTCTGGCAGCAGCCCTCACCGAAACGGCGCCGCTTCCAGGTGGAGGTGGGCGGCGCGCGGGTCCCGGTCAGCATCGGTGCGGTGGCGATGGAAGAAGAGCCGTCCCAACCGCCCGCGGCACCAGATAAGCCCCCCACGCCCGCGGCACCCCCCAGGCAGCCCGCCGCCCTCAAGGTGCCCGCCGCCCTCCGCGAGACGGTGGACAGGCTGTTGCTGCGCATCGACCCCTTCTGCGCCCGCCACCTCGACGACGACTACCGCGCCCTGATCCACGAGGCGGTGGCCGCCCTGGCCCGCAAGCGTCCGTCGCCGCTGCTCACGGGTCGCGACCCGTCCTGGTGCGCCGGCGTGGTGCACGCCATCGGTGCCGCCAACTTCCTCTTTGATGCCACCCAGAGCCCCCACTGCAGCGCCGCCACGATCGCCGCTCACTTCGGCGTGGCCTCCAGCACCTCCCACAACCATGCCAAAAAGGTTCGCGATCTGCTGAAGATCACCCCCTTCAGCCCGCGCTGGTGCCTGCCCAGCCTGCTCGAATCCTCCGAGATCCCCTGGATCCTGGAGGTGGATGGCTTCCTGCGCGACATCCGCAGCCTGCCGATCGAGGTCCAGCTGCAGGCCGCCGCCAAGGGCTTGATCCCCTATGTGCCGGCGCTGCGGGGGCTGCCGTCCGGCAGGGCCTAGCGCCGGTGGTTGCGGCCCCTCACGATCAGCTCCACGACCCGCCCAGCCAGTCCCGCATCGAGCGCCTGGCGGCGGTGCTGGTGGCGGCGGGCCGAGTGACGCCGGCACTGGAAACCGACGGCGCTGGTGGTGTGCTGGCTCGCTGGTGGCCGCTGCCGGCGCCGGAGGATCGGCCCTGGCTGGAGGCGCTGCTGCCCGACGACGGGTCCGCCAGCCAGCGCCACCTGGCCGAGGCCCTGGCGTCCGCCGTGGACCGGCTGGTGCGGCAGCGGTTGCGGGCTGCACCCGGGGCGCTGGGGTCGACCCCCAAACCCACCCCGGCGTCGGCCCCATTGGCGCAGGCCTGGCTGAGGGCCCTGGCGGCCGACGACCCCCGGCTACCAGGGCCGCTGGCCGCCACCGCGGGCTCCAGCGTCGAGCAGGTGGCCAGCTGGGTGCGCCAGGCGGTGGCCCCCGGCGGTGATCTGCGCCTGGCCCTGCGCTGCCACGAGCCGGCCGATGGCCGCCGCCGCCGCTGGACCATCGAGCTGCTGCTGGGGCCCGCCGCCGATCCCAGCCTGCTGCTGCCCCTGGCCGATTTCTGGGCCGGCGGCACCCCGTTTGCGCCCAGTGCCTTCGAGGCGGTGTTGCAGCAGCTGGGCCTGCTCACCCGCCTGGCGCCGGAGCTGGCGGCGCTGCTGCGGCAGGCGGCCCCCGCCCAGCTGGAGCTGGAGGAAGGGGAGTTGGTGAGCCTGGTGAGCGGCCGGGCGGCCCTGCTGGCGGAGGCCGGCTTCGGGATGCTGCTGCCCAGCGGCCTGCGCCAGGTGTCGCGGCTGGGGCTGCGGGCCCAGATCCAGGCCGCCAGGGGCAAGGGTGGCAAGGCGGCCCCGGCCGGCTCCGGCGGCGGCCTGGATCTGGGCCGGCTCTTCCAGTTCGAGTGGCAGGCGGTGCTGGGCGATCAGCCGCTCAGCAAGGCCGATCTGGAGGCCCTGCAGCGGGCTGCCGCCCTGAAGCGGCCGCTGGTGCGCCTGCGCGGCCAGTGGACCCTGGTGGATGCCGCCTCCGTGGCGGGATTGCTGCGCCTGGCGGGCAAGCCGGGGGAGGCCAGCGGCGCCGAGCTGCTGCGTGGCGGCCTCCGCCTGGAGCGGCTGGGCGTGCCGGCGGAGCTGGAGCTGGCGGGGGTGGAGGCGCCCGGGCCCCTGGGCACCCTGCTCGCCGGCGATCTGCACAGCCGGGCCGAATCCCTGCCCAGCCCCGCTGGTTTCGCCGGTGAGCTGCGGCCCTATCAGCAGCGGGGCCTTGGCTGGCTGGTGTTCCTCGGCCAGCTGGGGCTGGGGGCCTGCCTGGCCGATGACATGGGCCTGGGTAAGACCGCCCAGCTGATCGCCTCCCTGCTCGCCGACACGCTCGCGGCCCCCACCCTGGTGGTGGCGCCGGTGTCGCTGCTGGGCAACTGGCAACGGGAGCTGGAGCGTTTCGCGCCGGGCTTGAAGCTGGCCCTGCACCATGGCCCGGAGCGGCCCCGCACCCTGGCGGCCCTGCGCCGCGCCCTCAAGGCCCTCGGGCCGGGCGGGGTGCTGATCGCCAGCTACGGCGTGCTCAGCCGGGATGGGGCGTTGCTGGCGCGGCTGGAGTGGGGCCGGCTGGTGTTCGACGAGGCCCAGCAGCTCAAGAATCCCTACACCGCTGTATCACAGGCCGCGGCGGGGCTGCGGGCCGAGCGGCGCATCGCCCTCACCGGCACGCCCGTGGAAAACCGCCTGCTGGAGCTGTGGGCCCTGCTGCAGCTGCTCAATCCCGGGCTGCTCGGCAGCCTGGCCCAGTTCCGCCAGCGCTTCGCGTTGCCGATCGAGCGCGACCGTGATCCGGAGGCGGCCGAGCGGTTGCGGCGGCTCACGGCACCCTTTCTGCTGCGGCGGCTCAAGAGCGATCCGGCGATCCTGCCCGACCTGCCGGGCCGCATCGAGCAGACCGAGCTGTGCACGCTCAGCGAGGAGCAGGCCACGCTGTATCAGGCGGTGGCCGATGAGCTGCTGGAGCAGGCGGAGCAGAGCGAGGGCATCGCCCGCCAGGGGCTGGTGCTGGCGGGCCTCACCCGGCTCAAGCAGGTGTGCAACCACCCCGCCCACTACCTCGACGACGGCTCAGCGTTGGAGGGCCGCTCCGGCAAACTGAGTCGCTGCGAGCAGCTGCTGGCGGCGATTCTCGAGGCCGGCGAGCGGGCGCTGATCTTCACTCAGTACACCAGCTGGGGCGAGCGGTTGGCCACCCACCTGTGCCGCACCTGCGGCGAGGAGCTGCTGTGGCTGCATGGCGGCCTGAGCCGGGCGCGGCGCGAGCAGCTGGTGGCACGCTTCTCTGAGCCCGATGGGCCGCCGGTGTTTCTGCTCTCGATCAAAGCCGGCGGCACCGGCCTCAACCTCACCGCCGCCTCCCATGTGATCCACTACGACCGCTGGTGGAATCCGGCGGTCGAAGACCAGGCCACCGACCGGGCCCATCGCCTCGGCCAGAAGCGCACCGTGCATGTGCACAAGCTGGTGTGCGGCGGCACGGTGGAGGAGGGCATCGATGCGCTGATCCGCGGCAAGCGCGAGCTGGCCGAACGGGTGGTGGGCAGCGGTGAGCAGGCCCTCAGCCAGCTCTCCACCGAGGAGCTGCGTCAGCTGATTCAACTGCGGGATCCAGGGGAGGAGCGATGAGCAAACGGGGAGGGCCGCTGGCGAATCAGTGGTGGTCGCAGCGGTTCACGGCGGTGCTGGAGGGCTATGGGCTGGGGCCGCGCATGGAGCGGGGGCGCCGCTATGCCCGTGGCGGCAAGGTGCAGGAGCTGCTGGTGAAGGCGGGCCGGCTGGAGGCCAGAGTGCAGGGCTCCAGGGCCACGCCCTATCGGGTGAGCGTGCGCAGCACGGCTCCGAGCCAAGCTCACCCCAGCAAAGCCCAGTGGAAGGCGCTGGAGCAGGCGATGGCCGCCCGCCTGGGCTGGACCGCCCAGCTGCTCAATGGCGAGGTGCCCCGCGACCTGGAGGAGCCGTTCGAGGCGGTGGGGGTGCCGTTGTTTCCGCGCCGCTGGAGCGATCTGCAGGTGCGCTGCGGCTGCCCCGACGACGCCGTGCCCTGCAAGCACATCGCCGCCGTGCTCTACGTGTTCGCCCAGCGGCTGGATGAGGACCCCTGGCTGCTGCTGGCCTGGCATGGCCGCGACCGCGACCAGCTGCTGGCCGGCCTGCGCCGCGATGCCCCCGAACCGGCCAACGCCGAGGGCCTGCCGCCCTGGTGGCCCGTGGGCCTGCGGGCCCGCCCGGCGCCCCGCCTCCAGCCCCCCGACCCGCTGCCACCCGATCCACCGGAGCGGGCGCTGCAGCGCTTGGGCCCGTTGGAGCTGCCGGGGATGGACGCGGGGGAATTGGAGCGGCGCCTAGCGGGGTTGTACCGGCAGCTGCTGGAGGGGGAGGGGGAGCTGAGCTGAGCGCCATCACCCCTGCAGCTGCGCCAGCCATTCGCCAGCAGGCACCACCACCACGCCACCGCGCTGCTCCACCTGGCGCGCATCCCGCACCAGCTGAATGGCTTCCGCGTCGGCAAATTGCTGGGCAAAACGCCCGAGGGCCCGATGGGGTGAGGCGTCATTGAGCTTGCACTCCAGCAAGCGGATGAGTTGGCCATCACGGCTGAGGCAGAAATCCACCTCGGCACCGTCTTTGGTGCGGATGTAGTGAAGGCCGGCGTCACAGCCACTGGTGTGCGTGATCTGATGAACTTGCTGGCGCAGCAGGACAGCCACTGCATTCTCAAACTTCACACCCGCATCGCCGTTGACCAGACCCGTATCGCTGAAATACACCTTGGGGGCCTGGAGCAGGGCCCGGGCAATAAGGGCAGGTAGCGACCCGCCAGCGATTCCCCCGCCTGGCGAAAGGTGTCCATGCGAGCGCTACCGGTGACCAGCAGCGCCTGACCATCGGGCCTGGCGTCGATCACACCCTTCAGCCAGAGCTTCCACTGCGGCATTTTGTGGATCTCATCGAACACCAGCAGATCGGCTCTCGGGTTCCAGCTCTGTCTCAGCAGCACAGCCCGGTCGACGGCCACATCCCAGTTGAGGTACTGGGCTGCGCGCTGGTGTTGCATCAGCTGCCGCGCCAGGGTGGTCTTGCCCACCTGCCGGGGACCGGTGAGCAGCACGGGCTTGCGGGCCAGGTCGCGGCCTGCTTTACAGCGCCCAGCGCAGGGGGAAGTGTTCCGGGAAGGGCCCCCCACCGCGATCCACCGGGCCGGCGGCTTCGAGGCCCGGCAGGCGCAGCACCTGGCGCACGATTTCCGGAATGATCACCGCGCCGATGTGGCGGCCCAGGCACTGATGGTGGCCGTGGCCGAAGAGGAAGTTCAGGCTCTGGTTGCGCTGGGGGTCAAAGCGATCGGGCTCGACGAAGCCCGTGGGATCGAACATCGCCGCATGGTTGAGGGTGAGCACGGTGGTACCGGGCTCGATCGTCTGCTGCCAGGGCATACCCAGGCCGAGCTGGGTGGACTGTTCGCACACCCTGAAGAAGTAGGGGAAGGGGGGATGAAAGCGCAGCGCTTCCAGCACATGGCCATCGATGGCCTGCCCCTCCGGTTGATGGGCCGCCGCCACCGCGGCCTCCCGTCGCTCCCGATCCGCCAGTAGAAAGGAAAGGGCATGGATCACCGCCTGGGAGGTGGTTTCGATGGTGCCGATCAGCAGGCCGCCCACATTGCGCGCCACCCGCTGGATGTCGAAGTCCACCGCCCCTGACTGGCTCAGCCGCAGCAGCCGGGTGGCCGGATCGCCGCGCCCCTCGCTCGGGCCGCCTGCCGCCAGCTGGGCCGCGCGGCGCAGCAGGGGCCAGCGCTGCTCGGCTGGGGTGTGGTCGAGGGTGGACAGGTCGGTCATGCCGGCAAGCCTGGGGATCAGAGGGACTTGAGGTACTCGAGCAGGGCCCGCTTCTGGCCAGCTGGCAGGTCGGTGCCGTAGGCGTGGCCCTGGGCGCCCTTGCCCGGTTCGCTGGTGTCGTACACAAAGGGCCCGGCATCCTCCAACCCCAGCTGGCGCGGGTTGTAGAGGTTGCTGCCGGTGCGGAACTGGCGGGGCCGCTGCTCGGGTGGGGTGAGCAGATCGGTCAGGGTGCGCACCGAGCCGTTGTGCAGGTAGGGGGAGGTGGCGAAGACGCCCTCCAGCGGCGGTGCCCAGTAGGCCGCACCCTCCTTGCCGTCGTAGTCGCGGGCCAGGTCAAAGCGGTTGGGCAGGCCCCTGGAGTCGAACAGCTCGGTGTTGGCCACCAGGGTGGCGTCGTTGTTGAAGCGCGCCAGGAGCTGGGCATGGCGCAGGCGCAGGATCGCCTCCGAGAGCCGGGTGAGGCTCGCCGCCCGCTGCTGGGCGTCTGCGGCGAACTGCTCCACCGCCAGCGGATCCGTGCCCACCGCGAAGGCGCGCCGCTCGCGGAAGCGGCGACCCGCCCCATTGGCCGGTTGCGGGCTGGACAGGTGGCAGCTGGCGCAATGCTCGCCGAACAGGGCCTGGCCCTGGTGCAGCAGCTGGGGATCGGGGGCACCGAACACCTGTTGGGGCCAGAGCGGTGTGCGCAGCCGCACCACCGCCTCCTGGATCGCCTCGATGCCGTCGAAGTCCACCGAGGCCACGATCGCGCCGGCCTTCAGGGCCTCCGCCTGCCTGGGCGGCCGCACCGGCGAACTCGACACCGACTGCACCCAGTTGCGTGGCCCGGGGTGGTGGATCTCGGCGAACCACTGGGCCCAGTTGTCCTGGTGGGCAAACCACACCGGCGGCAGGTTCACCGTGCCCTCAAAGCCGATCTTCAGCGGTGTGTCGCCACTGGGCTCCGCCAGGCCGCGACGCACCAACCAGGTGGTGAGGCCCGCGTTGTTGTAGTTGCCCTGGCTGAGGGCATTGAGATTGCCGGGGCCGAAATCGGCCCGCTCCACCCCCATCGCCGCGATCAGCTGGCGGGTGGCCCGCACCGGCCCCAGCAGATCCTCGATCTCAGCCCTGAGGCCAGCGATCGCCGCGGGATCGGCCGGCCCGCCGAGCACCGCCGCGGCATAGGGGGCCAGGGCGGCATCATCGGCGAGCAGGGCTTCAAAAGCGCCGTAGAAGTCGCTGTCGAAGGCTGGCAGGTTCACCAGCGCCGGCCCGCCGTGCACCGGCATCCGCATCGGCTGCAAGCCCTGGCGCCACGACAGCGGCCGGGCCTGCAGCTCCCGGGTGTGGCACACCGCACAGGTGAGGCCCAGATAGGCCCGGTCGCCATAGCGCTGGGGCCTGGGATCCACCGCCAGGCCCACCGGCAGGCCGTGGGGATTGGCGGCGGACACGGGCGAGGCGATGAAGCCATAGCGCTGGTCTAGATCGTCCAGGAAGCGGTGCCCCGGGCGGTTGGGATCGGGCAGGGCAAGCGCCAGCTCCAGCGGAGCCAGATTGGTGCCCTCGGAGGTGTGGTGGTAGAGCTCCACCTCCACGGGTCTCCAGCCCTGCTGCAGATCGATCACGGGCTGGCCGGCCCAGGCGGCTGCGGGGCCGAGCAGCCCCAGGCAGAGCCAGATCGCCAGGGTGAGCCACCACCGCCGCCGCGGCAGCGGCCAACAGCCCTGGAGCGCTCGGGAAGGCACTGGCACGGTGAACCACCCGGGGAGCAGCTGAACCATTCAGCTTGTTCAGGGCCCGCTGGCTTGGCCAGCGGCATTCCTACTCAATCCCCTGCCCAGGGGCCATAACCTGAGCTCCAACGGCCCCGTTTCCCCCCGCCATGGCCAGCGCCAGCCCGCCGCCGCAGGCGGTTCCCGCCGAACCCTGGCGGATCCTCCGCTGGCGCAGCCGCCACCTGGCCCACCGCGAGCAGCTGGCGGAGGGCGAGGCGCTCACGATGCTGCGCATTCCGGCGGGGAGCTTTTTGATGGGGGCACCGGAGACGGAAGCAGACAGCGGCCATTACGAGCGGCCGGCGCATCGTGTGTCTTTGGCAGAGTTTTTGCTGGCACAAACGCCGATCACCCAGGCCCAGTGGCGGGCGGTGGCGCAATGGCAGCGGCCGGAGCCCGAGGGTGATGAAGAGTGGCCGGACACGCTGGATCCCGATCCGGTGGGGAAACTTGAGGATGCGGAGCGGTTTCGGGGCGATCAGCGCCCGGTGGTGAATGTGAGCTGGCGCGATGCGTTGGCCTTCTGCCAGCGGCTGCGGCTGCGCACGGGCAAGAACTACACCCTGCCAAGCGAAGCGCAGTGGGAATACGCCTGCCGGGCGGGTACCAGCACGCCGTTTCATTGTGGTGAAACGATCAGCAGCGAGCTGGCCAATTACGACGGCACTAAAACCTATGGAGATGGCCCAAAGGGAGAGTTCCGAAAGCAGAGAACGGATGTGGGGATGTTTCCCGCCAATGCCTGGGGCCTGCAGGAGATGCACGGCAATGTGTGGGAATGGTGCGCCGATCATTGGTAGGCTAACTATGAAGGAGCTCCAGACGATGCGCGGCCCTGGCTTGATTAGAATGCGAAGGAAGCGGAATACTTGCTGCTGCGCGGCGGCTCGTGGCTCTACCCCCCCAGGAACTGCCGCTCGGCTTACCGCCTCAACCGCCTCAACCACCTCCCGGTCATCCGCGACAACCTCTTCGGTTTCCGCGTCTGTTGCCTCCCCCAGGACTAATTCTTTACCCTTCAACCCTTTAGTTCTTTATTCTCGGCTGTTCGGATTAGGGTTGGTTGGCTGCTGGTTGTTACCCCACGGCGCCGCAGGCGCCTCGCCGCGTTGGCCACAACCCCGCCGGCACTCCTCACCACCCCCCACCCCCACCACGCATTCAGCTCCGCCCAGATGCTCCGCCGGATCCACCACGCTGCAGTGATCTGCTCCGACTACGCGGTGTCGAAGCGCTTCTACACCGAGGTTCTCGGCCTGCGCGTGATCGCCGAGCACTATCGGGCGGAGCGCCACTCCCACAAGCTCGATCTGGCCCTGGCCGACGGCTCCCAGATTGAACTGTTCTCCTTCCCGAACCCGCCGGCGCGGCCGTCGCAACCCGAAGCCCGGGGCCTGCGCCATCTGGCCTTCGCGGTGGCTGATGTGGAGCAGTGCAAGCGCCTTCTGGAATCCAGGGGTGTGGCGGTCGAGCCCATTCGCATCGATGAGTACACCGGCAAACGCTTTCTGTTCTTCGCGGATCCCGATGGGCTGCCCCTTGAGCTCTACGAGGCCTGAACCCGGCGCTGCAGCCGTGGAATCGGAAAAGATCGCAAACCCGAGCCGTCCTGTGCGCCCCTCGGGCTACAAAACCACTGCACGCACGTTTCTGATCGCGGTGTCCGCCATGGCGAACGCTCCCCTGGCCGGCCCCGTCACCTGGACGATCGAATGCAGCATCGATCCGGCCGACCTGCCCCAGGTGCGCCAGCTGGCCGCCGACCTCAGCCACCTCTGCCTGCATCAGGAGCCCGACACCCACGGCTATGAGTGGTCTGTCGATCCTTCCGGTTCGATCGTGCACATTTTCGAGCGCTATGCCGATTCAGACGCGGCCATGGTGCATATCCGCCTGTTCGAGGAGCAGTTCGCCGACCGCTTCCGCGCCCTGCTCCGGCCCGTTCGGGTGGTGCTGATCGGTTCCCCCAGCGCCGAGCTGCGCGCCGCCCTCGCCGCCTTCAGCCCGCTGGTGCTGGAGCCCCTGGTGGGCTTCCACCGCTGAACAGTGCCGCCATGGACACCCGCCCGCACGCCTTCGTGGTGATGCCCTTCGGCACCAAGACCGATGCCGACGGGCAGGAGATCCAGTTCAACGAGGTGCACAAGCGCCTGATCCGGCCTGCCCTGGAGAAGGCCGGCCTCAAGGCCTTCCGCGCCGATGAGGAGCAGCGCGCCGGCGACATCCGCGCCGACATGTTCCAGGAACTGCTGCTGGCCGACCTGGTGCTCGCCGACATCAGCATCGACAACCCCAATGTGTGGTACGAGCTCGGTGTGCGCCATGCTCTGCGCAGCCGCGGGGTGGTGCTGATCAGCGGCGGCCGCACCCCCAAGGCCTTCGACATCTACACCGACCGCAAGCTGCGCTACACCCTCGCCAACGGTGTGCCCGATCCCGCCCACCTCAAGGACGATCTCAACGCCCTGGTGGCCATGCTCACCAGCACGATGCAGAGCTGGCGCGGCCGCACCGTGAGCCCCGTGTACTCCCTGCTGCCCAACCTGGAGGAGCCGCAGTGGAAGAAGCTGCGCGTGGGCGGCGTGTGCGAGTACTGGGACAACTTCGACAACTGGCGGCGCCGCCTGGAGCAGGCCCGGCGCCTCGATCTGCTCGGCGACATGCTCGTGCTGGCCGACGAGGCGCCCGTGGCGGCCCTGCGCGGTGAGGGGCTGCTGGCCGCGGGCAAGGCCCTGCGCAAGGCCGATCGCTTTGCCATGGCCCTCGACACCCTGGAGCGGGGCCGGCCGATCGTGGCGGCCGATCCCGAGCTCAGGGCCGAGCTGCTGCGCGAGCAGGGCATCTGCCTGGAGCGCCTGGCCACGCTGCCCAGCGGCGACGACCAGCGCGTGCGCACCTACACCCTCGATCGGGTGCGCGATCACTACCGCCAGCTGCTCGACGACCTGCCCCGCGATCCCCGCATCGCCGAAACCCACGGCCTCGCGGCCCGGGTGGAGAAGCAGGCCTGGGTGGCCCTCTGGCGCAACGACGCCACCCCGCCCGAGCAGCGCTGCCAGCGGGCCATCGAGGAGAAGGCGCTGCTGCAGCTCGCCATCGACGGCTACCTGCGCGGCTTCGCGGCGGATCCCGGCAACCACTACGACGGCATCAATGCCCTCACGCTCCTGCACCTGCAGGTGCACCTGGGCCTGCGCGCCGGCGATGATCCCCAGCTGGCGATGCTGGCCGGGGCGGTGCGCTTCGCCGCCGGGGCCGGCTGCCAGCGGCGTGATGAGGATCCCTTCTTCGCCTTCGCCACCCTCGCCGACCTGGAGGTGCTCAGCGGCAGCGCCGCCACCGCCACCGAGGCCTACCGCGCCGCCTGCGCCCGCCACGACTCCAACCGCTTCGCCCTGCGCAGCTGCCGCGACCAGCTGCAGCTGCTGGCCGACCTGGGCTTCCGCCCGGAGGTGGTCGATCCCGCCATCGCCACCCTCCAGCAGGTGCTGCTGCGCCTCGAGTGCGGCCGCGAGGATAACGCCGACGCCTGGGATGCCGACCAGGTGCTGCTGTTCAGCGGCCACCGCATGGATGAACCCGGCCGCGAACCCCCCCGCTTCCCGCCGGCCATCGAGGCCGATGCCGCCCGCCGCATCGCCGCGGCCCTGGATCGTCTGAAGGTGGGTGAGAAGACCATCGCCTTCTCCCAGGCGGCCGCCGGCGGCGACCTGCTCTTCCTGGAGGCGGCCCTGGAGCGCGGCGCCACCTGCCACGTGCTGCTGCCCTTCGATGAGCCCACCTTCCTGGAGCGCTCCGTGCTGCCCCGCCAGAACGGCGAGCGCTGGCGCGACCGCTACTACGCCCTCAAGGACCGCCATGGCCGGCGGGAGAAGGGTTCCTCGCGCCGCAGGCCGCGGCTGCAGCTGCGCGAGATGCCCGAGGCCCTGGGCCCCACGCCCGAGCAGGGTGTGAGTCCGTTTGAGCGCTGCAACCTCTGGGAGCTCTACTCGGCCCTGGCCTGCGGCATCGCCAAGCTGCGCTTCATCACCCTCTGGGACGGCAGCAGCGGTGGCGATGGCCCCGGCGGCACCGCCCACCTGCTGCGCCAGGTGAAGCGCCGCACCGGCCGCGTGGAGTGGATCGACACCCGCACCCTCAAGCCAGACGTCAGCCCTGAGCCAGGCGGTTGAGCAACTCCTGCACCACCGCCGGGTCCACACCGATCCGCTCCAGGCGGGCTCCGGCCTGCAGCGGCGCCTGGCGCAGGGCTTCCGCCAGTCCCCCGTCCCACACCAAATCAGCAATCGGCCCCACCTGCAGCCGAAACCATTCGGCCAGCGACGGATCCAGATCGGCCCCCGGCGGCAGTTGGGCCTCGGCCAGGGCCTCCGCCAGCAGCGTGCCGTCGAGATTGTGGCGCCGGAACAGGCCCTCGAGTGCGACCCGGTCGCTGTCCAGCAGCGGATCCGGCCGTGCCTCGAGCCACAGCTGGGCCATCGGCCCGATGGCCAGCAGCAGCCGGGCCAGCACCTTGCCCTTGTCCCAGCGACCAGTCCCCTGTGGGGCAGGGGTTGGGGCGGGATGGGGTAAGGCCTCGATCAGGGCCTGGAAAAATGGCTGGATCAGGGTCTCCAGACCATCATCCAGAGCGGGGCAATCAAGGCTCACAAACTGCAAACCAGCGAGCTGGTACTTCATCGAGTCGGGGATCTCCACTGGCTCGATCATCAATGGCAGGATGGGTTTGCTTGAGCTTTCGGCCAGGGAGAGCTCCTTCACCACATTCTCTGATTGAATCGACTTCGACGAGAGCACCAATACAAAGTAATCGCAGCCTGCAATCGCCTGTACGATTTCCTCGCGCCAGTGCTGGCCGGTCTGCAGTTTTTCGCTGTCCAGCCAGGCCCCCCAGCCCTGATCGTTCAGCCTTGCCTGCAAGCCCAGGGCAAAGGCCGCATCCCGGCGGGAGTAGCTGATGAAAATCCGCACGTTCATGGCAGGAGCCTATTCAGCAGGAGCTTCAGCGGTCTGCCTTGTCCTGGTCAGGATGCTTGAGCATCTGCATCGCGATCAGCAGGCTTTGCTTCATGCGCTCAAAACTCTGGGCGATCCGGCCGATCTCGTCGGCCCGGTGTTTTTCGCTGAATTCGATCCGATCGGGATGCATGCTGGCCTCGAAGGCCCGTGCTGAGATCTCCCGCATCGGCCGCACGATCGCCCGGCGGATGAAGGCCAGCAACACCACAGATGTCACCGCATAGGCCGCCAGGTTGAAGATACCCACCAGTCCCAGGGAGTCGTGCTTGGCCTTGTAGATCGCATCGATCGGTACGCTCACGATCTGGGCACCCACCACCTCGCCCAGCTTCCAGGAGAAGCCATTCTCGCTGCCGTAGGTGGAGACCAGGCTTTTCGGTGCCGCCTGAGGGGTGGAGTGGCAGGCCAGGCACTTCTGATCGCTCACCCGGATGGGCCGGGCCACGTAGTGCGATGAGCCCCCACCCGCCTGGCGAATGCCCGTGAGCGCGGTGAGCTCCGCATCGGCCCGAAAGGTGCGGATCAATTGCGTTTCCAGGGGGTCAGTCCGATCCAGAGGGTTGGTGGGGTTAAGCGCTACTTCCCGATAGGAGTAGTCAGCGTAATCGGGGTTGGCCTTCAGATAGGTAAAGACGCGTTGGGTTGAAAAGGAAGGAATTGACTCGGCAAGGAATTTGTCGGAAGTTTGATTCAGAGGAGAAATGATCGGATCAATGTGGTTGCTTGTGTATTGCCGAACCGCATCCATGGAATCCATCAGATGGGACGCTTGATGGTCGATCTGCCTTGTTGCGTAATGGGTAAAGAGACTATTCAGTGCAATCAGCAGCACAGCAAGGGAACTGAGAAAAACGGCTGAGAGAAGGCCTGCCAGTTTTCCATTCAGGCTCAACCGCTGAAATGCTTGGCGTAAGGCCTTCATGGGCTGAGCCCTCCAGCGGCGCACGTCGTTGAGGACTGTAAGGACATGGCGGAGGTCCGCACCTGGATGGGCTGGCGGTCAACTCCAGCAGCGCTGGGGCACACTGCTGGGTTCAGGGGTCCGGGTTGCTCGGTGTGCTAGCGCCGCCTGTTGCCGCTGGCTGGCTGGCACTGCTGCTCCACTGTTCCACTTCCTCGCCGAGCAGGCCTTCCACCCTCTCAACGAACAGCGTGAACGCCGCCTCGGCCGCATCGGTCTGGGCGGCCTGCCGGCGGTAGGGGCCGCTGGCGGTGGCGTAGAGGATCTTTTCGCGCTTCAGCTCCTCCTTGATCCGCCGGTAGCGGATCCAGTTGTTCTGGTGGTCAAACACCGTTTCCCAGGCTGCTGAAAGGCTGATCAGCACCCCGAAACCACTGATCAGCCAGGCGCCGTCGGGGATCGCCTCGGCATAGACCCCACCCGCACTCACCAGGATTCCCAGGGAGATCTGCAGCAGCCGCAGAAGCTGATAGCGCGATTTGTTCCCCGCAGACTTCTTGCCATACCAGGCCAGCTGCTGCTCAACGCGCTCCTGCAGGTACTCCTGCGGCCCCATTGGGGTGGTGCTCATGGCAGGGAAACCTGGGTCGTCTGGCTAGAGCTTATCGCTTCCGACCCCACAGCGATCTGGGCCATCAAACGTAGCCTCTAATACATTCGCGCCCCAGATCTCTTGTCGTGACAAATGCAGGATGGACTGCCCCAGGGAGCGCAGGGGAGGTCGCTGAGTTCCACGCAGCCAGCTATCGCTAAAAATGTTAAGTCTTTCGGGATTATGCACCCCTAAGGCGAGCCGAGGGCGATTCTTCCTGATGAGCGGCTGACGAGGCAGCTCTTTGGCGATCAGCTTGTCTGGTTCTCGCCAAAAGGTTGTGGTGTTGAGTTGTGTGCAGTGATTGTCTGAGTTGGTTCTTTTGACTGTTCTTAGTGCCGATTGATCATTCATAGCAGTTCGACTGGGCTCGGGATCAACCTGGTTCACACCGCTGCTAATCCAGATCACCGCCACTTCAGATCACCGCCACTTCAGATCACCGCTTTAGATCACCACCAATAGAAGATTTGCATGGAGGCATGCGTCGCGGTTCCGAATGAATGGTCCCTCCGGGACTGCCTCCAACTCCGGGGGTTTCTGAGTCCCGTTCTGCGGCTATGCCCCCAGCCCCCTCCGCCAGCTTCGCTGACTGCCGCTCCGCCCACCTCGCTGGCCCTCCCTTTTCGCCATGCCCCCCACCACCAACCCGCTGCTGGAGCTGCCGGAGCAGGGCATCAATGTGCTGGAGCCGGGCATCCATGGCCCCCTGCTGGCAGACCTGCAGGGCAACATCATCAAGAGCCACGGCCGCGACTATTCCGTGCTGCTCTTTCTGCGCTGGCGCCCCGATCAGCTTGCGGCCGCACGCCAGTGGTTGGCCTCGTTCGCCAGCCACTGGATCACCTCCGCGCTGCAGCAGTTTGAGGAGAGCCGCCGCTACCGGGAATTCGGCGAGCCCGGATCGGTGTTCGGCACCTTCTTCCTCAGCCGGATCGGCTACGAGGCCCTTGGCTTCAGCGGCGCTGCCATTCCCAGCGACCAGCCCTTCCGCATGGGCATGCGCCATGACGAACTCGCCCGCAGCCTCGGTGACCCACCCGTGAGCGCGTGGGAGCAGGGCTACCAGGAGCCCTGCCATGCCCTGCTGGAACTGGCCGACGATGACCTCGTGCGCCTGTTGCAGACCACCAACTTGATCTGTCAGGACCTGCGGGGCTGCGCTGAGATTCTCCATCGCGAGGATGGCTTCACGCTGCGCAACGCACAGGGCCAGACGATCGAGCATTTCGGCTACCGCGATGGCATCAGCCAGCCCCTGTTTGCCAGCAGCGACATCCAGAAGCTGCGCGAGGCCGGCGTGTCCTTTGACCGCTGGGATCCCAGAGCACCGCTGAGCCTGGTGCTGGTGAGGGATCCCAACGGCAGTCACGCGCACAGCTTCGGCAGCTACCTGGTGCTGCGCAAGTTGGAGCAGAACGTGCGCCGCTTCAATGCCGATGTGCGCCAGCTGGCTGACACCCTGGCCATCCTCCCGGACCAGGCCGGTGCCCTCGCGGTGGGTCGCTTCAAGGACGGTACCCCGGTGACCGGCTCTGCTGAGGCCGGCCTGCCAGGCGACAACAACTTCAACTACAGGGACGACGCTGTGGGCAGCCGCTGCCCCTTCCACGCCCATGTGCGCAAGAGCAACCCCCGCGGGGAAAGCGCCACGGCCATGGGTCTGAGCGTTGATGAGGAACGCAACCACCGCATCGTGCGCAGGGCGATGAGCTACGGCTCCAACCAGCCGGCAGAGGAGCCGGAAACCGGATCGGGTCTGCTCTTTCTCTGTTACCAGGCCAACATCGAGAACCAGTTCAACTTCATCCAGTCGCGCTGGGTGAACGCTGCCAACTTCCTGGAGGTGGGCACGGGGCCCGATCCCCTGGTGGGCCAGCCGGCAGGCACCCAGCACTGGCCGTTGCGCTGGGGTGAGGGCCAGAAGCGGAGCTATGGCTTCAACCTCTGGGTCACGCTCAAGGGGGGTGATTACTTCTTTGCTCCCAGCATCAGCTCCCTTCTCGCCCTCGCTCCATGACGTCCTCCGCAGTGGCCAGCGAACCCCCAGCCGTCGCCTTCGGCCGCGATGTGTGCCGTCACCCGGCGCTCAGCGACGGCCGCGAATGGCTCGTGACCAATGGGCTGGGCAGCTATGCCAGCGCCAGCGTCAGCGGCGCCCTCACCCGCAGTTACCACGGCCTGCTGGTGGCGGCCATCGCACCCCCCGGAGATCGCCGCCTCCTGCTCAGCCACCTCGACGAGACGGTTGAACAGAACGGCAGCGTGCGCCTGGAGCTCTCCGGCAACATCTGGCAGGGTGGCGGCCATGGCCCCGATGCGGCCCGCTGGCTGGAGGGGTTCGAACTGGTTGAGGGCCTGCCGCGCTGGCTGTTCAGCCGCGACGACCTGCAGATTGAGCGCACCCTCTGGATGGAGCAGGGGGCCAACATCACCTACGTGCGCTATCGATTGCTGCGGGCCGAGGCGCCGGTGCTGCTGCGCATCCGCGCCCTGGTGAACCAGCGCAGTTTCCATGGCGGCGACCGTCCCGACGACCTGCGGGCCGCGCCCGTGGCGGGCGGCGTGCTGGTGCAGCGCTACGAGGGCGACCCCGCCGCCCTGGAGCTGCTGGCCTGGCCCCGCCTGCAGGCCGGTGCCGGTGACCTGGCCGTTCAGCCCGGCGCCCTGGTGTATGAGCGCTATCTGCTGCCGCGGGAGCTGGAGCGGGGCCTCGGCTCCACGGACAGCCACCTCCAGGCCCTGGAGCTCAGCGTCACCCTGGCGGTTGGCGACCAGCTCACCTTGCGGGCCCGCTGCCTCAGCCCGGAGCCCGGTGCCAGCGACGTGCCGCAGGCCGATGGCGATGCCGCCTGGGAGCGGCGCCTGCAGCACCAGCGTGGGCTGCTCAGCCAGTGGCGCCAGGGCCCCGGCGCTGCCGTGGCGCCGGCACCGGCCTGGATCGGCCAGCTGGTGCTGGCGGCGGATCAGTTCCTCGTGCGCCGCCTGGTGCCGGCCGGCGCCGCAGCCGCAGGCCCGGCAACCACGGTGATCGCCGGTTACCACTGGTTTCAGGACTGGGGACGGGACACCCTGCTCAGCCTGCCTGGGCTGACGATCAGCACCGGCAGGCTGCCGATCGCCCGCGACCTGTTGCTGGCCTTCGCTGCCGCCTTCGACCGCGGCATGTTGCCCAACCGCTTTCCGGAGCTGGGCCGTCCCCTGGGGGAGGAGGACTTCAACACGGTGGATGCCGCCCTGTGGTACTTCGAGGCCCTGCGCCAGTACGTGGCTGCCAGCGCTGATCTCGCCCTGGTGGAGCAGCTGCACGACGACCTGGAGGCCGTGCTCGAGCACCACATCGCCGGCACCCGCTACAACATCGCTGTCGATCCGGCCGACGGGCTGCTGGCCTGCGGCGCCAGCGACGTGCAGCTCACCTGGATGGATGCGATCGCCTCCGGGCGGGTGATCACCCCGCGCCGCGGCAAGCCGGTGGAGATCAATGCCCTCTGGCTCAATGCCCTGGCCACCATGGCCCACCTCTGTGCCCGGATCGGCCGGCCCGCCGACCGCTGGCAGGACCTGACGGAGCGGGTGCGGGGCAGTTTCCAGCGGTTCTGGAATCCGGCGCAGGCTTGCTGCTTCGACGTGATCGACGCCTACGCCGAGCAGCCCGGCGACCCCCGCAGCCAGGACGCCAGCATCCGGCCCAACCAGATCCTTGCCGTTTCCCTGCCGGAGAGCGGGCTCCTGCCGGAGCAGCAGCGCGCTGTGGTGAGCGTGTGTGCCCGCGAGCTGCTCTGCTCCCATGGACTGCGCAGCCTCAGTCCAGCCGATCCGGCCTACGCCGGCCACTACGGCGGGGGGCCCAGCGAACGGGACAGCCGCTACCACCAGGGCACCGTCTGGGGCTGGTTGCTGGGGCCCTTCGCCCTTGCCCACTGGCGCTGCCATCGCGATCGCGACCTGGCCCTGGGCGTGCTCGAACCGATGGCCCACCACCTGCTGGACGCTGGCCTGGGCACGGTGAGCGAAATCTTCGATGGCGACGCACCCCATGCCCCCGATGGCTGCATCGCCCAGGCCTGGTCGGTGGCCGAGCTGCTGCGCAGCTGGCAGCAGATCGCCGGCGAGCCCTACGACAGCGCCTGAGCAGCCATCGCCCAGTTCGTTCATCGCCCCAGTCGTCCCCGCACCTGACAGCACCCAGCCGCCCCGCGATCCCATCCCCATGACCCCGTCACCGGCCCAGCTCTCGCCCCTCGAGCAACAACTCAGCCAGACTGCGGAACGCCTGCGGCTGCTCGACAACAAAGAGCGCAGCCAGTACTGGCTGCGCTGGGGGCCGTATCTCAGCGACCGCCAGTGGGGCACGGTGCGCGAGGACTACAGCGCCAATGGCACGGCATGGGAAGACTTTTCCCATGACCAGGCGCGTTCCAGGGCCTATCGCTGGGGGGAAGATGGCATTCTCGGCATCAGCGACAGCAGCCAGCAGCTCTGCTTCGCGCTGGCCCTCTGGAACGGCCGCGATCCGATCCTCAAGGAGCGCTATTTCGGCCTCACGGGCAATCAGGGTAATCACGGCGAAGACGTCAAGGAATATTATTTCTATCTCGACAGCACCCCGACGCATTCCTACATGCGTGGCCTCTATAAATATCCGATGGAGGCCTATCCCTACCAGGATCTGGTGGATGAGAATCAGCGACGCGGTCGCGGGGCGTTCGAGTATGAGCTGCTCGATACCGGGGTGTTTGAAGGTGGTCACTACTACGACGTGGAGATTGAATACGCCAAGGCCAGCCCCGAAGACATTGCCATCCGCATCCATGTGAGCAATCGCTCCCCCAGTCGCGAAGGCACGCTCCACCTGCTGCCCACCCTCTGGTTCCGCAACATCTGGTCGTGGAAGCGCGATGTCGGTGCAAGGCCTCAGCTGCGCTGGCAGCAGGAGGTGAGCGGGCGTAGCCAGATCCGGGCGGAGTTCCGCAACCAGAGCCAGATTGATGCCTGGGGATTTCAGCCGGCTTACACCTTGCTCGCCGACGCTGCAGACACGGTGTTGGTCACAGACAATGACACCAACCTGGAGCGCTTCCAGTGGGGAACAAATCCCTCACCCCATGTGAAGGATGCCTTCCACAGTTATCTGATCAATCACAACGATGCCGCCGTCAATCCCGATGGCATCGGCACCAAGGCCGCCCCCTGCTACAAGCTTGCGCTCCAGCCCGGTGAAACCCGCACCTTGCGCCTGCGCCTGCGCGGCCATGGCCTCGATGAGACCCCCTTCAGCTCAGCCGATCCGATCGGGGCCGAACTGGATCAATTGGTTGCCCAGCGCCTGCAGGAGGCGGACGACTTTTACGCCTGCATCACGCCGCTGCAATTTCTCAACGACGACCAGCGCTCGATTCAGCGCCAAGCATTTGCCGGCATGCTTTGGAGCAAGCAATTCTATCATCTGATTATCAAGGACTGGCTGAATGGTGATGATGCCCAGCCACCGCCGCCAGCGCAACGCAAGCAAGGCCGCAACAGCGCCTGGATCCATCTCTACAATGAAGACATCGTGTCGATGCCGGATAAGTGGGAGTATCCCTGGTATGCCGCCTGGGATCTGGCGTTCCATACGATTCCGTTGGCACTGATTGATCCTGACTTCGCCAAGAAGCAGTTGCAGCTTTTCGCTCGCGAATGGTTCATGCATCCCAACGGCCAATTGCCCGCCTATGAGTGGAACTTCGAGGATGTGAATCCACCTGTTCACGCCTGGGCCAGCTTCCGGGTGTACCAGATCGAGAAGCGCAAGTATGGAAAGGGCGACGTCGCCTTCCTGGAGGAGATCTTCAGCAAGATGACCATCTACTTCACCTGGTGGGTTAATCGTAAGGGGATTGATGGTGATAACTTGTTCAGTGGTGGCTTCCTCGGCCTCGATAACATCGCCGTATTTGATCGCAGTAACTTCAACGTCTGCAACGACCGTGGAGAGTGTGCTCAGATCATTCAATCTGACGGCTCGAGTTGGATGGCAATGTTCTGCCTCAACATGCTCAAGATTGCCAGTGAACTGGCCAAGGACTGCGACGACGACGAGCGCAGTAAATCTTACGACAATATGGCCTCAAAGTTTCTGCAGCATTTTCTGCTGATTGCTGATGCCATCAATCTTCTCGATGAGAAGGCCGGTGGTGAGGCCAAGATCTTTGATGACGAGGACCAGTTCTATTACGATATTCTCAAATGTCCGGCCGGGGTTGTTGAAGGGGATGCCCGGCCCCAGAGCTTCAGCATGAAGGTACGTTCACTGGTGGGCCTGATTCCGATGCTGGCCGTCGAGGCGATCCCCAAGGACCTGCTGGAGAATGCTCTTTCGGGAGATTTCGGCAAGCGGCTCACCTGGTTTTCCGAACATACATCGTTAACCAGCCAGCCCTATGTCTATGCCGACCGTGAGGGTCTGACGGGTCGCTTCAAAGGTGGGCTGTTGTTATCGCTCGTGAATCAGGATCGTCTGCGTGGTCTGTTGCGGCGCATGTTGGACGAGGAGGAGTTTCTCAGTCCCCACGGCATTCGCTCGCTTTCCAAGGTACATACCGATCCTTACCATCTGCCGGTGCGCCTGCGGCGTTTCGATCGCCAGAGCAACCAGTGGAACGACTTCGGTGACGTGTCGATTCGCTATACACCGGCTGAGTCGGACACCGGCCTGTTTGGGGGCAATTCCAACTGGCGAGGGCCGGTTTGGTTCCCGATCAATTACCTGTTGATTGAATCATTGCAGAAGCTCTACATGTATCTTGGCCCCGAATTCACCGTGCCCTGCCCCAGCGGCAGCGGCGCCGACAGGGAGGTGCGGGAGATGAACCTGCGCGATGTGTCCCAGGAGCTCAGCCGCCGCCTGATCAGCCTGTTTGAGCAGCAGCAGCAGCCAGACCAGCCGGATGTGGGGCCGATGCGCCCGGTGTATGGCGGTACGCGGCCGTTTCAGCAGGATCCGCACTGGCAGAACCATGTGCTCTTCTTTGAGTATTTCCATGGCGAAAATGGGGCCGGTCTCGGCGCTTCCCACCAGACCGGCTGGACCGGTCTGGTCGCCAAGTTGATCGAACAGCACGCCCGCTTCCAGGATCCATCCGAGTCTGTATTCCTGCATGCCAACGCTGGCCAATCCGCCGGCCAGCCTGTCCAGCCTGCCCAACCCTGATCACCGATGACGACCGCAACCGATTGTCTGATCAGCCCCACGGAAGCTGCCAGCCGCAGCTACGACGTGGTGGTTGTGGGTGCCGGCATTGCCGGCTCCATCGCCGCCCGCAAGCTGGCCGAAGCCGGCCGGAGGGTGCTGGTGGTTGAGGCCGGTGCCGCCGACAACCTCACCCTGCCCGGCTTCCAGCGCTCGGTGCAGCGCTTCTATGGCGCCACCGATAAGCACCCCAACGCACCCTTCCCCAGCAATCCCAACGCTCCCAGCCCCACTGATTTCAACGACTATTTCATCGAGGCCGGGCCGATGCCCCTCGGTGGCTCCTACAGCCGGGTGCTCGGTGGCACCACCCTGCACTGGGAGGGCAAGACGCCGCGGATGCTCAGGGAAGACCTGGAGCTGCGCAGCCGCTATGGCGTTGGCCTGGACTGGCCGATCAGCTACGACGAACTGATCCCCTACTACGAGCGCGCTGAGTATGAGATCGGCGTCAGCGGTGATGCCGACGAACAGCGCACGTTGGGCGTGGAGTTCAGCGAGGGCTATGTGCTGCCGATGCTGCCCATGCCCCCCTCGTTCCTCGATGAAACCCTGCGCCCGGCGGTCGAGAGCCTGGAGGCCACGATTGCCGGCACCACCCGCAGGCTGCGGCTCACCACCTATCCCCAGGGCCGCAACGGCATCGTCAACCCCAACTACCGCTATCTCGGGGGCAAGGCCGGCTACACCCCCACCGGGGTCGTGCACGACAGCCCGCTGGATTTCGGTCTGCGCTGCCAGGGCAATGCCAACTGCGTGCCCCTCTGCCCGGTGCAGGCCAAGTACGACGCCCGCAAGACCCTGGCCAAAGCCCTCAGCACCGGCCGGGTCGACCTGCTCGATCGCGCCGTTGCCTCCAACCTGGTGCTCAACCCGGAAACCGGCCGTATTGAGGCCGTTGAGCTGCGGCGCTACCAGTCACCGCACGAGGCCGACCCTGACGGCGGCACCCCCTTTGCGGTGCGCGGCACGGTGGTGGCCCTGGCCGCCAATGCGATTGAGAACGCCCGACTGTTGCTGTCGTCCCAGCTGCCCAACAGCAGCGGCCTGATCGGCTGCAACGTGATGGACCACCCGTTCCTGCTCGCCTGGGCCCTGATGCCGGAGATCACCGGTGCCATGCGCGGTCCGCTGGTGACCTCCGGCATCGGCGAATTCCGCCAGGGGGGCTTCCGTGCTGAGCAGGCGGCCTTTGTGGCCGACATTCACAACGACGGCTGGGGCTGGGCCACCGGTGCCATCAGCAAGGAGGTGGATGAGCTGGTGGTCCAGCAGGGACTGCATGGCGTGGCCCTGCGGGAAGCGCTCGGCCGCCGGATTTCATCCCAGGTGCTGCTCGCCTTCATGTGCGAGATCCCCCCCCTGCGCGAAAACAGAGTGGCCCTGGCCCACGACCATCGCGACGCCCTCGGCAATCCCAGGCCTGAAATCCATTACCGCATTCCCGATTACAGCCTGCGCTCGATGGTCGCCTCCCGCCAGCTGGCCCGGCGCATCTTTGCCGCCGCTGGTGCCGACGACCACACCCATTACCCCGAGGGTGATCCGGCCTACGTGTCGCTGCGTGGTGCTGACGGCCAGCTGCTGCCGCAGTTCGTGGCCGATGCCAGCCCCGATGACGAGGGCTTGTTCTACCGCGGCGGCAACCACTTCTCGGGCACCCACATCATGGGCGCGTCGCCGGCTGATTCGGTGTGCAACAGCCATCTGCAGTGCTGGGATCATCCCAATCTCTATCTGCTGGGCTCCGGCAGCATGCCCACGATCGGCACCTCCAACACGAGCCTCACCATTGCGGCGCTGTCCTTCCGTGCCGCCGACCACATCCTCGCCAACCATTCCGGCACTTGAGCCCCCACGCCTGTACCTGCCATGACAGCCATGCCACCGAGCAAGAGCGAGAGCCCGATTCAGAGTATCGAGGATCTGCGCACCTATCTGGTGATTGCCATGCAGATCGAGCACGCCACCATCCCTCCCTATCTCACAGCCCTCTATTCGATCCGTCCTGGCAGCAACAGCGAGGCGGTTGAAGTGATCCGCTCCGTGGCCGTTGAGGAGATGCTGCATCTCACGTTGGTCTGCAACGTCTACAACGCCATCGGTGGCACCATGGCTAACACCCTCACCTCCAGTGATTTCATCCCCACTTATCCAGCCTATCTGCCAACGGGAGAGCGGGAATTTGAAGTGGGGTTGCGCGGTTTCAGTCCTGACACGATTGCCACGTTCATGCAGATCGAGCGCATGCAGGAGGAGGCTGAGGATGTGCCTCTGGTGGTGGCCCGCCAGCACAGCTGCCTCGGCATGTTGCCAGGAGCCGGTGAAGGACGGCAAAGCTTCTACAGCATCGGTCTGTTCTACGCCGAGGTGATCCGCCGTCTGTTTGAGCTCTGCCAGGAGCTCGGCGAGGACACGGTGTTCTGCGGCGATCCTGCCAAGCAGATCAGCCAGGATTACTACTACAACGGTGCCGGATCGGTGATTGTGGTGCACGATCTGGCCACGGCCATTCAGGCCCTGCGCATGATTCAGGAGCAGGGCGAAGGGGCGCCGCGCGGCCATCGCATCTATGCCGGCAGTGCGGTGGGTGACCATGCCCTGGCCCACTACTTCCGCTTCCAGCAACTGCAGCTCGGGCGCTACTACCAGACCCTCATCCCCGGCAGTGACGAGGCCGACGCCCCCGACGCGCCGACAGGAGCGCCGATGAATGGCGCCGAACTCGATTACGCAGCGGTGTATCCGATCAAGCCTGATCTGCGCTTGGCCGACCTGCCTGAGGGTTCAGAGGTGCGCGCCAAGGCGCTCGATTTTCAGCAGCGCTACAGCGCTTTTCTCGGCGAACTGGAACGGGCGTTCGACGGGGCCCCGCAGCAGCTGATCCCGGCGGTGGGGAGCATGTTTCGCCTGCGCAGCCTGGCCGATGAATTGGTGCGCACCCCGATCCCGGGCCAGGAGCACCTCCACGCCGCACCGCTTTACACCCTCACCTGAACCGCACCCACCCCATGACCCACCGTCCCCATCTGGCGCCGTTCCTGGCCCTCTCCGCCCGACTCACCGGCTTCAGCATCGTTGACCTTGAGGGCACCGGCCTGGCCGAGCTCTACCACGATGTGGTGCTTGAAGGTCTTGGCCAGGATGGCCTCGAGGCACTGCTGGCCGTAGGCCCCCCCGGCCCGGGCGGCGCGGACCAGGTCCCCACGGCCAGCCAGCGGCTGATCCGTCTCTGGTACACGGGCCTCTGGGACGACTCTCTCGTCGATCCCCAGGCCTACCGCGAGGGTCTGCTCTGGCGGGCGATCGAAACCAATCCGCCCGGCTCCCGGCCTCCCGGCTACGGCACCTGGGCGCTGGAGCCCAGCCTGCGCGCCACCCTGGCCCGGGGTCTGGCGTCCCTGGTGCTGGTGCTGGCCCTGGTGCTGGGCTGGGGCGGCCCGGCCGCGGCCGCCAGCGATGCCGATCTGCTGCGTTTGCAGCAGGCCAACAGTTGCAGCGGCTGCGATCTCACTGCCGCTGCCCTGGCCCGCAGCGACCTCTATGGGGTGGCGATCAGCAGCAGCGATCTCACCGGTGCCGACCTGAGCGGCAGCCTGCTGAATGATGCCCGTCTGGTGCGTTCCACCCTGGTGGACGCCAAGCTGGAGAATGCCCTGCTGATCGGTGCTGACCTGAGCGGCTCCCAGCTCAGCGGCGCCGACCTCAGCGACAGCCACCTCACCAACGCCATCCTGCGCGGTGCGGTGCTGCGCGGGGCCGCGCTCGAGGGCGCCGATCTCTCCAGCGCCGACCTGCGCAAGGCCCAGCTGGCCGGTGCCCATCTGGCCGGCGCCAACCTGGCTGGCAGCCGCCTCCAGAACGCCGACCTCAGCAACGCCGATCTCAGCAATGCCGACCTGCGGCACGCCGACCTGCGGCAGGCCGTGCTCGACGGGGCCAGGCTCTGCGGCGCCGACCTCCAGGAGGCCCTGATGCCCGACGGCCGGCGGGCCGATGGGCTCACGCCGGCCTGCTGACTCCCCCATCCCCGATCCCTCCTCCTCCAAGGCCATGCGCTCTCCCCGACCCCTCCCCAGACCCCGGCCCTGGCTGCTCCGCCAGGCTTGCTGCGCCCTGGTGATCGCCCTGCTCTGGCTTGGCCTGCCCGGGGCGGCGGCCGCCGCTGCGCCCCTGTTTCCGAACGGCCAGGTGCGGATCGGCATCACCCCCACCGGCTGGAGCAACAGCGACGACCCTTCGATCGACCTGGTGCCGCCGATCGGCTACCGCCAGATCCTCAGCGAGATGGCCTTGGCTGGGTATCAGGGCACCCAGATGTCGGGCAAGTTTCCCGCCGACATCGACACGCTCAAGCAGGAGCTCGCCCTGCGGGATCTGACCATTTCCGAGCCCTGGGTGGGCACCTACTTCTCGATCGGCGACGTGGATGACAGCGTCGCCGCCTTCGAGCGCCAGGTGGCCTTCATGCGGGCGCTCGGGGAGACCACGATCGTGGTGGCCGAGCTGGGCGGTGCGGTGCACCAGCAACCTGTGGCCCCCCTGCCCAACCGGCCGATCTTCACGGACGCCCAGTGGGAGCAGGTGCTCAAGGGGCTCAACGATCTCGGCCGCCGCGCCAAGGCCGCCGGCATGACCCTGGCCTATCACCCCCATGTGGGCACTGGCATCGAAACCCTGCCGGACATCCGCCGGCTGATGGAGGGCACCGATCCGCAGGGGGTGCGCCTGCTGCTCGATACCGGCCACCTGCTCTATGCCGGCGTCGATCCGCTCGAGGTGGCCACCACCTACGCCGATCGGATCGGCCATGTGCACCTCAAGAACATCCGGCCACGGGCCCTGCAGCAGGCCGTGAAACAGGGCGACAGCTTCCTCGATTCCATCCGCCAGGGGGTGTTCACCGTGCCGGGTGACCCCGATGGCACGATCGCCTTCGAGCCGATCTTCAAGGCCCTGGCCGCCGCGGATTACCACGGCTGGCTGGTGGTGGAGGCCGAGCAGGATCCCAACAGCGCCAACCCGCTCCAGTACGCCCGCATGGCCCGCAGCTACCTGCGCGAGACCACCGGCCTGTGATCCAGTTGTCCCATCCCCTGATCCGATGAGCGAGCCCAACCGGGCCATCCGCGAGCTGTTCGAGCACCGCTACCCGGCAGCGGTGGCCGGACGGGATCGGCTGGCCTACCTGGCCCTTTACACCGACGATGCCCTCTGGATCCATCCCGGTGACGTTCCCCGACGTGGGCCGGACGCCATCGCAGCGGGCTTCGAGGCCATGCTGGCCGGTTACGCGATCCAACCACGCTTCGTGGCGGAGGAGATCGAACGGCATGGCCCCAGCGCCACCGTGCTCGGCCAGGCCGATGCCCTGGTCACCAACCTGGGCGATGGCAGCCAGCAGAAGCAGACGTTCCACGCCCTCTGGATCGTGCGGGCCGAGTCGGATCAGCACCATCACCTGCACTGGCGGATCCACCGTCAGATCTGGACCCCCACCCGCAGCGCGCCATGACCAGCCGCCCTGAGCCCAGCTTCTATCTGAGCTTCTTTCTGTTCACCACCGATCCCCGGCCCGGCGATCCGGCAGCCCGTGAGCTGCTGCTGGGCCAGGTGCGGGAGCTGGTGGCGATGGGCTACGGCGGTTTCGAACTGCCGATCCCCCCCAGCGGCATGGCAAACCCCGAGGCCGAAGTGGAGGCCTACCGGCAGCTGCGTCAGGCCCTCGACGCCGAGGGCTTCGCGGCGGTGGCCCTCACCACCAATGTGGCGGCCACGCCGGATTTCGATCCCACCTCGGCCGATGCCGCGGTGCGCGAGCGGGCCCTGGCCTATCTGCGCTCCCGGGTGGAGATCACCGCCGCCCTGCGCGGCACGGTGATGATGGGGCCGATCATTTACCCCTATGCCCTGCGCCCCCGCGGCAGCGATGGCGCCGAGCTGTGGAGCGATGCCCTGCAGGAGGCGCTGCCGGCGGGCTACGCAAGGGCGGCCACGGTGCTGGCCGAGCTGGCCGACCATGCCGCCGGCCTGGGGGTGCGGCTGGCGATCGAGCCGATCAGCCACTGGGAGACGGCCGCCCCCAACACCCTGGCGGAGCTGCAGGCGTTCCTGGAGCTGGTGCCCAATCCCCAGCTGGGGGTGGTGATCGACAGCGCCCACGAGACCCTCGACGGTGCTGGCCCCGAGTGCTTCGCAGCCCAGGTGGCGGCCCTGGCCGCGGCGGGGCGGCTTCACTATGTGCAGCTCTCGCCGCCGGATCGGGGTCGGCTCGACCGCAGCTGGTTGCCCTGGACTCCTTTCCTCGAGCGGGTGCTGCCCCACTACCAGGGCCCCCTGGCGATCGAGATGTTCAACGCGCTGCCGGCGTTCCAGCCCCTGTTGCGCCTCAGCCGCCGCAAGTACTGGATCGCCGGCGTGGATGCTCCCAGCGACGCCCCCAGCGCCATGGATGTGGCCGCGGCTTCGCTGGCCGCTTCCCGGCAGGCGGTGGCTGCCGTGCTCGCCAGCCTCTGACTTTCCCCGCCCCCGCCCCTCGCGCCATGGCCCAAGCGCTTCCCCGGCACCGGTTTCTCCGCCCCCAGCCTTGGCTGGGACTGCTGTTGAGCCTGCTGCTGCTGCTCACCCCGGCCCGGGCCGCCCAGGCCGCCCTCGGCCGCTGGCAACTGGCCCCGCTGCCGCCGCCGAACACCCGCATGCAGGCGGTGCACAGCGCGCTGCTGCCCAACGGCAAGGTGCTGGTGGTGAACGGCAGCAGCTTCCGCACCCAGTACCTCAGTCCCGACCCGGCCACGGGGGAGGCGGGGCGGTTCGTGGAGTCGATCGATCTGGGCCATCCCGGCTGGACCGACAACAGCGGCCTCTGGGATCCCGCCACCGGCAAGTTGCAACGGATCAGCTCACCGCCGCCGCTGCTGTTCGACCCCACCGTGGGCGAAGCGGGGGCGATGACCGCCAACGACCTGTTCTGCTCCGGCCATCTGCAGCTCAGCGACGGCAACGTGCTCTTCGCCGGCGGCACCGGCAGCTACTACGCCGGCGGCGCCTTCACCGGCTCGAAATGGCTCAACCTCTACGACTGGAAGCGCAACCGGTGGCGCAGCGTCGGCCGCATGGCCGGTGGGCGCTGGTATCCAACCCTGCTGGAGCTGGCCAGTGGCCGGGTGGCGATCGTGGGCGGGCTCGACTTCAATGAGCCCAACCAGATCAACAAGACCCTCGAGATCTTTGATCCCGGCAGTGGCACGATCCAGGCGATCGATCTCAGCACGATTGACGGCAGTCCGTTCAACAGCAAGCTCAGGGGTGACGACGTGTACGACACGATCGATCTCTATCCCCGCATCTTTCCCCTCGCCGATGGCCGCTTCCTGCTCACCGGCGATGAGGCGGGCATCGACGGTGTGCTGGTGCCCCACCGCAGCACCAACACCTATCTGATGACCATCGAGGAAGCCGCCGATGGCCTGCTCTCGGTGAGCTTCAGCCCCGGCCCCCAACGCCAGGAGACCAACCGCGCCTATGGCACGGCGGTGCAGCTGCCCGGCCGCGAGGATGTACTGCTGCTTGGCGGCATCGTGGGCTCCAACAGCATCTCCTTCGGCCGCGAGGGGGTGATCGATCCGAAGCGTTTCCCGGGGGTGAGTGTGTCGCGCACCCTGCAGCACTGGCATCCAGGGCCGGACGGTGGCCGCTGGGAGTCGACCGCCGATTTCCTGCCCACCCCGCGTGCCAATCTGCAGGCGGTGATCCTGCCCACCAGCCAGCTGCTGGTGCTCAACGGCGGTGTGTTCCCGGAATATGAGCCCCGTCGCGATCCGCTGCTGCTCACCCCTGACGCCTCCGCCCCGGGCGGTTACCAACTTGAGCCCCAGCCAGAGGCCACGCTGCCACGGCTTTATCACAATGGCGCCCTGCTGCTGCCCGACGCCCGGGTGCTCTCCATCGGCGGCAATGCCAACCGGGCCAGCCACACCAGTAGCGGTGTGCGGGTGGACGTGCTCGGTGATCCGGAAACCTTCTTCCGCTTCCCCGCCATGGGCACGGCCGATGGGCAGGAGGAGCCCTTCTCGGTGGAGCGGTACTACGACGATCCCCGGCGCTACTTCGCCGATGGCAACAAGGAGCCGTTTGTACCGGCGGAGATCTGGCGTAGTGAGATCTTCAGCCCGCCCTACCTGCAGGTCGCTGAGCAACGGCCACAGATCACCCAGGCTCCAGCGCAGCTCAGCTACGGCCAGGCCTTCGAGCTGGCGGTGAGCACGCCGTCAGGCAGTGTGGTCAGCGGCGCGGTGCTGGTGAAGCTGGGTTCGGTGACCCATTCCTTCGATGTCGGCCAGCGGCTGGCGCCGCTGTCGCTGGAGGGTTCAGCGGCAGAGGGCCGGCTGAGCCTGCGGGCGCCCGACAATGCCCATCTCTATCCGCCGGGCTACTACATGCTGTTCTGTCTGGATGCGACTGGTGTTCCCTCCGTGGCCCGGATGGTGCAGCTCGGCGTGCCGGCATGAACACCCTGCACCCGAGCGCTCTCCCCAGCCAGTGCTGGCACCGGCGTGAGGAGATGGCTGGCGGTGGCGGGTCGTTCAGAACGCTTTAACCAGTGTGCCGACGGCGACGTGGGGATAGCTCATGCCTCGAAAGTTGATCAGAGCTGTCTGGGAGTACTGGAGTTGAAGGTATTCGTCGCCGCAGGCGTCGGTGACACTCTCGATCGCCCACACTGACTCGAAATCGAGGGTGTTGGCGTTGGCGGTGATGAAAGGGATGTTGCCGATGGATTTGTCGTCGGCCGTGCGTGTGATCAGACGGGTGATCCAGTTGAGCATTTTGCCTTCCTGTTCCACCTGCGTTTGCAGGGTATCGCGCAGCAACTGATTGGGATCATTCACCAGCACCTGGGTGATCTCCGCAGGCAGCGATCCTGTGCGCACCGCCGACGGAATGGAGAGGTTGTATTCCTCAAACGGATTGGCACTGCCGGGTTCGGGGGGTGTGCCTCCGATCGGAAAGGGGACGGTATTGGCAGGCGGGATGCCGGGGATGCGGTCGTACTCCGCCTCCTGGGCAAAGCCGACGGTGCAGAAGGCATTGCCGTGGGGGATTGTGCCCAGCCTGGCGATGCTGGCATCAGCGCTTGGTGCGGTGGTGGCAGGAATGTTCAGAAACATTCCAGGCTCGATATGTAGGGCCCCACCGGATCCGGCATCGGTGACCCGGTGCATGTAGGTGACGCCGTAGATTGCCATGTCCTCCTGCAGGCTGCCGCGGTTGAACACCGGCGAGCCGATGGTGGTGAATTCAACCGTTTCATGCAGCATGTTGAGCTGCAAAAAAAAGCCGTTCTTGGCCTCGGGCCCAAAGTGGGGCCTGGCGATCAGGCTGAACCCGGTGCCTTCCCAGTAGCCGGGCAGGTCTTGGAGGGCTCCAAGTTTTTCGCACAGCGAAGCCTGGGACATGACGGCACGTTTGCGTGCCATCAAGGGGGTGGGATCGGAGGACGTCATCAGAGCGGATGGGGTGTGAACAGTGGGGCTGAAAGCAGACAAGAGTAATGAAGCTTTGTAAGGGCGCCAGAACTGAGCTGACTTGATGCAAGTGCGGCTTTCAGCATGGCTTGTGCCAACGTACCCAGGCTAATTCTGGCGACTGGGACTGGCAACAGTGTGATCGCCTGAAGACCTGGACAGCGATGGATCGAGGCAGGGCTCAGGCGAAAAAAGTATGGCTGAGGCCTGTTGATTGGTTATTGTTGTTCGGTCTGCCAGTGGATCTGAAGATTCTATTGTGTATTGGGTGATCGTGGATAGCCAGGATTGCTGTTTTGTGGGCGTGATCTGGGGCCGGGCTGATCGTAATCATTCGGGCGTGAGGGCCGCGGCCTGCTGCCAGGCCAGGGCGCAAAGTCGATGAGCAGAGGCAGTAGCAGCATTGGATTGACTGATGGATTGCTGCTGCGCTCTGGCTCGGGTTCGGGCAATGTGACGCCGGGTACATGGGCTTGAAGATAATCCTCAAGTGCTCCCTGGCTGGGAAGTCGCTCCCGAAATCCCCTGAAATGTGGCCCCTCGATGATGCGCTGATAATCCTCTGGAGTGAGATCCACCACGGTGGTGAATCCAGGCCCTTGATAGAAGCGCCAGCGCTGGCCACTGTTGACCACCGTGGCGGGTTTTGAAGCCGAGAGATCAGGATCCAGGGGCTGCACCTCAAGGGTGCCCTCCAGGGACGTCACTGCCGCGTCGCCATCCTCCATCGCTTCAAGAATATAATTTGTATTCTTTGAGCAAACTTTAACGGAGCGGGAGCAGGCGCACATCGGCCCTGAAACCAGCACGCTTCCCTGGCTGATGAAGAGGCACTCGCCTAGGCGAATCGTGGACCCTTTGATCATCCGACCACCGGCGCCGTTGGCGAATGCCAGCTGCGCTCTGCATTGCAGTGTTTTCAGGGATTCGGGTTGTTGGGCCACGTCCTTCACCTTGGCTTTGCGGCGGTCGATGAATAATTCGGGACGATCCAGAATCTCACGAACAGTGGCTTGGCTTGGCTTGGCCGTCTGGGCAACCCCTGCAGACAGGCCAGCGCCGAGATCCACCAGGAGCAGCAGGAGTGCTGCCACACCAGCGGCGGGGCGATGGCTACGGGTTTGGGGATGCAGCGCGTTGGGCATGACGAAGCAGGGGATATCAAGGCAAAGTTGGATCCAGCTGCGCAACGTCGACTACAGCTGCTGCTCTTCTCATGTTATGATGGGACTGCCGCCATCATTGCCACACTTCCTACAAAAAACCGAATGATCAGCGGGTGATTCCATGCAGGCGATTCAGCGCTGCTGACAGCGCTTCTCACTGCCGTTGCGGCTGCCGCCCGCCCCGCCATTCCCCTTTTACGCCTCGGCCCAGCCAGCGATGAGCGCGATTTTCATCAGCCACAGCAGCAGGGATACCGCCTGGGCGAAGCGCCTGGCCGCCTGGCTGCGGGAGCAGGGCCATCAGTCGCTGTTTCTGGATTTCGATCCCCAGGGCGGCATTCCGGCGGGGCGCGACTGGGACAGGGAGCTGCACCACCAGCTCCGCCGCTGCCGGGCGGTGATCGCCCTCGTCAGTGAGCACTTCGTGGCCTCCGAATGGTGCAAGGGGCAGGGCTGACTGAAAGTCTCATTATCCCGTCTCTGCGGCTCTGATTCCGACCCA
>JBBASM010000020.1:0-44584 GCA_040399285.1 Prochlorococcaceae cyanobacterium
ATCCCGTCAGTTCGGACTGTAACGGAACATTGCGGGGTTTGTGAAGGGGGATGTCGAACGGGCTGCTGGTCAGGGTTGGCCCACCGGGTCCCGCAACAGGCCGGAGCCGCCGTCAGGCTCGGGAAATCCTCTTCTGGCCTCAGACCATGGTGTTGCTGCGCTGGGATCTCAACGGCGAGCGCTTCGAGGAACGGATTCCCGTGCAGTGGGCCCGCCGCCGCCGCCAGGAACTGGAGCGTCTGGGAGCGGTTGTGTATTGGAGTGAGCGACTGGCTGCCGCCGCCTGACAGCGAGACCTGCCACTGCTAGACGTGCGGATTCCAGCAAGCCCTGCCCGTATGGCCCTGCCCTGCCCCACCCCGGCGCATCGCCTCCGGGCCACCCTGTTGCTGAGCGGCTTCGGCTGTTGCGCCGCCCTGCTGCTTGCAGGCTGCGATCCCAGGAAGGGCAAGCCGTCTGAAGCCGTGCTGGACCTGCAGCAACGCCAGGAACAGCTCGACCTCAAACTGCAGCAACTGGAAAAGCGGCTGAACGAGATCCCCGCCCGCACCGGGACCGACAGTGCCGGCAAACCTCCGGCCGGACCGGTGAAGTCGCTCACCCTGCGCACGGGCAGCGAGGACGACAGGCTCCGCATCTACTGGGCCGATGGCAGCAGCAGCGACCTGCCCTGCACCCAGGAACAGAACACCCTGGTGTGCGGTTGACCGTCGCTTGACAGCGCTGGGGGGATGGGATCTGCTGATGGGCAGTTTCCAGACAGCTGATGGCTCGTCCGCCGATCCCCCCCCCACTCCAGCTGCTGGGCCCGCTGCTGCTGGCCCCTGCCTTGTTGGGCCTGGGAGCCCTCGCCAGCCAGGGCCAGACTCCCACCGGCCAGGGCGCACCGCGCACCACCGGGGCCATGGAGCGCATCGATGCGATCGTGGCCGACTCCCAGGGGCTGCAGCGGGGTCTGAATCTGGCCCGTGCCACCGCCATCCGCCTCAATGGTGGCCTGAACGTCTACCGCCCGGCCAGTTGCATGTACGCCGGCATCAGCGACAACCCCTGCCTGCTGAGACGAGAGGAACGCGGCTTCTTATTCCGCTTCCAGGGGGGTGCCCCGGGCTGGGAGCAACTGCAGTTGCCCCCAACCACCGAGACGGAAATACTGGTGTCGCGGGATGGCCGCACAGTGGTGGAGGTGATCTACAACGGGCCCACGCGCCCCTAGCCGGCGCCCTGATCCAGCCTGGCGGCCACTGCCTTGAGGGCCTCCACCCAGCCGGCTTCACAGGCCAGCACCTGGCGCTGGGTGAAGCTGAGGGCAATGCCCTTCTCCCCATAGGCCGCCTCGTTGATGAACACCGGCACCAGCTCGCCCAGGGCGGCCAGGCTCTCCAGCTCGGGGGACGGCTGGTAGGGGATCACGGCCCCATTCGGCTCCAGAAACAGGGGATCGCCTGGGGCGATCGGACGCCAGTCACGGTGCTGGCGAAGGGGGTGGAGACAGGCCAGGGGGGTGCCATCGGCAGTGCGGGGCAGGTCCAGGCTGGCCAGGTGGCGGTGCACCCCCAACCGGGGAGGCAAGCGCAGGCGGCCCTGTCGCGCCTCCGCCAGCACCGCCAGGGCAGCCTCCAGGGCCAGCTGGGTCTGGCGGCAGATCCGGGCCTGGATCACCCCCTGGGGCACGGGCCCCACCTCGATCACCAGGCCGCAGGGCCAGCGCTCCACGAGGAAACCGGTCTGGCTGGGGTCGCCCTCATGCAGGTAGATCGGCAGCCCCAGGCGGGCCTGCAGCGCTGCGGCCAGGGCCAGGTCGGCGGGGCGGCGGCCGTAGAGCACCAGGGAGTTCCCCATGGCGCTAGTGGTGCTGTGCAGGTCGAAGGCCACGGCACAGGGGCGCTCCCCCTCGGGACCGTGCAGGGCCAGCAGCTGCCGCGCCCGTTCCAGCTCCGGCCCCTGGGCCTGGGGATCGGCGAGGAGGTCGGGGCGGAAGCTGCGGTTGAGATCCCGCTCCAGGTAGCGCTGGTTGCGGCCGTGGGCCGCGGGATTGCCCAGCACCAGCTCCAGCCGCAGGCCGGCGCTGGCCAGGCTGGCGGGTTGCCGCTGCCAGTGCTGCAGCAGCCAGGGGGCATTGCGCTCGTTGCCATGGGTGCCGGCCACCACCAGCACGGCGGCCGACCGGGGCGGGGAATCCATGGCCTGGATGCAGCAGAGCTGGATTTTCAACCGGATCTGGCCCAGATTGCCTTCGTCACTCCCGGTGCGCGCTCTGGCTCCCCCTCCCTGGCTGGTGCGCGGCGTGCGGCAGGGTTGGCACTGGCAGTGGCTGCGGCTGATGGCGGGCCTCGGCCCCGCGGATGCCGAGGGGCACTACCGCCGGCCGGAGGCGGGCTTCACCAGCCTGCCGCCCCTGCCCGACGATGCGGCCAGCCCCGGCGCCCACGTGCTGATCGTGGGGCGCAGCTGCCCCTGGGCCCACCGGGCCTGGCTGGTGTGGAGCCTGCGGGAGCTGGGGGCCACGATTGAGCTGGTGGTGGTGGAGCCCGATCCCCAGGCCGGACGCTGGCAGTTCGCGCCGCCGTTCGAGGGCTGCACCAGCCTGCTGGAGCTCTACCGCCGCTGCGGGGCGGGCCCGCAGGTGCGGGCCACGGTGCCCCTGCTCTACTCCCGCAGCCGCAGCCAGGTGCTGGTGGGGGAGAGCGCCCGGCTGATCGAGCTGCTCAACCACTGGCCCGCGCCGGCCGCAGCCCCCGATCTCGATCCGCCGGAGCAGCGGCAGAGCACGGCCGCCTGGCGGCAGCGGCTGCAGCACAGCGTCAACGACGGGGTGTATCGCTGCGGCTTCGCCCGCACCCAGGCGGCCTACGACCGGGCGGAGGCGGAGCTGTTCGCCACCCTGGAGGAGGCCGACCAGAGCCTGGCGTTCAGCCCCTGGCTGAGCGGTGCCCAGCCCAGCCTGGCGGACGTGCAGCTGTTCACCACCCTGATCCGCCTGGAGCTGGTGTATGCCCCCCTGTTCGGCGTGAGCCGCCGGCCGCTCTGGCAGCTGCCGGCCCTGTGGCGCTGGCGCAGCCGCTTCCATGCGCTGCCGGGGGTGGCCGCCAGCTGCTGGCCCCAGGCCTGGCGCCGCGACTACTTCGGTGCCCTGTTCCCCCTCCATCCCTCGGGCATCGTGCCGGCGGGGCCGGAGCTGGCCACACTGGTGGGTGCCTGTCCCGGCGAAACAAGCCATGGCTCTGCCCTGTGATGCCGGCGGCGTTGGCCCGCTGATCGAGGGGGTGTACGGCCCCTTCCGCATCACCGAGCGCGACCAGCGTGAGGTGCTGGCCTACCGCCTCAGCCTGCTGGCGGCGGCCATCGCCCAGGGCGCCCTGCTGCTGCAGTGGCAGCTGCTGGGGAGCGCGGCACTGTGGCCCTGGCTGCTGGCGCTGGCCGCGGGCATCGGCCTGGCCTTGCGCTGGATTCACATCTACCTGCGGCCCCTGCACCGGGCCCTGCAGCTGTTCTGGCTGCTGGGCTGCCTGGGGCTGGGGCTGCTGGCCTGGCGGGTGGGGCCGGCGGCGATGGCCTCCAGCCTGGCGGCCGACGGCCGCTGGATCTGGGCGGTGGGGCCCCTGGCCGCCGCCCTGGCCGGCATCGGCTTCAAGGAGTTCTTCTGCTTCCGCCGCCCGGAGGCGATCGGTGTCACCCTGCTGCTGCCGCTGGCCCTGCTCGGCCAGCTGAGCGGGCTGCTGCCGCCGCCGCTGGTGGGCCGGCTGCTGGCGCTGGAGGCGGCGCTGCTGCTGGTGCTCTGCCTGCGCAAGTTGCCGATGGCCGCCGCGGCGGATGTGGGTGACAAGAGCGTGTTTGCTTTTCTGGAGGAGCAGAGCCGAGCCCCAACCGCGTGAGCCTGATCAGCCTGGTGGGAGTCCGCAAGGACTTCGGCATCCGCACCCTGTTCGCCGATCTCAGCCTGCACGTGGAGCCGGGCGACCGGCTGGGGCTGATCGGCCCCAACGGAGCCGGCAAGAGCACCCTGCTGCGGGTGTTGGCCGGAGAGGAGCCGGTGGGAGCCGGGGAGCGGCGCATCCAGCCCCAGGCCCGGGTGGTGCTGGTGAGCCAGGAGCCCCAGCTCGACCCCGAGCGCACGGTGATGGAGCAGGTGTTCGCGGCCAGCGGCGAGAAGATGGCCCTGCTGGCCCGCTACACGGCGGTGAGCGACGCCCTGGCCCATGCCCCCGGCGGCGGCGCCCACCAGCAGAGCCTCCTGGCCGAACTGGGCCAGCTCAACGCCCGCATGGACCAGACCCAGGCCTGGGCCCTGGAGCAGCAGGTGCGCGAGGTGCTGGAGCGGCTGGGGGTGCGGGATGGGCAGCGCCGGGTGGGCGACCTCTCGGGCGGCTACCGCAAGCGGCTGGCCCTGGCGGCCGCCCTGGTGGCCGAACCCGACGTGCTGCTGCTCGATGAGCCCACCAACCACCTCGACGCCGATGGGGTGCAGTGGCTGCAGGGCTTCCTGGGCCGCTTCCCCGGGGCCCTGGTGCTGGTGACCCATGACCGCTACGTGCTCGACCGGGTGACCGACCGGATCGTGGCGGTGGACCGGGGTGAAGCGCGCCACTACGCCGGCAACTACGCCACCTATCTGGCCCGCCAGGCGGAGGAGGAGGCCGCCGCCGAGGCCGGTGCGGCCAAGCTGCGCGGCGTGCTGCGGCGGGAACTGGCGTGGCTGCGCCGGGGCCCCAAGGCCCGCAGCACCAAGCAGAAGGCCCGCATCCAGCGGATCGAGGCCCTGCAGGAGATCCCGAAACGCCAGGCCAGAGGGGAACTCAGCCTGGCCAGCAACCAGCGCCGCCTGGGCCGGCGGGCGATCGAGGCCGAGGATCTCTGCCTCTGGGCCAGTGACAGCGCCCGGGCCGCAGGGCAGGAGCCGCTGCTGCGCGGGTTCAGCTATGCCTTCAGCCCGGAGGACCGGGTGGGCATCATCGGCCCCAATGGCTCGGGCAAGAGCAGCCTGCTCAACCGGATCGCCGCCGTGGCGACGGGGGGCGAGGCCGGCAGCCACAGCGGCCTGCTGGAGCTGGGCAGCACCGTGAAGCTGGCCTACTTCGACCAGCACAGTGATGTGCTGGTGCAGGAGCGGGACGCGGCCGGTCGGCCCCGCAAGGTGATCGACGTGGTGCAGGAGGCCGCCAGCAGCGTGGTGGTGGACGGCAGCAGCCTCACCGCCAGCCAGCTGCTGGAGCGTTTCCTGTTCCCGCCGGCCCAGCAGCACCAGCCGGTGAGCCGGCTCTCCGGCGGCGAGCGGCGGCGGCTGCACCTCTGCCGGCTGCTGATCGAGGCCCCGAATGTGCTGCTGCTGGATGAGCCCACCAACGACCTCGACGTGCAGACCCTGGCGGTGCTGGAGGACTTCCTGGAGGACTTCCGCGGCTGCGTGCTGGTGGTGTCCCACGACCGCTGGTTCCTCGATCGCACCGTGGACCGTCTGTTCGCGTTCGACAACGGGGAACTGAAGCGGTTCGAGGGCAACTACAGCGCCTATCTGGAGCAGGTGCAGGCCAACCGCAGCGCTGCCCCCGCAGCCGCCCCGAAGGCGGCTGGTCGCCCGGCTGAGCGCCGCCCCCCGGCGGGCCCCCGCCGGCGCAGCACCAAGGAGAAGCGTGAGCTGGCGCAGATCGAGGCCGATCTGCCGCGCTGGGAAGCGGAACGCAGCAGCCTCGAGCAGGCGCTGGCCGGCGCCATCACCGACTACACCCGCCTGGAGACCCTCACCCAGACCCTGGCCGAGCTGAGCGGCAGGCTGCAGGCGGCCGAGGAGCGCTGGCTGGAGCTGAGCGAGCTGGCCGAGTAGACGCCGATTGATGGGCGTTTCCACACACAAGCGTGTCCAATTGCGGCGCCGGATCACCAGGCGGACAAAAAGGATTCCATCCGGCCTGGCAGCGCCCGTATGGTGGGCCCGATTCGTTCCGGGCCCTGTGGGCCGGCACCTCATGAGCACCATCGACGAGCACATCCAGAAGGACAAGAGCGAGATCGAGGCCGCCAAGGCCGCCGGCGACGACGCCAAGGTCCGCCACCTGGAGGGCGAACTGAAGGGTCTGGAGGAGTACAAGGCCCACCACCCCGAGGACAGCCACGACCCCACCCCCCTCGAGGTGTTCTGCGACATGAACCCCGAGGCTCCTGAGTGCCTTGTCTACGACGACTGAGTGGCGCCAGCCCTCAGGCCTGAATGCCCAGCTGCTGCCACACCGCCGCCAGCAGCTGGTTCAGGTTGGCCCGGGTGGCCGCGGAGATGGCCAGCACCTGCCGATCCTGATCGATCGGCTCTGCTCCTTCCATTCCCCTTCCTGCAGCCCCACTGCCCATGGGTGAGCGGAGCAGGTGATCATTCAGCAGGGCCAGCAGGTCCTCCAGGTTCTCTGCCGAGAGCAGCTCAATCTTGTTGAGCACCAGCAAACGGGGCCGCTGGGCCAGGCCATGGCCATAGGCCTGCAGTTCGCGCTCCACCACCTGCACGTCCTCCAGCACCGCGGCTGAAGACGCATCCACCAGATGGAGCAGCAGCCGGGTGCGCTCGATGTGGCGCAGGAAGTCATGACCCAGGCCGGCGCCCTGGGCTGCCCCGGCGATCAGGCCGGGAATGTCGGCGAACACGGTGCCATCGCCGCTGGGGCGGCGCACCACCCCCAGATTGGGCACCAGGGTGGTGAAGGGGTAGTCGGCGATCTTGGGCCGGGCCGCCGAAAGCACGGATATGAGTGTGCTCTTGCCGGCATTGGGCAAACCGATGATGCCCACCTCCGCCAGCAGCTTGAGCTCCAGCTGCAGCAACCACTCCTCGCCGTCCTTGCCCTCGGTGCACTTCTCCGGCGCCCGGTTGCGGTTGCTGAGGTAGTGGGCATTGCCCAGGCCGCCGCGGCCGCCCACCGCCACCAGCAGCTCATCGCCGGCGGCGGTGAGATCGCCGAGCAGGATGCCGGTGCGGGCATCGCTCACCTGGGTGCCGCAGGGCACCTTGATCAGCAGGTGCTCGCCGCTGGCGCCGGTGCAGCGGTTGGGGCCGCCGCGGCGCCCATCGTCGGCGGCGAACAGCCGCCTGTACTTGAAGTCGAGCAGGGTCTGCAGGTTGGGGTCGGCTCGCAGCAGCACGTCGCCGCCGCGGCCGCCGTCGCCGCCAGAGGGGCCGCCGGCAGGCACATATTTCTCGCGGCGGAAGGCCACGATGCCGTCGCCGCCGCGGCCGGCCTTCACCGCGATGCGGGCCTGATCGATGAACTGCATTGCTGCAAACTTAGGATCGCGCCCAACGCAGGGCCCGAGGCAGCGAAGGAGATTGGCTGACGTTCGCTTCCAGCAGGTCTGCAAGACCTATCCCGGCCGCCGCGGCGGTGACCCCGTTTCGGTGCTGCGCCAGCTCGACCTGCACGTGCACGACGGCGAATTCCTGGTGCTGGTGGGCCCATCCGGCTGCGGCAAGAGCACCTTGTTACGGCTGCTGGCGGGGCTGGAGCAACCCAGCAGCGGCACGATTCTGGTGGGCAACCGGCCGGTCACCGACCTGCGGCCGGCCCAGCGCAACGTGGCGATGGTGTTCCAGAGCTACGCCCTCTATCCCCACCTCACGGTGGCCGGCAACATCGGTTTCGGCCTGCGCCGCAGCCAGCCGCGCACGCCGCTGCAACAGCTGCGCGATGGCCTGCACCGGGCCAGCCGCCCCCTGCCCGCCGGCCTGCGGCTGCGCTCGCCCCGGGAGGCACGGATCGAGCGGCGGATCGCCGACGTGGCGGCCACCCTGGAGCTGGAGCCCCTGCTGGAGCGGCTGCCCAAGGAACTCTCAGGCGGCCAGAAGCAGAGGGTGGCCCTGGGGCGGGCGATCGCCCGGGAGCCGGCGGTGTTCCTGATGGACGAGCCCCTCAGCAACCTGGACGCCAAGCTGCGCACCGGCACCCGCACCCAGATCGTGGAGCTGCAGCGGCGGCTGGGCACCACCACCCTTTACGTGACCCACGACCAGGTGGAGGCGATGACCATGGGCCACCGGATCGCCGTGCTGCACGCCGGAGCGCTGCAGCAGCTGGGCACGCCGATGGAGCTCTACCACTGGCCGTCCAATCTGTTCGTGGCCCAGTTCATCGGCAGCCCGCCGATGAACCTGCTGCCGGTGCAGATCCCATCGCCCGGCCAGCTGCTGCTGGGCTCCCGCCGCTTCGCCCTGGAGGAGCCGCTGGCCGGCGCCAGCGCCGCCGGGGTGGGCCAGAGCCTCACCGCCGGCCTGCGCCCGGAGCACCTGCGCCTGGCCCCGGCCACCAACCGCAACCTGGCGGCGGAGGTGTGCCACAGCGAGGCCCTGGGCAACGAACAGCTGCTCACCTGCCGGCTGGCTGAGGGCGAGCACCTGGTGCAGGTTCGCGCCGATCCCGACCGCCAGCTGGTGCCGGGCGAAACCGTGCACCTCGATGTGGAGGCAAGCGGCTGGCGCCTGTTCGACGGCGATGGCAACGCCCTTCCCCGGCCGCTGCCCCCTGGCCCAGCTGCGGCGAAGGCCGAACCCCAGCTGCCGGCGTTGGGCTGAGGTGGATTGCACCCGCTGAGGTGGCGCCTAGCCTGAAGGGGTGGCCAGTCTGTCCCCCACCCCCCGGCACCAATGCCTGCTCGGTCCGGGGCTGGAGGCAGGGGAGATCGGCGCAGCCCTCGCGCAGCTGGGCCAGGACCCTGAGATCAGCAGGGTGGTTCTGTTCGGCTCCCGCGCCCGTGGCACCACGCACCGGGACTCAGACCTTGACCTGCTGCTGATCGTGGCGGGCAGCCTCACGCCGGAACGGGACAAGCAGCTGCGCCGCCGGGTGCGCGACCTGCTTCTGCCCCTGCTGCCGGTGGACCTCGACCTGCTGATCAGCGATGCGGCCACCACGAGCCGCTGGGCGGGCTCCCGCTGGCATGTGTTCGGCCACATTCATCGCGAAGGGGTGCTACCTGAGGGGACTAATCGCACTGGTCGATCGGCAGCCGCGCCTTAACCATGGCCTGGCGCGCTTGTAGCTCATGGCCAGAGTCAGCTTGCCGAACCCACACCCGATGCACCGTGTCGGGTGCGGCCTCAGCTGTCACCACCAGTGATGACGTCAGAACCAACTCCCACCAGGGCCTGTCGGCCTCGTTCCACTGACCTGAAAGTGAACAGGCCGAGATTTTTTGCAGTGAAGCTTGAGGCGGATGCCACTCCGGCAGCGGACCAGCCCAGATCCACCCATGGCAATCAGTGTGACAGGCGAAAAAGTGGCCCACACGAATGCGCACGCCATGTTTTGCTCTAAGGTCGTTGTATGATTGGGTGAATTCTGTGAAAAACCTTGTTTTGGGGGCTCTCGGAGCTTCCATTCTCCTCGGCGCAGCACCTGGCTTTGCTTTCACGCTTTTGAATGGAAGCTTCGAACTTCCAGATATTTCACCTAGCGGCCAAGCATTCACACCAAACGCCTCTATTCCAGGCTGGGATGGCTCCACAGGAGTCGTGGAAATGTTCCGCGATGGCACGCCCTCAGGCTTTACGGCCTACGAAGGCAGCCAGTGGGCAGAGGTACAGGCTTTTGGCCTGAATGAAACAATATTTCAAGACATTACGGGTGTTGGCAGCGGTGAACTTATTCGCTTTTCCTTTGCGCACCGAGGCAGAGCCGGAACTGACACTGTTCAACTGAGGCTCACGGACACTGTCACCAACTCCGTGCTTTTCAGCCAAAACTACACCACCGGCAACGGTGCATGGGTTGTCTATAGCAACACTCCTCAAGATAATGTTTTAGGCACTGGGAATACACTACGACTAACGTTTGAGGGCATATCTTCAGCAGTGCCAGGCCAGCCCGGCAATGGTAATTTCATTGATGCCGTGACTTTCTTTGAGGAAGTTCCTGGCCCACTCCCCTTGTTCGGAGTTGGCGCTGCATTTGCATACAGTCGCAAACTTCGTCGCAAAATCTCTAATGGCTAGATGCCAAGCCACTCAATAATCAATACTTGCTCCAGCCGACTCAGGCCAATCATCATTCATCTTCAAGCAATAGTCATCAACTGATTATTCTCTGTAACTGGCTGATCCGCTGTGATCAGCCAGTGATTCAAAATCCCTTAGCACACTTGCAGCCACCTTGATCGCCACCCGGCTGCTGGGGTCTGAGATCAGGCAGAAACCTGGGTCGCCAGCTGCTCCCATTCGTCGCCGAACAGCCAGTCGTAGTGCCGCCAGCGCCCCACGGAGGTGCTGTAGATCGGCTCGCGGGCCTGGCTGTGGCTGAGGGTGATCGGGATGCGCGGGTTGCGCTCGGGGTGCAGCACGCCCTCGTGCATCGGCAGGTGCATGGCATCAAGGCAGCCGCGCAGGCTGGCTTCCGGCTGGGCCACCAGCGTTTCGTACCGGATCACGCGATGGTTGAACTGGAGCCGCTCCAGGGCCAGGCTGACCAGTTCCAGATGGGTGCTCACCACGGCGTGAATGTGATCGAGGCTGCTCACCCAGCCCAGGGCGCCGGTAGGGCGGATCGCCGCCATGCTCAGGCTGAGGGCCAGGTCGCGGGGGTCCCGCCGCAGGTGCAGCACCACCGATCCCGGCAGCACCTGGGCGATGGCGGGCAGCCACATCCAACTGATCAGCGACTTGTCCACCATCCAGGCGGCCTGCCGATCGGCAAGGCGCTGGGCCGGCTGGCGGTAGACCCTGCCCAGGGCGGAGCGGCGCTGGCCGCTGAGGCAAGCGAGCTGGGCGGCACCGATGCCCTGCTCCCCCAGTTCCCGGCAGAGCAGGGTGAGGCCCTGAAATTCGCCGAGGCCACACACGGATGGGTGGCCATCGAGCATCTGCTCCAGCAGCGTGGTGCCTGAACGCGGCAGGCCGAGCACGAAGGCCACAGCGGGCTCCTCAGCAGGGTGGGCGGACGGCAGGAATGGCTTGAGATCGCCGCAGCGCAACGCCTCCAGCTGCTCCTGCAACGGGGCCAGAAACCCCTGCTGATCAAAGGGAGGGGCCGTGGCGCGCTGCACCTGCTGCGCCAGCGACCAGGCCTCGCGGTAGCGACCCAGCCTGTCGAGCAGTTTCACCGCATCAAATCCGGCCATGCGCCGCAACTGGCCGGGGTAGCGGCCCTCCGCCAGGGGGCGCAGGGCTGCCACGGCCGCTTCCGGGTCGGTGGCGGAGGACAGCCTGGCAGCGAACAGCCGCCCCTCCGGTGTTGCCGCCCAACCCGGGTGGCCTTGCAGGAGCTGGCCGAGCGCCGCCTCGTCGCCGGCGTGATGGCAGGCATCGGCCAGGAAGGTGCAGGCCACCGGGGCGATGCCGTCCTGACGCTCCGTCAGCGGCTGAAGCAGCGCCAGGGCCCGATCGAGCTGCCCGAGCTGAAAACACACATAGCCCTGGATCAAACGAAACCGAGGCGTGCGCCCCAGGGCTGGCTCGATGAAATCCAGGCGCTCTTGGGCCCCCAGCAGGGCATGGGCGGAGGCCAGCCGCTCGGCCTCGGCGAGCTCGGCCTGGGGATTGGCGGGCGTGGCCCCGAAGCCGGAGCGGGCGGGCGGGCCACCAACCCTTCGCCTGCCGGCGGGGTTTGCCTGGTTGCGAGCACTGGGCATGGCATCGATGGGTCCCACAGCCCTGTGGCGGTGGCGGCACACAAGTGGTGAGGTGAGGCCATCCTGACAGCCTTGATTGAACCTCCAGTGGCCACGCCCAGGGCCCAGCCGGCACCTGCACTCGTGCCAATCGAGAAACCGTCACCCCCCCTTTTTTGGCAGAGGGTTCAAAATCAAGCCCGACAAGTAAGCTGAGTAAGATTTTTTGGGCGCTACGTATTTCCACGTACCCCGCCTTTCTTTCATCATGCTTTCTCTTGCAGTCCCTCCCAAGACAAGGGCTCTGAGCTCCATTGCCCTTGGCATCGCCAGCGCTGCAACCTTGGCCTCCCCTGGCCATGCCGTGCAGCTTCAGCAGGATTTTGCGGGCGTCTATGCCCCAGCCAACTGGACCCTCTCCAATAACAATAATAACATTTCAGACGGAAACGTAGATACCGCATCGGCCCCGGCTTCAATTACCATTACTGGTGGTGACAACGACGACTTTACCACTATTGGCACCACTGATTACCAAACTACGGCTGCTGCTTCCGGACAGGTCAGCTTTGACTGGAATTTTTCTGCACCCCAAGCGTATTATGATGGCTTTGGCTATCTCCTTAACGGCAATTTTAACTTTCTTACTGATTCCTCGGGCTCTGGATCCACTCAATTCAATGTTCTAGCCGGCGACATCTTCGGATTCGGAGCTATCACTGTTTACCACTTTTCTGGCCCTGTTGGCCCTGGCAACGCCACGATCAGCAATTTCTCCGCCCCCGTTCCTGGTGCCCCCGTTCCTGGTCCGCTGCCCCTGCTTGGGGTGGGTGCAGCCTTCGGCTACAGCCGCCGCCTGCGTCGCCGCATCAACCTGGCCACTGGGCCTGTGAGCTCCGCTTCCGGAAGCAGCGATCAGCTGTAATTCATCCCCACAGCGCGATCCAGCCCTGCCCCTGGCAGGGCTTTTTTGTGTTCACCCTCCCCAGCCAGCAGCCCCATTCAAGCCCCTATGCCCGCGCCATCCCAGCAGATCCAGCTGCTGCACCCCAGGCTGCCCCTGCTGGCCAGGGCCACCGGCCTCACCCTGGTGGTGGTGTTCGCCCTTGTGGTGATTTCAGCCGCGTTGCCCTTCAGCCTTCGCTCCAGCGCCTGGGCCGCCCAGCTCTCCAGCCGCATCATCGATGCCGCCTCCCTGGGGTTTGTGGGCGTCGCCCTGCTGCGCTTCGCCACCTTGCTGGAAACGGAGCCCGACCGCGCAGCCGGCCGGCGGGAGGCCCTGCGCTGGGCGCGACGCCGCGACCAGGCGCTGGGGCTGGCCCGCCTGGGCGTGATTGGCCTTGCGCTGCTGGCGATCGGCCAGATCCCCCTGTTCATGATCAGCGTCAACGCCCTCGACCGTGAGGCCAGCGCACGCTCATCGCAGCTCAGCCAGCGCCTCAGCCAGACCGAACAACTGATCCGCCGGGCGCCGGCGGGTCAGATCCAGCAGCAGTGGCAGCTGGAGAATCCGGCCGCGGCCCCCGATCTCAGCGATCCCCAGGCGCAGCGCCAGGCCCTGCTCGACCAGATCCAGAACCAGCAGCAGCAGGCGGGTGTCACGGTGCAGAAACGGGCCGATCAGCTGCGCTTCGAGCTGGTGCGCAACAGCCTGCGCACCCTGCTGATCGCCCTGGCCTACCTCGCCGGCTTCCTGGTGCTCTGCGGGCGTTCGGTGTGAGCGCTGCTTACGATTCACCACGTGAATGAAAATCATCCACGTGGTGAATCCCCTGCCCCGGCTGGTCAGCGGTGCCCTCGCCGATCGGCTGGCGGTGATGCCGGCGGTGGTGGTGACGGGCGCGCGGCAGACCGGTAAAAGCACCCTGGCCGAGCAACTGGTTGCGGGCGAAAGGAGCTACCGCACCCTGGATGACTTCGACGTGCTCGCTGCCGCCAGGCGCGATCCCGAGGCACTGGTGGGAGGCAACGCGCCGATCACGCTCGACGAGGTGCAGCGGGAACCCTCCCTGCTCAGCGCCGTGAAGCGGGCCATCGATCGAGACCGCAGCGCGGGTCGGTTCCTGCTCACCGGTTCGGCAAACCTTCTGCTGATGCGGCAGGTGAGTGAATCGCTCGCCGGCAGGGCGAGTTACCTCACCCTCTGGCCGCTCACCCGCCGTGAGCAACGCGGCCTGGGCAGCGCCGGTCGCTGGGAGGAGCTGCTCAACACCCCCGATCAAGGCTGGCGCGACCTGCTCGCCGCCGGGGACGGTCACAGGGAAGACTGGCGCGCGCTGGCTCAGCGGGGCGGTTTCCCCACGCCAGCGATCGAACTGAGCAACCCTGCCGAGCGCGCCATCTGGTTCGACGGCTACGTGCGCACCTATCTCGAGCGCGACCTGCAGGACCTGGCGACGATCAGCTCCCTGCCGGATTTCCGCCGGCTGATGCAGGCGGCCTGCCTGCGCCTGGGGCAGCTGCTCAACCAGACCGAACTGGGGCGCGACGTGGCGCTGCCGCAACCCACGGTGCGCCGCTGGCTCAATCTGCTGGAGACCTCCTACCAGCTCGTGCGCCTGCCGGCCTATGCCGTCAATCGCACCAAGCGACTGATCAAGTCCCCCAAGCTCTACTGGGGCGACACCGCCATCGCCCTGCACCTGGCCGGAGCGGAACCGCAGGGCTGCCATCTCGAAAATCTGGTGCTGAACGATCTGCTGGCATGGCGCGACGCCCGCGTCGAGCGAGCCGAACTGGGCTATTGGCGCACAACCCTCGGCGAGGAGGTGGATGTGGTGATTGAGGCGGGGGGCAGGCTGCTGCCGATCGAAGTCAAGGCCACGGCATCGCCAAGGCTGGCGGACTGCGCCCATTTGCGCACCTTCCGCGCCGAATACGGCAGCCAGGCACGGGCGGGCCTGCTGCTGCACACCGGCACGAGCGTGGAATGGCTCACGGCCGATGTGCTGGCGGTGCCGTGGTGGCGGGTGGTGTGACCGTGCTCCACGCCGGCCTCACTTCAGCCACACCACACTGCAGCCGGGGCCGCCGTCGCCCTGGTCGGCGTCGGCCACCCGCTCCACCCAGGGCACCGTGGCCAGCCAGTCGCGCAGGCCGCGCTTGAGTTTGCCGGTGCCGATGCCGTGGATCACCCACACCGGCCCGTTGGCGCCGCGCAGGGTCTCCTCCACCGCCGCCTCGGCCTCATGCACCCGCAGGCCGCGCACATCCACCGTGTTGCGCTCGGTGCGCACCTGGGGGCCGCGGCCGGCGCCGGCGCTGCGGCCGCGCAGCTGCACCTGCACCCGCGGCTCCGGCGGGGAGGGCTTTTCGCCCTGCAGCCCCTCGATCGCCTCGAGCGCCACCGTGCTGCGCAGCACGCCGCAGCGCACGCTGAGCTCGCGGCTGTCGTCGCTGATCGCCAGCACCTCCGCCGCCTTGCCCAGGGCCAGCAGGCGCACCCGCTCGCCCACCTTGGGCATCCAGCCGCCGTGCTCCCGGCGCTCGGGTAGGGGCCGGTGCTGCTCCTCCAGCCGCCTGAGCCGCTGGCCGGCCTGGCGGGCGGTCTCACCCGCCCGGCGCCGCCCTTCCCCTGCCACGGCCGCCCCCTCCTGGCGCAGGCGGCGGATGATGCGCCGCACCTCCCCCTGCCCCTGGCGGATCGAGCGCTCCAGCTGCTGGCGGCGCTGCTCCTGCAGCTCGGCGCTCTGCTGGCGCTGCTCCTGCCAGCGCGCCAGCAGCTCCTCATGCAGCAGTTCGGTGCGCGCCAGCAGCACGGCGGCCTCCTCGGCGGCCTCCTGCTGGCGCTGGCGCTGCTCTTCCAGGCCGGCGATCACCTGGTTCACCTCCCCCTCGCCGCGGGGGGCCAGCTGGGCGGCGGCCCGCTCCAGCACCGCCTCCGCCAGGCCGAGGCGCTGGGCGATCGCCAGGGCGTTGCTGCGGCCGGGGATGCCCCACTGCAGCCGGTAGGTGGGGGCGAGGGTCTGCTCATCGAAGGCCACCGACGCGTTCTCGAAGCGGGGATCGGCGTACTTGAGCGCCTTGAGTTCGCCGAAGTGGGTGGTGGCGATCGTGAGCCGGGCCCGGTCGGCCAGATGCTGCAGCAGCGCTGTGGCCAGGGCGGCCCCTTCGGTGGGATCGGTGCCGGCGCCCACCTCGTCGAGCAGCACCAGGGCAGCGGGGGCAGACGTGGGCGCGGCGGCGGCGGGCAGCGGCAGGGCCGCCAGGATGCGCGAGATCCGGCGGATGTGGCCGCTGAAGGTGGACAGGTTCTGCTGCAGCGACTGCTCATCGCCGATGTCGGCCAGCACCAGGGCGCACCAGGGCAACCGCGGCGTGCCAGCGCAGGGCAGGAACAGGCCGGCGCGGGCCATCAGCGCCGCCAGCCCCACGCTCTTGAGCGTGACGGTCTTGCCGCCGGTGTTCGGCCCGGTGATCGCCACCACCCGCAGCTGCGGGCCCACGGCCACGCTCACCGGCACCACGGACTGGCCACCCTCACGGCGCTGCTGCCAGAGCAGCAGGGGGTGGCGCAGCTCGCGCAGCTCAAAGGGTGAATCGCCCTCCTCCAGCAGCTCGGGCCGCACGGCGCCCAGCCAGGCGCCGTAGCGGGCGCGGGCCACACCGGCATCGAGGCGGGTGACCACGGCCTGGAGGTGCTCCAGGGCCGGCGCTTCCTCGCCCACCAGGGCGCTGAGCTCGATCAGCACCGCCTCCTCCAGCTGCCGCTCGCGGCCCTCCAGCTCGCGGATGCGGTTGCCCAGGGGGATCACCGCCTGCGGCTCCACAAACACGGTGCTGCCCGAGGCGGAGCTGTCGTGCACCAGGCCCTGGATCTGGGTGGCGGCACCGGCCTTCACCGCCAGCACCGGCCGGCCATTGCGCTCGGCCACCACCGTGTCCTGCAGCAGGGCCGCCCAGCGGCGGATCAGCTCCTGGAGCCGGTCGCGCCGGTCAGCCCGCACCGCCTGCAGCTGGCGGCGCAGCCCCGCCAGCTCGGGGCTGGCCCGATCCGCCACCCGACCGCCCTCCTCGATCGCGAAGTGGAGCCGCTGCTCCAGCTCCGGCAGGGTGCGCAGGTCCGCCACCAGGGCTGAGCACATCGGCCGCAGGTCCGGATCCTCGATCTGGCGCCGCAGCCGCCGCGCCGCCGCCAGGGTGCCGGCCAGCGCCAGCAGCTCCTCGCCGCCGGCCATGCCGCCCTTGGCGCAGCGGAGCACGGTGGGGGCGATGGCGGCGATGCCGCGGAAGCTCAGCCCACCCTCCAGCACGCCATCGAGACCCAGCAGCTCGGTGGTTTCAGCCAGGAGATCGCGGCTCTCGGCCCAGCTGTGGGGCAGGGGCAGGGCCTGGCAATGGCGGCGGCCGGCCTCGGTGCTGGTGAAGCTGGCCACCTGGCCCGACAGGCGGGGCCACTCCAGCAGCTCCAGGGCCTCGCTGGCGATCGAGGCGGCTTCCCCCACCGGTGGCGTGTCGCCCTCAGCCCCCGATGCCTGCAACGCCTCGCTCACCCCTGCAAGTCCGGGTGTGACCGTGCCGGCGCGGGAATCGCCGCGGCGCCGGTGTTGGACGGGATGCCGGCGGGCGGCTCGTAGAGCACCTCCAGCCAGTTGCCCTCAGGATCCTGGAGATAGAAGGAGGCGGTGCCATCGCGGTGGTCGTGCACCGGGCCCACCCGGTGGCCCGCAGCTTCGAGCTGATCGTGCACCGCATCCACCGCGGCACGGTCGTCGAGGTGGAAGGCGAAGTGGGGGCCGGCGGCTTTGTAGTCGGGGCTGAGCAGCGCCACGCCGTCGCCGGTGACGGGCGACTGCAGGTAGGCCCAGTCGGCCGCATCCCAGGTGAGCTGCAGACCGAGGGCGGCGTAAAAGGCCTTGGCCCGCTCCATGTCGGTGACCCGCAGGGCCACATGGCCGAGGCGATGGACGGCGGGCTGTGCGCGGTCGGGGGCCGGCGCCATGGCGGGGGAATGCATTGGTTGCATTCTCCAGCAATCAGGCATCGCGCGGTGGGGCCGCTCCCGCACTGGAGCTTCTCTGATCGTGCTCCCTCGCAAGCGAGAGCCCGAACATGGTGTTATCGGTCTTGGCCAGGAGGCGCGTTGCGCATGATCCCAACCGATGCCAGCCATCGTGTTGCCATGGAGCCGGGCGATGCACCCTTCTGGGGCACGCTGAAGGCCGAGGCGATTCCCTTGCTGGCGGGCGGCCGTTTCCCATGGGCCTGGAGAGCGCACGCCACCGGGCCAGGTTGAGCTACCCCGATGCCATTGGCGATGTGCGGCCCTCAGCCGGATGGAACCTGAACAAAGCCTGGCCAGAACACCCCCACCTCGGCGATGTGCCGCCGCAGACCCTCATGGCCCAGGCTCTCCCAGTGGGTCACATCAAACAGATAGGGGGTCGGCAGCTCCTCGAAGGCGGCGGCCAGGGCGGCGCTGTGATCGATCGGGGCGCTGAAGGCCAGGTCGATGTCGGATCCGGGTCGCTGGCGACCCAGGGCGCGGGAGCCGTAGAGCTTCACCCAGCGGATGTCGGGGAAGCGGCGCAGCACCGCAGAAATCTCTTCCAGGGTTCGGGTCGGAAGTCCCCCCAGCAGCACCGGCACCTGCGTCATGGCCGGCGCTGCAGATCCATCGCCAGCGCACCCAGAGCGAGGGCAAAGTGCTCGCCGATCAGCGCCAGGGCGATGCGGGCGCGTCGCATGTCGTCGGTGTGGGCCATGAGATTGCGCTGGTCGAGCATGTCGATCCAGAGCTGGCCATCCTGAAGCAATCCCGCCGCAAAGGCCTGGCGCAGCACCTCGCGGGGGAGCTGGGGTTTCTGGCCCAACAGTGCGTGGAGAATCTGCTCAACGCGCTGATCGTGCTGGCCGATTGACAGCCCCCGCTCAACCTCAGCCCTGGCGCAGCCAGGCCGCCGCATCACAGGCGTGGTAGGTGAGGATCAGGTCGGCGCCGGCCCGCTTGAAGCAGAGCAGGGTTTCCAGCACCACCGCCCGCTCATCGATCCAGCCCTTCTCGGCGGCGGCCTTCACCATGGCGTATTCGCCGCTCACGTTGTAGGCGGCGATCGGCTGCTCCGATTCGCCGCGCAGGCGATGGATGATGTCGAGATAGGCCAGGCCGGGCTTCACCATCAGGATGTCGGCCCCTTCGCTCTCATCGAGCTGGGCCTCGAGGATCGCCTCGCGGCCGTTGGCCGGATCCATCTGGTAGGTGCTCTTGTCCTTGGGGATCGGCTTGGCGGCGGCGGCGCGGGGGGCCGAATCGAGGGCCTCGCGGAAGGGGCCGTAATAGGCGCTGGCGTACTTGGCGGTGTAGCTGATGATGCCCACGTGCTCGAAACCCTCTTCGTCGAGCGCTTCGCGGATCGCGCCGACGCGCCCATCCATCATGTCGCTGGGGCCGATCAGGTCGGCACCGGCGCGGGCCTGGGCCACGGCCTGGCGGCAGAGGATCGCCACGGTCTCGTCGTTGAGCACCACGCCCTCGCTGCTCACGATGCCGTCATGGCCATCACAGGAGTAGGGGTCGAGGGCCACGTCGGTCATGATCGCCATCTGGGGATGGACCTCCTTGAGGCGGCGGATGGCCCTGGGGATCAGGCCGTGCTCGTTGAAGCACTCGGCGCCGTCTTCGGTCTTCAGACCATCGGCCACCTTGGGGAAGAGCACCACGCAGCGGATACCCAGGTCCCAGGCGCGGCCCACCTCCTGCACCAGGCCGTCGAGACTCCAGCGGAAGCAGCCGGGCATGGCGCCGATCGGCTCGTTGCTGGCCCCCTCGTGCACAAACAGGGGGTAGATGAAGTCGGCGGCGCTCAGCTGGTGCTCGCGCACCATCGCCCTCAGGGCCGGCGTGCGGCGCAACCGGCGGGGGCGATAGCTGAGCTCCATGGTGCTGGGGTGGCTGGGGCGGATCCTACGGACCCGGTCCCGGGCGCAACGAGGCGTCAGAGACGGGCGGCGGCGGCCCAGCCCTGGCGCGGATCGACGCTGCGGGCCTGGCGCAGGTCTTCCAGCAACTGGCGCTCGCGGTCGCTCAAGGTTTCGGGCAACTGCAGGGTGGGGGTGAGCAGCAGATCGCCGCGGCCAGCGGCAGCGGGCCAGCCCTTGCCGCGCAGGCGCAGGCTGCGGCCCACCTTCATCCCGGGTGGCACCTGCACCTTGGCCTCGCCATCGGGGGTGGCCACCACCACCTCGCCGCCGAGAGCCAGCTCGTCGAGGCTGAGGGGCAGGTCAGCCCGCAGCTGGTCGCCGTCCAGGCGCCACACCGGATGGGGCTGGAGCTTGAGGTTGAGGTAGAGGTCGCCGCGGCGGCCCGTGCCGGGCTGGAGGTTGCCCTTGCCCTTGAGGCGCAGGCGGCTGCCGTCCTTCACACCCGCCGGGATCCGCACCTGCACCCGCTCCTCATTCACCGCCAGGGTGCGCTCGCAGCCATGGAAGGCGTCGGCGAAGCTGAGCGAGAGGATGGCCTCGGCATCCAGGTTGGGCGCCGCTCCACGGCCGCCCCCCGCCCCGCCGAAGCCGCCCGGAAACCCCGTGCCGAAGCCGCCGAAGCCGCCCGCGCCCGGACCGGCTCCCCCACCGAAACGGCCGAGCAGGTCGTTGATGAAGTCGTCGAAGTTGCCGTAGCGGCCGAAGTCCACGTCCATGCCGCCCATGCCACCGCTGCCGGCCTGGCTCCAGTACTGGCCGAACTGCTCGTAACGGCGCCGCTTGTCCGGATCCGAGAGCACCTCATAGGCCTCGCTGATCTCCTTGAAGCGGGCTTCGGCGTCCTTGTCGCCGGGATTGACATCCGGGTGGTACTGGCGCGCCAGCTTGCGGAAGGCCCGCTTGATGGCGTCGGCGTCAGCACCCCGGTCCACACCCAGCACCTTGAAGTAATCGCGATAGCCGTTGGCGCTCATCGGCGGGGGTGAACGGGCGGGAGATGGACGGAGGGGAGTGGCCCCGAAAGGCGGACCGGAGATCCCACCGGGCCTGCCATTCTCTCAGTCCACGCCCGCTGCCGGCGGACGCGGGCCCTCCTAGCCTCGGATCCGGATCAGCCGCACGCCTCTTTCTCCCGCTTCTCTCTGATGTTGCCTCTCGGATCGCGGCGCGCCGCCCTGCTGATCGCCTGCAGCCTGGGCCTGGTGGGGGTGGTGGCCACGGCCAGTGCCCAGACCGGCGAGCAGGCCGCACCCCAGCTGGCCCAGGCCAAGGCGGCCCCGGCGGCCTCCGGCGCCCAGCAGCAGGCGCTCGCCAACCATCTCAGGGCCCGGGGCGCGCAGTTCTTCGGTGCCTGGTGGTGTCCGGCCTGCACCCAGCAGAAGGCCCTGTTCGGCAAGGAGGCCGGGGCACGGCTGCCCTACGTGGAGTGCACGGACGCCAAGGGCAGCCAGATCTGCTCGGCCGCCGGCGTTCGCGCCTTCCCCACCTGGGACATGCCCGGCAAACCGCAGCTGGTGGGGGTGCAGAGCCTGGAGGAACTGGCCCGCTGGAGCGGCTTCCAGCCCTGAGGGCGACTGTTCTGAGTGAAAGGCCCCTTCCAGGGCCCATGGGTCATTTGGGTGATAAGGCTGACCTCACCCCATCTCCCTTAAGAGTGTCAGGCAGCCACAGGGGCGGCTTGACGGGAGAAACGAACGATGTTGTTCGCTGTTACGGGTTTGCTCTCACCGAGCAGGCTTCAGTCACTCTCCTCATGCCCCGTCGAAACCATTGCAGCCCCAGGGTGGGGGAATGGAGCTGAGCGGAATCGAACCGCTGTCCGAAACACTGGTGTGAGCCACCTAGTCCGGCCGAAACCGGACATCTGAATCATGGCACCTGCAGCCAGCCAGGAGGTGCGGCTCTCCGCCTGCTGGGGCAGACAGGCTTCGGCTCCCGGAACCATGGCTCAGCCGGCCTGCAGATTCAGCGAGACACTGAACCCCCGCCGCGCCAGCGCCCCGGCCAGCCGCCGGGCTCGGGCAGAGGTTCCCTGGAACAGGGTCACCCGGCCCTCGCACGCCAGCCGCCGCTGCAGCGCCCGGGCCGCCACTGGCTGGCGGCCGTTCAGCAACGACACGGTGGCCAGCAGCGGGGAGCCGGAGGCAACCTTCAGAGAACCGACCATGGGATGTCTGCGGGATCGGATCACTGTGGGACCAGCACCGGCGATCCGAAGTCCGGAGAACCGCCCCAAGAGGGCCGCAGCAGGAGACTGCGTCCTGATCCAGCTGATCTGAATCGATGACCGTGCCCTTTTCCACCGTGGCCGTGGTGCCCCCGGGGCTGGAGGAGGTGGCGGCAGCTGAACTGGTGGAGCTGGGGGCAAGCGCGGTGCGGCCCCTGCGGCGGGCGGTGGCCTGCCACACCGATCTGGCCACCTACTACCGCCTGCACCTGCGGGCCCGCCTGCCCTTCCGGCTGCTGCGCCAGCTGGCAGCCTTCCCCTGCCGCGGCCGCGACGATCTGCATGCCGGCGTGCAGGCCGCCGCCGACTGGGAGCGCTGGCTGCCGCCTGAGCGCAGCCTCAAGGTGGAGGCCAGCGGCAGTCTGCCCGGGCTGAACCACAGCCACTACAGCGCCCTGCAGGTGAAGAACGCGTTGGTGGACCTGCAGCGCCAGCGCTGGGGCGCCCGCTCGGCGGTGGATCTGGAGGATCCCGACCTCTGCCTGCATCTGCACCTGAGCGCCGGCCGGCCCGGCCAGCCATCCCAGGCCGTGCTCAGTCTTGATGGCAGCGGCAGCAGCCTGCACCGCCGCGGCTACCGGCCCGCCATGGGCCTGGCGCCCCTCAAGGAAAACCTGGCCGCCGGCCTGATCGCCCTCAGCGGCTGGGATGGCAGCGTGCCCCTGGCCGACCCGCTCTGCGGCTCCGGCAGCCTGCTGATCGAGGCGGCCCGGTTGGCCCTGGGCCGGGCGCCGGGGCTGCAGCGGCCCTTCTGCCTGCAGCGCTGGCCCGATTTCGATGGCGACCTCTGGCGGCGGGAAGTGGCGGCGGCCCGGGGTCTGGAGCGCGAGCAACTGGCCGACGGCCGCCCCCTGGCGCCGCTGCTGGGACTGGAGCAGGACCCCCTGGTGCTGGAGCAGGCCCGCCACAACGCCACCGCCGCCGGCGTGGCCCCCTGGATCAGCCTGCACCAGGGCGACTGCCGCGACTTCCAGCCGCCCGCCGGCCCCGGCCTGCTGGTGTGCAACCCGCCCTACGGCGAGCGCATCGGCGATCCCGAAGCCCTGGAGGGCCTCTACGCCGATCTGGGAGCCATGGTGAAGGAGCGCTGCTCCGGCTGGACGCTGTGGCTGCTGAGCGGCAACCCCCAGCTCACCGGCGCCCTGCGCATGAAGGCCAGCCGCCGCATTCCCGTGAGCAACGGCGGCATCGACTGCCGCTGGCTGCGCTACGACATCCGCTGAGGATCAGCGCCCGAACAACGCCCGGGTGGTCTTGCTGAGGCCGGCGGCGGTCTGGGGCAGGTAGGGGCCCTTGGTGAGCTGGCCGCCCACCCGCAGGAACAGGCCGGCCAGCACCACGTTGAGGGCCGAGACGGCCAGGGCGCTGTGGATCCAGCTCCAGCCCAGCCCCTGGTGCAGCCAGAGCAGCAGGGCCAGCTGGGCGCCGATCAGGGCGAGCAACAGCATCACCAGGCCGCCACTGAGCAGCAGGGCACCGCTGATCAGCCGCCGCTTCTCCCGGTCGGCCTCCTGCAACGCGATGCGCACGTGCAGGTCCATCACCGAGGTCATCAGCGAGCCCACCCGGCCCAGCGCCACCCGGCCAGGGCCCGCCCGATCGCGGTCGTTGTCGCTGAACGGGCTCATGCCGAGCGACGCCCCGATCCCAGCAGCAGGCCCAGCAGCACGCCCACGCCGGCGGCCAGGCCGATGGCCAGCAGCGGCCGCTCGCGCACCGGCTTCTCGATGCGGGGGCGCAGGGTGGCGTTGAGCTCATCGAGCAGGCTCTCCAGCTGCTGCTCCAGGGGCTGCAGGGTCTGGCCGAGGCGCTGGGTCTGGTCGCCGGCCACATCCACCAGCTCCAGCAGCTGCTGCTTCACGACGGTCACGGTGCGGCCGCTCTGCTCGGCGATCACGTGGGCCACGTCATCGAAGCTGCCGCGGGTGGCCTCCAGGGTCTGGCGGGCCACATCGGGCCAATGGCGCTGGATTTCGGGCAGCAGGCTGTCGAAGCGCTCGCGAAAGCCAGGGGCGGCAGGAGCAGGCCCTGTGGCGGGGCCATCCTGGCGGCGGTCGTCGGGGCCGACTGCGGGGCGATCCGCGGGCCTGGTGTCGGTGGTCATGGGTCGGCTTGGCGGGATGGGCTGGTTCGGGTGGGCTGGCCCAGGCAGGCAAGCGCTGCTGGGGCCGGCAGAAAACACGCGCGTGTCCTCAACCTAGGAATGGGGTTGAGCTTCGGAAACCCTCCGCTACATTTCGGTGGCTCGGCGGTCGGGCCTGTTGGTTCACATCAATCAGGTCGAACTGCACCAGTTCAAGTCGTTCGGCGGATCGATGACGATCCCGCTCGAGCAGGGCTTCACGGTGGTGACCGGCCCGAACGGCTCCGGCAAGAGCAACATCCTCGATGGCGTGCTGTTCTGCCTGGGTCTGGCCAGCAGTCGCGGCATGCGCGCCGAGCGGCTGCCCGACCTGATCAACAGCGCCATGCTGCGGGCCGGCAAGGCCGCCGAAACCGTGGTGAGCGTGCGCTTCGACCTGCGCGACTGGCAGCCGGACGAGGCCGAAGCCGGCCTCGAGCCCCCCGAGGAAGGCCCCTGGATCCGGCCCGGCCAGACGGAGTGGACCGTGACCCGGCGGCTGCGGGTGGCCCCCGGCGGCACCTACGCCAGCAGCTTCAGTGCCGACGGCAGCCCCTGCAACCTGCAGCAGCTGCAGACGCAGCTGCGCCGCCTGCGGGTGGATCCCGAGGGCAGCAACGTGGTGATGCAGGGCGACGTGACCCGGATCGTGTCGATGGGTGCCCGCGACCGGCGCGGCATCATCGACGAGCTGGCCGGCGTGGCCCTGTTCGATTCGCGCATCGAGCAGAGCCGCACCAAGCTCGACGAGGTGCAGGATCGCCAGGAGCGCTGCGCGATCGTGCAGCAGGAGCTGCAGGCCGCCCGCGCCAGGCTGGAGCGCGACTGCGCCAAGGCCCGCACCTACCAGGATCTGCGCCAGCGCCACCACAGCGGCCGGCTGCAGGAGCAGGTGCTGGCCTACGAGGCCGCCGAGGCCGGCCTGGCCCAGCTGGAGAGCCGCCAGCGGGCCCTCACCAGCCAGCAGGAGGCCGACCGCGCCGCCGTGGCCGAAGCGGAAGTGGGCCTGGCGACTGCGGTCCAGACCCTGGAAGAGCTGCAGGCGGAGGTGAAGGCCCTCGGCGAGGACCAGCTGCTGGCGGTGCAGGCCGAACTGGCGGGGCTGGAGGCCCGCGCCCGCGAGCTGGCGCGCCAGGCCGACCAGCACCAGCAGCGGGCGGAAGACCTGCAGCGCCAGCGCCAGGAGCTGGCCAGCCGCCAGGGGGAGCTGCGCCAGCAGCAGCAACAGGGCCAGGCCGCCGGCGACGGGAACGCGCTGGAGGCGGCCGAGCAGGCCTGCCGCAGCGCCGAAGCTGCCGTGGAGATGTCACGCCGGCGGCTGGGCGAGGTGGCGGGCCGCTCCGGCAGCTGGCTGGAGGAGCAGCAACGGCGCAGCCAGGAGCGCGATCGGCTCAGTGCGGCCATCGGGCCCCTGGAGGCGGAGCGCCAGCAACGGGGCGAGCGGTTGCGCCAGGGGGAAGAGCGGATCGGCGAGCTGCGCGCCGAACTGGAGCGCGATGGCAGCGACGACGCCCGGGCCCTGGCCCAGCTGGAGGCGGCGGAGCGCGAACGGCTGGCCCTGGTGGAGCAGCTGCGCCAGGGGGAGGGGCAGGTGCAGCAGCTGGCGGAGGAGCTGGCCCTGCAACAGCGCACCCGCAGCCGCCTGGAGCAGGAGCAGACCCAGCTGGAGCGGGAGATCGCCCGCATCGACAGCCGCCGCGAGACCCTGCAGGAAAGCCGCGGCACCGGCGCCCTGCGCATGCTGCTGGAGGCGGGGCTGGAGGGGATCCACGGGCCGGTGGCCCACCTGGGGGAGGTGGAGGAGCGCTACCGGCTGGCCCTGGAAGTGGCGGCCGGAGGGCGGCTGGGCCAGGTGGTGGTGGAGGACGACCGCATCGCCGCCCGGGCGATTGACCTGCTCAAGAGCCGCCGGGCCGGTCGGCTCACCTTCCTGCCCCTCAACAGGATCCGCGGGGGTGGCAGCGGCCCGGCCACGGCCGCCGGCGCCCTGCAGCGCGGCGGCAGCCCGGGTGCGGGGGGGGCCGGCCTGGTGGGAGCGGCCGTGCAGCTGATCCGCCACGAACCGATCTACGCCGAAGTGTTCCGCTACGTGTTCGGCGACACGCTCGTGTTCAGCGACCTGGCCAGTGCCCGGCGGGAGCTGGGGCGCTGCCGCGCCGTGACCCTCGACGGCGAGCTGCTGGAGAAGAGCGGCGCCATGACCGGCGGCAGCTTCCAGCAGCGCGGCGGCCAGCTGGGCTTCGGCCGCAGCAGCGAGGGTGATGAGGCCGAGCCCCTGCGCCGCAGGCTGCTGGAACTGGGCGAGAGCCTGGTGGCCTGCAGGCGGCGCGAGGCGGAGCTGGCCGGCAAGCTGGAGGCCCAGCGGCCCCAGCTGGAGCAGCTGCAGCGGCGCCAGGCGGCCCTGGAGGCCGAGCACAGCGGCGCCCTGCGCAACCTGGAACCCCTGCGGCAGCGGCAGCAGCAGCAGCGCCAGCGACTCCAGCAGCTGGAGCAGGGCCTCCAGGACGACCGCCAGCGGCTGCAGCAACTGGAGGCTGAGCTGGGGCCGCTGCAGCAGCAGTTGCAGGCCCTGCAACAGGCTGAAGCCCACCAGGAGGCCTCCCGCGACGCCGCCCGCTGGCAGGCGCTGCAGCACGACCTGGAGGCCGCCGACCGCACCCTGGCGGAGGCGCGCCTGCTGCGCGACCAGCTGCTGGCGGCCCGCCGGGAGCGGGCTCTGCTGGCCGAACGGCTGCAGAGCCAGCTGGAGGCCCTGGCCAGCGACGAGCGGCGGCTGGTGGCGGCGGTGCAGGGCCTGGTGGCCGAGCGGGAGCTGTGGAAGCAACAGCAGCAGGCCGATCAGCAGCAGCGCCAGCAGCTGGAGGCCCGCCAGAGCGAGCTGCAGGCCCGCTTCGGCGAGCGCCGCCGCGCCCGGGACGCGGCCGAGGCCCAGCTGGCCGCCCAGCGCCAGGCCCTGCAGCAGAAGCAGTGGGAGCTACAGCGGCTGGCCGAGGAGCTGGAATCGCTGGCGAGCCAGCGGCGCAGCGAGCAGCAGCGGCTGGAGCAGCTGCAGCGGGACCTGCCGGATCCCCTGCCGGAGATTCCCGAGGAGGTGCGCGCCCAGGGCCTGGAGGCCCTGCAGGCGGAGCTGCGCAGCCTGCAGGCCCGGATGGAGGCCCTGGAACCGGTGAACATGCTGGCCCTCGACGAGCTGGCCCAGCTGGAGACGCGCCTGGCCGACCTGGAAGAGCGGCTGGACGTGCTCGCCAAGGAGCGCGAAGAGCTGCTGATGCGCATCGAAACCGTGGCCACCCTGCGCCAGGAGGCCTTCCTGGAGGCCTTCCAGGCCGTGGACGGCCACTTCCGCACGATCTTCGCCGAGCTCTCCGACGGCGAGGGGCACCTGCAGCTGGAGAACCCGGAAGCGCCACTGGAGGGGGGCCTCACCCTGGTGGCCCACCCCAAGGGCAAGGCGGTGCGCCGCCTCAACGCCATGAGCGGGGGCGAAAAATCGCTCACGGCCCTGAGCTTCCTGTTCGCCCTGCAGCGCTTCCGCCCGTCGCCGTTCTATGCCCTCGACGAGGTGGACAGCTTTCTCGACGGCGTGAACGTGGAGCGGCTGGCGGCCCAGATCGCCCGCCAGGCCGATGCGGCCCAGTTCATGGTGGTGAGCCACCGCCGGCCGATGATCGCCGCCGCCCAGCGCACGATCGGCGTGACCCAGGCCCGCGGTGCCCACACCCAGGTGGTGGGTTTACCGCCAGCGGCGTAAAGCCGTGCTCTGGGAGAGAATGCCTTGATGACCAGCCTTCCGCCCGGCAGCGACCGCCTCGCGCGCACGACCGATCCCGGCGCCGATCCCCCCAGCGACCGCCTCTGGCTGCGCTCCGAGCTGATGGGCACCCAGGTGATCACCCGCGACACCGGCCGCCGCCTGGGCGTGGTGGGCGAGGTGGTGGTGGACATCGACCGCCGGGAAGTGGTGGCCCTGGGCCTGCGCGACAACCCCCTCACCCGCTTTCTGCCCGGCCTGCCCCGCTGGATGCCCCTGGATCGGATCCGCCAGGTGGGCGATGTGATCCTGGTGGACTCGGCCGACTCCCTGGCCGAGACGTTCAACCCGGAGCGCTACAGCAAGGTGATCAACTGCCAGGTGGTCACCGAGGCGGGCGAGCAGCTGGGCAAGGTGCTCGGCTTCAGCTTCGACATCGAAACCGGCGAGCTCACCACCCTGGTGCTGGGGGCCCTGGGGGTGCCCCTGCTGGGCGAGGGGGTGCTGAGCACCTGGGAACTGCCGGTGGAGGAGATCGTGAGCAGCGGCAGCGACCGGATCATTGTGTACGAGGGTGCCGAAGACAAACTCAAGCAACTGGGCACCGGCCTGCTGGAGAAGCTGGGCATCGGTGGTCCCAGCTGGGAGCAGGAGGAGCGGGAGCGCTACCGCGGCGCCATGGTGCCGGTGGAGAACCAGCTGGCCGCCGGCGTGCCCAGCGTGCAGGAGCAGCGGCGCATCCAGCCCGCCACGGCCCGGGCCTTCGAGCCGGAGGAGTCGTACGACTACGTGGAGGTGGAGGAGCGCCGCCAACGGGAGCCGCTGCGCCAGCGCCGCTACCTGGAGGACGAGGAGCCCGACCGCGGCCCGGTTCGGCGCGAGCAGACACCCCCTGAACCCCGCTTCCCCCAGCCGGTGGACAATCTGCGCCGACGCCCACCGGCTCCAGCCAGCCGCGAACCGCTGGACGTGGACGCCGAGGATCTGGACGATCCCTGGTGAGCGCTCAGCCTTCCCTGAACGCCAGGGAGGCTGAATTCACGCAGTGGCGCAGCCCGGTGGGTGCCGGCCCGTCGTTGAAGACGTGGCCCAGGTGGGCGTCACAGTTGGCACAGCGAATCTCGCTGCGCACCATGCCGTGGCTTCTGTCCACGTGGGTGCTGATCGCCGCCGGATCCACGCCGTCCCAGAAGCTGGGCCAGCCGGTGCCGGAGTCGAACTTGGTGGTGCTGCTGTACAGGGGCGCGTCGCAGCAGATGCAGTGGTAAGTGCCGCTGCCCTTGTGGTTCCAGTAGGCGCCGGTGAAGGCCCGCTCGGTGCCACCCTGGCGGGCGATGCGGAACTGCTCCGGCGTGAGCCGGGAGCGCCAGATCTCCTCGCGCTGATCACGGGGCAGGCCACTCTCCACGCCACAGGCGGACAGGGGCTGCTGGGACTCGGTCATTGCCGGGAGGAAAGGATGGCGCAACCCTAGGAATCCGGCGGGGGCGGGCGCTGGCACCCGGGCAGCAACTCGCCCACCAGATCGGCCAGGGCCGCCACGGCCCCGGGGCGGCCGCGCAGCCCGCGCAGATCCCGGGACATCCCCTCCAGGCGGGAGGGCTGGGCCAGCCACTGGACCGCCTCCGCCGCGATCTGCTCCGGGGTGATCGGCCCCACCCGCTCGGGCACCAGCTGGCGGCCGGCGGCGATGTTCGGGGCGGCCATCAGGCCCCGATGGCGCAGGCGCCAGAGCGTCAGCGCCACGCTGAACAGCCGGCGCAGCAGGGGCAGGCGCGCCACCAGCCCCGCCAGCCCATCCCAGGCCTGCATCACATGCAGGTGCTGGGTGGGTACCAGCACCAGCATCGGCACCCCCAGCGCCGCCAGTTCGGCCGTGTTGGCACCCACGGTGGTGAGGGCCAGGCGGCACTGGCTGAGCACGTCATGGGCAGGGCTGTGCTGCACCAGTTCGACGCGGCTGCCGGCGGCGGTGACCAGGGCCAGCCCATCCGGCTGGAGCCGGTCACTGGCCACCACGGCCGGTGAGCCCGCCCGGTAGGAGCGGGCGATCGGGTTGGCCGGTCCGGCGTAGGCCCGCAGCTCCGCCAGGGTCACGGTGGGGGCCAGGGGGAGCAGCAGGCCCAGGCCGGGCTCGCGCTGGGCGAGGCGGTCGGCCGTCTCCAGCAGGAAGGGCACGCCCACCCGCAGCTTGGCGGGCTTGGAGCCCGGCAGCAGCGCCAGCCAGGACCCCGGCGGCAGCGGCGCCTCACGCCGCGCCTGCTCGGAGAGATCCGCCATCAGGTCGCCCACCACCCTGCAACGGCCGCGCCAACGGCGGGGCAAGGCATCCGCGGCCCGGGGGCCCATGGCGGCGATGCGGTCGTTCCAGCGGGGCCAGCGGGCCACCCACTCGGCATAGGTGAGGTGGCGATAGCCCAGCCGGGCCGAGAGCAGCACCGTCCAGAACTGGTCGCCGCCCAGGAACACCACCACGCCGCGACGGGGCCAGGGGCCGAAGCGCCCCGGCCGCAGCAGCAGTCCCCAGAAGCGGCGGGCCGGCGTGATCCGCGTGAACAGGTCCCAGGTGGCAGCGGCCCGGTGCTCCTGCCCGGTGCCGTTGGGGCAGGGCACCAGCACCAGCCTCAGCTCGCCGGGGGCTGCGGGCTTGCGCGGCGCCAGGGCCAGGCGGCGATGCAGACACAGGGCCAGCGGCCGCACCCAGGTGGTGAGTTCGCCGGGGCCATTGCTCACCAGCACCACCGCGTAGGGCTCGGCAGCAGCGTTGGTGTCAGCCGCGTTGCCGTCAGCCGCGGTGGGTGGCCCTTCCCGGGAGGTTGCGGGCGCGGGGTGACGCTGAAGCAGGGAGGGGAGAGAGAAAAAAGTGCGGATGGCGAGACTTGAACTCGCAAGGCCGAAGCCACACGCCCCTCAAACGTGCGTGTCTACCAATTCCACCACATCCGCAAGATGACGCAGTGCGCAAGGACGCACCGGGTGGTCGACCCGCCAGTGGCGCAGCCGTCTCGCAATATACCCATAGCCCCTGCCGCTGTCCTGGCCCCCGGGAGCGTCAGTGAGCGCTGATACAGTCCGCCCTGGCCCAACGCCAAGCGAGACGCCGCGGATGCCCATCGGCAAGTTGCTGATCGCCAACCGTGGCGAGATCGCCCTGAGAATCCTGCGCAGCTGCCGCGAACTCGGCATCGCCACGGTGGCCGTGTACAGCACGGTGGATCGCAACGCCCTGCACGTGCAGCTGGCCGATGAGGCCGTGTGCGTGGGCGAGGCGCCCAGCTCCAAGAGCTATCTGAACATTCCCAATATCCTGGCGGCCGCCACCTCCCGCGGTGCAGACGCCATCCATCCCGGCTACGGCTTCCTGGCCGAGAACGACCGCTTCGCCGAGATCTGCGCCGACCACGGACTCACCTTCGTGGGCCCCTCGCCGGAGGCGATCCGCTCGATGGGCGACAAGTCGACCGCCAAGGCCACGATGCAGCGGGTGGGCGTGCCCACCATCCCGGGCAGTGAAGGCCTGCTGGCCACGGTGGAGGAGGCCCGGCGTCTGGCTGATGACATGGGCTACCCCGTGATGATCAAGGCCACGGCCGGCGGCGGTGGCCGGGGCATGCGCCTGGTGCCCGGCGGCGACCAGCTGGAGAGCCTGTTCAAGGCGGCCCAGGGGGAGGCGGAGGCGGCCTTCGGCAACCCGGGCCTCTACATGGAGAAATTCATCGACCGGCCCCGCCACGTGGAGGTGCAGGTGCTGGCCGACCGCCACGGCAACGTGATCCACCTGGGTGAGCGCGACTGCTCGATCCAGCGCCGCCACCAGAAACTGCTGGAGGAGGCCCCCAGCGTGGCCATCAACGCCGACCTGCGCCGCCAGATGGGCGATGCCGCCGTGGCCGCGGCCCGCACCATCGGCTACGAGGGCGCCGGCACGGTGGAGTTCCTGGTGGACCGCAGCGGCGCCTTCTATTTCATGGAGATGAACACCCGTATCCAGGTGGAGCACCCGGTGACGGAGATGGTCACGGGGGTGGACCTGATCGCCGAGCAGCTGCGCATCGCCGGCGGCGAGCCGATCTCCCTGCGCCAGGAGCAGGTGAAACTCTGCGGCCACGCCATTGAAGTGCGGATCAACGCCGAGGACCCGCGCCAGAACTTCCGGCCGGCCCCCGGCCGGATCACCGGCTGGCTCCCGCCGGGCGGCCCGGGGGTGCGCTTCGACAGCCACGTGTACACGGGCTACGAGATCCCCCCCTTCTACGACTCCCTGATCGGCAAGCTGATCGTGTGGGGCGTGGACCGGGACCACGCCCTCAAGCGCCTGCACCGGGCCCTCTCCGAGTGCGCCGTGACGGGCATTCCCACCACCATCGAGTTCCACCTGCAGCTGCTGGAGCGGCCCGAGTTCCAGGCCGGCGACGTGCACACCAAGTTCGTGGAGCAGGAGATGCTGCCCCGCGCTTAGCCGATCGAGGCGGAGCGCTGCATCAACTGGGTCACCAGGCCCTGCTGGCCCACCAGCAGCTCCCGCACCAGGCTCGTGAGTCCAACCCACACCACCGGGGTCACATCCACGCCGCCGATCGGCTGAATCAGCCGGCGGGTGGGGGCCAGCAGGGGCTCGGTGGGGGCCCCCACCAGGCGCATCACCCCCTTACTGAGATCCACCTGGGGGTACCAGGTGAGCACGATGCGGAACAGGAACAGCAGGGTCCAGGTCGCCAGGGCCAAGGCGAGCAGCAGGTGGGTCCAGGCCAGCGGCGAGGTGGGCAGCGCCGTCACAAAGCTCTAAGCAGTGGGGCCCACCAGCGTAGGCAGCCATCGCGGCTGCCTAAGATCCGCCCACATCCGTGACGCCCAGCAGCGGCCGCGCCATGACCCCTTCCCTCGCCAACTTTCTCAGCAGCCTCGTGTGGGGCGCGGTGATCGTGGTGGTCCCCATCGCCGTGGCCCTGGTGCTGATCAGCCAGAACGACCGGCTCGATCGCAAGCTCTGAGGGGCAGCGCCCCTAGAGTGGGGCCATGCACCGAGGGTGATGGGTCGTGGTTAATGCCAGCCTGAACTGGGCCAGCATCGTGGGCATCGTGCTGGCGGTGGGCGGCGCGCTGCTCTACTTCATGCGCAGTTTCAAGCCCGCGCTCGCCCGCGACTACGACGTGTTCTTCGCCGCCGTCGGCCTGCTCTGCGGCGGCATCCTGTTCTTCCAGGGCTGGCGTCTGGATCCGATCCTGCAGTTCGGCCAGTTCCTGCTGGCCGGCACCACCGTGTTCTTCGCCTACGAGAGCGTGCGGCTGCGCGGGGTGACCACCGAACAGGCCCGGCGTTCCTCCTACTTCGACGACGACGAGCCCCTGCCGGCGCCACCGGGCCCCTTCCGCCCACGCATGGGCGGGCGCAGCTGGGATGAACCCGAGCGGGAGCGCTTCGACGAACCCCAGCCGGTGCGCAGGCGCATTCCCTCCCGGCCTGACGACGGGGAGGACGTTGATGCCTTCTACCGTCCCAGCCGCAGCAGCCGGGCCGCCATCCCGGAGCGAGCAGCCAGCCGCCGCGGTGCCGACTGGGATGGCCCTTCCAGCGAGAGGGAGGAGCCCCCTGCCGGCCAGCGGCGCTATTCCGCCGGCCCCAGCCGCGACACCCCTGAATTCGGCGCCCGCCGCCGCGATGGCCAGGCGGAGGTGCGGCGCGGCAGCAGGCCCACGGCCAACAGCGAAGCCATACCACGCTCCAGCCGCCGCCCCCTCGGGAGCCAGGGCAGCCCAGCCCCGAGCGATGGCGGCCGTCCCGGCATGCCCCAGGGCTCGCCGATCCGCACCAGCCGTGCCCCGGGAACGGCCAATCCCCGCAGCGAGAGCGCCCGCACCGACAGCGTGAGCGACGCCGACTTCACCCCCATCAGGCCCCCGGCCGGTCCCGACCCAGCCCCGTCCCGGGGCCGGGACAACACCTCCCGATTCGACGACTGAGCCGCCCGCTCGCCACTCCCCAGGGCCTGTTGGTGTCAGTTGCGGTACCCGCGCTGGCGCTGATGCTTGGCAGCTGCGACGCCCTGGGCCTGGGCAACCGGCGGGCCGCCCCCGCCGCCGGCCTGGCAGCGGCCAACCGCAGTGACCCCGCCCTCAGCGGGGATGGCCGCCTGCTGGCTTCCCTGATCGAGCAGGACGGCAGGCTGCGCATGATCCTGCAGGAGCAGGACAGCGGCCGCCAGTTGCCACTGCGCCACTGGCGCGGCCACACCCCCCATGGCTCGCCGGCCCTGAGCTGGAACGGCCGCTACCTGGCGGGGCTGGTGCAGCAGGGCAACCAGCGGAGGGTGGTGGTGGATGACCGGCTGAGCGGCCGGCTCTGGCGCCTGCCCCTGGTTGGCGCTGGGGAGCCGCAGCGGCTCAGCCTGGCCCCCGACGGTCAGCGGCTGGCGGTGGAGGTGCTGCGGGACGGCAAGCGCCTGGTCCAGGTCTTCGCCCTGGATGGCGTGCTGGAGCCGGATCAGCCTGCCGGCCGCAGCCTGCTGGGCGGAGGCCTGGGCCCATGAGCGCGGAGCGATGAGCAGCCCTGGGCGGCGGATGCTGCGGCGGCCACACCTGCTGCTGCTCCTGCCCACGGTGATGGCCCTGGCGGGCTGCATGGACCCCCAGGCCCGGCCCCTGCTGCCGATCAACAGCCGGCTGGAGCAGAACGGCAGTGGCCGCGAACCGTCACTGGCTGGCCGCTGGCTGGCCCTGATCAGCGGCCGTGGCGGCCGCGAGCAGGTGCAGCTGCTGGATCTGGAGCAGGGACTGCTGCGCCCCCTGCCGGGGCTGAACCGGGCCGATGCCCAGCCGATCAGCGTGAGCGTGGATGAGCGGGGAGAACGGCTGGCGCTGGTTCGCCAGCTGGGCGGTCGCACGGAACTGCTGCTCTACCGCCGCGCCCAGGGCGTGCTGCAGCCCCTGCCGCTGGAGCCGGCCGGGGTGCCCAGACGGGTTCAGCTGCGGGCCGATGGCCGCCAGCTGGCCGTGGAGGTGAGCCGCAACGGGCTGTGGCAGCTGGACCTGCTCAGCCTGCCCTGAGTTCAGGGCATCAGGCCGGCCCAGCGCAGAAAGGTGTCGCCGCTGATCGCCTCCACCAGCAGCACCGCCACGAAGCCCACCATCGCGAAGCGGCCATTCACCCGCTCCGCATAGGCGCTCCAGCCGAAGGCCGGCACATCCGGGGTGGTGGCACTGGTGGTCGCCGGACTGGCACTGGCGTCGTTGGTGGGACCGGCGGATTCAGTGGAAGAGGGGGCAGCCATGGTTCAGAACTGAAGGGATGCGGGACAGGAAGCGGCGGACATCAACGCGTGAGGCGAAAGCTGGGCTGGTCAGGACTCCTGGCCAAAGGCATAGCCAGCGGCCGGCAGCAGCCGCCAGCCGCCTATGCCATCCAGTTCCAGCACGGTGTTGTGGAAGGCGGTGAGCGTGGGGCGGTGACCGACGCTCACAAAGGCGATCTCCCGTTCGCTGAGCAGGTCGTAGAGGTGGCGCTCAGTGCTCACATCCAGGGCACTGGTGGCTTCGTCGAGCACCACGAAGCGCGGGCCATTGAGCAGCAGCCGGGCAAAGGCCAGCCGCTGCTGTTCACCGAGGGAGAGCAGCCGCGGCCAGTCCTGCTTGATGTCCAGGTCGGGGTAGCGCTGCACCAGCTCGGGCAGGCGCACCTGTTCGAGCACGTGGCGCAGCTGCTCGTCGCTGAAGCGATCGGGGTTGAGGGGATAGGCCAGCTGTTCGCGCAGGCTGCCCAGCAGCATGTAGGGCTTCTGGGGGATGAACAGCAGCTCCCCCGGCCCGGGGCGCTGCACCGTGCCCACCGCCGGCGGCCAGAGCCCGCTCACCATTCGCAGGAAGGAGGTCTTGCCGCAGCCGGAGGGGCCCACCACCAGCAGGCGCTGCTGGCGGTCGATGGTGAGGCTCAGGTCGTGGATCAGCAGGCGCTCGCTGCGGGGCGGGGTGAGATCCACGTGGCTCACCAGGATGGCGTCTGCACCCGGACTCACGCCCGCCTGATCCCGCGCCAGCTGGGCGGCAGCCTCCACACCGATCTCGTCCACCTTGCCCTGGAACCCCTCCAGACGGCTGATGGCGGCTGAGAAGGCCGCCAGGCGGTCGATGTTGTTCACGATGTAACTCACCGAAAAAAACACCTGGGAGAAGGCGATGCTCGCCTGGCCAAACACACCGAAATCTACCTCGCGGGCGAAGTAGATCGGTGCAATCACCAGCCAGGGCAGAAAGCGGGAGAAGTAGTCGTAGGAGCGCTGGATCACGCTGATCAGTGCTTCCCAGATGATCAGGCGGTTGTAGTTCTGAATCGCGCCATCGAGCCGGCGCTCGGCTTCCCGTGATTCCTGCTTCTCGCCGCGGTAGAAGGCGATCGATTCGGCGTTGTCCCGGATGTGCACCAGGCCGTAGCGGAAATCAGCCTCCAGCTTGAGCTGCAGATAGTTCAGCGACACCAGCTTGCGGCTGGCAAACACGATCACCGCCGTGCCGCCCACGGAGTAGATCAGCAGCCAGAGCGCCAGCTGCGAGCTGATGCTCCAGAGCACGATGATGAAACTGAAGAAGGTGAGCAGAGCCCTCAGCACCTCCACGGTCACACTGAGACTGGTTATGGTGAAACTGGCCGTGTCCTGGGAGATCCGCTGGTCTGGATTGTCAATATCTGCGGAACTCTCGTCATTCGGATTGAGAATGTAGTAGGCGCGATTGCTGAGATATCGGCCCAGCAGCCGGCCGCTGAGCCATTCCCGCCAGAGCAGGCCCAGCTTGGGAATCAGGTAGCTCTCCAGGGCACGGATCGGCAATGCCAGCACCAGGCAGAATGCATAGATACCGACGATTTTCCAGAAGTTGTCCTGATCAAACGCCACCAATGCGTTATCAATGTTGCGGGCGATGAAACTGATGCCCACGTTGATGCCGTTGAGCACCAGGATCAGCAGCAGGATCACCCCCAGCAGCACCCAGGGCAGCCAGCGACCCTGGCGCAACTTGCCCCGGAACACCCCGAAGCAGCTCAGCCCGGCCACCATCAGCACGGTGATCACCACCCCACCGGGCCCGGCCCAGAGGGCGGCCACCTGCTGGGGCACGCCCGGCAGGAAGCGGCTGCGCAGCTCGGGCACCACGGCGCCACTGAGGCCCACCACCCCGGTGAGCAGCAGCAGGGTCACCCCCACCACCACGGCCACCATCGCCACCACCAGCAGCAGGAACTGCCAGGGCTGGGTGTCCTCCACCGGCAGGAAATAGGGCTGGGCCAGGCGCTGCAGCTTTCCCAGCTGGTCGCGGAAGGCCTTGAGCGGATTCATGGAACGGCTCGACAAGCGGCCATTGTGGCCGCTGGCCTCTCAGCCCGGTGGCCAGGCCAGGGGGCGGCCTCCGATCACGTGCACGTGCAGGTGGAACACGGTCTGCCCGGCCTCGCCCCCGCTGTTGATCACGGTGCGGAAGCCCTGCAGCCCCTCCTGGCGCGCCACCCTGGCGGCCACCAGAAGCAGATGGCCGAGCAGGGCGGCGTGCTGCTCGCCCGCCTCATCCAGCCGGGGGATCGGCTCCCGCGGAATCACCAGCACGTGCACCGGCGCCTGGGGGGCCACGTCGCGGAAGGCCAGGCAGTGCTCATCGGCATACACCTGATCACAGGGGATCTCGCCCCGCAGGATGCGGCCGAAGATCGTGTCGCTGGGCGTGTCGGTGGGCTTGTCGTGAGCGGGGGCCATGGCCACGGATCCGGGCAAGACGGGGCAGGGGATGGGACAGGAGGTGGCACTGGTTGAGCAGTGACTGAGCCGCGTGCTCTCCCCAGGCGATGTTGGCACGGTGCACCACGGCGGCCCTGCAGGGGCTGGAGGCCCAGCCGGTGACGGTGGAGGTGGACCTGGGGCCTGGCCTGCCGGCGCTCACCCTGGTGGGGCTGGCCGATGCGGCGGTGCTGGAGGCGCGGGAACGGGTGCGCTCGGCCCTGCGCCACAGCGGCTGCCGCGTGCCCCAGGGGCGGGTGGTGGTGAACCTGGCTCCGGCCGACCTGCGCAAGGAGGGTCCCGGCTTCGACCTGCCCGTGGCCCTGGGGCTGCTGCTGGCCAGCGGCCAGCTGGCGCCGGCCAGCCTGGAGGGGGTGTGGAGCGCGGGGGAGCTGGGGCTGGACGGCACGCTGCGGCCGATCCGGGGGATGCTCTCGATCGCGCTCCAGGCCCGCGCCTGCGGTGCCCGGGCCCTGCTGCTGCCGGCCGCCAATGGCCCCGAGGCAGCGCTGGTGGACGGGCTGGCCCTCTGGCCTGCCAACAGCCTCAGGGATCTGCTGGGACGACTGGCAGGCGAAGGCGACGACTGGCCGGCAGTGGCGCCGCCCACCCCGGCCCAGGCCCCTGGAGAGAGCGCCGGCTGCGATCTTGCCGACATCCAGGGACAGATGCTGGGCCGCCGCGCCCTGGAGATTGCCGCGGCCGGCGGTCACCACCTGCTGCTGGTGGGTCCGCCCGGCAGCGGCAAAACCATGCTGGCTCGCCGGCTGGCTTCGCTGCTGCCGCCCCTGGAGCGCAGGGGGGCCCTGGAGCTCACCCGCATTCACTCGGTGGCGGGCCTGCTGCCGGCAGCGGGCCAGCTGCTGTTGCAGCGCCCCTTCCGCGCCCCGCACCACAGCTGCACAGGCGCCGCCCTGATCGGCGGCGGCGCCAGTCCGCGGCCGGGGGAGCTGGCCCTGGCCCACCACGGGGTGCTGTTCCTCGATGAACTGGCCGAATTCCGTCCTGGGGTGCTCGACCTGCTGCGCCAACCCCTGGAAGAGGGCGAGATCCGCCTGCAGCGGGCCCGCCAGCGCCTGCGCTTCCCCTGCGCGATCACCCTGGTGGCCGCCTCCAATCCCTGCCGCTGCGGCTGGTATGGCGATCCGGGCCGCGCCTGCAGCTGCACCGAGGCGGAGCGGCGCCGCTACTGGGGGCGCCTGTCAGGCCCGCTGCTCGACCGCATCGACCTGCAGGTGGTGATGCGCCGGGCCGAGGCCGGGGAGCTCGCGGCGCCCTATGGGAAGGCGGGCGGCGAGGCGGGGCGACCGGCGAGCAAGACGGAAGCAGAGCCCGAGGGCAGCGCCGTGGTGGCCCAGCGGGTGGCCAGGGCCCACGGGCGGATGGCCCGGCGGAATCCCGGCGGCGTGGGCAATGCCCGGCTCCCCGTGGCGGCCCTGCGGCAACTGGCCCAGCCGGATCAGGAAGCACTGCGGCTGTGGCAACTGGCCTTGGCCCAATACAAGATCAGCGCCCGCGGCGGCGAACAGCTGCTGCGGGTGGCGCGCACCATCTGCGATCTCAGCGGCGAACGCCAGATCACTGCGGACGCCATTGCTGAAGCCCTGCTCTTTCGCTGCATGGATCAGCAGAACCAGCAGAGCTGAAGGCTGGCTCCCTAAGGGAGGGCATGGCCAGGACCGGCCCTGCAGCACGGCGCCTAGGGCCAGCCTGGTGCAGCGTGCTCAGCGGCGGCGGCGGCGCTGCTGGGCCTTGCGCTTGTACTTCTCGGTGGGGGTCTCGTGGTGGCGGAGACGCTTGAGGTCGGCAAAGATGCCGGCCTTGGACACCTGACGCTTGAAGCGACGCAGGGCCGACTCGATGCCTTCGTTTTCGCCGACGGTGACCTGGGTCATGAAGCGGGAGGTGCAGTCAATGAGTTGCTCACCCTAGCAACTGCCCTTGCCCCAACCCTCACGAGCCACTGCCGAAGGGCTGCACCGGCAGACCATTGCCGGGCAGCTCGGGCAGGCTGGGCAGGGCGGGTGAAGCCACGGCTTCGCCGCCACCGGGCCAGTCGGCCCGGTACAGATACACGTGGCCGAGATTGCGGCCGTTGTAGGCGCGGCGCTTGAGCTCCCAGCCAGGCTCCAGCACCAGCTGCAGGAAACCGTCGCCGGCCCCCTGGGTGCGGGCCACCACCATTTCGGGCCCGGCTCCGGGGGTGGTGGGAACGGCCAGCAGCACGTTGTCGTCGGGGCGGCGGATCACCGTCAACCGGTAGGTGGGGGCCAGGTCGGTGCCTCCCACCCGCACGGAATAGCCATTGGTATCGAGGAAACGGCCGCAGATGCCGGTGAAATCAAACGTGGTGAGCAGGGGATTCACCTGGGCGGGCTGGCTGCCCTGGGTTGCGTAGCAGGGGCGGCGGTTGTTGAGCTGCTCGTAGATGTTCAGCTGGGCCTTGGTGCCATCGCCGATCGGGGCGGACACCAGCACAAAATTCTGCTGGTTGAGCTCGGCGGTCTGGAACAGCGAACCGGCAACGGCGGGACCGGCCGCGATGGCTCCCAGGGCCGCAAAGGCACCGCTGACCACCAGGGCAGCGCGCTGCAGGGGGAAGAGGGCCATGGCGGCGATGTCCGGGATGGCGCCAATCGTATGCAGGGGTTCGGGGCCAGGCCAGGGTGAAGCTGGACAGTCAGGCAAGCGTCGGAGACGGGCCCTGGTGGGCCGGCCCGCTCAGACCGGCTTGTTGATACGGATCGCCACCAGCAGGGCAGCCACGGTGCCGGGCAGGCTCAGGCCCAGAATCCAGCGGGTGGTGCCCACCCCCAGATCGGGTTCGCCGTAGGCCAGCTCAAACACCGAGCCTGTGGCGGCGATGCCCAGCAGACAGGCGAGGGCCAGGAACAGCCCGGCCAGCGGTTTCATCGGCATGTGCAGCAGGCCTCAGCGGATCGACTGGACGTCGCCACGGGCAAAGCCGTGGTCCTGCAGCTCGGCGTTGAGGCTGAGCTCATCGGTGACGCGATCCACGAACAGCACGCCGCTGAGGTGGTCCATCTCGTGCTGGATGCAGCGGGCCAGCAGGCCATCGGTCCTGAGCCGCTGGGGCCGGCCCAGCTCGTCGCGGTAGCCCACCTCCACCGTGCTGGGACGCACCACATTGAGGTACACCCCGGGGATGCTGAGGCAGCCCTCCTCATAGGTGTCGAGGCCAGGCCCGAAGGAGCGGATCTCGGGGTTGACCAGCACCAGCGGCGGCGCCGCCGCGTTCTCAGGATCGAGGTCGATCACCAGCAGCTGCTTGTGCACGCCCACCTGGGGGGCGGCCAGGCCAATGCCGTTGGCGGCATACATCGCGCGCAGCATGTCGCGGGCCAGGTCCCGCACCGATTCATCCACCTTGCTGATCCGTCTGGCCGGGGTGCGCAGGGCGCTGTGGCCCAGGGTGTGGATGGTGAGAGCGGGCTCGCCACCGCCCTGCTTGGGCACCTGCACCTGGCGGCTGGACTGCTCCGCCGTGCGGGCCATCTGGGCGAAGCTGCGGGCCAAAGGGCGCTCCTCTCTACGTTGAGGCAAGTTTACGGCGGACCTGTGGACGACGGGTTGGCAGCTCCCCTGCCGGCGGAGCTGGTGGTGGGGCGCACGCCGGGCCTGAAGGAAACCTGCTTCGCCGATGGCTGGCTGCACTGGCTGGAGCAGCGGCCGGATGAAGGGGGCCGCACCACCCTGCTGCGCCGCCCGGCCGGGCAGCCCGAGGCCACCCCCAGCGAACTCACCCCGGCCCCCTGGAACCTGCGCAGCCGGGTGCATGCCTACGGCGGCGGCAGCTACTCCTGCGGCGGCGGCTGGGTGGTGTTCGTCCACGACGGCGACCGCTGCCTCTGGGCCCTCGATCCCCACCAGCCCGGCACCCCCCGCCGGCTCACCACTCCGGCAGACCCCGCCGAGGCGCGGGGGTTCGCCGACGGGCTGATCGACGTGCCGCGCCAGCGCTGGATCGGCTTGATGGAGGCCGGCGGGCGCGACCAGCTGGTGGCCGTGCCCCTGGCCGGCGGCGAGCCGCAGCTGCTGCACCAGCCGGCCGACTTCTGCGGCTACGCGGCGCTCAGCCCCGACGGCAGGCGGCTGGCCTGGATCGCCTGGCAGCAGCCCCACATGCCCTGGGAGCGCAGCGAGCTCTGGCTGGCGGAGCTGGGGCAGGACGGCAGCCTGCGCCACGTCCGCTGCCTGGCCGGCGGCGCAGGCGACCAGGCCGTGTCACTGTTCCAGCCCCTCTGGATCGGCCCCGAGGCCCTGGTGGTGGCCGACGACGGCAGCGGCTGGTGGAACCTGCGCCGGCTGGACACGACCAGCGGCCAGTGGCAGACCCTGCTGCCGCTGGAGGCGGAGTTCGCCATGCCCCAGTGGGTGTATGGCATGCGCACCACGGCCTGGGACGGCGAGCGGCTGGTGGCGGCCGCCTGCCGCCAGGGGTCCTGGCAGCTGGGGGAGGTGTGCCTCGATCCGGCGCTGCTGGGCAGGGCGGCGGCCTGGCGGCCCATCGCCCAACCTTTCGACGACCTGGCCTACCTGAGTGCGGCCAAGGGCAACCTGGCCTGCGTGGCCAGCTCCCCCGCCAGCCTGTCCGGACTGCTGCAGCTGGAGCTGGCCAGCGGCCGCTGGCAGCACGCGCCAGTGAGCGCCCTGCCCCTGCCGGCGGCGGCGATCAGCCAGCCGGAGCCGCTCTGGTTCGCCGGCCACGGCGGTGCCCCCACCCACGCCTGGTACTACCAACCGCAGGGGGGCGCCGGTCCCGAGAGTCCGCTGCTGGTGAAGGGCCACAGCGGCCCCACCGGCATGGCCCGGCGGGGGCTGCAGCTGGCGATCCAGTTCTGGACCAGCCGTGGCTGGGGGGTGGTGGACGTGAACTACGGCGGCTCCACCGGCTTCGGCCGGGCCTACCGGGAACGGCTGCAGGGCCAGTGGGGTGTGGCCGATGTGGCCGACTGCGCCGCGGCCGCCGAGGCGCTGGTGGCGGCGGGCCGGGCCAGCCCGGAGCGGGTGGCGATCGAGGGCGGCAGCGCCGGCGGCTTCACCGCCCTGGCCGCCCTCTGCTTCACCACCACCTTCCGGGCCGCCGCCTGCCGTTACGCGGTGAGTGATCCGGCCGCCCTGGCCCAGCACGACCACCGCTTCGAGGCCCGCTATCTGGACGGCCTGATCGGCCCCTGGCCGGAGGCGGCCGAGCGCTTCGAAGCCCGCTCGCCGCTGGCCCACGCGCAGCGGATCACCGCCCCGGTGATTTTCTTCCAGGGGCTGGACGACACGGTAGTGCCGCCGGAGCAGACCGAGCGCATGGCGGCCGCCCTGGCAACCCGGGGGATCCCGGTGGAGGTGCACCGCTTCGCCGGCGAGGGCCACGGCTTCCGGGATGGCGGTGTGCAGGTGCGGGTGCTGGAGGCCAGCGAGGCCTTCTTCCGCCGCCACTTCCAGCTGGCGCCGCCATGACCGCACTCTCCGCCCTGGCGGTGATCACCGCGGCCTTCGCCGTGCTGGGGCTGCTGGTGGCGATCGGGCGGGCGATCGGCCCGGCGCTGGGGCTGCAGCGGCTGGGGCTGCCGGCGGCGGTACTGGCGGGGCTGTTGGGCCTGCTGCTCGGACCGCACGGGCCCTGGCCAGTGATGCCGGCGCCGATCGAGGCACTGTGGGCACAGCTGCCCACGGTGCTGCTCACCCTGGTGTTCGGCACGCTGCTGCTGGGTCGGCCACTGCCGGCAATCGCCCAGCTCTGGCGACCGGCAGCGGCCCAGACCCTGCTGGGCCTCACCCTGGGCTTTGGCCAGTACCTGGTGGGCGCCCTGGCGGTGCTGCTGGTGCTGGGGCCCTGGCTGGGGGTGAATCCTCTGATGGCCTGCCTGATTGAGGTGGGCTTCGAGGGGGGCCATGGCAGTGCGGCGGTGCTGGGACCGATCTATGCCGATCTGGGGTTCCGCGAGGGGGCCGACCTGGGCCTGGCGATGGCCACCGTGGGGCTGCTCAGCTCCACCCTGCTGGGGGGGGCGCTGGTGGTGCTGGCCCAGCGCCGCGGCTGGCTGATGGTGTATCTGCCGGTGGCAGCCGAGACGGTGATCGCAGAGCCACTGGCCCACCAGCCCAGCTGCCCGCTGCCGGTGCCGGTGCCCCATGACGGGCAACCGCCAGCCGGCCCCGGAAGCTGGCTGGTGAACCTGGGGCTGGTGGGAGTCGCCGTGGGCGTGGGCGTGGGGCTGCTCGCGGCGCTGGAATGGGCCGCCGAGCCCCTGCAGGGCACCTGGCGCACGGTGATCGATGCCCTGCCGGTGTATCCCCTGGCCCTGGCGGGCTCGCTGCTGGTGCGGCTGGCCCTGGAGCGCAGCGGCCGTACTGCATGGGTGCAGGCCAGCCAGCAGGAGGACATCGGCGGGATCGCCACCGACCTGCTGATCGCGGCGGCGATGGCCGGGCTGGATCTGCCCCAGCTGGCGCGCAACTGGCTGCCCCTGAGTGTGCTCACCCTGGCCGGACTGGGCTGGAACCTGCTGGTGGTGCTGGTGCTGGCGCGGCGGATCCTGCCGATCGACTGGTTCGAGCGGGCCGTGATCGAGTTCGGCCAGGCCACGGGGGTGGCCGCCAGCGGGCTGCTGCTGCTGGGGATGGCCGATCCGGACAACCGCAGTGAGGCTCTGCCGGCCTTCTCGGTGAAACAACTGCTGCTGCAGCCGGTGCTGGCCGGCGGGGTGGTGACGGTGGCCGCGCCCCTGGCGGTGCAGACCTGGGGCCTGCCGGCCTGGGGCGGAGTGTGCCTCGGCTTTACGGCCCTCTGGATCACCCTGGCCCTGCTGCTCGCCCGCACGGGCCGCTGATCAACGCGTTGTTCAATATGTTGCAAGTGCACAGGCTTACATTTGCAATCAACACATCAACCAGGGAGGGGCGCAAAGACTTCAAACGGTCATAGTCCACCAGAAGAGTATAGTCATTAAACGAAGATATCCCGGTTTCATTAGCCCATGCGAAGGGACAGGGCGCGGAGCGCGGGAACGGGCTTTTGCATCCTGATGAACGGTTATAGGCGGACCCGCATATGGCGGCAGGGTATTGCCAGGGTATTATAAATGTATTGCCACAATTGGGATCTAGCCATGGCTCCAGCATGCAGCCGTTGTGATAGGCGGCAAAAACGGCGCAACAGCACTTCATACGAGGATCCGTCCATTTAGCGTTGAACTAAGCCGCTACGCGGC
>JBBASM010000021.1:0-39745 GCA_040399285.1 Prochlorococcaceae cyanobacterium
CGGCTACGCCGGGGCTGAGACCCAGGGATTTACACCAGTTCCTGGGACGCGGGCGTGCTGCAGTCGCTGGCTGGCCAGAAGAGCTCGATGCTCAGCACCCTGCTGCGCCAGTGGACCCGCCTCACCGGCGAAAAGCTCTCCGACACGCCGGCCTGCCGCGTGGAAATCAGCCCGCTGGTGCCGCCCCAGCCTCCGCGCAAACCTCAGCCCTCGGTGCAGGAGTGGCTGGTGCTGCATGAGCGGGGGGTGATCGACGGGGCTGAGCTGCGGCAGCAGTTGGGGCTCGATGGCACGGCGGCGGCCTGAACCACCGTCGGGCGGACTAACGTGGTGTAAGTCCATTCATGCGGTGCTGCTTCCTGTGGCTGTCAGTCCTTACCGCGTCACGCCGGCCCGGATCGGTAACTCCTCCGGGCTGCGGCTGCCGGCAGCCTTCTACCGCGACCATCCCCAGTTCGCCGGTGCTGCGGGTCAGGTGGAGGTGCTGGACGACACCACGCTGCTGCTGCGCCTGGAGCCAGAAGAACAGCAGCAGGGCGAGTCAGAAGAAGACAGCCTGATGCTCGGGCTGTTCCTCGATTTCCTCAGCCGACAAGCACTTACGGCCGATCAGGGCCCTGTGCTCTACACGGAAGCGATGGCGGCAGACGACGACGAGCTGCTGGCCGGCGTGACGGTTGACGCCGCAGACGAGCTGAGTAGGGCATGAGCCCACCGCTGGTGCGCCATGGCTGGACGATCGCCTTCCAGCCCCAACTGTTTGCGCGGCAGTACGTCGAGCTCAAGGCCGAGGTGAAACGGCTCAAGCAGGAGCTCGATCCCCAGGCTTTCGTTCAGCACCCCCAGGTGAAGCTGCTGGCGGCAGTGATGGAGGGGATCAAGGAGCGGATCGCCGCCGACCCCTACGCCAGCCGCTTTGCTCTCACGGGCCCCCTGCGCCGCTATGGCCGGCTCAAGGGATTGGGACTGCCGGATCGCTACCGCCTGTTCTTCCGCCCCTTTGAAGCCGAGGGCCGGCGCCTGCTGTTGATCCTCTGGCTGGGTTTTCCCCGCAAGGACGGCGACCGCAACGACTGCTACGCCGTGTTCTCGCGCCTGGTGCAGCGCGGCGAGCTGCCGGAGGACTGGGAGAGCCTGCAGCGCGAGCTCGACGCTGGCTGAGGCCATTACGCCTGGCAATGGAGGGCATGTCCCAGTCCTCCCTACCCACCTGCTCCTGGCGCCCTGGCGATGCCGAGACCCTGCGGATCGCCCTGTCTATTCCCGTCACCAGTGCTGCCCTGGCGGCGTTGAACCGGGAGATGGCGCAGCTGCAGACCCACTACCCCACGGGGGTGTGCACGGCCCAGTGCCACCTCGATGCGATCGCCCTCCTGGATCAGCAGCTGGCCGCACTGACCCCGGCACAGGTGAACAGCCCGGTGCGCAGCAGGCGCAAGGGCGTCGCCGGTGGCGTGGTGCCGAACCCGTTGCCGTTGAGCAAGTTGGCGGTGGTGGAGTACGCCACCGAGCTCCTGCTGGAAGAGAGCGACACCGAGTGGAACCCTGCGGGCCCCTCGCCGGCGGTGGTGCTGAACCGGCAGCGCAGCCAGCACATTGGCCAGCTGGCATTGCTGCTGCCGCGGCTGCAGAACTGGCGCCAATGCAACTCGGATCCCTTCCGGGGTTCGCTGGTGCGGAGCTGAGTGATGGAGCAGCCCCTCTCACCGCTGAACCAGGGCCTCAACCCCCTACGGGGTGCGCCGCTGTGGGGCCAGCTGGTGTCTCTACCCGCTGCCGCCCCAGCGATCGACAGCCGGGCGGGTCAGTCCAGTGCTGCGCCCCATGGGGCTCTGCCCCTGTGGCTGGCGCTGCAGCCCTATGCCAATGCCCGCCTCTGCCTGTTCGAGGTGGACCGGCCCGAGAGCCGCAACCCGGTCCCCATCCGCCGGCATGTGATCGACTGCTTCCTGGAGCAGGGCGGCATCGTCAGCGGCTACAACGACACCGCCCTCACCGACCCTGGGGATGTGCTGCTGCGTGGCTATCTCTGCCGGGCGGCGATCCTGCCGGTGAGCACCAGCAACACCTTCGACTGGCTGGCGGCTGAACAGGCCTGGGCCACCCCCGGCTTCCGCGACGAGGCGCCGCTGCCCTGGGACCCAACGCTACTGGGCACGGTGCAGGCCCCCTGTCAGAGGGTGATGTGGCTGGGGAACCTGGCCCTGCTGCAACCGGAGGGCGGGCTGCCCAGTGGCGGGCGGGCCCAGTTCGCCGGCTGTCAGGTGATGCACTTCGGGGCGGATTACGGCCCTGGCGGCATTGGCCTGTTGCTGCAGCCGCTGCTGGGGGAAGCGATCCAGCTGGTGCTCAGGCCCCACAGCGTGCTGGTGCTCAGAGGTGGCGACACCTTGACCCTGATCGCCGAGCGGTATGGCACCACCGTGGCCACCCTGCGGCGGATCAACCCCCAGCTGGAAAGCACCCAGACCATCGTTGCGGTGGAGGGCGACTCCCTGGCGGTGCTGGCCGGTCGCCATGGCACCACGGAAAGCAAGCTGCGCAGCCTCAACCCGGTGCTGCAGCAGAGCGAGCCGTACGTCACCGGTGAGGGCGAGACCTTGAGCAGCGTGGCGGCCGAGCAGAGCCTCAGCCTGTCCCTGCTGCGCCAGTTCAACACGGACCTGGGCAGTTGGCCCAGCGAGGAACCGCTGCCCACCGGCACCACCCTGCTGCTGCCCGTCTACCGCTCCACCACCCCCCTCCCGGCCGGGATGCAGCTGCTGGTGCCGGGCTACCTGCCCTCCACGCCGCTGCCGGCGGGGGAGTGGATCTACCTGCCGGCCCGACGTTCGGCGCCTGCTGTTGAGGAGGGCGTGGAGTCCCTGGGCTGACGGCCGCAGAAGGCTCCCCACCACTGCGGCTCATGCCGCCTCCAGGCCCAGGTGCTCCACGTAGGGCACAAAGTCCCGGTCGCTGAACAGCAGCGGCAGGTTGGCTTCGATGCAAGCGGTGGCGATGATCCCGTCGATCGTCTTTCGCACCGTGATGCCCCGGCTGCGCAGCTGCCGGTAGTTCTCGGCTGCCTTCCAGGCATTGCTGCCGCCCAGCATCGGCAGCAGGGCCAGGGAACGGAACAGCTGGCGGGCGGTGGCCACGTCGCGCTCGTTGCGGAAGCCCTGCATCACCTCCACCAGGATCAGATCACCGATCGCCAGTGGCGTCACCCCGAGCAACCCATCCAGCCGCTCCACCTCAGGGCTGCTCACCCCATTGAAGAAATCAGTCCAGACCGAGGAGTCAACAACGATCACGGCAGCTGCTCAGCCGCCTCGGCCTCTCCATCCAGGCGCTGGGCCTCCAGGTGCCCTTCCCAGCGAAGGCGCCCCCGGAAGGCGCGGATCCCTGCCTGCTGCTGCAGCTTGACCAGGGTGCGCAGGCCCAGCTCGACCGCCTCCCGCTTGCTGCGGGCACCGCTGGCCTGCATCGCCTGCTTCATCAGGGCGTCGTCAATGACGATGTTGGTGCGCATGCCAGGCCAAAGGGCGATGTGTAAAGCCTAGGCCGGGCATACACATCGGAACAGGTTGCTGGTGCGGCTGTGGCGGACCCGCGCTGAGGCCTCAGGCCGCCTGCGGCCAGTGCTCCACCCGCCCCCGGGCCGGTGTGAACAGGAACGTCTCGGCATCGATGCGGTGGGTCTGGCCGTCGATCGCCTCCATGCCGCCGCAGGCGAAATCGATCAGCCGCTGGGCCTCCCCGGCGTCGGCACTGCTGGCATTGAGCACCACCGTCTGATTGGCCTTGACGGCACGGATCAGGGCTTCGGCGTCCTCCAGCTGGCGCGGGTGGAACACCAGCAGCCGAGCGCCGCGGAGCGGAGTGGCGGAGTCCATGGCCGCTGCTCTGCCAGAGAGGGGGCAAGAGCGTACCGGCTTTTTCACGCTGGTGGTCCGCTCGCCAAGCCACTTAGCCAGCGCGCCGCTGGGGTGGCGTTCACCGCCGAGCCGGCACCACCTGCATGCCGATCGGTGCCAGGGCGATCAGTGCCAGCTTGATGTGCTGGATGCCAAAGGGGATGCCGATGATCGTGATGAAGCAGGCCACGGCCGAGCTGAGGTGGCCGATCGCCAGCCACCAGCCGGCCAGCAGGAACCAGATCACGTTGCCCACCAGCCCGAAGGGCCCGGTGCCGATGTCGCCCTGACCGGTGAGCTCCCGCCTGCTCACGGCTTCATTGCCGAACGGCCAGAAGGAGAAGTTGCCGATCACAAAGCAGGCCCGGGCCCAGGGGATGCCGACGATCGTGACTGCCGCCACCAGCCCGGCCAGCCACCAGCCCAGGCCCATCACCACGCCCCCAAGCACGAACCAGAGCACGTTGAGCAGAAAGCGCAGCATCGGACCCTTCGCGGTGCTCCCAGCCTGGCAAGGGGTAGAGCGAGCGCAGCCCGGACGGGGCGCCCGCAGCACCACAGCCGTGATGGGTGATGCCCTCTTCCTTCTTCTCCTCTGATTCCAGCGACGCCAACAGTGGCACTGCTCCAGCCCCCCTGGCCCCGGCTGCTCCGTGGCGGAGCTACAGCCAGCACCAGCAACAGCCCAACCAGGGCTCTGCTGGCTCTGTCCAACCTGCCGCCGACCCCGACCTGCTCGACAGCGACGGCGCTGCTGACGCGGGTCTGGATACTGCCGACGGCGACGACACCCTCGACATCTCCCTGCCCCAGGACCCAGGTGTCAGCGGCAGCGGTGACAACGACGATCCCCCTGCCGCCACCACCAGCAATGCTGATCCCCTGCGGGCCGAACGGCGCCGCAGCAACCAGCTGGAGAAAGAACTGCGCAAGGCCCGTGCCCAGCTGTCGCGGTTCTCGGAGATCAACCCCGACGAGTACGCCCGCCTGCAGGACGCCGAGCGCAAGCGCGAGGAGTTCGAGCGCCAGGTAGGTGAGCGCGAACGCCAGCTCAACGAGGCCAACCTGCGCCGGGTGCGCAGCGTGGAGAAGGAACGGGATGAGGCCCGCTCCCAGGTGCAGAACCTGCGCAAGGAGCGCTTGATGGAGCGCCTGTTCTCCGAGGCCGAGGGCCGCGTCGGTGGCGATGAGCGGGGGACGTTCTTTGACACCTTCGTGACGCTGTGCGGTGGCCACTTCCAGCTGGGCGAGGTGGACGGCCGCGAGCGGCTGCTGCCCGTGGACGGCAAGGGCCAGCCCCTCACCGCCGATGGCGTGGCCCTCAGCGATGGCGACTACATGGAGGAGCTGCGCCGCCACCCGGTGTACAGCTTCCTGTTCCAGCAGCGCAGCGGCCTCTATTCGGCTGCTGTGCCTGAAACGGGCCATGAGCACGGGGGAGCGGTGAACCTGCAGACCCTGAGCACCGCCGAGCTGTACCTGGAGGCCGTCAAGGGCACGACGCCCCGGGCTGCTGCACCGCGGCGCTGATCAGCCAGCCGGGAGGGAGCGATGGCCTGGTATCTGGTGTTCTGGCGCAACCGCTCCACCGCCACGGTGGTGCCGGCCGCCAACGCCAGCCAGGCCCGCTCCCGTGCCCAGCGCAAGCAGAAGCGGGGCTATGGGGTGATCGTGGCCGCCCGCCGCGCCAACACCCAGGACAGCCAGCTCATTCGCCGTAGCGTCTGGGTGCGGCGTCGCCGTGACGGCAGCAGCCCCCAGTTCGGCAGTGCTCGCTCCAAAGCCCGGGCCCGGCGGCAGCGCAGCAGCTACCGCCATTGGCTGTGAGCGAGCCTCAGCGGCCGCGCTTGATGGCGCGAACGGCCTGCAGCGCCTTCATCTCCTCGGCGGCCATGGTGGCGGCCCGCTTGAGCCGGCTGGGATCGCGGCGGATCTCCTCGGCCTGCCGCAGGGTGCGCAGGTCGCTCTCGGCCCGCCAGCGGGCTTCCTCCTGGGCCAGCTTGCGCCGCTCGGCAGCGCTGATACCCGGCAGCGTGGGAGCGGCAACTGGTGCGATGCTGCCTCGTGAGCTGCGCCGCGGCTTGCTGCTGGTCTTGCCGGTGCCGGTCTTGCGGGTGCGGGTGGCCATGGCCTCGCTGGGCTGAAACCCACATTTGCCATCGCCACTCCGAAAGCCCGGCCACCAACCGGCAGCCGGGCCAGCGCCCAAAGGCTCAGCAGACCGAGACGGTGCAGCCGGGGGTGCCCTGCAGCTTGCGGGCAAAGGCGAATGCCTTCTCGGCAGGGATCAGCCGCATCTTCTTGACGGGCTTGCCGCGGCGGCCCAAGAACTCGACCTCACAGGGAGTGGTGCCGAGCTTCTGGACTCCTGGCGGATAGCGGTGAACCACAAGCAGGCGGACTTCACAGACGGGGCCTTGGGGAATGGCCATGGCTGGGGTGGAGCGGAGAACACCGACCACACGCCCCGCAGGCGCAGTGCTGGCCAGGGGCGAGCCCAGCGAGCCTCGCGACAGCACTGGCCAGCGCGAGCTGTAGGGGCATGCTGCGGAGGTGTTTCGCGCCGCCCGGCCAGCCAAGCCCCACTGGCCCTGCTGCTGATCCGTGCTGATTACTCACCGCGCCCGAGGGCAGAGCTGCTTCTCCAGCCCCTGGGATCAAGGAGTGCCCAGAGGCACCGTCAGAACTGATGCGGCCTGCCGCGTAGCGGCTCCGTGCCTGCCCGCTCTGCAGCACCCTGGCCAGCGATCGACTGTGGCTTGGGCATCGGTCCCGTCCTGGCTGGTGCCAGGGCTGCCCCTGGTGGCGGTCCCTTCTTGCGGCTGTTCATCCCTTGGCCGGAGCCGCGGAGCCCGAGCAGGCGCGAGAGGCGGAACGGCGCAAGCCGAAAGGGGCCCAAAGGCCCCCGCAGGATCAGACAGCCGGCATGCACCCACTGCAGTGCAGCCCGCCGCGGCGCAGCAGCGCCTCAGCCTCCACCACTTGGCGGTAGCTCAGCTGGGCTTCTGCTTCCAGGGCGCTATCGATCTCATCGACCCGTGCCAGGCACTGCTGAATCGCCGGCAGCACCTCCTCTTCCAGCCGGGAGATCTCCTCTTCTCCATAGGGTCGATCAATCCAGGTGCGGCGCAGCGGCCGGCCGGCATGGCCCCTGAGGATTGATTCGATGGCTTTGCCGCAGGACTCCAGCAGCAGGAATGGATCCTCCTCAGGCCGGCAGAACGGAGAAGCGGCAGATGAGAGCGTGGCCATGACGATCGGCGCCAGGTGTGGCGCAGCGACGGGACCGATCCCAGCGGAGGCGCGGCCGCAGGACGGGCCTCAGACTGGAGAGGCCCGGAGCAAGCCCCCTCTCGCTCCCAGGCGTCACCGGTCCATCCGCGACAGCGCTGCTCCACCCAGCAGCGCCAGCAGCAGCTTGAGGGTGGAATCAAAGCCGCCCTGCAGCTGCTCCAACGTGCCGGGGCAGATCTGACCGATCGATCGCCCCTCCAGCGCCCGCTGGCCGCAGACCCCAGCGGCGAGGGAATAGATCAGCAGCTGGGTGCCGATCACCACCGCCAGGATCTTGAAGACAAACCGCTCCCGGTCGAACGGCGGCTTGGGCGGGCGGGGTGCTGGGTTGGCTTGCATCGCTGCTCTTCTCTGGCGATCAGGCCCCAGTGGGCGGCAGCACCAGCGCCCCGCTCTGCAGCAACCCCCAGACCTTCAGGGCTTCTGCCTGGCGCCGCTCGGTGTGGGGCGTGCCCGGCCTGAAGTAGCCCTCAGCTGCTGCAGCCGAACCCGTCCAATAGGCCGCCGCCCTCGCAGGATCCATGCCATGCGGCCGATCCTCAAAGACGCGGGTCCAGTCAATAAGGGAACCCTGGGGCGGATCGTGTAGGCCGGCGTACTCCTCGGCGAAGTACTGCTCCTGCCAGCCGTTGCTGTTGGGTTCGATCCCTTCAGCGATGGCCTGTAGCCGGGCGGTGTCGTAGGCGGTACGTCGCACGCCGGTGTACTGCATGGCCCCGCGGCCGGCGCCACTGCCCGCCTCGATTACATCGAGGTTGTTGAGCTCCGGCTCACCGGTCTCCACCACCATGCAGCCAAGGAAGCCACAGGCTTCTTCTGGGCTGAGGGGCTGGATGACGCCGAGGCTGGCCTCGGTGACGGCGCTGCTGCAGAAGAAGTCCAGCCAGTGCTGCAGGTTGGCGTGGGCCAGGGATGGTTCCCCAGAGGTGCATCCCCCTGGGGCCTGGTCCGCCGTCACTTTTTTTCCTGGAACACCCCCACATAGACGGTGCCCTGGCGGTAGAGCGGCAGCACCTTGTCGCGCAGATCGGCGTTGTGCAGGCGCACGCAGCCGAGGGTGGGATGCAGCGGCTGCTGCGCAGCCCAGGCCCCGGGCCAGCCGCAGGCTGAGCCGCCGCCGTGGAGCATGATCCCGGCGCGGCCAACAGCTACCTCCTGGCCCTCCAGCTCCTCCATGTCGAAGGAGTACCAGCCGTAGCCCATGGCGGTATCTGAGCAGGGCGGGTTGGGGTTCTGCTCGTAGTCCGCGTAGAGCTTCCCGAGCTTGTAGAGCCCAGGAGGGGTGTCGGTGCTCGTGTGGCTCCAGTCGGTGTCGGCGCCCTGGCCGCGGGCCAGGCAGGGGATCTTCCAGAGCAGCTGGCCAGTGTGGTCGTAGGCCTCCATGTCCTCGTCCCAGTCGTTCACCAGCAGGTAGCTGTCGCCGGGTTTGACCGGCGCCGGCTTCTGCGGGCCGACCATGCCGACCTCTTCTGATCCGCGGGGATCGAGCCCACCGGCTGGAGCTGGCGGCTGGGGCGGCTGCTCGCTGAAGGTGACGGCCCAGGGCGCCTGCTCATCGAGGATCGCGGTGCCCTGGTCGCTGCTGCCGATGGCGGCATACAGCTGCTGCACGCCACGTTGCTGCTGCGGCTGGCCTTTGAAGTAGCGGAAGCGATCGGAAAACCGCTCGGCGCTCATCGGGGTGGTCATCGGTCGTGTTGCTGACCATCCCCATTGCCAGCCTCGTTACAGCACCGGCAACCCGCTGATGATCGCCCATTCCACGATCTCTGCGGTGCGGGTCACTCCTCAGACGTGCTTACGCTGTCCCTGAGTGGCAGGCAAGGATCCTGGGGTGGCGTAGCGGTGAGTTAATGGCGGCCTGTCCACTCGAGGGGCTGGTTCGGTGAGCTTTTGGACAGAATTAAACAACATGGAACTATTTGTCGCTTCTACCCATGCTTGCAGGACAACTGGTATGAAGCAAGTTTTAGCAGCGGATGAGGCAACTCGCAGGAGAAGCGCACTGAACCTCTGTGCGTTGGCCGACAGATCCTGATACAGTAATGGGAAACCGTAAGATCAAAGGTGGCCGTAGCTACTCCTTCAGTGGCGCAGGATGCCAAAACTGCTGAGCAGCTTCTAAAGCTTCTCATCTCAGCAAATAGCAAAGGAAGCCAGACACTCCTGAAAGACCCTCATGGTGCATCTCACACAAGCTGGCACCTCTGGCTGCCCCCTCATTTCAACACCTCGCTGGACATAAGGTACATTTCGCGACAACAGGTCAAAAACAAAGAAATAGTCAGAAAATGGAAAGACTGGGCACAAGGCTCAAGTTTTTGCTTCAACGAAGGGGCGATTATCTACGATCGAGATGTTTCAAGTCTAGCAACTTGGGGTGACAAGCTTGACGCCATTAACTTCTACATTTTACTGGGGCCGACTCAGCCAGTGTCTTTCCGTGGTAACCCAGGGCATGTCGAGTCAGCTGATGACGGCACCCGTGAATCTGGGCGGAACCCAGGATCGGTGAACTTTAAGGTCTATGTGCCCACAAGTGATCATAGATCGGCTGTTTCTGAGGAGCACAATGTCTCCCAAGATCAGTTCGTTCGCTATGCCATTACGGGATCATTTTAGAGGGAAACCATGGAAAGGATTGATTTTCTCGTTAAAGGCTCATCCCCAGAGCCATATCAAGTCACATTCACCAAGAATGGATCGAACGTCTCCGCATACTGCACGTGCCCAGCCGGTGTGAATGGTCAGTACTGCAAGCATCGATTTGGAATACTAGCTGGTTCCGATGCAAATCTGATTGATCACAACCCAGCAGATGTTTCTAAAGTCAGCTCTTGGCTACCAGGAAGTGATATCGAGACTGCCTGGGTTGAAGTGAAACAGCTTGAGCATGAGGCCGAGCAAATTAAGGTACAGCTTTCAAAGGCAAAGAAGGCTCTTGCAAAAGCTATGCGTGATTAGCCTGCTTCAGAACACGCAGAACATCCAAGACGCCGGTTACCAGCTCTGAGCAACCAGCCCACCGAACACTTATTGGATGGTTTCCGAGAACCACGTCAGCGTTCCTGCTTCTGTCCGATATCCACCTCCTCAGTGTCAAGAAAATCTAAGCGGCCCCTGTTAGTTCCCTGTTGTTAAGTTCATAGTGAACAGTGGTTATCGGACGCGGTATCTACCTGTAGCGTCTGCAACTAGTTTAAATGGCTAGCAGCTGCCTCATATCTTCTGAAACGATGACGCTCGCGAGGCGACGTCGCTTCCCTCGCGCCGCAGGGTAAAGAAGAAGGGCTGGGATATTCCCCGCGCGTTCATCACCCCTAGCAGGGTGTGAGAATCGAGGCGGCGGAAGACATCGACGATCGGCAGGTGGTCGTACACCATCGCCGCGCTGCTTACGCCACGGTGCTCCACCAGCCGCAGACGGGCCTGCGGCTGGTGGGTGATCCACATAGGCAGAGCCAGCCGCTGGAATAGGTTCCCGGCGGCGGAGGTGCCCAACCAGGGCCAGCGTTCCAGCCAGCGCGGATCCGGCAGCAGCGTGGCCCGCAGCGGCACCACGGCGCCGCCGGCGCTACGAAACAGCAGCGGATCCACGTCCTCGGGGCAGCGGAAGGCCTTGCCATACCAGTGATAGGTCTCCAGCACCCCATCGAGGGGATGGCCTGTGGAGAAGCTGCCGCCAAGCCAGCGACCCAGCAGCTCGGTGGGCTCCCTTTGCAGTGGTTTGCATGGTCACCAGGGGCGCTGCTTCTCAGTCCTAGGGTCCCTCCTCGATTGCTTGTCGCCGCGATGGCCGCCGCTATCCCCACCCTGGCGGACCCACCCAGCCGTCAGATGGCGCAGGCCATTGTCGATCCGCTCGGCTATTACCGCCGCTGCTTCCGCGCCCACAATGGCGTGGTGCGCGTGCACATGGTTCCCGGCTTCTCGCCTCAGCAGGTGCTGATCAACGATCCGGCGGTGCTGCAGGAGCTGATGAGCCGCGACAACGGTCGGGGCATCAGCGCCCCCGGCCACCTCAACGACCTGATGGAGCAGGTGGTGGGGAAACACTCGCTGATGCTGCTCGAACCCGCTCCCCACCGGGCCCGGCGCCGCCTGCTCACGCCACCATTCCATGGCGAGCGGCTCAAGGCCTACGGCGCCCTGATCCAATCCATCGCCCGTCAGGTGTTCGCGGAGCTGGCGCCTGGCCAGGTGTGGGATGCCCGCACCCAGATGCAGCGCATCACCATGCGCGTGATCCTCTCGGCCGTCTTCGGGATACACGAGGGCGAGCGCTACCGCCGTTTGGAAGACCTGCTGCAGCGCAACCTGGCTCTGCGCACCGGTCGCTTCGGGTCAATGATGCTGTTCCTGCCGCCGCTGCGCCGCGATCTCGGCAGCTGGAGCCCCGGCGGCAGGGTGCGGCACCTGGAGAGCGCCACCAGGGAGGTGCTGCTGCAGGAGATCGCCGAACGCCGCCACAGCCTGGAGGCTGACGACGGCCCAAAGCGGGAGGATGTGCTCAGCCTGCTGCTTGCCTGCCGTGATGAAGGCGGAGAGGGCCTCAGCGACGCCGAACTGCACGATGAACTGCTCACCCTGCTGCTAGCCGGCCACGAAACCAGCGCCACCGTGCTCACCTGGGCCTTGCACTGGATCCATCACCAACCTGAGGTGCGAGAAGGGCTTCTCGCCGAACTAGACGGCTGCGACAACCCGGACGACCCCGAGGAAATTCAGCGGCTGCGTTATCTCAACGCCGTGGTCAACGAGGTGCTGCGCATCCATCCGGTGGCGATGCTTCTCTTCCCCCGCCTGGTAGAGGAACCCCTGCAGCTGGCGGGCTGGGCCTTTGAGCCAGGCGATGTGCTCTTCGGGTGTATCCAGGCGGTACACGAGCGCGCCGATCTCTACCCCGATCCCGGGTCCTTCAGGCCGGAGCGTTTTCTAGAGCGCAGCTACGGCCCTGGCGAATTCCTTCCCTTCGGCGGCGGCGCCCGTCGCTGCATCGGGGCCGCTCTGGCGCTTTACGAGGTCAAGCTGATCCTCGTCACCCTGCTGCGCCAGCACCGGCTCGCCCTCACTCCTGGCTGCGATCGCCCCCTGCCGCCAAGGCGGCGTGGCTTCATCCTCGGGCCGTCACGACCGGTGCGGTTGCGGGTGCTTCAGGCCTGAGGCGCTGGTGCGCCGTAGGGGATTGTGCCCCGTAGGGGATTGCGCAATCCTCCCTTTTTTGACCTGCTGCGCAAAAGAACAAGATTTAAGGAACCATGCCATGGTCAAGCGCGATCTGCAGTAATCGGCTACGGAGCTCGCTGTTATTTAGGGCAAAGTCATGGCAGCAACGCAGGTCATCTTCTGCGCGCTCGTATAAGGCCACCGCCGCCTCGGCGTTATGGGCATTGCTGTAACGCTTGCCATCACCTGGCCGCAAGGACTCCATTCGACGAAAGAGAATCATCTGGAGGTGGCTCAGGTGCATGGCATTGTTAGGCCAGGATAAAGCCAGATCTTGGTCATCCGAAAAGACTGAGTGTCACCCTTCGGAATGGACGCCCCTTGCCTATTCGCCTTTCAGGACTTCGTAGATATCCCGCACCAGTGCCATTAGTAAATACAATGCCCTTGGGTTTTACGCCAAGGTGAATAGGCCACCTCGGCGGAGCTGGATAGGCTGCCTCCATATGAACCATCATCTCGCCTTGCTCACGAGCCTCCTCGGGCTCAACTACTCTATAGAACTCGTGATCGCCCTCACTTCGATCAAATATCATTGTGTGAATACGATGCCGAGTAGGCGGGCGCCTATCAGCTAGCTTTGCGAATTCTATGCCGACTTCAGATCCATAGTGATTCTCTTGGAAAAATAAATTAGCCCTACAGTTTAACATCTGATGCTGATTGTACGCACGTGCATCATCGGCCGCCTTCAGGCTGCACCAGCCTTTCTTGTCCCGGACTGTGTAAATATTCCGATCGAAGCCCAAGAAAAGCATTGAAGGCGTAAGCGGGAGGACCATTATATTGCCGCTCTGCCTTAAGCCAAACGACTTACCAAGACGCGGCAAGCATTCAAGATACAAGCGATTTGTCAGAATTGCGGGATCGTCTGATGTGATAAATGGCGCCCTGCTCTCGTTGCGGACTAAGCATGTAGACATATCATCCATAATATCCATATGCTCGGCAAACGTTCGCATCGCATGTAGAACTGCTCTCTTGATTTCAGCTCTGTATTCGGCACCTGATATTCCCATGGCGTCAGTTGCAGCATTTAAAACTTCTACCGAACGCTGAGATGCAGCTTCGGTCCTTAAATACTGAAACAGCCAGAACCTGCGCAGCAAGTCACTATCTTCATCAGTTAGGACGTACGAATCCTGGGTGATGCGACGCAACACTTCAGCATAACTGCGCTCTAGAAGTTGAATTGCGGCTTCTAACTCCGCATCAGATCCATAGAAATAGTCTCTTGAACACTGATGACGCGCGGAAACCAGCGGAATTACTCTTCTACGGTCAGTGTTAAATAGATTAATGCGAACTCCGTCTCCATGCTCCGTGAAGGCGCGAAGATAACATCGCGGAACGTAATGTTGATTCTTGTTCGAGGCCACCTACAACGACCTATGTCTCAGGAATATACGCACTTTGACCATGGCCTAACTCTTTATTGGAAGGTTCCGAGAACCAGGTGGATCGTCCTGCCTCTTTCCGGTAACCAAGGCAGGCGCCCCTCCGTAATCTGACCAACTCCAGCTCTCACCTGACTTTTGAGTCGCTGAGAGCCAAGGCTAGCTGTGGTTCTCGGGTCTGCAAACCACCTGTCCAGCCCGATACACGAGGCGAGAGTCGGAGTAGTCAGCGTCATTGCTTCCAGTCATCAACAGACCCTGCACCCACAACAGCTGCGGTCGTTGCTCTTGGCCGAATCTGAGCCTATCCCTCCTGCCGTATCTCACAGCTGTAGCCCACCCCCAGCGCAGTGGCCCCTGAGCCGATCACGCACCAAGCTGCTGGCATCCGGGGCCCCCAATGGCTACCAAGGAGGTGTGCTCAGCCGGAGGCCCCATCCACTACGCCGTGTTCTTCTGCACTGACGAGGGCTTTGGCATCGAGATGGTGCAGGCCCTCGACGAGGCCCATGCGTTGGACATCGTTCAGGCCCTGCAGAGCGGTGCCGTTGCCCGCGCCGTGCCGGCGGCATTGCTGGACGGCAAGAACAAGCAGCGGCTGCTGTGGGACTGGATGGACGCCCTGGAGCAGTCCATGGCCAGAGAGGGAGGGCCAGCGATCCCAGACCCGCTGGCCCTGGGGGGCTCAGAGCACCAGCACCCGGGCGGCTGACCCCCAGATCAGCTGCTGATTGTGCGCCAGCAGCAGGGCCTGCTCCCGCGGCAGCCAGTGGGGAGCAGCGCTGATGTGCCCCTCGCCATCGAGGAACAGGCGCCGCGCCTCCGTGCTGCCCCTGGCAGCCAGACGGAAGGAGACCAGGCGGATCGGGCAGGCCGGGGCAACGGGTGTGGTGGCCATGGCGGCGGGGCAGACAGGACGCGACCACCGCGCCCCGCCACGACGGGGCACCCTGCGGAGCGCCTGCTGCTCTCGCCGCCAGCCGCCAGAGCGTGGCTTCCCCTGAGCCTCAGCCCAACGGCCTGATCTGCAGGGTCGCTGCGCGCAGCTCGAAGTGATTGAAGCTGGGCCACCAGCGGAAGGGCCGCAGCTGGTTGTCCTCGAGCACCAGCCCGCTCACCCGTTGGCGCACGCTGTCCCAGCGCCAGTCCACCAGGGCCGCACCAGCCGTGGTGTGCAGCGGCAGGATCTGCTCCAGCCGCCGGCGCAGGAACGAGGGCCGCAGCCGGTCGCAGCACTGCCCCAGCAGCTGGGGATTGGTGCCGCTTTGCAGCTGGCGCCGCCGGCGCCGACCAGCCATGGAAATGACCACCTCTCTTGCCCCCTCAGGTGCGGGCGATCGGCGCTGCACCGGCCCCGCCGTCGCGCTGGAACAGGCCGTCGAGGTAGTGGCGGCTCACGGCCCGGTCGCTGCAGCCGTGCTGGAAGAGGAAGCCGGCCACCGCCGCCTGCAGCAGACGGTACTGATCCCAGTTCGGGCGGCTGCTGATGAAGTCCCGCATCGCCGCATACAGGTCCTCCGGGAACTCGTTGACGATGCTCACGTGGGCCGGGAGATGGTCGGGGATCTGGCTCATGCGGTCATCGCGTCGTCGCCCCCATCAATCCACGGCCAGCGGGGTTGCGTCAAAGCGGCAGAACCACTCCGGGAACGACCGGTCTCCTGGCAAGACTGCAGGACTGGCGCCCTTTTGCCCCGCTCCCGCAGCGTCTCTGCCCCGGGCCGAAAGGCTGGAGCGGGGCCGTCAAGGGGACTGCCGTTTTCCCCATCCACCAGCCCAGATCAGCGGCGGCGAGCCTGGTCTTGCCTGCGAAAGCTGGGGAAAACACTCCTGCTTTGGTGGAAAAGTGCGGACAACCGGGGAAAACTCCATCCTTCAGGAGGGCTGATCGTTCCGGCGCACCGCAGCAGCAGCGGCAATCAGGCGCCGCAGAACTGCTGATGTTTCGTCCAACGCTGACCGAATGCTCCGGTGGGGACCCCTCGCCAGCAGGGCAGCCCAAGGGGCCCGCCTACCTTGATGGCGGTGATGCCGCCGCCATGGGCCCTACCGCACTGGAGCAGTTCCTGGCCCACGTGCAGGCCGACCCTGCCCTGCGCCGGCAGGTGAGCGAGGCGATCACCGCCGATGAGGTGTCGCTGCTGGCCCAGGAGCTGGGCTATCCGGTGAGCGGCAGTGACCTGCTGCGCTTCTCCGGTCGCTCCGCTGCCGGCGTGCGGGTGACGCGGATCGATCACCCCGGGGAATACCCCGGGCGTTACGTCTGAGCAGCCACCAGGGGCTGGATCTGCTCCAGCTCGTCGGCCAGTTCAGCACTGGCCAGCTCGGTGTCGTGGGCGGCCTGGGCCCGCAGCCAGTAGCCGGGACTGAGGCCCAGAAATCGGCAGAGGCGCAGATCGGTGTCGGCGGTGATCGCCCGCTGGCCCGTCACGATTTCGCTGATCCTTGAGGCCGGCACGCCAATGGCCTTGGCCAGCCGGTACTGGCTCACACCCAGCGGCTGGAGGAACTCCTCCTGGAGCAGTTCACCGGGGGTGATGGGGGGCAGACGGTCCATGGCAGGGATCAGTGGTAGTCGACGATTTCGACAGCATCCGGGCCAGCAGCGGTCCAGATGAAGCAGAGGCGGAACTGGTCGTTGATGCGGATGCTGTGCTGGCCTGTGCGATCACCCCGCAGGGCCTCCAGCCGGTTGCCCGGAGGAACGCGCAGGTCGTCCAGACGGCCTGCGATCTCCAGCTGCCTGAGCTTGCGGCGGGCCACGCGCTCAAAGGACTGGAACCGGGGCACGGCCCAGCCCTGGGCCAATCGTTCGGTGTCGGGACATCGGAACGAGCGGATCATCCACTCACTTTAGTTCTGCCTGGCAGAACGGTTGCTGTCTGCGGGGTGCGGGGAACAACCAGCCCTTCTTCCGGCGCCTGGCAACAGGAGCTGTTGTCACTGGGGCCAGGCCCCGGGAGCGTGCCCTTGGGCCTGACCTTGATCGAGGCGCAGAAATACGCCCGCCGTGCTGAGCAGCTGGCGGTGCTCAAGACCTTTGCGGAGGGGGAGCTGCTGCGCCGCCTGCCCTTCCGCAACCTCGTTGGCGGCTCGCTGAGCTTCCCTGCGGAGACCAAGCTGCCCCGCGTCGGCTTTCGCGCCGTCAACGAGGGATACCGGCAAAGCTATGGGGTGATCAACTCCGATTCGGAGTTCGTGCACCTGTTCGGCGGCGATCTGGATGTGGACCGCTCGATCGTGGACCTGCAGGGCCCTGAGGCCCGCGCTGCCCAGACCGAGATGAAGGTGCGCTCGATGCGCCTGACGCTTGAGGCGGCGATCATCAATGGCGACGACACCTTTGATCCGCGGGCGTTCAACGGGCTGAGCAAGCGCCTGGTGCCGGGTGAGGAGCAGACGATCGACAACGGCGGCAGCACCCTCAACCTGCTGGCGCTGGAGGCGCTGACCGACAGCGTGAACGGCTACGGCGGCGACAAGGTGCTGATCGCCAGCAAGGCGGCCCGCCGCCAGATCAGCACCGCCTCCCGCCAGGCCGGTGGTGACCTCTACGAGGTGATCGACGGGCGGCACTTCTTCGAGGGGGTGGAGATCCTGCTGGTGGAGGAGGACGCCGAGGGCAACGCCGTGCTCGGCTACGACGAACCGGGCGACACCACCTCCGTCTACTGCTGCGTGCTCGGCGACGCGGCGGTGTGTGGCCTGCAGGGCCCGTTCGAGGGGCGCTACGGCATCTCGGTGCGGGATTTCGGCGAGGTGCATGACGCGCCGGTGTTCCGCACGCGGGTGGATTGGTACGTGGGCTTTGCGGTGTGCAACCGCAAGGCCGCTGCACGCCTGTTCAACGTGGCGCCCATGCCGCTGGTGGTCTGAGACACCACCTGCCACCTCCTGCCTGGGGACCTGCCTGAACTCTTGCCGCAGGGCCTTTCCCATTCCCGAGCGCGCGACAGCCGGCCCACCGGTAGCGCTGCTCCTTCCCTTTTCTCTGGAGCTCCATCCATGACCTCTCAAGCCACCCGGCTGCTCGACGCCCAGACGGTGCTCGTCGGCTGGATCAACCACTCCGCCACCGACTGCTACGAACACAGCCGCAGCAGCGGTGATGTGGTGAACCTCGGCACCGACCTCGATGCCACCAGCACTTTCGTGCTCGTCGCCTCCCACCCCGGCCACAGCGAGGCGGTGACGGTGACGCTGGAGCTGGCGCCGTTGCTGGATGACGGCAGCGCCGGCACCTGGATCACCGCCTCTGCTGTCGCCATCCCTGCCGCCGGCGGCAAGGTGGAGGCGGCGATCAGCGGCGCGGCCCTGCTGCTCAACCCGGCGGACAGCGAGCTGATCACCCCGCCCTGCATCCGCCTGGCGCGGGCGATCGTCTCGCCCGCCACCCCGGTGGGGATGGCCGTGGCGCTGACCGCCACCCAGCGGCTGTGAGGTGCTTGCCATGACCCATCCCCTTGCGCCGAGCCCTGCCGCCGCCGGATCGCCGGTGCTGCCGCTGCAGCTGCTCCAGCCCCTCGATGCCACCCATCCCTTCTCCACCCCCGCCAGTAGCGGCGGCCCGCACCAGCGGCTGATCGTGAGCCCCGATCCAGCTGCCGGTGCCGAGCTGGATCTCCGTCCCACCCGGCTGCTGATCAGCAAGGAGGGACAGATCCGCTCCATCTGGCCGGTGCACCTGGCGGGCTGGCAGCAGCTGGGCTGGCAGCTCCATGCCCCTGTGGAGTCCCCGACCGAAGTGCAGGAGCTGGAGGACGACGGCCCGCCAGCCAGCGAGCCCCAGGTCCACCAGCCGCTGGATGTCCAGCTGCCGGCGATCCAACCGCCGGCTGCCCAGAGCCCCAGCCCTGCAGTGCCCCCTGCTCCAGTTGCCCCTGTTCTTGCTGCCGTTCCAGCCGCTGCGGGTGAGGCCGTGCTGGCCGGGGAGGTGCCCAACTTCCAGGCGATGACCAAGGCGGAGATCACCGCCTTCTGCGCCAGCACCTACGGCGTCAGCCTCGATGGGGCGATGACCAAGGCCGAACTGGTCGCCACCGCCACCGGTCTGCTCCAGCAAACGCCACCAGTCGAGGACGACCCCAAAGGTGACGTGCCCCCCGAGGGGACCACCCCAGCCGACCAGGTCCCTGACGCGGACCGCGCTGCCGGCGGACATAGCCTGGGCTTCCAGGGGGATGGCGCCGATCCGGAGTTCCCCGATGACCTCCTCTGATCAACCCACCGGCGCCAGCGGCGAGAGCCACGAGCGTCCGGAGGGCGTGATCTTTTTGGGCGAATCCCAGTGGGTGCTGGGCAACCGCCCGCCCCCTGGCGGGCCGATCACCACGGTGCTGGCTGTGCCGCCCCTGCGCAGCAGCCGTGCTGGCAATGGGGTGGTGTCGATCTCCCTCGACATGCGGCTGCTGGCGGCCCTGCCCTGAGGACTGCCCGCAGCCGCTCTCTTCCCCTCGATTTCTTCTCGCCATCTGAACCCCATGGCTACCGCTCCCACCCGCACCCCCTCGGCACCCCTCACCGCTGACGCACCGGCCCTTGCTGAACCTGACGGCACGACCTCCAGCACCGCACCCACCCGTGGTGGTGCTGCCAGCCGCACCGAGCCCAGCGACCTGCTGATCGTTCAGCGCGGCGCCACGCCGTACAAGGCGACCGCCGAACAGATCAAGAGCTACATGCTCACCCCCGCCACGGCGGCGGCGATCGGTGCGATCAGACCCGGCACCAACCTCTCGGTGGATGCCGACGGCACCCTCCACGCCGAGATTCCCGGCGCCCTCACCTACCGCGGTGCGCTCGATCCCACCAGCAGTGATGCTCCCGCTGACGCCGTGGCCGGGGACGTCTACCTGGCCAGTACCTCCGGCATGGCCAACGAGAGCTGGAGCGGCATTGCTGGCCAGGAGATCGCCCAGGGCGATCTGTTGCTGTTTGACGGCAGCAGCTGGAGTGCCAACGCCGCCCTGGGCCCCGATGGCGCCGGTGTGATCCGCATCCAGGTGGCCGCACCACTGGCCATTGATGAGAGCGATCCCGCCCAACCGCTGCTCACGGTGGAGCCCGCAACCACTGCCGCTGCCGGTGTGCTGCGCCTGGCCGCTGCCGAGGACCTCACCGCCGGCACCGAGGGCGCCGCTGTGGATGCCGCCGCGCTCAAGGCCGCCATGGCCACCGCCCAACCCCTGGGCGACTACATGCCGCTGGACATCAGCACCCTGCCCGCCCTGCCCTGATGGGCCGGCCCTGATGGGCATCCACTGAACCGGGGGGCAGCTGCCCCCCTTCTTTTTGAGCACCGCTTCTGCGTCTACTGCTGCCTTTCGCCGTGATCCAGCCCACCGACCTGCTCGTCGTCCAGCGCGATGGCACCACCTGCCGGGCAACGGCCGCTGAGCTCCAGGCGCTGCTGGGCCGCCCGCTCTGCTCCGCCACCGCTGGCCGCCTCTGGGACCTGAACAGCACACCGGCCGACAACGACTGGCGGGCCGTCTGCTGGGCAGCGGAACTCAATCTGTTTGTTGCCGTTTCGATTGACGGCAGCCAGCGGGTGATGACCTCCAGCGATGGCCTGCGCTGGACCCCACGCCGCACGCCGAGCGACAACAACAGCTGGATCGGCGTCTGCTGGAGCCCGGAGCTGCGCCTGCTGGTAGCCATTGCCTCCAACGGCAGCAGCAACCGGGTGATGACCTCAAGCGATGGCATCACCTGGACGGCGCGGCGGGTGCCGCTGAACAACAACTGGGTGGCGATCTGCTGGAGCCCCCAGCGGCGGCTGTTTGTGGCGGTGGCCTTTGGCGGCAACAGCAGCCGGGTGTTGACCTCGCCTGATGGGATCAGCTGGACCGCCAGGCAGGCCCCCGCCAGCCACATCTGGCGTGGGGTGTGCTGGGCTGCCGAACTGGGCCTGTTTGTGGCGGTGGCCACCAGCAGCAACGGCGCCAACCAGGCGGTGATGACCTCAGCCGATGGGATCAGCTGGACCCTGCGCAGCACCCCGGCCGACCACACCTGGCGATCGATCTGCTGGGCAGCGGACCTGGGGCTGCTGGTGGCCGTGGGCCAGAGCGGCACCGGCAACCGGGTGATGACCTCACCCGATGGCCTGACCTGGACCCTGCGCCCGACCCCGGCCGACCTGGAGTGGCGGGCGGTGTGCTGGGCCCCGGAGCTGAACCTGCTGGTGGCGGTGGCCGGCACCGGCAGCGGCCAGCAGGTGATGACCTCCCCGGATGGCCTCAGCTGGACCCTGCGCCCCAGTGCCGCCGACCGCCAGTGGAGCGGCATCTGCTGGGCACCAGAGCTGGGCCGGCTGGTGGCGGTGGCCCAGAACGGCAGCGGCAGCCGCGCGATGTCCAGCTGCTGAGCGCCTGTGCGGCGTGCAGCAGCGGCGCTCGGCCAGCCACCGCACGCCAGGCGCTTCTCAGCCCTCTGCACCCCCTGCACCACCACCACCACCAGCGCTATGCCGCTGGAAATACCCCGGGCAGTGGGCCGCCAGCAGCTCAGCCGAGAGGAAGCTGGGGAAGGCCATCACCGCCCCTGCGGTTTGCTTGCCGCTGGCAGCTTCTGCAGCCCTCGCAGCCGAGCGGGCACACAGCAGCCCCACAACTTCTGTGCGCAGCCAGTGCGGCACCTTGCGGCTGGGCTCCGAGCGCCAGCTGCCGCCGCCCCAGCCGATCACCTGATCGAGCAGCTTGCCCCTGCGCCCCAGCTTCTGGAACTCCACCACCTCCGATTCCCCGGCCCTGCGCAGCTCGGGCCGCAGCAGCACCCGCCAGGTGATGCCGGCTGTGGTGGATTGGTGGAGCACCAGCGCCTGGGATTCAGCAGAGGACTCAACAGTGGCCATGGGAATCGGCGCCAGGAGTGGCGCAGCGACGGGACCGATCCCAGCGGAGGCGCGGCCGTAGGACGGGCCTCAGACTGGAGAGGCCCGGAGCAAGCCCTCGGCTTGGCGTGGAGGAAGGGGCCTCAGCCCCCACCCGCCAGCCGCTGCCGTAGAGCCGCAAGAGCCTTCTTCTGGGCCCGCTGCACCGACATGCAGCTGATCTCCAGCCGCGACGCCGCCTGCCGGAGCGAGAGGCCTTCCAGGACGGTGAGGCGCAGGGCGGTGGCCTGGGCTGCCGGCAGCTGCTCCACAAGCTGCTCCAGCGCCAGGCCATCGACGGCCTCGCCGCAGGGTGACTCGGCCTCTGGTGCAGCCAGCTGATCGAGCAGGCAGGGCTCGCCATCGGCAGTGGCATCGAGGCTGAGGTGCCCCAGGGGGCACTGGCCCTGCTCATGCAGCCGGCGCGGCACGCGCACCAGCCGCACCCGATCGCGCAGGTGATGCTGCAGGGCTCCTGTGATGCAGCGGCGCAGATAGGGCTCAGCGGGCTCGCCTGCTCGGCAGCGGGGAGCGGAGCGGACCAGGGCCTCGCGGGCCACCTGGATCAGATCCTCCCGCTCCACCAGCGGGAACAGCCGCTGGGCGGTGGCTGAGGCGATGGCATCAGCCAGGGGCAGGTGCTCCAGCACCATGGCATCGCGGGCCTTGAGGGCAGAACGGCTGAGCGGCCTGGCCTGCTGCTTGCGGCGGGAGGGGGATGAGAGGGAAGCCATCGGGGGACGGCGGAGAACCCCACCCCCACCGGCCGGCCGCAGCGCCGGGACAAGGACGCCTCGAGGCAGAGCCTCCAGGGGCGCATGGCCCGATCCTTGACGCGGCGTGAGGACTGGACGAAGGGATGTGGTGGGTGTGCGCCGGCCTGGTGGGTCCCTGTTCCCCCTGCCAGCCCCCGATGCAGCAGCCCCTGCTCAGCCGCTGAGACACTGGGCCTGCCAAGCCCGAGCGCTGCGATGACCCGTTACCGCATCGTCCGCGATGACGGCGAGCTGGACACGATTGCCGGCCAGACGTTTGCGACCTACGACGCGGCCCATGCCGTGCTGGAGCGCTACTACGGCGACCTGTGCTGCTCGGATGAGCGGGAGTACTACAGGATCGAGGAGGGGAGCACCACAGGGGACAGCGCCGCGGAGGACCTGGCCGATGGCCAGCGCGGCTGAACGCAACCAGCCGAACGGCAGCAGCGGCGGAGCAGCGGGCGCCGGCCAGCCCACCGAGGTGCTGGCGGGTTCGATCGAGCGGGTCACCTTCCACAACCCGGCCAACGGCTTCTGCGTGCTGCGCATCAAGGCCCGCGGCCACCGCGACCTGGTGACGGTGGTGGGCCATGCCGCTGAGATCAGCGCCGGCGAATGGGTGACCGTGAGTGGGGTGTGGGTGAACAGCCGGGAGCACGGCCAGCAGTTCAAGGCGGCCTTCCTGCGCTCCTCGCCCCCTACCACCGCTGAGGGAATCGAGAAGTACCTGGGCTCGGGGATGATCCGCGGCATCGGCCCGATCTATGCCAGCAAGCTGGTAAGCGCCTTCGGGGCGGAGGTGTTCGAGGTGATCGAGCAGGCCCCCGAACGCCTGCGCGAGGTGCCGGGCATCGGCCAGGTGCGCGCCAGTCGCATCGCCCAGGCATGGGCGGATCAGAAGGTGGTGCGCGAAATCATGGTGTTCCTGCACAGCCATGGCGTCGGCACCGCCCGGGCCGTGCGGATTTTCAAGACGTATGGGAACGACGCCGTGCAGGTGATGGCGGAGAACCCCTACCGACTGGCCCGCGACATCCGCGGCATCGGCTTCCGCACCGCCGATGCGATCGCCGCCCGGCTGGGGATCGAGCCCACTGCCACGATCCGTTTGCGGGCCGGCATCAACTACGCGTTGCTGGAGGCCAGCGGCGAGGGCCACTGCGGTCTGCCCACCGCCGAGCTGCTCAAGCTGGCGGGCGAGCTGCTGGCGGTGGAACGGCCAGCTGCTGATCGGCCTGGGGTGGACCAGGTCGGGGAAGAGGGCAACAGCCCTGGCCCCAGCATGCGGCTGCCCCTGGAGCCGGAGCAGATCCAGGCGGCCCTCGATCTGGAGCTCAGCGAGGGCTCGGTGGTGGCCGACAGCCTGGCGGGAGATCCGGCGATCTTCCTGGCCCACCTGCATCGCGACGAACGCCGCATCGCTGAATCCCTGCAGGAGCTGGCGCTGGGCACACCGCCCTGGGGGGCGATCGATGCGATCAAGGCGATCGGCTGGGTGGAGCAACGCCTCGGCCTGCAGCTCGCCGCCAGCCAGAAGCAGGCGGTGGAGCAGGCCCTGGCCAGCAAGGTGCTGGTGATCACCGGCGGGCCGGGGGTGGGCAAGACCACCCTGATCAACGCCATCCTGCAGATCCTGGCGGCCAAGAAGCTGCGCATCCAGCTCTGCGCCCCCACCGGCCGGGCGGCCAAGCGGATGGCCGAGGCCACCGGCCTGGAGGCCAAAACCATCCACCGGCTGCTCGAGTTCGATCCGGCCAGCTATGGCTTCCGCCGCAATGCCGAGCTGCCGCTGGAGTGCGACCTGCTGGTGGTGGACGAGACCTCGATGGTGGATGTGCCGCTGATGGCCTCGCTGCTGGCGGCCATCCCGCCGGAGGCGGCCCTGCTGCTGGTGGGGGATGTGGACCAGCTGCCCTCGGTGGGTCCGGGGCAGGTGCTGGCCGATGGGATCAGCAGCGGCGCGCTGGCGGTGACCCGGCTCACGGAGGTGTTCCGCCAGGCGGCCAGCAGCCGGATCATCACCACCGCCCACGCCATCAACGCCGGCACCATCCCTGACCTGTGCTCACCACCAGAAGGCGAGAGCAGCGACTTCTACTTCCTGCCGGCCGACACCCCCGAGCAGGCCGTGAGCCTGATCCTCAAGGTGGTGGGCGAGCGCATCCCCGCCCGCTTTGGTTTTGATCCAGTGGGCGAGGTGCAGGTGCTCTGCCCGATGGCCCGCGGCGGCTGCGGCTCGCGCTCGCTGAACATCGAGCTGCAGAAGCTGCTCAACCCCGACCCCAGCGAGCAGGTGGAGCGCTTTGGCTGGCGGTTTGCACCGGGCGACAAGGTGATGCAGATCGCCAACGACTACGAGAAGGAGGTGTTCAACGGCGATATGGGCACCATCGATGCCATCGATTCCGACAACAGCGAGCTGAGCGTGCTGTTCCCCAGCAGCGAGGCTGGTGGCAGTGCCGCTGCGGCCGGCAGCCGGGCGGTGGTCTACGGCTGGGGTGAGCTCGATCACCTGGTGCCCGCCTATGCCTGCACGATCCATAAGAGCCAGGGCAGTGAGTACCCCGCGGTGGTGATCCCCCTGCTCACCCAGCACTACGCGATGCTGCAGCGAAACCTGGTGTACACAGGCCTCACCCGCGGCAAGCAGCTGGTGGTGCTGGTGGGCCAGAAGAAGGCCCTGGCCATGGCCGTCAAGAACCACCTGGGCCGCAGGCGCTACACGAAGCTGGCGGAGTGGCTCTGTCCTTCCTGATGCAGGCCAATCCCATCATCAACGGCAGCGGAAAGGGGAGCACCAGCGTTGCTGGCAAATGAGTAATCGTGAGGCCATGAGCCCTGAAGAACACCCAACACCTCTACCGGCGATTGGCTTGCATTACTGGCGAGAACAGCCTTACTGCGTGGAAGCAGTGTTTCAGCAATGGGGCGATCAGCCTTTCTGCCGCTGGCTTGGTTGATTGGCTCGGGCGATGCTCCGTTCCGTGCGATCTCCATCCGTCGCGCGAACCACGACCAGGGGGACTTCCCCTGGCTCCCGTTTGGCCATGATCTGAGCTTCCATGCCTTGATGGCGCAGGTTGGCGAGGGTCTGTGCGTGGGCTGTGCACCACTGCTGCTCAATTTCGGTATCTCTCTGCCGCTGTTGATCACTCACTGGTGCTTCGGGATCGCCGTAGCGCAGCACCTGACTGCGCAGCCGCCCGTTGAGGTCCTGGAGTTCAACGGCGTAGTCATGGCTGCCGGCTTTCTGCAACACCACCGAGCCACCAGCCACCCAGCCAGTGGCCATGCCCTCGCGCACGTCGTAACCCAGCTCTCGCAGTGAGTCGATGACGACGCTCCGGATGCGATCGCCATCCATGCGACGGGCTTGCTCCTGACACCAGTGCTCAACCGCCTGTCGCAGTTCATCGAGCGCAGGGGACAAAGGCTGGCTTTGACGTTGAACAGCGATGGACTGCAGCAGGTCTTCAGGAACAGCGTCATAGACACCGATCTGTGCCTCCAGTTCATCGAGAAGTGCAAGGTGCGCCATCGTCTCCTTGCCCCGCTGTAAAGCCTGGGAGATCTGTAAAGACAGGGAATCGAGTCGCAGGCGGCGCTGGCGTGGATCGGATTCACCATCCAAGCCATCCAGGCGTGCTCGGAGCTCGGCTGTGTCTGATCTGGTTGAAAGCAACTCCAGCTGCATCAGAAGCCCTTCGATGCGATCACGTTCGGGATCGCCGGCCTGCGGCTGTAGCTGGCGAGGCTCTGCACTGATGCCCAGGTCTGCCAGAGCCTGCTCCATCGCCTGATTACCCCGCTCCCGCAGATGGCGGCTCAGCTGTTGGCCTGCCTGCTCCAACGCATCCACCGAGGGATTCATCAGCAGTGCCTGGCGTTCTTGCTCAAGCCCTGCTGCTTGCAGACGGCCAGAGAGATCGTTCACAGCGGCCCGCATCGAGCGGGCCCGCTGGCGGGCCTCGATCACCGAATCATTGACCAGTTGCTGCAGCCGACTCAGCTCGGAGTCCATGAAGGCCATACGCTCCGATCCATGCTTCTGAAGATTGTCGAGGGATTGGTCATCACCGATCTGGCTGAAGCGCTGATCGATGGCGACCATCGCCTGCTCGATGGCCCTGACATCAGCGGCATCACTTTGCGACCGGATTGCCTGGAGGGATGCCTCAAGGCGCTGACGCTGCTCACCCCACTGGTTCTGCAACTGCTCGACACGCTTGCGCATCAGGCGACGTTGCCGCTCCCGGATGGCCTCAATCAGGCGGATGTCAACGATCTTGGGGCCGCTCATGCTGCAGCTGCGGGGGGTGGAAGGGCTCGACGGATCGCATCACTGAGGCGCCGCTGCTCCCGCGACGGTTCAGCGAGCCAAAGCCTGGACCAGACACGGTGGATCTGGGGCAGAGAGCTCGTGAGCACCCTGCGGCGCCAGATTTCACGATCGCGCGCATGAACCAGATCCGGGTGGCGCGGCGGATCGCATTCAATCCCCAGTGCAAAGAGGCCGGTGTCGGGATTGCGGATCGCCAGATCAAAGGCAAATGCATCACCGGCGGCTGGTACTTCCACGCTCAGGCCTTTATTGCGCAGGTACTCAGCCACACACTGCACAAAGAAACGCTGGGAGCGGCTGTTGTTGGCTGTAGTCCGCGAATTGCTGGAGCGGTGCAGACGGTTGAGCAGTGACTCGGCTTCATCGAGATGCCCCTCGGAGATGGCCTGGGCATAGAGCAGATACGACTGGAGGAAATCCCGTGGCCGTTGGGGAGTCTTGCGTTGTCGATGAGCATCGCTGATCTCCTCAATCGGCATTGAGGAGAAGATCACGACCTTGTCACGGGCCCTGGATGTGGCCACATTGAGGCGCCGTTCGCCGCCCTTCTGTCCAAGGGCACCGAAGTAGCGCCGGAACCGCTCGGACTCATCGCGCCCGAAGGTGGTGGAGAAGAGAATCCAATCACGCTCGTCGCCCTGCACGTTTTCAAGGTTCTTGACGAAAAAGCCACAGTCCTCACCCTGGGAGCGACGCTGCCGTTCACGCTCAAGCACCTGTTGAAATCGTGCATTTTGCTGGGAGAAGCGATCGAGCAGATCTTCAATCAAGTCAGCCTGGTTTTTGTTGAATGTGACCACGCCCACAGTGGGTAGGTCGTCAGGTTCAGCGGGCTTGTCTTCACACCACAGGTCCTCGAGGAATGCCACCACTGCCATTGCTTCTTCTCGATTGCTCTGGTTGGCATACGTCCCATTGATCATCTCCATTTGCAAGGGTTTGGTGCGGCGAATCTCATCAGCTGGATGCAGCACAGGAATACTGAGCTTGTTTTGGTAAAAACCTGCATTGGAGTGGGCTATCAGCGGCCGGTATCGGGAGCGGTAGTGAATATCCAGCGAGACATGGGTCAGGCCCGCCGCATTGGCGAGCTCCAGCAGGTCGCCGCAGTCCTTGACCTGGCGACGGGTTTCGGCAGCGGACTGGGCTTCGGCGATCACATCCGGATCGTCCACCTCCTCATCGTCGCTGATTTCATCGTCGCTGTCGTCAGCGAAGCCGGTGCTAAAGAACCGTGTGGGCGGCAGTTGCTTCTCATCGCCACTGATGACAATACGATTGGCGCGGAACATCGCCGGCAGGGCATGTTCAACTGGCAGCTGGGACGCCTCATCAAAGACCACCAGATCAAACAGTCCTTGCCGTAAGGGGAATATCTGGGAAACGGTCTCTGGATTGGCGAGCCAGACGGGGCAGAGTTCAAACAGACCTCGCTCCTCTCCCAGTTCCACCACCTCGCGGAGCTTGCGTGCTCTCGGACCCTGCAGCATGACGATGTCATCCCAGAGGGGCCGGGGCTGCACCAGCTCTGGTGAGGCAGGGGTAGCGGAGAGGCGCTTGTTGAGTTCCAACAGGCGGGCATCCTGCTCCGCCAGACGCCTGGTGCGACGGTCTACGTCCTGTCGTGTGAGCAGCAGAGCAGGTTCCTGGGCTTCTGCTGCTGCCTGCCAGCCCAATAGCGCTTCTCTCTCGATTGTGGTGCGAATGGCCTCCGCCAAGAGCTCAGTGGGCAGGGCCTGCCAGTGGCTGCGCTCACCAGCGAGAACGGCCATCACAGCTCGTTCCTTGCTGCTGAGAGTGGCAGAGCGGCTGCGGTAGAGCTGGAAGTCGATCAGGGTGTGCCAGCTCTGGTGGATGCTGTCGAGCTCGACCGCGATCGGCTGGTCGGCATCAATGCGTCGCTCCAACGCGGTGAGCCAATGCGACTCACACCAGGGGGCCAGGATCCGCAGCGATTGGAGGGTTTGCTGGCGGAGCATCTGCCGCCGCACACCAGCCTGCAGGGAGAGCAGAAAGGCTGAGATTCGCTCCGGTCTACCACTGCGCAGTGCCTCATCGGCCTGCTGCTGGAGCGGGCACTGGCGGGTGGCCTGAACCACCGCAGCAGCCCGATCAAGCTGCTCCAACAACAGATCAACTGCTGAGAGAAGGTCCTGCTGACGCAGGTTGGAGGGGTTCGGCGGCAAGCCCAGGTCACGTCGCAACAGCTCATGGCGGCGGCAATCTCGGCGCAGCTGAATTTCGTAGGCCAGGGCGTTCTGCAGGGTGATGGTCAGATTGACGTCATCGCCCAGCACATCCGGCACCCGTTGTTGCAGGAGGCTGCGGGCGCGATGGAAGCCAGGGTTCACCAGCCGCAGCAAAGACTGGCGGTTCTGACTCCAGGTGACCAGAGCATTGGCGATCGCCTGGAGATCGCCATCCCCCAGGGGCTTGAGGGCGCCTTGCCAGCGCAGTGCGACGCCGGGTTCCTGGATCACCCGACGCTCACGGTTCAGTGCCTCCAACTGCTCGCGGATGTGTTTGCCGCTACCATCGGAAAAGAGCGGCAGCCAGCGGGTGAGCAGGGCCGCCAGGTTGACGTCCACCGCCTGGAAGGTGGCGCTGTAGCTATCGATCCAGGCCTGCACAGCGGCGGGATCAGAACTTTCGAGCACATCTGGCGAGGCGATCAGGTCCACCGCGCGGTCCTGCTCCTGCTTGCGCAGCTGCTGGAACGCCTGGGAGAAGGCATTGAGCGTGCTCTCATCGACGGGAAAATCCGCCAGCACCTGAAGAGGGCTGTTCTCGGACTGGGCCCTCAGCCATAGGGCCGCGATATCGGCACATTGGCGGGCGATGGTGCGCACCTCTTCCACATGGCAGTCGTGGAGCAGAGGGCGCAGGGCTGTGAGGGGAGGAACATTCGGGTTCTTGCCCAGCTGGAGCAGGGCATCGATCACCTGTTGATCGTTCAGACCGCTGCTGGCCAGGGGAGTTGCCATGGCCTGATAGATGCCGTCGAGTTCACTCTCCAGGCGAGTGATATCGGTGGCGATCGCCATCCGCTGGCGGTTGAGTTCATCCCGACGGGGGTTGGGATCCCAGCTCTCAAGGTCCTCACGCAGCTTTTTGATCAACGGGCGCCGGTCCCTGGAGGGATCGGTGATCAGGCAGAGCCGGTCACCGAGCTCGGCTGCCTCCAGTCGGTTGCGAACCACATCCAGGGCCGCCTGTTTCTGGCAGACCACCAGCACGCGCTCATGGCGACCCAGCGCATCGGCCACGATGTTGACGATGGTCTGACTCTTGCCGGTGCCTGGGGGGCCCTGGATCAGAACCCCGGGTTGCTGATGGGACGCCCAGACGGCCCGCTTCTGGGATGGATCCGCCGGTGTGACCAGGAAGCGCTCGTGCTCAGGGGGTGCACTGGGCGGTTGGGCCATCAGTCCATCGTTGCGGGAGAGGCGCAGCAGGGCGGCCATGGGCCCGTCGAGGCAAGGACGACGCTCGAGCTGCTCCAGCTCATGGGCCAGGGTCTGCGCCGAGAAGCTGCAGAGAAAGAGGACGCCGGAGGCCAGCAGTTGCTCTTCGCTGCCCGCGGGGAGCGTTGGGTTCTGGGGGCAGCGTTCCAGGATGCCTTCGCCCCCAGAGAAGACGGTGCGCAGGACATCGACCACCTGGGCGCCAGTGAGAGCAGTGCGCTGGTAGAGCTCATCCAGCGCTTCCTGCAACTCCTGAAGCTGACGAGCCGGCAACACACTCTCCAAGGCTGGGTTGAGACGAATGCCATCGCCGCTGCCGCGATCGCGGTCATACACCAGTTGGGGAAGGCTCCCCTGGGCAGTGACGCCCAGCCGCACCGGCCAGAGCAGAAGGGGGATCAGCTTGGGCTTGCGGGCTGTTCCCGTTCGGCTTGATCCATCGCGTTTGAGCAACAGGGGGTAGCCCAGATAGAGCGCCTGAATGCCGGTTTCCCGCTCGTAGGCATCGGCTTCTTGCCGCAGGCGGCGCAGGCGTTGGTTGAGGGCTGGATTGGTTTCCAGCAGCTCTGGATCCAGACTGCGAGGTCTGGCTTGACGGCTGACCAGATGGTCGATCAGGGCGCTGCCGGTTAATGCCGAGCTGGTGAGTTCGGCCAGATCCACCCGTTTGCCGCCGGCCCGGACGGTGAGAGCCAGCAGCGGGCCACGCTGGATGGTGGCCAGTACACGGCGACGGAAGAACTGCAACAGCCGCTGCCAATGCTCTCCCCCTTCTGGCCGGACCCACCGTTCCGCTGGGATGGCGAGCAAAACCAGCGCTTGCTCCAAAGGCAGGCGCTGATCACTGCGGAATTGATCGGCCCAGTCGTCCGGTTGTTTCTGGCCGCAGCGGACGAAGTCAGCCAGGTGATCCTGGAGAGCGCGAAAGATCTCGCGCTGACTCAGGGCAAGCCATCGGCGGGCAGCGGCTTCGTCCCATTCGTCTGCAACCTTGGCCCGGCCTGCAAGTTGCTTTGCCCCGTTGAGGACATCAGCCGCGGAACGGAACTGCGTCAACTCAGCGCTGACGAGCAGGAGCAGATGCTCCTCGCTGTGGCGGCCCCTGGAGATGAGGTTGCTGAGCCCGTTGTGCAACGCAGCAGGCCATTCCCGCCGCTGCTCGGCCCAGGCCAGCTCCAGGCGTCGCCGGTCGGCGATCAGGGCTGCTGCTTCAAAGCGCGGTTCATCCAGATTGAGCCGCAGCGACTTGGCCTGCTCCAGCGCGCCGGCACGTCGCGTGGCCAGGTCTGACAGCCAGGTGTGGCGCTCAATGCGCCGCAGACGACTGGGCACTACGCCAGCCAGCCAGGACTGGGCGCGCTGGGGCTCAGCCGTGAGCGTGCCAGCACCGATGAGCTCACCGCGCAGACAAAGCGGCAGGTTGGGGTTGAGCAGGGCCAGCACAAGCATCAGCCGCTCATCTGGCTCCAGGGATTCATCTGCGGCCAACCGCCGCACCTCAGCGAGGCTGGCGGCCGCCAGGTTGTTCTCCTCCAACCAGGTGAGCAGTTCGCCCTGTTGCAGCTGGGCCAGGGCTTCATCCCAGCTTTCGGCCTGAGCCGCGGCCAGGGCGTAGCGGGCCGGGTGGCGGTGACGCGAACCAGCCAGCCGGATCACGGTGCCTTCACTTTCCCCCTGCTGCTCGTCTTCCAGCAGGGGAATGTCATCGTCACCATCGAGCCACCGGCTGATTTCGCTGTGGCTCCAGCGGCTCTGGGGGTCACGGGTAAGCAGGCCCCGCAACAACGTGCGCCAGGGGTCTGTGATCGATTCGGGTATCGACACCCCATCAGTGATCACCTGGAGCTGCCAAGCCTGGGGATGGACGTCCTGCCAGAGGTCCGGACCAACCATCAGCTCCAGCACCATCAGGCCCAGGCTCCACCAGTCCGAACTGGGTGCCTGAATGCCCACCAGCCGTTCTGGCGCGGCATACCGTCCCCATTCCAGGCTGGGGTTGACGCTCAGATCGCCTCCGGTGGAGGCATCGTCTTGCTCTGAGCCCGGTGCCAGGGCCAGGCTGAACGGATCACGGGAGACGATCAACAGCTGCTCCAGCGACAGATCAGGAACGCAGCGGCCCTGCCGCTGCAGGTTGAAGAGCAGGGCATCCATCTGGGCCACGAGCGAGCGAAGCAGCTCGGGGTTCTGACGCTCCGCCAGAGGGAGATCGCTCAGGCGATCACCCATCGCTCGGGTGGGCGCTGAGTGATCAGCAGTGCTCTCAGAGTTGGCGTCCTGTTCGGGCTCCGCTCCGCAGATCAGACAGAGCTGGTCGGTTGGTGCCAGGGCATGGCCGTTGCGACAGCTGCGTACAGCAGAACCATTGATCGGCGTCTCCGTTCCAGCGGGGGGTTCCGCTGCCGGCGCTGAGGTGGTGGCAGGAGGCGGCACTGGGCTAGCCGCAACCGCAGGCGCCGGTGCGGTGGCGGATGCCTCCACATCCAGCAGGTTGTACTGGCAACTCTCGCCGTTATCCCGAAGTCCCTGGCAGTAGATCTCCGCCGGATCATTGGCATGGCCGCAGGCCGGGCAGAACTTGCTCAGGCGGCTGCTCATGGCCATACCTCTACAGGGGGTTGATCGGAACTGGAGAAGGCAAGCCCCTGTGCCCGGAGTCTGTGGTGCAGAGCGTGGAGGTCATCGGGGTGGGGAATCCCTGCCATCCAGAGGCGATCGCCATCCCAGCAGAGATCCAGAGCCCGTCGGTCGGGCAGCACCCCATAGCGCTCTGCCGCAAGCGCTGTCAGCCGATACAACCGCTGGTTGTCTGACCCTCGCAATGCCAGGGTGTGCCCAGCGCTGGCCTGGTAGGGATCGCTGATCAGCACATCGATCAGTCCCAGCATCTCGGCGTAATGCTGCTGAAGATGCTCCCAGCTGTAGCCGGAGAACACCAGGATGTCGCCTGCGTGGTGCTGACGCCACCAGCGCAACAACTGCTCCAGCGCCAGGGGCTGCTCGAAGGGTTCTCCACCGGACACAGTGAGCCCATCGGCCTGGCCAAGCCAACCGTTGATGCTGGCGGTGAGTGCACTGAACGGGACCTGACCCTGGCCATGGGCCCAGGTGTCCCGACTGATACAGCCCGGGCAGTGGAGGGAGCAACCCTGAACCCAGATGGCGACACGCTGGCCATAGCCGAGCGTGCTGACAGGAAAGTGCAGACGGTTGAGGTTGATAGTGGCAGCTGAAGGCGCTTGTTGTGTTTCCATCTCAGCCCTCCACTGCGGCACTGGGGTGGAGCACGGTGAGACCACCCTCAAGGGTGATTGTGTTGATCACCAGCGGACCCTCACCGGGGTTGTCAAACAGCAGCCGGGCCAACGGATTGACGAGATGGGCCTCCAGTTGATTGCGAATTCCGCGGCCGCCATCAGAGAGGTCGCTCAGACAGATCTCGCGCAGCCGGGTGCGCACGGCATCGCTGAGCTGCACAGGCCTGCCTGTGGCCTGCTCAACCCGCTCAAGGATGGCCTCAACCATCATGGAGACGATCTGGTCGGCTACATCGGGCCGGATGAAATCAAAAACGATGATGTTTTCGCCGATCCGATTGAGAATTTCCGGACGGCCAAGCTCCAGCTTGAAGTAGCGGTCGATTTCGGAGGACACCTTGTGCTCGACCGTTGCAAAGTCTTCCTCCTGGCTGGTATTGGCTACCCGTTCACCTGATGCATCGCGGCGATAGATGCCGAGGTTGGATGTGAAGATCAGAAACGCTTCTGAGAAGTAGACCCGTTCTCCTCGGCCCGACGTGAGCACACCGTCATCAAGAATCTGCAGAAACTTGTCAAGAATGCGTGGATGGGCCTTCTCAATCTCATCAAAGAGCACCACCGAAAATGGCTTTTCACGAATGGCGTTGGTGAGTTCACCGCCAGTGTCGTAGCCCACATACCCCGGCGGCGCACCGATCAGACGCTGATCAGAGTGCTCTGCAGAAAACTCGCTCATGTCGAAGCGGATGTAAGCACTTTCATCGCCAAACAGCAGCTCGGTGATGGTCTTGGCCAGTTCTGTCTTACCCGTTCCGGTTGGACCAGCGAGGAAGGCCACACCGCGGGGCCGGCCTAGGCGGCCCTGCTCACCTGTGAGCCCGATCACGGCCCGTTTGACGATGTCGAGCATCTTGGTGACCGCATGGGTCTGGCCCTTGATCCGCCGGGCCACCATGGCGTCCGCATCCCGGATGCGCTGACGATCGAGACTGGCCCAGGGGTTCTCAGTGACGCCGAGCTTGTAGCGGCGAATGCCGTCGCCGATTGCGGTGAGGGGGACCGACTCCCGCCGGCAGAGCTCAGTGATCGCCACCAGGTCCACCAACAGCAGCCCATCGCACTGCTCGATCAGGGTGGTTTCGGCGGCCTCGATCTCCTCTGCTTTGGCACTGGCAGCACCCGGCAGGCCGGCCACCAGGGTGCAGGCCAGCTGGCGACGGCTGCTGCGATCGGGGGGCGGCACGGAGATGGAGCGCAGCCGGGGGTTGTTGACCACCAGCCAGGGGGGCAGATCGCCTTCTTTATCGGCAATCCACAGCAGGGGATTGAAGAGCGGGGTCCGATCTGGCCCGACCGGCTGAGCCCGCACTTCATGGGAGAGCACCTGGGCTGTGGTGAACCAGTGGTGCTCATCGGTGCTGGGCAGGTCCACCCGGCAGAGATAGCGCGATGAGAAATCAGCCAACAGAGCGATGCGACCACCTGAGTGATGGAGGATCGTGGGCAGTAGTTCGAAGAATCGGGCCGTTGTGGACGCAGCGCGCCCGGTCTCGTTCCAGCTCAGGCCCAGAAACCCGAGTGCTTCCGTTTCGGCTGCCGGATTGACGCCTTCACCAAGGGGGATGGAAAAGCCGTTCACCGGATCGAAGGCCAGCACATGGCTGATTCCCGCGGTGCGCAACAAGGTGCCCAGGTAGCCCAGCAGGGGCAGAGGGCGGGCTCGCCCGTCTGCGTGACCTTTCCAGGGGTAGCGGTCCCGGATGTTGCCGCTGAGCAGGAACTGGCTCTTGAGCGGCAGGAAGCGCAGGAGATCGCGGCTCCAGCGGGGCAGCTCAAGCTCCTGGATTGTGGAGGGATCAACGCTCATGGACTCTGATCCCAACCGTTGTCTGCGCCGGGCCTGCAAACCGGAAGCTCACAGCCTGCGTCATTCGGGCTGCGCGTGGTGGTCTTGCAATGCGCCATCTGCCGGCGAGTAGCGAACATGGGGACGGCAGCCAGCAAGCGCTGATAGCAGTCTGTACTGCAGGAGGCCACGCACGCAGATATACCTACAGCTTTTTGCACTTGCCTGGCTGGTCTATGCAGGATCTGCATCATTCGCAATGAATCGCTTGGAATCAGGCGGTTTGGCAGATGGCTCAGGCACAGGGAGGAAGGACCTGGGCATGGTCGCGCTGAACCAGCTGGGCAGAAGGCGCTACCCGAAGCTGGCGGAGCGGCTCAGCTCACCGTGACGCCTGCAAAGCCCATCACCACTGGCGGCTGGTAAGGCCTGAGCTGCTGGGCCGTGGCCTCCAGAAACGCCACCAGGATCGTGATCAGCAGGATGTAGTCCCGCAGGGCTGGCTCCACGTGTGGTTCCCCGGCAGCACCGGCTTTAGAGAGCACCGATTCCAGGGGCGCCCAGAGTGGATTGGCTCGGCCGTCCTGGTAAGCCTGAGCCAGCCGGCCCGCATGGGCTGGATCGGCGAGAGAGGCCGAATCGCTGGAGTGGGCAAAGGCGTTGCGCACACGGCGCAGGGTGTGGAGGGCCCGTTCCACAGGGGTTTCGATCAGCCCGAGGCGATGGGCCAGGCTGATGCGTACGCCGAAAGACCCCAGCGGCCGATCAGCCTGGAAAAGGGAATCGTTGCGGCCGGCTGTGGGCAGCAACACGGCCTGAAGCAGACGCTCCAGCGCCGCATCCACCCGGGCGACGCCCACGAGGACTGCACCACGGCCGCGTTCCTGCAGCATCTGCAGGGCGATGCGACGGGCGGCCTCACCGGCGTTCGCTGTGGCGGCGGCCGCTGGTTCAGGCGTGACTGGCGGGCGTGCCTGCTCAGATGACGATGGTGGCCGGAGATGAGAGGCAGACAAGGGTCACTCCTGGGAGGCCAGCTGGAGCAACCGTGCCCTGAGGTCGGCGTGGCTGGCGGTGAGATCCACGGTGGCAAAGCGGAGGCGATGGCCCTGGATCGACACCGATTCATCCACTTCCGCATCGATGGCCGGATGGAGCAGCAGACCGGCCGCTGAATCAGCCCAGTGAGCGGCTGGATCGTCACGCCCTTCCTGAGAGCGGAGATAGGCGTAGAGCTGGTAGACGTAGCCGGCGCGCAGCGATTGCTCGCGGTACCAGCCCCGCGTGAAGACGCCTGTGAACTTGGTGTCGATCACCAGCCGCTGGGGGCGATCGCGGTGATCGATCACGATGTCGGTGCGCATCGAGGGGAACACCTGGGCGATACCGCTGCTGGCCTCAGCCAGGGGCCAGCTCAGGGGTCTGCCGGTGCTTACCACCCACTCGGCCTCGTCCAGATGCAGGCGGTAGAAGCCGCCGATCGCCTTCTCATAGAGGCGCCGCAGCCAGTGCACGCAGCGCTGCGGATCAAGGAGTGCATGGGGGCCGGCGTCCTCTGTGGGTAAAGCCAGGTCCATGGCCAGCCGCGCGGCCGCCAGCATCGGCTGGTCGATCGCGTCGCGTCGGCTGAAGCGTTCCTGGGTGATCTGTTGCTGGCTGGGGGCTTCCCCCACGACGCCCTGGAGGCGGAGCCCGTGGGCCAGGCCCCGGCAGCGATGGGCCAACGCCGGCTGGCTCACCAGGCGGGCCACGGTCTCGAGTGCGGCCCGCACGAAGCGGTTGCGGGGGCTGTCGATTGTGAGCTCCTCGAACCGGCAGGCCAGCTGACCTTTGGCGAGCAGCTGGCGGCGGCTGGTGGTGAGGTGGTCGATGCGGCCGCGAACGCGACTGAGTACCGCCTCCCGCTGGCGGAAGGCGGTAGAGAGCTGGCGCCGCTGCCGCCGCTCAACAGAGCGGGCCAGGATCTCGGCCACCAGATCAGGAATCTCCTCAGGCAGGTCTTCCGCCGCCAGCTGAGCTGGATCGGTGGATTTTCCGAGGTCTGAGGCATAGAGCATCAGCCACCATATGTTGCGGATGGGAATCCTCATCGCTTCATTAAACGCGCAAGCTCCATAAGTTCTGTATCAAGGTCTAGGTCAGCTGGCTTCTGGTGATGCAAACCTGATCGCACATCCTCTTTTACCGCCTTATCAGTCACGGAGGGCGTAATAGGTGAGAGGTTTAAGCGAGTGGAGCTGCTGCATCCACACTCGATCAATCTTGCCAAGCTATCCTTTGGAGGATGTAGTGACTCTGGCATGCCTTGGCGCCTGGTTTGTCTAGTCTAATGCTCTCACGTCGTTGACCTGTTTGTGCATGCAACCAGTTTGTACTAAATCCATGCGCGCGATTCTATTCTTGCGAGATATTGTCTTCGACATCTGTAGAGGCTATGCATGCAGGAGAGGCATTCAAGGCGATTGCTCCCTCTGCAAGAGAGGCTCCCTGAGAATTATTACAAGATAGGATAAGACCTAGCGCTGTTGGTAAATGTTTCTCCCTCCAGACGTTCTCATAGTTCTTGGAAAGCCCACAAAGCGAATCCCACAATTGGTCTATCTCATTGCTCGCAAGATAGTGCATAAACTCAGGTTTATCATCCTCTTCAAGGTTTTCTAGAATCTCTGAAATGGCATTCTTCTCTATATTATTCATGCCATGCGAGCCAGTTGCAACAAAATTCATCAGCATGTCATAGTGGATTCTAAATGACGACCAGTGATTCATGTCTCCCCAAAAGTCATATTGCAAGATTCTCGATGCGAGATAGTTGGCTAGCTCCATCTTCTTATCTCCCGTGGAATAGATAAGCTCGTTTCTCTGATTATAGAATCGTTGAAATGCAGCAAATAACTTTGGTCTTTTCGCGTACCAGCGCAAAGCAACGGATCCGTTGCCACAAGTATCAATACAGTTTAGGGTTGGCACATAGATATAGTGTGAGCCTTGGGCGCGATAATCTGAACTGCTTGGAGACAGAATCTTATCAATGTAGTCATTCAGGCAAACAAAATAACATTTCTTCAGTACAGTATCAGCGATGACTAGAAGTACTGGCATGCCCACGCCCATTCGCTCAACCGTGATGAGTTCAGTGGTCTCAAGCTGAAGTTTGGCAACTTCTATTTCCCCTATTATGGATCTTTTGGCTTGAGTAGCTGGGGCAAGCTCGACGTTTGCTCGCTCTCTGAGCTTGCATTTTTGGATAGATATATTTCGAGTGCTCTTTAGCTGAATAAATAAATGCTCTCCCAATGTCTCATATGTGGTTGACCGTGCTTGAGCGGATCCTTCGGAAAAAATCTCCAAAGCGTAATCTAATCCATAGTCAGGTCGATATTCTCGCAATATCCAATGGGGAGGGAGTATCGACTGCAGCAGTCGCTGGCCTTCTCTATCAATAATTGTGTTTTCATCCTGCCTCTTTGCGGGGTTGCTCATTTTTTGAAGCCAAGCCTTCTATCGCGATAATCTGTTACAATTAGAATGACGTAGTTTCGCATTATGCTTCGGAGCTAGTAGATAGGTGACTTGATGAATAAGAATAAGGCCGACGAAAGAAGATCTGGATCAGCTGCGCATTATTGTTGGGTGTATCCAATCACACGGCTGTTGGAGTTTAGGCCACATTGAGAATTGATAGGCTGCTGGGGGCTTGAGCATTACCACCCTTCCAGCAAGCGATCCGCCTCGCGCTCGGCTACGTCGGGCGCATCGAACCAGTACTCGTGCAGCAGGGGCCGGATCTCGCTGGCCACCACTTCGGCGAACCAGTCGCGACTGGAGCGGCCCTCAAGGCTCTGACTGGGGGTGACGTAGCTGTGGCCGATGCGGAAGGCCTTGCCAAGGCGGCTGTCGGCGCTGATGGTGCTGTTGAGCTGCTCCAGCCGCTGCTGGATGGTGTCGGCTACACCCGCCTCCAGCTGCATCTTTGCCACCCAATCCCGCCAGGCAGTGCCCAGGGATGGCTCCAGATCGAAGAAGGCGAAACGGCGGCGGAAGGCCATGTCCACCAAGGCCAGGGAGCGATCGGCAATGTTCATGGTGCCGATCACGTAGAGGTTCCCCGGCACATGCACCGGCCGGTGCACACCGTCGGGATCGGGGTAGCAGAGCTGCATGGCGTCGCGGGGCGTGCGCTTGCCGGCTTCCAGCAACGTGAGCAGTTCCCCAAAGATCTGGGCGGGGTTGCCGCGGTTGATCTCCTCGATCACGAGCACGTGGGTCTGGCTGGGGTGCTCCAGGGCGCCCTTCACCATCTGCATGAACACCCCCTCATGCAGGGCAAGGCCCCAGGGCTGACTGAAAGTCTCATTATCCCGTCTCTGCGGCTCTGATTCCGACCCA
>JBBASM010000022.1:0-33542 GCA_040399285.1 Prochlorococcaceae cyanobacterium
TCTCAGCTGCTCGTCGCCTCCCGGCGACTCAGAAAACTTACAGCACCGTCGGCTCCCACCTTGGTTTGATCCTCGGTTGAACCCCTGGGTCCCGTAAGCCGCGCTCCGCTCTCGCTTTGCGCAGTCCAATACCCTATCACGGGGCATGCCGCTCAGGCAATCAAGACTGCAGGGCCTCGCCCCAGGGCAGGAAACGGTCCAGGGTTTCTGGCTGATCGGCCGCAAGCACGGGGAAATCGGCTTCGCTGAGGTCGGTGCCGGGTACCAGTCCGTCGGGAGAGCGGGCGAGCCAGCGCAGGGAGCAGTCGAGCTCGGTGAGCACCAGCCAGGCCGCCGCCAGATCCCAGATCTTGGGCGTGGCCTCCAGGGCGGCGACGGTCTGGCCCATGGCCACGCTCACCAGATTGAGGCTGGCCACCCCCAGCAGACGAATCTTGCCGGGGAAGCGCTGATGGGGCAGTTTCTGCAACACGCCGATCGAGCGGCTGCAGAGGGAGGCGCAGCCTGCCGGATGGCTCTGCAGCGAAGGGGGGGACAGGCGCTTGCCGTTGCGCCAGGCCCCCTGGCCGCGCAAGGCCACGATCCGCTGCCGCAGGGGCGGCACATCCAGCACGGCCATGTGGGGCAGACCATCCTGGAATCGGGCCAGGGAGATGGCCCAGTAGGGAATCCCCGCCGCAAAGTTGGTGGTGCCATCCAGGGGATCCACAACCCAGTAGCTGGCAGTGGCGGGCACATGCCGATCTCCCTCCTCACTGAGGACTCCCTCTCCGGGAAAGTGTTCAGCCAGCCCACGCACCAGAGTGGCGTCACTCCAGCGGTCACAGGCGGTGATCAGGCTGCCATCGGCCTTCACATCGGACACCATGTGGCCGAAATCCCGGCGCTGGCGCTCTCCCACCTGATCAAGCAGGGCCATCAGACCCGGGTCCAGATCGGCAGGGGAGGGCACCACAGTCATCCGAGTTCCAGGGAGAGCACCCTGGTGAGGCTTCTCCCCGTATCTTCCCTGAACTGACGCAGATTCACCCTGCCGAGGGCCACCAGCGCCCCGATGGCCACCAGCACCTCCACGCTCAGCACCAGGGCATAGGGCGGAAATGCGGACCCATCCAGCCCAAGCAATCCCGCCAGCCAGCGACCGAGATCCAGCAGTCCACCGCCGAACACCTTGCCGAGGGCCCGGGACAGGGCCTGGGCCAGACCCCACACGCCCACAAAGGTGCCGGCCGCTTCGGGCAGGGTGAGATCGAGCATCAGCACAAGAGCACTGTTGGTGCCGATACCAGCCGAGAGACCGAACAACAGCATCACCAGCTGGAGCAGGGTGACCTGGGCGGTGAAACCCGCGAGCAGCAGGAGCAGCAGGCTGGCGGCGATCAACTGACAACCCAGCCTGGCGGTGGCCAACTTGCCGAAGCGGGGCACAATCCACAGGCCTGCCAGCAGCAGGCCCATCAGGGTGCCGATCCCCCAGATGGCGTTGAGGGATGCCGTGGCAGCAATCGGCATGCCGAACACCTCAGCCCCATAGCTCTCCAGGATCGGGTCCTGAAGAAAGAGACCCAGGGTGAACAGCACCAGGAACAGAAAGAACACCAGAACCTGCCGGCTGGAGGTGACCAGGGCCCAGGCTTGATGGAGAGTGATGGCATCGTCCCGCTTCACAGCGCATGTCGTAGCTGGGCTGGGCACGGGCCTGGAGCGCTCCATGCCGAGGGTGGCGACCAGGGTGAGCAGCAACACCGTGCAGACGACGCCCACCATGAACCTCAGCAGGGCTGGCTCCAGAACGGCTGGGTCCTTGACTCCGTCCAGGCCCCGCAGAGCAATGGCGGTGGCGATGGCCCCCAGCACGATGCCCACGGTGAGCAGACACCAGATGATGCCCACCGCCCTGGGGCGCTCCTGTTCGTTGGTGCGATCGATCACCAGGGCGAGATAGGGGGTGCTGGCCATGGACACCGCCAGACCGTAGAGGGCGAAAAGGCCGCAGAGGGCGGCCACGCCGGCCCACAGCAGGCCCGGGTTCTCGCCGGCCAACAGCCGGGAGACATGGAAGATCAGCGGCACTGAGAGCACCGCCAGGACACAGAACAGACTGGTGCCAAGCCAGATGTAAGGAAGGCGGTGACGGCCGCCGATGGGGAAGGCGTCTGAGCACTGGCCGAACAGCACCCGACTGGGAGCGACGAACTGCTCGAACGCCAGGGCCAGGCCCACCAGCAGAGCCGGGAAACCGAGCTCGCTGATCATCACCCGGTTCATCAGACCGGCGAACACCACTGCGAGACAGCCCAGGCAGCCCTGAAACAGCCCTAGCCGGAGCGTGGCGGGCAGCCCCAGGCCTGGGGGGGCTGCAGCGGCAGTTGACAACGGGCCGGGCAACGGGAATTCGGGGAAACGAAGGGGCTCTGGAAAGGAGAGGCGCAGCCGGGGCAGCTCAGACCGCCCCGGGGTTGGCTGCCTGGCAGGCCGGCAGCAGGCGGGCCGGTTCCACGGGAATATCGGACACGCCGACGGGCTTCACCGCAGGCAGGGTGCGGGCCGGGCAGGCCATGATCTGATCGAGACCCGTGCGGCGGCGCAGTTCCGCCAGGCGCTTGTTGTAGTCGGTGATGGCATTGGAGAAACGCACCTCCGCCTGGGTGAGGTCGCGCTGGTTGTCCACCACCTCGCGCTGGGTGGTGACCCCCGCCTGGAAGCGCAGGCGGGCCAGACGCAGCGATTCCCGCGCTGAAATCACTTCGCGGGCAGTGGTGGTGATGTTGCGGTTGTTTTTCTCAAGCTCATAAAAGCTCTCTTCCACATCGAATCGAATGGCATCCCGACGCTCGGAGAAGCGGAAGGCATTTTCCTCAGCCAACTGGCGGTTCCGTCGCGATTGGGCCGCTGCAGCCCCGCCATCAAAAAGTCGCCAGGTCGCGCCCATTCCCAGACTGAAATCAAGATTCCCGCGCGACTTGATATCATCGCTAGAGATATCCCCGTTACTCCAATTGGCACCGAAGGAGGTAAGAATATTCAGAAACGGCTGCACATCCGCCAAGGCAGCATTGGCCTGGCTGTTGGCAATCGAAATGTCCAGCACGATCTGATCCAATTCCTCGCGGAAGGCATAGGCCGCCACGATGCTTTCCTGCAGGCTGGGCTGCCACACCCCGAGCACCCGCGATGGGTCCTGGGCTGTGGGGGTCACCGTCTGGGGCAGATCCAGCAGTGCTGCCAGAGCACGGCGCGTGACCGACTGGGTCGCCAGGGCAGTGGTGAGCAGCTGTTGATCACGGGCGAGCTGGGTTTCGGCCTCCAGCACCTCAAGCTTCGTGGCGACTCCCGCCTGGAAGCGGGCCCGAGAGTCGCGAAGGCTCACCAGGGACGCCCGCACCGACTCCTGACCGATACGAACCTGATCATCAGCCTGCTGAAGATCGAAATAGGCCTGGGCAGCTTGCAGACGGAGGTCGCGCAAGGCGATCACGTATTGATACTTGGCCCGCTCGAATTGATCCCGGGCCGCGGCAATCGTGGGATTACGGCGCGGGTCAATCAGAGCCCAGCGGGCCGAGAGCACCACACCCGCTTCCCAGCGATCTCCATTGACGGTATCGGTTCGGCGCCGCGTGACGATATTGCCGTTGGCATCTTCAACGGGGGTACCGTCTGGATTGAGCCGGGGTACCTCGCGAGTCACCGTGGACGAACCAGCGTTGTAACGGGGAAACGCGGAACCCGCATCGAGGTCGATGGTTGGGTACCACTGGGCGATCTCGGCGCGCAGGTTGCTCTGGGCCTGATCCACCTGGCTGGCAATCGCCTTGAGATTGGGGTTGTTGACCTCGGCCAGCGTCTCCACCTGGGCCAGGGTGAGGGGGCGGAGTTCCTTGATCGTGACCTGGTCGGGGCGAACCGGCAAGGCCAGCGGAGCCGGCGCGGCAAGACCCTCCAGGGGCTGGGGGAGTTGCGTGGCGGCGGGGGGCACCAGCTTGGGATTCACCCGTGGGCGCTCTCCCTTGACGTCCAGGGCCAGGGGCAGGGACTGGGGCTGGGACTGCTGGCTGACCGGCTCCTGGCTGCCTGCCGGAGCCGCGACAGCGGCATCGGGCTGTTGGGCCTGCACGGACTGCTGGGCCTGCACGGGGGGAAGGAGCAGGGGAAGACCCAGCACGCTGACCAGGGCCAGTCGGGTAGCGGAAAGGGGCACGCCTTGCTCATGCTTGTGCCGGGAGTTTAAAGATCTTCGGGCGAATGGAAGGATGCGGAACAGACAGCCACCAGGTCAGCCGCCCCAGCCAACCGATGGATGGGGATCCCGAGGGCCTGTTCCAGCTCCGCCAGGGGCATGTCATCCAGGAACACCGGCTCGCCCTGGCGCAGGGTGACCGCTGGCAACAGCAATTCCTGGCCCAGGTCACGGCCCCTGAGCCCCTCCAGCAGGTCGGAGCCGGTGAGCAGTCCAGTGACCACCTGCTCCTGCCCCCAGTAGGGACTGGGCAATCCATACAGGATCAGCTCAAGGCCCTCGATGGCATTGAGCCGCCGCACCACTGGTTCGAGCGCCTCCGCAACCAGCTGACCCACCACCCAGCTGAGCCGGCGAGGAGGCTCCACCCGCAGGGGCAACTCTGCCGTGGCCCGATCCAGCTCCTCGAGGAAAGCGCGGATGCTGCCCACGCCGTTTTCCTGCTGGGGCAGGTCTTCGTAGCTGGCGCGCGGCGGCAGGGGCAGGCCAGCGATCAGATACCACTCATCGGAGAGCCAGGCAAAACGGCTGGCCAGACGCTGCTGAAACTCCACCTGCAGGGGCTCCACCAGGGCGATCACCGCCCGCGCCGTCGCTCGATCCACCGGCACCAGGCCATCGCCTGGCGGGCGGAAGCGGGTGAGGCCCACCGGCACCACCGCGGCCGAGAGCACCGCCGGCCAGTCTCCACCGGCGAAGCCCGCCAGATCCCGCAGGGTTCGCTCCAGTGCTGGGCCGTCATTGAGACCTGGGCACACCACCACCTGGGCATGAATCTGCAGATCGCGCTGCTGGAACCACTGGAGCTGGTCCAGCAGCAGGCCGGCGCGCGGGTTCACCAGCAGACGGCTGCGCAGCTCCGGCTCGGTGGCGTGCACTGACACGTAGAGCGGGGAGAGGCGCTGGGTCTCGATGCGGCGCCAGTCGGCCTCGCTCAGATTGGTGAGGGTGAGGTAAGAGCCGTAGAGAAAGCTGAGGCGGTAGTCGTCGTCCTTGAGATAGAGGCTGAGGCGCTTGCCCGGCGGCTGCTGGTCGATGAAGCAGAAGGGGCAGGCGTTGTTGCACTGCTTGAGGCCATCAAAGAGGGCCTCGGTGAAGCCCAGGCCCAGGCCCTCGTCGAGGTCCTTCTCCAACTTCACGGTGTGGAGGGTGCCATCGGGGTCTTCCACCTCCAGCACCAGCTCCTCCTCCCCCACCAGAAACTGCAGGTCGATCAGGTCGCGGGGGCGCTGGCCGTTGATGCTCAGGAGCTTGTCGCCCGGCTGGAAGCCCAGCTCCTCGCCGATCGAGCCAAGCTCCACCGTGGCCACCACCGCCGGCTGGGGCAGGCGGGGGGCGCCCCCTGTGGCATTGGCGGCTTCAGCGGCGGAAACGGCAATGCCGGCGGAGGGTTCGTTCCACATCGGCGGCGGGGCGGGCCTGGCGCTCTACCCCTCCACTGTGGCGCGCAGCCAGAACAGGATGGCGACCCCAAAGGCCAGGCGGTAGGCCACGAAGATCCAGGTGCTGTGGCGCTGCAGAAAACGCAGCAGCCAGGCGATCGCCAGCCACGACACCACGGCCGCCGAGACAATCCCCACCAGCAGCGGGATCGGGCCGCCGTTGGCCGGGGCCTCCAGGGCGCCCTTGAGCTCCACCAGGCCCGCCAGGGTGATCGCCGGCAAACCCAACAGGAAGGAGAATCGCGCCGCCGCCGCCCTCTCCCAGCCATCAAAGAGGGAGGCGGTGAGTGTGCTGCCCGAACGCGATACCCCCGGCACCAGGGCCAAAGCCTGGGCCAGACCCACAACCACGCCATCGATCGGCCGCACCGCCTCCAGAGTGCGCTGGCGCCGGCCCACCAGTTCGGCCAGGGCCAGCAGCAGGGCCATCACGATCGAGACGATCGCGATCGAGCCCATGCTGCGCACCGGGGCGTTGTCGTAGTCGGGAACCCAGAGCTTGAGGGCCAGGCCGGCGATCACGATCGGCACGGTGCCCAGGGCCATGGCCAGGCCGAGGCGTGCCGAGGGATCGCCCCACTGGCCATAACGGAAGGCCCGGCCGATGCCGCGGCCCACCTCCATCAGGTCGTGGCGGAAGAAAGCCAGCACGGCCGCGATGCTGCCCAGCTGGATCACGGCCGTCACCGACACGCCCGGATCGCCCCAGCCCAGCAGCACCGGCACCACCTTGAGGTGGGCGGTGCTGCTGATGGGCAGGAATTCGGTGAGGCCCTGCACCACGCCCAGCACCAGGGCGCGCCAGCAGGCCACCACGATGCCCACACCGTCCTGGGTGGGCATGGCCACCGCCAGCGCGGTGTGGAAGGGGTTCGCCATGGCAACCAATGGGCTTGGCAAAACAGGAGGGGGGCTCGGAACCAGGTGAAGCTATGGCGGCAGGCCCACCGAAACCCCTTAAGGTTGCACAACTTTCTTCACACGTAGGTGATCGGGGTTTCAGCGGTGCCACGTCCAGCCAGCACGGCAGCGGCGATCTCCGGCGCCGCCGCAGGTGCTTTGGCTCCTGGCTGGCCAGCAGCACAGGCCTTGCCTGCAGCCCCTGGGGCCCGGCATCCCCAGGCCTGGCCCCAGGCGTCATCGATGGCCTGGCCGGCCGTGTGGCTGAGCAGCCTGCTGGTGGTGCTGCCGGTGTTCGTGGAGGCGCCCTGGGTGCGCCATGCGCCCTTCAGCGCTGCGCTGTTCACCACGGCGCTGCTGGCCCTGGGCGTGGGCCTCGCCCACACAGACAGGCCGGCCCTGCGCCGCTGCGGCGAGATCCTGGTTGGGTTCAGTGGCAGCTGGCTGGCCGGAGCGCTGTTCTGGGGATGGGCCCGTCAATACCCGGCCTGCCATCTGCCCCTGGAGGCCCTGGCCCTGCCCCTGGCCCTGGGAGGCCTGGGTGGCCGCTGGCGCCTGGCCTGCGGCTTCTATCTCGGCTCCCTGCTGGGCACCGCCGCCACCGATGCCGCGATCGCCGCCACCGGCCTGATGCCCCTCTGGCCGCTGGCCGTGGGGGCCTCCCCGGGGGCAGCGGCGGAGCTGCTGAGTCAGGCGGCCAGCACCCTGCTCCAGCCAGCACCGCTCCTGCTGGTCGGCTGCTTTGGTGCGGTGCTCCTCCAGATCAGTGTCCTGCTCTGGAAGCGCGGCCCCGTGGGCCGCATTGCCGCCACTGCCCTGGCCACCACCCTGGTGGTGGATGCCCTTTTTCTCGTTCTCGCCCTGCTCGCCCCGGGGCTGAGCGGGCTGATCTGAAGATCTGCTACCGCCAGCCCCAGGCCCGGCGATCCCCAACGGGGCATTCTGTAGCGTTGGCGCTCGGTGGTGCACCCACCTGATCTCCCATCCTTCCGAGAGGTGTTGCGATGAAACGGCTGGTTGCCTGGCTCACGACCGGGATTCTGCTGGCTGGCCTGCTGATGGGCTTGGTCCTGCCCCCTGTGGTGCATGCCGCTGAAATCCGCAACCTCGCCGACGACAAGATCGCCGAGCGGGGCGACAAGGTTGACCTCAACAACTGCTCAGTGCGGCGCTTCCAGAGCTTCCCCGGCATGTATCCCACCCTGGCGGGCAAGATCGTGCTGGGCGGCCCCTACAGCACGGTGGACGATGTGCTTGATCTTGATCTCACCGACCGCCAGCGAGAGCTGTTCAACAAGTACAAAGCGAACTTCACGGTCACCCCCCCAGCGATCGCCCTCAATGAGGGTTTCGATCGCATCAACGACGGCCAATACCGCTGAACACCACTCCCTAAGCTCACCGAGCCGTCGCAAGCCGTCGGGCCACCGGCGGCTTTTTTGATGCCGGCACGGCCGGAAGGAACCGGCAGCCATGGCAGCTGACATCGACCAAGAGGAGCAGGGCTGGGATCCGCCGTACGACCAGCCCTGGGACGTGGTGGTGGTGGGCGGCGGTGCCGCCGGCCTGATGGCCTGCCTGGAATTGCCCGCCCACATGCGCGTGTTGCTGCTCAGCAAGGAGCGCAAGCCGCGGTCGGCCAGCCGCTGGGCCCAGGGCGGGATTGCGGCGGTGACGGCCGCCGGCGACAGCTTCACCAGCCACATTGACGACACCCTCAGGGCCGGAGCCGGCCTCTGCAACCGCGACGCCGTGGAGCTGCTGGTGCATGAGGCCCCGGCATGCGTGGAGCGGCTGCTCGAACTGGGCATGGCCTTCGATCGCGACGGAACAGGCCTGAGCACCACCCTGGAGGCCGCCCACAGCCATCGGCGCGTCCTCCATGCCCAGGACCGCACCGGTGGAGCCCTGGTGGATGCCCTGGAGCGGGAGGTGCGGCGGCGGCCGGGACTGGTGCAGCGCCAGAGCGTGGTGGTCCTGCGTCTCTGGGTGGAGGGGGGGCGCTGCCAGGGTCTCCAACTCCTGGCCGACGGCGTGATCGGCTGGGTGCCGGCCCGGGCGGTGGTGCTGGCCACCGGTGGGGGCGGGCATCTCTTCGCCCACACCACCAACCCCGCCCAGGCCAGCGGCGATGGCCTGGCGATGGCCTGGCAGGCGGGCGCCGAGCTGCAGGACCTGGAGTTCGTGCAGTTTCATCCCACCGCACTGATGCTTCCCGGTGCACCCCATTTCCTGATCTCGGAAGCGGTGCGCGGCGAAGGGGCCCGACTGCGCGACCACCGCGGCCAGAGCCCCGTGGCCCATCTGGCTGGCGCCGACCTGGCGCCGCGGGATCAGGTGAGCCGTGCCCTGGCGCGCCACATGCAGGAGCAGCGCGTGGGCCACGTCTGGCTGGACCTGCGGCCGGTGGGGGAGGAGCGCCTGCTGCGCCAGTTCCCGACGATCGTGGGCCGCTGCCGCCAGCTGGGGCTCGAACCCACCCGGGAGCCCCTGCCGGTGGCCCCGGCTGCCCATTACTGGATGGGGGGGGTGGCCACCGATCTGCGGTCCGCCACCTCAGTGCCCGGGCTCTATGCCGTGGGCGAAGTGGCCTGTACCGGCGTGCACGGCGCGAACCGGCTGGCCAGCAACTCCCTGATGGAATGCCTGGTGTTTGCGCGTCAGCTGGGGGAGATCGCGCTGCCTCCCCAACCGCCTGGCCTGCCTCCTGCAGCGGAACGGCGGCGGCAGCTGCTACACACAGCTCTGCCCGATCGCCCCCAGCTGCTGGAGGCGATCGGCCGCCTGCGCGACCTCTGCTGGCAGGTGGCGGGGGTGGAGCGGCAGGGCCACAGCCTGGGGCTGGCCCTGGGCCAGCTGCAGCGGCAGCGCCAGTTGCTGGAGGCACAGGCAGCCTGGCGCCAGGCCGCTGACCTGCCGGTGACGGACCAGCTTCTGCTCAGCCGTCAGGAGGGGGAGGACTTCGCCGCACTGCAGGAATGGCACCAGCGGCTGATCCTCACGGAACTGCTGGTGGAGGCAGCCCTCTTCCGTCGGGAAAGCAGGGGGGGGCACTTCCGCAGCGATGCCCCGGCTCCCCAGCCCTACTGGCGGCGGCACAGCCGCCAGGAGCAGGGCAGCGGCATCAGGACCAGTCCCGTGCGCGAGTAGGGAGAATCAAGGTCTGGGGCAGCAAGCCAGTCGCTCAGGGCTTGAAGCCGCTGCGTTCGGCCAGTTGCTGCAGGGATTTCACCCCAGAATCGAGTTGCCCTTTGATCTCCCAGCTGGGGAACCCCTGGATGCCCTTGGCGGAACAGCGTTCAGTCTGGCTGTTGCGGCCATCGGCGGCACATTCCACGATCGTGAGCCGGTCGGTGGCCTCCTTGCCGAACAGCTGCTTCTGGTCGTTGCAATGGGGGCACCACCAGGCGGAATACATCACCGCACCCGAGCGGGTGAGGTGCTCAGCCAGGGCGATGGCCTCGGGCGTGCTCACGGTGGTGACGACGGGGGGCACGCCGCGCCCGCCCATCTCCCCGGCCGGCCGGTCGACCGCCGCCGCCCAGCCGAGGCCTGCCAGACCCACCACCAGGGCCACCAGCACCAGGCGGAACACCAGCTGGCCACGATCGGGCCACTCGCCCGAGAGCAAGCTGAGCACGAACAGCGCCAGGCTGAGCAGGGCCGAAAGAACACAGAAGAAACAGAACGCCTGGATCTTCAGTGCCATCACCCCCATCAGCACCAGGCTGAACACCGCCATGCCGGTGCTGATCAGCAACAGTCCCCAGCCACTGAAGGAGGCCAGGCGCGCGCGCGACTCGCCCCGGAGCACCAGCGGCAGCAACGCCAGCAGCAGCACCGCCAGGTAGGCCAGAAAGCCGAACAGGGACAGGGGCTGACCCAGCACGGTGCCCCAGGCACTGCCGAGCACCTTGTCGCAGCCGTCAGCGCCCCCGGGGCAGGTGAGGGAGCCCAGCACACCCCAGCGCTTGAGGGTGATCGACCCGGTATCGATGGCACCGATGGTGGCCAACACCGCCATCACCACCCGCAGCCAACGGCTCCCTGAGTCGGGGCGGCGCCTGCTGGCACTGAGGCGATCGCTGAGGCGGCTGGATGTCACGGGGAACAGGCGATCGCCCCATTCTCGCAGCCACCCTGGCTGTGCGCAGACCCATAGGGTGGAAGGTCGGGACGGCCGTGACCCTCTGCCTGCTGACGATGACCAAACCAACCGTGGCCTTCGCCCACCTGGGCTGCGAGAAGAACCGGGTGGACACCGAGCACATGCTCGGCCTGCTGGCCGAGGCGGGTTACGGCGTGAGCGCCGATGAGAGTGACGCCAGCGTGGTGGTGGTGAACACCTGCAGCTTCATCCAGGACGCCCGCCAGGAATCGGTGCGCACCCTGGTGGAGCTGGCGGAGCAGGGCAAGGAGCTGATCATCGCCGGCTGCCTGGCCCAGCACTTCCAGGAGGAGCTGCTCGAAAGCCTGCCCGAGGCGAAGGCGATCGTGGGCACCGGCGACTACCAGCACATCGTGAGCGTGCTGGAGCGGGTGGAAGCCGGCGAGCGGGTGAACCAGGTGAGCGCCCATCCCACCTTCGTGGGCGATGAACACCTGCCCCGCTACCGCACCACCAGCGAGGCCATTGCCTACCTGAAGGTGGCCGAGGGCTGCGACTACCGCTGCGCCTTCTGCATCATTCCCCACCTGCGGGGCGACCAGCGCTCGCGGCCGATCGAGAGCATCGTGGCCGAAGCGCAACAGCTGGCGGCCCAGGGGGTACAGGAGCTGGTGCTGATCAGCCAGATCACCACCAACTACGGCCTCGACCTCTACGGCACACCAAAGCTGGCGGAGCTGCTGCGGGCCCTGGGGGAGGTGGAGATCCCCTGGATCCGAGTGCACTACGCCTATCCCACCGGCCTGACGCCCGAGGTGCTGGCGGCCTACCGGGAGGTGCCCAACGTGCTGCCCTACCTGGATCTGCCACTGCAGCACAGCCATCCCGAGGTGCTGCGGGCGATGAACCGCCCCTGGCAGGCCAACGTGACCGGGGGTCTTTTACAGCGGATCCGCGAGCAGCTTCCTGAAGCGGTGCTGCGTACCACCTTCATCGTGGGCTTCCCCGGTGAAACCGAGCTGCACTTCGAGCACCTGCTGGATTTTGTGGCCGCGCAGCAGTTCGACCATGTGGGCGTGTTCACCTTCTCTGCGGAAGAGGGGACCCCCGCGGCAGAGCTCCCGGATCAGGTACCGGCTGAGGTCGCTGCCGAGCGCAAGGACCGGCTGATGGCCCTGCAGCAGCCGATTGCCACCGCCCGCAACGCCGCCTGGATAGGCAGGATCGTGGACGTGCTGATCGAGCAGGAGAACCCCAGAACCGGCGAAATGATCGGCCGCAGCAGCCGTTTCGCCCCCGAGGTGGACGGGGAGGTGCGGGTGCTCCCGGGCGAAGGAGGGCTCTGCGCTGCACCCGGAACGATGGTGCCCGTGCGCATCACTGCAGCGGACACCTACGACCAGATCGGCGAGGTGGTGGGCGCGAGGGCGATGGTGGGTGACGCCCTGAGGGCGATCAGATCAGCTTGACGCCGCGCAGCACCAGGGAAGCGGCCAGGGCGGCCACCAGGCCACCGCCCACCAGACCCAGATAGATCGCTGCTCCCATGACTGCTGCTGCTTGAGGATGGGGCCATTACAGCAGAACCGGCGCCCAGCGGACCCAGCAACAGGGAGGTGGGCCTAGGTTTGGAGTCCACAGGTCACCCCAGAGACCGCGTAAGCGTTCTGGTCGCCTTCCCGCTGAGGCAGCACGTGCGCACCCTGTTCATCTACCCGGAATTCCCCAAAACCTTCTGGAGTTACGAAAAGATTCTCGAGCTGATCGACCGCAAGGTGCTGCTCCCCCCCCTGGGGCTGGTGACCGTGGCGGCCCTGCTGCCCCAGAGCTGGGAGATGAAACTGGTGGATCGCAACGTGCGTGAGGTGCGCGAGGAGGAGTGGGCCTGGGCCGAGCTGGTGGTGATCTCGGGGATGATCGTGCAGAAGGCCGACATGGCCGAACAGATCGCCCGCGCAAAGGCCCGCGGACTGCCAGTGGCCGTGGGCGGTCCCTTCGCCAGTTCCACACCCGACGCTCCTGAGCTGGACCAGGCCGATTTCAAGGTGCTCGACGAAGGAGAAATCACCCTGCCCCTGTTCGTGGAGGCCCTGGAGCGGGGCGAGACCAGTGGCCGCTTCACGGCGGGAGGCGAGAAACCGGACGTGACCTCCACGCCGGTGCCGCGCTACGACCTGCTGGAACTCGACGCCTACTCGGAGATGTCGGTGCAGTTCTCCAGAGGTTGCCCGTTCAACTGCGAGTTCTGCGACATAATCGTGCTCTACGGGCGCAAGCCACGCACCAAGACCCCCGAGCAATTGGTCGCCGAGCTGCAGCGGCTCTACGACCTGGGCTGGCGCCGCTCGGTGTTCCTGGTGGACGACAACTTCATCGGCAACAAGCGCAACGTGAAGTTGCTGCTGCCGGCCTTGCGCCAGTGGCAGATCGAGCATGGCTACCCCTTCAGCTTCGCCACCGAGGCCTCGGTGGATCTGGCCGCCGATCAGGAGCTGATGGACCTGATGACCGAATGCCGCTTCGAGAGCGTGTTCCTGGGGATTGAAACCCCGGATGCCGCCAGCCTGGAAACCGCCCGCAAGCTGCAGAACACCCGCAGCTCCCTGGAGGAGTCGGTGGAGAAGATCACGGCCAGCGGCCTGCGGGTGATGGCCGGCTTCATCATCGGCTTCGACGGCGAACAGCGCGGCGCCGGCAACCGCATCGTGGAGTTCGTGACCCGCACCGGCATTCCCCACGCGATGATGGGTATGTTGCAGGCCCTGCCCAACACCGCCATGTGGACGCGGCTGGAGCAGGAGGGCCGCCTGATCCAGGACAGCGCCGCCGCCAAGGGGGTTAACCAGACCAACCTGCTCAACTTCGTGCCCACCCGGCCGATCCAGGACATCGCCACCGAATACATGGAGGCGTTCTCAGCGCTGTATGAGCCCAACGCCTACATCGACCGGGTGTACAGCTATTTCCTCAAGCTGCCGCCCCAGCGCTACAAGCAGATTCTCAGGCAGCAGGCCGCCCATGCAGCCGGCACCGCCATGCCGAGCGAATCCGCGCAGACGCTGACCCCGACTGGCAAGAAAGGGATGTCCTGGGTGGATCTGCGGGCCCTGGGGATCGTGGTGTGGCGCCAGGGGATCAAGCGCAACACACGCTGGCGCTTCTGGCGGGCCCTGGCCGGCATGTGGCGTCACAACCCGGCCCGCTTCAAGGGCTTCATCTCGATCCTGGCCCACAGCGAGCACTTCCTCGAGTACCGCCAGATCGTGCGCCGGGAAATCCAGGAGCAGATTGCCGGTCTGCCGAAGGATCCCTCCCATTCGCTGATGGTGGCCCCGCCCCAGATGGTGGCCAGCTAGGCCTCTGGGGACTGGGCCTTAATCCTGGACGTACTCACAGCCAGCCTCCAGGGCCGCCTCCGCCTTCTGCAGCTCGCGACCCAGGTAGAGGGCGTGATCAAGGCAACTGAGCGGGTGGGGACCAGCACCCTCGGTGAGCGCCACGCCCAGCTCCTTGGCACTCCGCCCCCGGTACACAGCCTGGGGCTCCCTGGGGCCGGCGCCACGGCAGCTGATCACCTCACCGCTGTCGGGATCGGTGGCCAGGCCGCGCTCGTCGATGCTGTTGGCGTAGTGCTCGGCGATCAGCTCGCCGGCATCGCGGTCGAGCTTGATCAGGAAGTAGCCCGCCGGATCGAGGGCGATGAAGCGCTGTGAGAGCCGGTCGTCGAGCTCACGCCGCTGGGTCGGATCGAGGGGTTGGGGCATGGGGTGGATCGTAGGCAGCGGTGAAGGGCAGCTCGGCGTTGATCGCCTCGATCTCGCGGGCCATCTCGGCATTGGCACCCGGCAGCCAGTCGCGCAGGATCGCCGCGAAGCGCTGATCGCTCCAGCGGTGCAAGCTCACCCGAGGCTGGGCCACGAAGCCCCGGCGCCGCTTGTGACTGCCGCCGGCCCCGGGATCAAAGTGGCGAATGCCGTTGGCGATCGCCCATTCGATCGGCGCGTAGTAGCACACTTCGAAGTGCAGACAGTCGATCTCTTGATCGCTGCCCCAGTAACGGCCCCAGAGGTGATCCGCGCCGCGCACGCACAGCGACATGGCCACGGGCTCGGCGGGATCGCCGCGGTGGGCGCTGAACAGCACCAGGTGGCGGCGCAGGGCCGGATCGCTCGCCAGCGCCTCGAAGAACTCCTCACTGAGATACTTGCTGCCCCAGGGTCCCCAGCGGGCACAGTGCTGGGCGTAGAACGCGTGCATGCGGCCTACCAGCTCCGGGGCGATCGCCTCGCCCACCAGCGGCTGCACCGCCAGGCCGGCGGCGGCCACCGCCCGGCGCTCCCGCTTGATGTTGCGGCGCTGGTTGGCGTTGAAGCTGGCCAGATAGCCGTTGAAATCAGCGTGGCCGGGATTGCTCCACTGGCTCTGCTGGTTCACCCAGGCGGAGCAGCCGGCCGCCTCGGCCAGGGGCTGCCAGGCGGGATCCACGTAGAGGAAGTTGCAGCTGAGAATGCCCTGCTGCCGGCAGAACTGGTCGATCAGCTCCAGCAGCAGGGCGGTGAGCGCGGCAGCGTCCTCAGCGGGGGCGATCAGGAAGCGGTAGCCCTGCACCGGGCTCACCGGGCTCATGCCCACCAGCTTGGGGTAATACCGCAGCCCCAGCTGGCCGGCCAGCTGGGCGAAGCTCTGGTCGAACACGAATTCGCCGTTGCTGTGGCCCTTGAGGTAGAGCGGGGCCACGGCAATCAGTTGATCGCCGCGCCGGAGGGCGAGATGGCAGCTCTGCCAGCCCTGGCGGGGCACGATGCTGCCACTGGCCTCCAGCTGCCGCAGCCAGCGCCAGCGGTAGAACGGGGATGCCCCATCGGCAAGCAGCTGATCCCAGGCAGACTCTGGGATGTCGGCCAGCGACCGGCACCAGGACGCTTGCAGCTCAGCCATGGCTGCGGCAGCAGTGACCGCAAAACTAACCAGCGTGCTCCCAGCCCGTGACGCCCCCCCGCCGCCATCTGGCCACCCTGCTGCTCCTGGGCCTGCTCTGGCCCGTCGCAGCCCAGGCCGGCCTCTGGCGGCCCGTGCTCAACCTGATGCGCCCCCAGCTGGAGGACCGTCTCACCCAGGCCTGCGTGGAGGGCCTGGCCGGCAAGCAGCCGACCTTGGCCAGCCAGCTGGAGCGACCCTGCCGCCAGCTGGCTGCCCCCACCAGCCGCTGCCTGGTGCAGGAGACCGATGCCAGCGGCAAGGGGCTCGCCGTTCTGAAGGAACTGCTGCAGCGGGAGCTGGGGCCTGAAGGGGAGCGGATCGTGAAGCGCTGCGTGGCACGCCAGCTGGGACTGCCGGCCAGCAGCCTGGACGGGCTCTCCCTGCGGGAGCTCTCTCAGCGGGCCGGCTCCTCACGGCCATAGCGCAGCAGCAGCTCATCGCCCTCCAGGGGCCGCTGCTCCAGCAGGCGCCAGCGCCAGCGCTCCAGTCCCAACCCCGGATCGGCGGCGCACCAGCTGTGGGCTCCGCCCAGCAGCAGCGGGCAGAGGGTGAGTTGGAGCTCATCCACCAGGCCGGCAGCCAGCCACTGGCTGGCCAGGTCGGCACCGCCCAGCAGCACCAGCCGGCTCAGGCCCAGGTCCGCCAGCTGCTGACGCAACTCCAGCAAGCTGTCGAAGGGCAGCTGGCGATCAAAGGATGCGGCAGTGGGGCTGCTGCCGGCCTCGCGCGGCCGAAGCCACCAGCGCTGCAGCGGCTGCTGCCAGAAGGGCAACGCGACCGGCAGGGCACCCGTGCGGCTGAGCACCAGGGCATGGGGTTGGTGGGGCCGGCCCTGGTGACGACGCTGATCCAGCAGATCGGGCTGGCGAATCAGGCAGGTACTGCCATGGCGACGCAGGGTCTCAGCCCCCACCAGGGCGGCATCGGCCCAGGCCAGGGCCTCCTCCAGCATCCGGCGATCCCCGGGGCCGCCCAGCTGGGCAGCCCCTCCATCCGGGGGGGCAAGCCGGCCGTCAAGGCTGACGGCCAGCACCAGCCGCAGCCTGCTGCCCTCAGCCAGCGACCAGGGCCTCCAGGGCAGCGGGCACCATCTCCAGCTGGGGGGTCTCGGCGAACACCTCGGCGGCGTTGTTGGGGCTTTCCTGCAGGCGCACCTTGTGCAGGCGGGCGCCGGTGGCGGCGATCGGGCCGGTGAGCAGGTCGGCGATGTGCAGGGCGATGTTCTCGGCGGTGGGCACCGTGCTGGCGAAGTGCTCCACGTCCTTGTTCAGAAACGTGTGGTCGAAGGGATCCACCACCAGGTCGTCGACGAGGCGCTGCAGGGCCGCCAGGTCACACACCATGCCGGAGCGGGGCTCGATGGCGCCGCGCACCGTGACATCGAGCAGATAGTTGTGGCCATGGCCGTGGGGGCGGGCGCACTTGCCGTAGATGGCCTCGTTCTCGGCCTGGCTGAGCTCCGGCCGGGCCAGCCGGTGGGCGGCGGCGAAGTGAGTGCGGATCGAGAGGAAGGCTTCCATGGGAACGGCGGTGGCGGCAGGGGAATCGAAACTGGAAGGGGATGGGGGCAGCAGGTCCACCCAGAGACTGTCCTGTTCATAGAGGCGCAGGCCCACCAGCGGCAGCTGCCCCGCCAGCCGGGTCCAGATCGCCCGGCAGAGGGCTTCGGTGCTGGGCAGGCTGCCCTCGGGCCAGGACAGGTCAAACTCCGGCCACACGTCGTTGAGGTGGCGGAAGTCGAGCTGGGCGGTGACCTCGGCGCGAATGGCGTGTTTCACCTCGGAGAGGTTGAGCACCATGCCGTCACCATCGAGGGGACCGCCCATGGCCACGATCAGCTCGTAGTTGTGGCCATGGCCGGGGGCCAGGGTGCAAGGGCCGAAACGGGCCTCGTTCTCGGCGGCGCTGAGCTCGGGCAGCCAGTAGCGATGGCTGGCACTGAAGCGGGCCCGGCGGGTGATCACGCAGGGACGGCCGGCGCCATGGGCACCTCCCACCTCCGGGCACAACGGGCGGGGAGTGGCGCTGGCCGTCATCGCCGAAATCCACAGGTTCTCCATCCTAGAAACGGGGCTGATTCAGCCGCCGGCGCAGCCATGGCCCCACCCACCCACCAGGAGCTGGCCCAGCGCCTGCAGGGCCTCAACCTCTACCTGGTGGGGATGATGGGGGCTGGCAAGAGCGCCGTGGGCCGTCCCCTGGCCGATGCCCTGGGCTACCGCTTCGTGGATGCCGACACGGTGCTGGAGGGGGCGGCGGGACGCACGATCCCCGAGATCTTCGCCAGCGAGGGCGAAGCGCAGTTCCGCCAGCTGGAGACGGCCGTGCTGGGGCAGATCAGCGGCTGGCATTCGCTGGTGGTGGCCACCGGCGGCGGGGTGGTGACCCGGCCGGAGAACTGGGGCCACATGCGCCAGGGGTTGGTGGTGTGGCTGGACGCCCCGGCCGAGCAGCTGCTGGCGCGGCTGGGCAGCGACCCCACCCCCAGGCCACTGCTGCAGGCCGACGACCTCGGCAGCCGGCTGCGGCAGCTGCTGGCCGAGCGCCAGCCGCTGTATGCCCAGGCTGATCTGCACGTGTGCCAGCGGCAGGAGCAACCGCCCCAGGTGGCCCAGCTGGTGCTGGAGGCCCTGCCGGGGATCCTGCGCGAGCGGCCCGAAGCACCGCTGCAGCCCGCCCTGCTGCAGCACCAGGGGGGAGAGATCACCAGCAGCCTCAACTAGGTCCAGCCGGAGCCCATCCACCGGCTGGCCCCTCAGGCTCCACCCGCAGGCTCAAGCCGCACGGCGAACCACTGCACACGCAGACCCGGCTCCAGTTCCAGTTCACAGGCGGTGTCCAGCAGCCGCTCAGCCTGGAGACGCCCTTTGGGCAGATCCTCAAGATCGGCCGGGGGCGCGGCCATCGCGGCCAGCTGCCGCTCGAGCCACTGCAGGGTTTCGGCTGCGCTGAGGATGCGCTCGCCGCCCCCGGGCTCCAGCACCACGTAATGATCGAGCTCCCGGATCAGGGGATCAGACATGGCCTGCAGACAGCTGCGCACCATCCTGGCGGGCATGGCCCTGGCCCTCGCCCTGCTGCTCGGGCTGCCAGCAGGCACGGTGGGGGCCGCCGCCCTGGCGGCGGCCAAGGAGGCGCCGCTGGCCGAGCGAATTCAGCAGTGGCCGCAGTGGCGGCTGCCGGCGCCCCTGCAGCCTCCGGGCCGCAGTGATCTGGTTTACCCCGACTGGTTCCTGGGCGACTGGCAGGTGAATAGCAGCGACGGCAGCCGCTACTGCGTGCGCTTCATCCCCTCAGCTGCGGGGGTGGTGGGCGAGCGCAGCACCAACGCCGCGGCCGTGGGCCGGGCCCTGCTGGGTGACCAATTGGGCGGCGTGGCCAATGATCCCGCCAACCCCAACCGCCAGATTGCCCATCTGCGCCTGGCCGACGGCCTGCCGCTGCAGCTGGAATCCACCGTGGTGGGGCGCCGACGGGAGCTGGCTGCCAGCGACGAGCTGCTGGTGGACGAGCTCGCCCTGCAGGTGCTCCACGGCAGAGGAGATCCGGCGGTGAGCCGGGTGGAGACCCTGAGCCACTTCCGCCTTGGGCAGGACGGCTCGATCCGGGTCGAACAGTGGCAAGCCAGCTATGGATCACCCGCCCGGGGACTGACCGTAGCGGCCCTGCGCAGCGACCATTTCAGCCTCAGGCTGGAGCCCGTTGGGGCAGCAACTGATCCCGCCAGAGGAACAGCGATGCAAGCAGGGGATTGTCGGCAATCCCGCTGACGCCTCGGCCGGCCAGGGGAGCTCCACTGCTGGCGGGGAAACTGAGCAGGGAGAGCTGAGCCGCCACCGCCAGGTCGGCCAGGCTGAGCGCGTCCCCCACCAGGTAGGGGTTGGCCGCGCAGAGCACGGCCAGCTGTTCGAGATTGCGCTGCAACTGGCGAGGGGCATCCCCAGCGAGCATGCCGCCGAGGGTGTCACCCACCCCACCCAACAGAGCCGCCGGCAGCCCCCCCACCAGTTGGCGCAGCGGGGCCGGCGTGGCCTCCGGCAAGAGGGCGGTGCGCAGCACCGGGTCGCCGGCGGCGGCCTGGAGCAGGGCCAGGCGGCAACCGGAGGCCAGGGCGGTGTCGGCCCAGTCCTCCAGGAGCAGCACCCGGGCCCGCAGCTGGGGATCGGCCGGCAGCAGGGCCGGCAGGGGATGGCGGCGCTCCAGATGCAGGGCGATGGCCGTGGAATCGGCGATCACGTCGGGGCCGTCCACCAGCACCGGCACCTGCCGCTGGCCGGAGAGACGGAACAGCTCCAGCTGGCCCACCCCCGGAGTGACCTCCACCAGGCTGTAGTCGAGGCCCTTGGCCTCCAGCACCAGGCGCACCTTCTCGCAGAAGGCCGAGTGGCGGAACTGGTGGAGCTGCATGCGCCGGGACTCGGGGCCAGGCGGCAGAGTAGCCAGCAGCACTGATCGGCTGCCCAGGGGGCCATGAAGGACTTCTTCCTCAATGTGACGCGCTACCCGCGCTACCTGATCGCCTTTGGCCTGGGGGTGGCCAACTCGGTGCTGGAGCCGCTGGCGGCCCGGGCCCGCAATCCCGTCACCGCCGTGGCCCTGATCGGCGCGGCGGTGAGCGGCCTGCTCAGCCTGGGGCTGATCCTGCGTGCGATGGTGAACATCCAACCGGTCGCGTAGCGATGGCCCAGGGCCGAAGGGTGGAGCGGGTGGCCTCCCTGATCCGCCGAGAAGTGAGTGAGCTGCTGCAAGGTGGCATCAAGGACGAGCGGGTGGGCCATGGGCTGGTGAGCGTCACCCACGTGGAGGTGGCCGGCGACCTGCAGCACTGCAAGATCTTCGTGAGCGTGTTCGGCTCGGATGACGACCGGGAGCAGGCGATGGCCGGCCTGCGCTCGGCCACGCCCTTCGTGAAGGGGGAACTGGGCCGACGACTGAAGATGCGCCGCACGCCGGAGGTGGTGTTCGTGCACGACCGGGGCATGGAGCGGGGCACCTCGGTGCTGAGTTTGCTCAACCAGCTGGAGCGGGAGCGCAGCCAACGGGGGGATCCGGTGGAGGGGCTGACGGCGGAGCTGGGCGAGGTGGCCACTCCGGACCAGGACAGCGACGCGCTGCAGGCATGACCACGCCGGCACCGGATCAGCACCTGCAGCGGTTGATCGCCAGCCTTGTTGTGGTCCGCGCCAGCGGCCACCTGGCCGACCACCAGCGCCGCTACCCCCAGTGGGAACTGGCCAATGGCGAACTGCAGGAGCTGCTGGCCCTGGGGGTGGGCGGCGTGATCCTGCTGGGTGGAAGCGCCACCGAACTGGCCCTGCGCACCCGCCAGCTGCAGGGCTGGGCCTGCCAGCCCCTGCTGCTCTGCGCCGACGTGGAGGAGGGGGTGGGGCAGCGCTTCGAGGGGGCCAGCTGGCTGGTGCCGCCCCTGGCCCTCGGCCGCCTGCACGGCCGGGAGCCCGAGCGGGCCCTGGCCCTGGCCGAGCGCTATGGCCGTTGCTGTGGCCTGGATTCCCGGGCAGTGGGGCTCAACTGGGTGCTGGGGCCCGTGTGCGACGTGAACAACAACCCGGCCAACCCGGTGATCAACGTGCGCGCCTGGGGGGAGGATCCGGCCAGCGCCGGAGCCCTGGCAGCGGCCTTCCTGCGGGGCCTGCAGGCCACCGGCGTGCTCGGCTGCGCCAAGCACTTCCCGGGCCACGGCGACACCACCAGCGACTCCCACCTGGAACTGCCCCTGCTGCCCCACAGCCGCGAGCGGCTGGAGCAGGTGGAACTGCCCCCCTTCCGCCAGGCCATCGCCGCCGGCGTGGAGGCGGTGATGACGGGCCACCTCACCCTGCCAGCCCTCGATCCGGAGCGCCCGGCCACCCTCTCGCGGGCCGTGCTGCACAAGCTGCTGCGTGAGCAGCTGGGCTTCGAGGGGCTGGTGGTGACCGATGCCCTGGTGATGGAGGCCATTGCCGGCCAGTACGGGGCTGGGGAAGCGGCCGTGCTGGCCCTGGAGGCCGGGGCCGACCTGGTGCTGATGCCCGCGGATGCCCGGCTGGCCATCGCGGCGATCACAGCGGCGGTGGACACGGGCCGGCTGCCGCTGGCGCAGCTGGAAGCCAGCGCCGCGCGCCGCCAGCGGGCCCTTGGCCGCTGTGCGGCGGCACCTCCCGATCCGGAGAGGGCCGCCAGCGCCGATCTGGAGCTGTGCCGGGAGCTGGTGAGCGCCACCCTCGAACACCAGGGTGGCCGGCTGGGCCGCCGGGGGGACAAGGGGGTGAATCTTCTGCGGCTGGACCAGGCCCTGCTAGCCCCCTTTCTGCCTGCCACGGCGCCCGCCCTGGGCCTGCCGGAGGCGGCGGGCTTCCAGCCCCGGCTGATGGCGGCTGAAACCCCCATCCTCTGGTCGTCCGACCCCCTGGCTCCCCTGCAACTGGATCGACTGGGGACCGGGCCGGTGCTGGTGCAGCTGTTCGTGCGCGGCAACCCCTTCCGCGGCACTGCCGGTGATGGTGAACCCTGGGCGGCGGCCCTCGGGCAGCTGCAGCGGGCCGGACGGCTGGCTGGGCTGGCGGTCTACGGCAGCCCCTACCTCTGGGACAGCCTGCGCCGCACGCTCCCGCCGCAAACACCGGCGGCCTACTGCCCCGGCCAGATGCCCCTGGCCCAGCAAGCCGTGCTGGGGGCCCTGGGTCTGGGCCGAAGTGCGGAAGCAAATGCCGTACCCACTGAGTTCACCGACTAGGGGCAGCCCGATGCAGCTCAGCCTCTCGATGATCGTGCGCAACGAGGCCGAACGGCTGGAGCGTTGCTTGGCCTCAGTGGCCGATTTCGTGGACGAGATGGTGATCGTCGACACCGGCTCCAACGATGGCACCGTGGCGATCGCCGAAGGCTGCGGCGCGGTGGTGCACCACCTGGACTGGCCCGGCGACTTCGCCCCGGCCCGCAATGCGGCCCTCGACCTCGTGCACGGGGAGTGGGTGCTGGTGCTCGATGCCGATGAGCAGCTGCTGGCGGAGGCCCGCCAGCCCCTGAGGCAGCTGATGGCCCAGCCGGATCTGCTGGTGGTGAACCTGCTGCGCCTGGAACGGGGGGCCCGCCAGTCGCCCTACTCGCGGGTGAGCCGTCTGTTTCGCCGCCACCCGGCCATCCGCTGGAGCCGGCCCTATCACGCGATGATCGATGACAGCGTGCTGGCCCTGCTGCGGCGGGCACCGCACTGGCGGATCGCCGATTGCGCCATCCCCGCCCTGGGCCACGACGGCTACCGGCCGGAGCTGCTGCAGGCCAGTGACAAGGCGGCCCGGCTGCGCCGGGCGATGGAAGCCGACCTGGAGCACCACCCGGGCAACCCCTACGCCTGCGCCAAGCTGGGCAGCCTGCTGGTGAGCACAGGGGAGCTGGAGCGGGGCCGGGCCCTGCTGCGCCTTGGTCTGGAGAACTGCGGCGCCGAAGCCCTGGCGGAACGCTTTGAACTGCTGCTGCACCTGGCCCTGGCCGAAGCGCCCGCCGACCCTGCCCTGGCCGCCAGCCTCTACCGCCAGGCACTGGCCCTGCCCCTGGCGCCCCGGGTCACCCTGGCGGCGGGGCTCAACCTGGCGGGGCTGCTGCTGGAGCAGGCGGCCGAGCCCGCTCCTGCCGCGGAGCAGCAGCAGCTCCTGGCGGAGGCGGCCGACCTCTGCAGCCAGGCCAGCGCGGCCGCGCCGGAGCTGGCCCTCGGCTGGGCCAGCCTGGGGCTGGTGGAGCGGCGCCGGGGGCAGCTGGGCGCGGCCATCGCCGCCTATCGGCAGGCCCTCAGCCTCGAGCCGGAGCAGGCCGACCTGCACCGCAATCTGGCTGCGGCCCTGCTGCTGGCTGGAGATATCGGTGGTGCCCGCGCCGGCTTCCGCCAGGCCATCCTGCTGTTGGAGCGCCAGGGCCTGGCCGCCGAGGCCCGGGCCCTGCGCCAGCAGGTGGAGGCCCTGGTGAAGCTCGACAGCTGATCCATCCCCCGCCCCAGGCCGACCCGCCTGCAGCTGCCATCCGCCCCGCCGCTCCGCCAGCGCTCCATGACCAGCCATCCCCTGCCAGAGCCCCCACCCCTGAGCGGTCGCCGGGTGGCGATCACCCGGGCTGAGCACCAGCTGGGGGCGGCCCGGGCGCTGTTCACCGCCGCCGGAGCTGAGGTGCTGGACCTGCCGGCACTGGTGGTGACCGCCCCGGACAGCTGGGGCCCCCTGGACGATGCCCTCGAGGAGCTGGCGGACTTCCACTGGCTGGTGTTCTCCAGCAGCAACGGCGTGGAGGCCGTGGAGCAGCGGTTGCGGCGACTCGGCAGCAGCCTGGCGCGCAGGCCGGCAGGGGTGCACCTGGCCGCCGTGGGCCGGAAAACGGCCCAGCGGCTGGAGGAGCTGGGTGCTCCGGCCGACTTTGTCCCTCCCGCCTTCGTGGCCGACAGCCTGGTGGAGCACTTCCCGGTATCCGGCTGGGGGTTGCGGCTGCTGCTGCCACGGGTGCAGAGCGGTGGGCGCACCCTGCTGGCCGAGGCTTTCGCCGCCGCTGGCTCCCGCGTGGTGGAGGTGCCCGCCTACGAGACCCGCTGCCCCCGGGGTCTGCCCAGCGCCACGCTGGCGGCCCTGGAGCAGGGCCGGCTCGATGCCATCACCTTCAGCAGTGGCAAGACCGTGAGCCATACAGCCCGGCTGCTGCGGGAGGCCTTCGGCGACGACTGGCACTGCAAACTGGAGGGGCTGGCCATCGTGTCGATCGGGCCCCAGACCAGTGAGCGCTGCCGCCAGGAGCTGGGACGGGTGGATGCTGAAGCCAACCCCTTCGACCTCGACGGACTGCTTCAGGCCTGCAGGGAGATCCTGCGAGACCGCCCGCTCAGAGCTGGGTCGTGACCGTACGGCTGCCCTTGCGCAGGGTGAGCAGGCCACGCTCCACATCGATGGCGGCCACGCCCCAGCCCCTGGGGAGCACCGTGGGCAGGCCCGATGCGGGGCAGGACCCATCGGCCCCGGGGCAGACCGGCCCGCTCTGATCGCCAACCTCCACGAAGGCCTGGGGGGTGGAGCCAGCCCGCAGCACGCCGCTGAAGCGGAAGTTGTCGGGTAGCTGCAGCCGGACTGGTGCTGCCGGACGGGTGGCTGGTGATGCCCCCCCAGCGGAACCTTGAGAACCTGCAGACTGCGGCTTGGCGGTCCCGGGGGGCGTCTGGGCTCCCGGCGGCCGGGATGCCGATCCAGCACTCCTGGGTACGGGCGCCTGGGGGGCAAGGGGATCCTCCCGTCCGATCGCGACGGAAGCCAGCAACGCATTGGCAGTGGGCAAGGGCGTGAGGCCAGCCAGGGGGGGGGGCGCAGCCTCCGCCTCAGCGGGCTCGGGCGGTGGACCTGGGGGCAGCTCCGCCTTGGGGGAGCGGCCGATCAGACCACAGCCCGACGCCAGCAGGGCCAGCGCCAGGGGGGCGGCCCCAGGCAAGCCAATCCTAGCCCTGCCTGAGCCAGCGCTGCCTGGCCTAGCGATGAATGTCTTCAACCAGGTCACGAAAGCGGTCAAGGTTGGCCTGCAGCTCCTTGGTCACAATGCCTCCCAGAATGCTGGGTTCCATCAACGGTGCCAAGACCCCCGGCAGCTCGTAGCTGACGCTGAGCTTCACGGCGGTGCGGCCATCGGCCTGGGGATAGAAGCGCACGGCGCCTTTGGTAGGCAGTCCGCCCACCGATTCCCAGTGGAGCTGCTGGGCCTCCACCCGCTGGGTGATGCGGGCCTTCCAATGAAAGCGAAAGCCCTGGGCCGCCAGGGTCCAGTCGGTGAGATCGGGGTTGCCGGGTTCGGTGACCACCGACTCGATCCAGCGCATCCAGCGCGGCATGGCCTCCAGGTCGCTCCACACCGCCCACACCTGCTCCACGGGGGCGTTGATCTCAGAGGTGACGCTGTGCTCGAGCCAACGGCCCATGGTGTTCAGGAGGAAGAGAGGGAAACCGGATCGGCGACCGCGGCGTTGCTGGCGAGCTGGGCCTGCCTGCCCAGGATGGCAGCCGCCGCCAGCCGGCCACTCATGGTGGCGCCCTCCATCGAATCGATGTAGTCCTGCTTGGTGTAGCTGCCGGCCAGGAAGAAATTGCTCACCGGCGTGCGCTGATCCGGCCGGTAGGGCTCCATGCCCGGCGCTTCGCGATAGAGCGACTGGGCCAGCTTCACCACATTGCTCCACACCAGGGTGAGGCCGGCGGCGGAGGGGAACAGGGCGCGCACCTGGGCGTCGGTGTGGGCCACGATCTCCTCGGTTTTCTTCGGGATCCAGGGATCACCCGGGGTGAGCACGCACTGCAGCAGCGAACCCAGCCCCTCCTTGCGGTAGTCCTCGGGGCTGGCCAGGGCCAGATCGGCGAAGCAGCTGAAGTCGGCATCGGCCGTGTACAGCAGGTTGTCGAGACCGGTGGGGCGGTCCACATCGGTGCGGGCGGCTTGGGCAGAGGGGGTGTCACCCAGCTCGGTGACCCAGCCGTCGTAGCGCAGCTGCACGGTGGCCACCGGCACCGCTTCGAGCTTGTAGATGTTTTCGAACAGGGGCCAGCGGCGCCAGGCCGCCGGGACCATCCGCTGGATGCCAGGCACATCGCAGGCGGCCAGGTAGGTGTCGGCCTGCACGGTGATCTCGCCCTCGGGAGTGCCGAGTTTGAGGCCGCTCACCCGGGTGGCGGTCTGGCCATCGTCTCCGGGGGCGCCCTCCTCGAACAGCACCTCGCTGACGCGGTGGCGCAGGTGCAGCTGACCGCCGCGCTGGGTGATGTAGTCGAGGATCGGGCCAGTGAGCCAGCGGTGCGGCGAGCCCTTGAGCAGGTTGAGCTTGGAGGCCTCGGTTTTCGCTGCAAACATCATGAAGATGGTGAGCATGCAGCGGGCCGAGATCGCCTCGCAGTCGATGAAGCCGAGGGCGTAGGCGATCGGATTCCACATCCGCCTGATGCTCTGCTCGCTGCCGCCGTGGCTCACGAACCACTGCTGGAAGCTGATGCGATCCAGGGCCCGGATCGTCTTCATCGCCCCCTCGTAGTCCACCAGGCCACGCACGATCGGGCTGGTGCCCAGGGCCAGGGCGTTGCGCAGCTTGTCGATCCAGTCGAGCTGGGGGGTGGTGAAGAAGGCCTTGAGGCCGTTGAAGGGGGCGCCGAGGCCGAAGCGGAAGTCGAGCTCGCGCAGATCGCCGCCCGTGTTCACGAACAGGTGGGTGTGGTCCTTGGGCAGCAGGTTCTCAAAGGCTCCCACCTTGCGCAGCAGGGCGAACAGGTTGGCGTAATTGAAGAAGAACACATGCAGCCCCATCTCGATGTGGTTGCCGCCCTCATCCACCCAGCTGCCCACCTTGCCGCCCATGAAGGGCCTGGCCTCATACAGATCCACCTGGTGACCGGCGTCCACCAGGTCCACCGCCGCCGCCAGTCCGGCCAGTCCAGCTCCAACGATGGCGACCCGCACCCTGCTTGCTCCAGTTATTCGGGCACGACTCTATGGAGCCGGCCCTGCCGGCAGGGGCTCGCCGGCAGTCCCGCAGGGATCAGGCAACCGCTCACCGGCCTCCATACAGTGGTGCCAACAGGCGCGTTTCGCCCATCCCCACGGCCATGAGCATCGACACCCTCTCCCCGGCCCCCACCCACACCGCCCGGGATGGCAAGGGCATCCAGATCACTGAGCCGGCGATGAAACAGCTGGCGGCCCTGATGCAGCAGCAGGGTGCGGGCAAGGTGCTGCGGGTGGGCGTGCGCTCGGGCGGCTGCAGCGGCATGAGCTACACGATGGATTTCATCGACGCCGCCGAGATCCGCGATGACGACGAGCGCTACATCTACGAACCGGACGGCGCCGCCAGCTTCACTGTGGTGAGCGACCCCAAGAGCCTCCTGTACATCTACGGGATGCAGCTGGACTTCTCCAGCGCCCTGATCGGCGGCGGCTTCAACTTCTCCAACCCCAACGCCTCCCAGACCTGCGGCTGCGGCAGCTCATTTGCGGTGTGAGCCCGGACCGGATGGCAATCTGAGGGCACGATCCAGCTTCCCCTCCGCACGCCGTGACCGACAGCGCAGCCACTAGCACCGCCACCACCACTGCCCCAGCGGGCAACCTCTCCAGCAGCCCCGGCGATGCCAGTGCCGAAGGGGGCGAAGGCTCGTTGTTTGATCAGGCCATCAGCCGCTACAACGCCGGTGCCCCGGCCGGCGCGCTGATCGCCGACTTCCTGGCCATCACCCAGCAGGCCCCCCGCCAGTCGGCCGGCTGGACCTGTCTGGCCTGGCTGCAGCTCCTGGACGGGCAGCCGCTGGAGGCCCTGCGGGCCGCACGCATGGCCGTGAAGCTCAACCCCCAGGACCCCCAGGCCCGGGTGAATCTGAGCCTGGCGATGCTGGAGACCGGGGCCAAGGGCGTGCGTGAGCACATCGAGATCGTGCAGCGGGTGCTGGTGATGGCTCCCGAACTGGCCGGTGAACTGCAGGAGTCGATGGCCGACGGCCTGCGCCGCCGGCCGGGCTGGGCCGCGATGGAGAAAGTGCGGGCCTGGCTCGATGGCTGAGGCCGACGCCCAGAGCCTGCCGCTCCCGCAGCGCTTGAAGGGAGTGATCGATCTGCTGCTGGTGATCGACGTGTTCCTGGTGATTGCCGGGGCCCTGTGGTTTGTGGTGGCCGTGTTGTGTCACAGCCAGAAGATCGAAGCTCCGCTCAACCTGTTCCAGCGGCTGTGGGAGCCCCTGTTCACGCCGGCGATCGGCCTGCTGATGGCCGCCGCCCTGGTTAGCGGCGCCCTGGGCTGGTGGCAGCGGCGAGGGCAGCGCTGAGGTCGGGGTACTGAAACTGGAATCCCAGCTCGTGCAGCCGCTGCGGTTCCACCCGCTGGCCCTCCAGCACCACCTTGGCGCCATCCCCCAGCAGCACCTGCAGCACCGGGCCCGGCACGGGCAGCAGGCTGGGCCGGCCCAGGGTGCGCCCCAGCTCGGCCGTGAAGCCAGCCATCGTGACCGGATGGGGGGCCACGGCGTTGTAGACCCCGGCCATCGCCGGATCCTCCAGGGCGCGGCCGATCAGACGGCAGAGGTCGTGGCGATGGATCCAGCTCATCCATTGGCGGCCATTGCCCAGGGGCCCCCCGAAACCCATGCGGAACACCGGCAGCATCTTGCTCAAGGCGCCACCGTCCGGCCCCAGCACGATGCCGATGCGCAGGATCACCAGCCGACAGGAAGCGGGCCGGCGGGATGCGGCCTCCTCCCAGCGCTGACAGATCTCAGCCAGCAGGTCGCTGCCCGGGGGGCTTGATTCGCTGAAGCTGCCGGTTTCACTGGTGCCGTAGAAGCCCACGGCCGAGGCGTTCACCAACACCGCCGGCGGGGTGTCGAGCTGGGCCATGGCCTGCACCAGCTGGGCCGTGGTGTCCAACCGGCTGCGGAGCAGCAGCTGGCGCTGAGCGGCAGTCCAGCGCTTCTCGGCGATCGGCTCGCCCGCCAGGTTCACCACCCCCTCCGCCGCCGCCAGGGCCTGAAGCAGGCCCTCCTGCCTCCAGCTGTCGGCCATGGAGGGATCAAGCTGCAACCAGGCCAGTCGATCGCCGCTGAGGGCAGGGAAGGGATCGGCCTGACGGCTCACCACGGTGAGGTGGTGACCCAGTTCCAGCAGGAAGGGCACCAGCTCGCGGCCCACGAATCCGGAACAGCCCAGAAGCAACAGCCGCACGCCCAGATCACCCCGAGATTGCTGGAGGCTAGAACCCTCGGCCGATCAGGGCGCCCTAGCCTGGCCACACTCCTGCCAACCGTTGCCGTCCGCCATGGCTCCAGACGCCCCCAGCACTGCCGCCGCATCGCCGCCGAAGAAAGGCAGCCTGGTGCGGGTGAACCGCCAGCGCTTCCAGGACAGCATCGAAGCCGGGGCCAGCGATGCCCAGGCTCCCGACTACATCTTTGAAGGCCCCGGCGAAGTGCTGCAGCTGAAGGGCGACTACGCCCAGCTGCGCTGGCGCCGGCCGGTGCCGGATGTGTGGCTGCGGCTCGACCAGCTGGAGCCCTTCCCGGGCTGAGCCTGAGCGGGGCGCGCCCTCAGGCCCGCAGCTGGCGGCAGCGCTGCTGGAGCTGGCTGCGCCGGCTGCGGGCCTGGCGCAGCAGCTCCCGCCCGTCGCGCAGGTAGGAATCCACATAGCCCATCGTGAAGCGCTCCAGGTCGAGGAGGGCATCCTTGACCTGGCTGAGGGTGTGGTAGAGATCGAGGCTGAGATCCTGCGCCCCAGGCGGAGAGGCCAGGGAGCGGTAGAGCGTCTCCGCCCGCGCCAGGCGAGCCTGGGACTGCTCCAGGAACCCGCAGAACGCCTCCATCAGGGTGTCGTCGTAAGGATCAGCGGCCAGGGCCCGCAACTGGGCGGGGAAGGGATTCACCACCTGGCCCAGCAAGCGATCCACCGGCCCATAGACCTGCTGCAGCCAGTGGGCCACCTCCTCATCACTGGCTGCGGCGGCCTTGGTGGCCGCTTTGGGCACAGAACGCCCGGGGGGCCCGGGGGAGGGACCCCGCCATGGATCATCGCCCCGCATCTGATCCAAGCGATGGCGCTGCTGGCGATCGCCGAGCACCTCCCAGGCAGCATTCACGGCGAGCATGGTGGCCGCGTCGCCACCGGCATCGGGGTGGTGGCGCTTCACCAGGGCCCGGTAAGCCGCCTTGATCTCCCCATGGCTGGCCTGAGGATTCACCCCCAGCACCTGATAGGGATCGGTGGGGACGGAATCCGGACAGGGGAAGGACAAACCAGTCAGGAACCGCGGCAAGGACACCAGGCTAGAAGAACAACGCATCAAAAAACCCCGGCTCTGGCCGGGGTTTCCGCAATGCGGAGATGTGGGGAGTGAGCTGATCTGAGGGAACAGCGAAGGAACCTGGCTGCTCCGAAAAACAGCCAGGGTATCCGTGCCGACGAATCAGAACTTGAAGGTGGTCTTGACGACACCACCCAGGATGTCGCTGCTACCCCTCACATCGTTCTCCACCCAGAAGAAGGCAGGAGTGACGCTGATGTTGTCGGTGACCTGGAACTTGTACCAGAGCTCCAGACCGATGCCGGGATTGTGGCGAGATCCACCATTGTCATAGCCGTTGGAGCCGATGGCGAAGCCAAGGGCGTTGCCCTCCAGGAACATGTCGCTCCACTGCAGGCCGGTGTACCAGCTCCAGGCGCTGCGCTGGAAGTCGGCATAGCCGACACCGGCACTGATCGAGGGAATCCAGCCATTGTCTGCAGGCTGCCAGTAACCAGCCAGGCCGATGTTGTTGCTTTCGCCCGAGAGTGCGCCAGGAAGACGACTCGCAAACTGGAAGGTGTTGGCGGTGTCAGCGTCGTTGTAGGTGTAGGCCAGGGCAGCTCCCCAGTTCTCACCGGTGTAGCCGGCCTGAACGGTGGTGGTGATGCCTTGTCCCAGACCCTCTGTGGAATCGCTGGCCAGATCGCCACGGGACAGGTAGAGAGCACTCAGGCTGAAGCCACCGGATGTCCAGGACACACCAGCACCAGCACCGAGGGTGAGGGGATAGGTGTTCGAAGAACCGGCGTAGGTGAACACATCAAGGATGGAATCACCGGGGTACACGCTGGGCCAGATGGCCAGCATGTCGTCCTGACGAACCCTTGCACCGAAGGTGACCTTGAAGCCGTCGGCAACGGGGAACTGGTAGAACAGTCGGTTGATACCAACAGAATTGGCTCCGGAGGGCTCTTCAAAAGCCACTTCCATCCCAGCTAGAGGGTTGCCGCGGAAACCAAACGGGGAGCTGGCAAAGTTACCCGCACGCAGGGTGGTGCGCAGCAGATCTTCGCCGGTGAAGCTGGTGTCGAAGATCAGGCGAACGTCATAGTTGGAGGTGACCTTGTCACCTGCGGTGGTGTTACCAGCACCGCCCAGAGTCATGGTGGCGATACCACTCAGCTTGGTGGTGGTGGAGAACTGATTGGCTTCCAGTTCTTTCACCTTGGCCTCGAGGCCATCCACGCGGCCCTTGAGCACGGCCAGTTCCTTCTCGAACTCGGCCATCAGGCGCTTGAGCTCGTCGGTCACTTCGGTGACGCGGTCGAGACAGGCGTTGAGCAGGGCGGCCGCCTCATAGCGGGTCATGGCCTGGCGACCCTTGAAGGTGCCGTCGGGGTAACCGGCCACGCAGCCGTAGCGCTCCACCAGGTTGGACAGAGCCTGGTAAGCCCAGTCAGTGGGACGGACGTCCGAGAACTGGGAGACGCTGGTGACCTGCTCCTCGGTGGAGTACTGGTTGACGCCGGTCATGTTGACTTCGGCGGCGGTGGCGGCCACAGGGGCCAGCAGGCCAAGGGCCGCAGGAGCCACCAGCAGTTGCTGGAAGAGTTTCATGGGGGTGTTCCTCACACGGATGGGCGCGATGCGCCGAAACACAGTTTCAGGGCATATCACTCGAAGCTCCAGCCGCCCTGTGCCAGAGCGCACAATGGCCCGTGTCGACGTGCACTGGAGCTCGCGATCAGCGGGCGAACCCGGGGTAGATCGGGAGGGTGCCAAAGCGATGCCCCCGCTGGCCAGGTCTCCGGGTGGAGATCCAGACCATCGGGGGCTCTCGCCGGGTCCGCATTGAGCGCGGAACCGTTTGATCAGGGTTGAGGTGCCGAAATCAGCCGGCGTTCTCCGCGATCAGCAGACCCTTGGTGAAACAACTGGATTGCATGGACACCTCCTCCTGTGGGGATAAAGCCAGCCGGCGACGTGTTCGGAGGCCGGCACTGGACCGGATTCCACGTCACTGCTGACAGAACGACCAGATCCTAGGGGTGGCGGCGCCGGACCGCCCGTCTGGGGCCTGCATACGCTCAGCAGTGATCGCAGACAGCAGGCCCTTGCCCCCCGGTGCACCCCGACTCCGTCCCGACGGCCGCCAGCAGGAACTGGCCAGGCGGCACTGGACCTTTCCCGCCCGCAGCAGCAGGGCCCGGATCCGCCGCTGGATCCACGGCGCGCTGGAAAGCCTGGTGTGTCTCTTTGCGCTGCACGGGGATCGGCCGGTGTTTGCAGCGGACCAGTTCGGCTGGATCGGCGAGGTGGAAGCCGACTGGCAGGCCGTGCGCCGTGAGCTGGATGGGGTGATGGCCTACCGGGAGGCCATGCCCAACTTCCAGGACATCCTGCGGGAGGTGGGCAGCATCCAGAAAGACGACAACTGGAAGACCTTCTTTCTCAAGGGCGTGGGCATGAACTGCACGGAGAACGCCCGCCGCTGCCCGGAAACGATGCGGGTGCTGGGCGCCATACCCGGCTGCACCACCGCCTTCTTCTCGATCCTGTCGCCGCACAAGCAGATCCCGCCGCACCGGGGGGCCTGGGCCGGGGTGCTGCGCCTGCACCTGGCCCTGATGGTGCCGGAACCGCGGCAGCGATGCCGCATCCGCATCGCCGATCAGATTCACACCTGGCAGGAAGGCCGCTGCCTGGTGTTCGACGACACCTACAACCACCAGGTGTGGAACGACACCGACGGCTACCGGGTGGTGCTGTTCGTGGACTTCGAGCGGCCCCTGCGCTGGCCACTGAGCGCCCTGAACCACTGGCTGTTGCACCTGGCTGCTCTCGCTCCTTTCCTGCGGGAAGCCAATGCCAGACAGGAGGCTGCAGAGCGCAGCTTCTGGCAGCGGATCGCCGGCGCCGCAGTGGGGCCATAAAAAAAGCGCCCCGACCGGGGCGCTTGAAGGCCAACTGGAGGATGGGCCGATCGGGCTTGGAAGGGTTTGATCAGAGAGCGTTGCCGCGGGGAAGAACTTCCTCTGGGAAGACGAAGTTTTCGTGCGGCTGGTCAGCCGGTGCCATCCAGGCACGCAGACCTTCATTCAGCAGGATGT
>JBBASM010000023.1:0-28953 GCA_040399285.1 Prochlorococcaceae cyanobacterium
TCCCGTAAGCCGCGCTCTGCTCTCGCTTTGCGCAGTCCAATACCTTATCACGGGGTTTGGACTTTCGACCAGCAGAACGGCCAGTGCAACGGGGATGCCGCGTGGCGAGACCGTTTCTATGGTCTGGAGAGGAGCGCCGCAGCGTGCGGCACACGACCTCGCATGGCACGCCACTTCAGCCAGGAACAGCTGCGGGTCCGCCCCAGCTCCCGAGAAGCGGCAGTTGTGGAGAGTGCCCGCGAGCATTTCGAGCGCACCCTGGTGCGGGTGCGGGGCGAACTGGTGGGCTCGGTGGCCGCCCTCGAACACCCGAACAAGAGTGCAGCAGCCAACTACGGCGAGGTGTTCCTGCGCGACAACGTGCCGGTGATGCTCTACCTGCTGGTGCAGGGGCGCTACGAGATCGTGCGCAACTTCCTCAGCACCTGCCTCGACCTGCAGAGCAAGACCTACCAGACCCGGGGAATCTTCCCCACCAGCTTCGTGGAAGAGAACGGCCGGCTGCTGGCCGACTACGGCCAACGCTCGATCGGACGGATCAGCTCGGTGGATGCCAGCCTCTGGTGGCCGATTCTCTGCTGGATGTATGTGCGCAAAAGCCAGGATGTGACCTTCGGCACCAGTCAGCCCGTGCAGCGCGGCGTGCAGTTGCTGCTCGACCTGGTGCTCCATCCCACCTTTGAAGGGACGCCGGTGCTGTTTGTGCCTGACTGCGCCTTCATGATTGACCGTCCGATGGATGTGTGGGGAGCCCCCCTGGAAGTGGAGGTGCTGCTCTACGGCTGCCTGCGCAGCTGCTGCCAGTTGATGGAGCTGGCTCAGAAGACGGCCGGCAGTCGGCTACTGGAACAGCGTTTGGCGCTCAGTCGCCAGTGGTTGCGTGACCTGCGCCGTTTCCTGCTGAAGCACTACTGGGTCACCAGCAAAACCATGCAGGTGCTGCGACGGCGGCCGACAGAACAGTATGGCGATCAGCAGCACGAAAACGAGTTCAACGTGCAACCCCAGGTGATCCCCCCCTGGCTGCAGGACTGGCTGGAGAACAGGGGCGGCTATCTGATCGGCAACATGCGCACCGGCAGGCCTGATTTTCGCTTTTACAGCCTGGGGAATTCCCTGGCCTGCCTGTTTGAAATCCTCGCTCCTCCCCAGGAGCGTGCCCTGTTCCGACTGGTGATGCACAACCGCCAGCACCTGATGGCCCATATGCCGATGCGCATCTGCCATCCACCCATGGAATTGGAGGAGTGGGCGGATAAGACCGGCTCTGATCCCAAGAACTGGCCATGGAGCTACCACAACGGCGGCCATTGGCCCAGCCTGCTCTGGTATCTCACCAGTGCCGTGCTGATCCACGAGCAGCGCCATCCCAGAGCCGACGTGCTGCTGATGGGCCAGATGAGGGCCATGCTGGACGAGTGCTACTGGAGCCAGCTCAACCAGCTACCCCGCCAGCAGTGGGCTGAATATTTTGACGGCCCCACCGGCACCTGGGTAGGCCAGCAGGCCCGGACCTACCAGACCTGGACGATTGTGGGCTTTCTGCTGCTTCACCACTTTCTGCGGGTCGAGCCGGCGGATGTGCAGCTGCTCGACCTCGGGCCTTGAAGCACAAGCCTGATCAGCCAACATCAGGGGGATCCTGACAGCCATGATTGACACAAAAAAACCGCAACCGAAGTCGCGGTTCAGTTGGGTTCTTCCACTCAAACCGTGGGGGAGGGCAGAAGGCCCGGTCGATCAGAAAAAACCCAGGGTGAGCGACTTGTCGATCGGCAGTGCTGCGCCGATCCCAAGATAAATGGTGAAAAAAGTGCCGAACAGGAACACAGCCATCGCCACAGGACGACGGAAGGGGTTCTGAAACTTGTTGAAGCTCTCAATGAAGGGAACCAACATCAGACCCAAGGGGATCATGGTCTGCAGGGCGATACCCAGGAGCTTGTTGGGCACAACCCTCAGGATCTGGAAAACGGGGTAGAGATACCACTCGGGCAGAATCTCAAGCGGAGTGGCAAACGGATCAGCCTTGTCGCCCAGCATGGCTGGATCGAGAACGGCCAGCCCAACAATGCAACCGATGGTGCCCAGAATCACCACGGGGAACATGTAAAGCAGGTCGTTCGGCCAGGCCGGCTCGCCGTAATAGTTGTGGCCCATGCCCTTGGCCAGCTTGGCCCTCAGGGCGGGGTCGGTGAGATCTGGCTTCTTGAGGATGTGCATGACAGGTGGCCCAGTGGGGGTAAAACTAGAGCGGAGTGGACAGGAGCGGCGGGAGTTGGCCGGAATTGAAGCAACTGTCCTGAAGGACTGTGCTGCTTCTGAACTGACAGAGGCTGTTTCGGGAAGCGGCTGCTCAGAGGGGACCGGAGATGCCCTGCTTGCGGATCATCAGGAAGTGCATGAGCATGAACACCGCCAGCAGCCAGGGCATCACGAAGGTGTGAAGGCTGTAGAAGCGGGTGAGGGTGGCCTGACCCACGCTCTCGCCGCCGCGGAGGAGTTCAACCATGAAGTCCCCCACCACAGGCACGGCTGCAGGCACACCGCTCACGATCTTCACGGCCCAATAGCCCACCTGGTCCCAGGGAAGGGAGTAGCCGGTGACGCCGAAGCTCACGGTGATCACGGCCATGGTCACGCCAGTCACCCAGGTGAGCTCCCGGGGGCGCTTGAAGCCGCCGGTGAGGTACACGCGAAACACGTGAAGAATCAGCATCAGAACCATCATCGAGGCGCTCCAGCGGTGCACGGAGCGGATCAGCCAGCCGAAGCTGACGTCGGTCATGAGGTACTGCACAGAGGCGTAGGCCTCGGCCACAGTGGGCTTGTAATAAAACGTCATCGCGAAGCCCGTCGCGAACTGGATGAGGAAGCACACCAGGGTGATGCCGCCCAGGCAGTAAAAAATGTTGACATGCGGCGGCACGTATTTGGCCGAGATGTCGTCCGCGATCGCCTGGATCTCAAGGCGCTCCTCAAACCAGTTGAAGACGGGGTTGGAGGCGCCCCCGGTGTTTCCAGCAGGAGTGTTCGCCATGCAGCTGGGTGGATTGGTTGCGAGAGTCTACGCACCACCTCGAAGCTCCCGTGAGCGCACCGCGGCCCCAGCCCTCCCTCCCAGCCCAGCTGCTGCAACGCGCCGGGGGCCTGCTGCTGGCCCTGGTGCTCAGCCTGGCCGTGCTGGCCCCTCCCTTCGCCCTCAGCAGCGGAGCCGCTTCCGCCGCCCTGGCCCTCAGTGATGCCCAGCAGCTGGTGGTGGAAGCCTGGCGCCTGGTGAACCAGAGCTATCTGGATCCCGCCCGCTTTGAGCAGGTGCACTGGCGGCGGTTGCGCCAGAAGGCCCTGGAGCGGCCGATCCGCAGCTCCGGCGATGCCTACGACGCCATTGAGGCCATGCTCAGCCCCCTGGGCGATCCCTACACGCGCCTGCTGCGCCCCGAGGAATACGGGGCCCTGCGCTCCAGCACCCAGGGCACGGTGAGCGGCGTGGGCCTGCAACTCGGGCTGCGGGCCAGCGACCAGCAGGTGGTGGTGATTGCCCCACTGGATGGCTCACCCGCCGCCGAGGCCCGGATCAGGAGCGGCTCACCGGTGTTGGAAGTGAACGGGCAGGCCACCAGCGAGCTCGGCCTCGACCAGACCGCGGCGGCCCTGCGGGGCCCCAGCGGCAGCACGGTGCTGGTGGAGATCCTGGAGCCCGATGGCAAGCCCCGGGAGCTGGAACTGGAACGCCGGCAGGTGGACCTCAGGCCGGTGCGCAGCAAGCGCCTGCGGGTGGATGGCCACACCCTCGGCTATCTGCGCATCACCCAGTTCGCCGAGCCGGTGCCCCAGCAGGTGAAGGAGGCCCTGCAGGATCTGCAGGGGCAAGGCATCGAGGGCCTGGTGCTGGACCTGCGCAACAACTCCGGGGGGCTGGTGAGCGCGGGGCTGAACGTGGCCGATGCCCTGCTCGACTCCAAACCAATCGTGGAAACGGAGGCCCGCGATGGCCTCAGCTCGCCGCAACAGGCCGGGCCGGGCCAGCTCTTCGAGGGACCGATGCTCACCCTGGTGAACGGCGGCACCGCCAGCGCCAGCGAGATTCTGGCCGGGGCCCTGCAGGACAACGGCCGCAGTGAACTGGCCGGCAGCCGCACCTACGGCAAGGGCCTGATTCAGACGCTGATCTCCCTCGGCGACAGCAGCGGGCTGGCCGTGACCGTGGCCCGCTACCTCACCCCCAGTGGCCGGGACATTCAGAACCAGGGGATCGAGCCCGACCACCGACTCACCACACCTGAACCCCTCAACCCCGGCGGCGAGGGCGACGACTGGCTGGATCAGGGCGCCAAGCTGCTGGCTGCAGGGTTGCCGCGGCCAGAACCAGGGCCGGAGACCTGAGGCCGTGCGGGAACGGACCTATCACGACCCCCTCCATGGGGCGATCCGGCTCGAGACGGCCGAGCCGGCTGAAGCTCTGGCCATCGCGCTGATCGACAGCGAACCCTTCCAGCGGTTGCGGCGGATCCGCCAGCTGGGGCCTGCCTTTCTCACCTTCCACGGCGCCGAATCGAGCCGCTTCACCCACTCCCTGGGGGTGCTGGAGCTGGCGCGTCAGGCCCTGCGCCAACTGGAGCGGCACCACCCGGAGCTGGCCGCCCAGCGGGGGGTGCTCTATGCCGCGGCCCTGCTGCATGACCTCGGCCATGCCCCCCTCAGCCACACAGGCGAGGAGATGTTCGGCCTCAAACATGAACTGTGGTCCGCACGGCTGATCCAGGAGCACCCGGCCCTGCGGGAGCCCCTCGAGGCCTTTGCCCCTGGCTGCGCCGAGGCCGTGGCCGGCCTGCTCACCGGCCAGGCCAAGGACACCCCGGCCATCCAGGCCCTGGTGAGCAGCCAGCTGGACTGCGACCGGCTCGACTACCTGCTGCGCGACAGCTACAGCACGGGCACCACCTATGGACGGCTCGATCTAGAGCGGATCCTGGCGGCCCTCACCCTCGCTCCGGACGGGGGACTGGCCATCCATCCCAAGGGGCTGATGGCCGTGGAGCACTACCTGGTGGTGCGTAACCTGATGTATCGCACCGTGTACAACCACCGGCTGAACGTGGTGTGCAACTGGCTGCTGCGCCAGGCCATCGCCCGGGCACGGGCCCTGGGCCCCGGCCAGGTTTGGACCGATGGGGTGATGGCGCGCTGGCTCTGGGAACCTGCGGATCTGGACCTGCCCACCTACCTGGCCAACGACGACATCCGCACCGTCTATCACCTGCAGCGCTGGCGCGAAAGCGGCCCGCCGGAGCTGGCCGATCCCTGCGGGCGCCTGCTGGAACGCCGGCTGCTCAAGGCCACCGCCGTGAGCCATCTCCCTCCGGGCCGACGCCTGGAACTGCTGGCCGAAGCCCGCCGGCTGGCCGAAGCCCAGGGGTTCAGCGCCGAGGTGAGCTGTGGCCTGCAGCAACGGCAGTGCCGGGGCTACAACGCCTACAAGGGTGGCCTGCGCCTGTGGGATGGGGAACGGCTGGAGGCCCTGGAGCAGCGCTCGGTCCTGGTGCAGAGCCTGGCGGCACCGATGGAATGGGCCTGGCTGATCCACCCGGCCGAAGTGGCCCCTAAGTTGCGCCAGTTGATCAGCGACTGATGCTGCCGGCAGCCATGGATGCAGAGCTCTACAGGGCCAGTTGGGACGGGGCTCCTGGCTGGTTGGTGCTGCCAGAGCCGCCGGGGGACACGCCGGCCTGCCAACTGGTGGAGCGCAGCCTGAACCAGGCGAAGCTGCTCTCGCAGGGAGACTTGCCGGCCGCCATCGGACTGGCCAGCGGCAGCTGGCGACTCGACGTGCGTGCCCTGCGCGCCGTAGCTGAACGGATGGCATCCCTGGGCGTGAACCTGGCCGGGCTCTGCGCCACCGACCCGCTCACGCGGGCGGCAGCCGCAGCCCTTGGGCTGCCCACGAGCGCTCCCCTGGCCGGGACTGGGACTGGGGCAGCGTCGGGCCCGCCGGAGCCACCCAGCCTTGCGCTCACCGTGCATCAGGGCACCCTGCGGGCCGGCGATCACCTGGAGGTTGCGGGCTCGTTGCTGGTGCTTGGGGATGTGAATCCAGGAGCCCGGGTGAGTGCCGGGGGCGATGTGCGGGTGTGGGGACGGCTGCGCGGTGCGGCCCATGCCGGCAGCCTGGGGGATCCCACGGCCAAGATCGTGGCCCTGCAGCTGCGGCCCCTGCAGCTGCGGATCGCCGATGCCGTGGCCAGGGGACCGGAGGATCTGCCGCCCGCCGGCCTGGCGGAGCAGGCCTGCCTGGAGAATGGGATGATCCGGCTCACCCCGGCGGATCCGCTCTGGCCGCTCAACGGTTAATCAGGCCGAAGGCCCCCAGGCCCCCGGCCACCGCCATGAACCAGAGGGGCGAGATCCGGGTGCGCAGCATCAGCACGCACACCAGGCAGGACACCAGCACTCCCGCGCCATCCGTGTCAGCACTGCGCAGGATCTTGAGGCCCACAGCGAACAGGATGCCGAGGGTGATGGGACCCATGGCCCGCTCAAACGCCACGCGCAGCGGCGACTGGGCAAGCCGTTTCCAGCTCAGGCAGGCCAGCACCATCACCAGGGTGGAGGGCAGGAGGATGGCCAGCTCCGCGGCGCAGGCACTCAACAGGGCCCAGCCCGGACCTTCGCGCCAGGCAGCACCCAGACCGAGCAGACCCACAATCATCGAACTGGGCCCCGGTGCGGCCTCGGCCAGAGCGTAGAGGTCGGCGAACTGGCGAGCGCTGAGCCAGCAGTACTGATCCACCGCAAGGTGGTGGTACTCGGCCAGCAGCGTGTTGCCCCCACCCAGCGAGAACAGGGAAAGGGAAAGAAACTGGCCGATCACCTGCAGCAGCCTGGAGAGATCGGAGAGCGACGCCGGCGTGCAGGCTGCAGCGACCCAGAGAGCCGGCATCAGGGTGCTCTCCTGGCCGGACGGGGCCAGTACCAGGCCATGGCCAGGGGCCCACTGATCAGCACCACCGGCACCAACCTGGCGTGAAACACGCTGAGCGCGAGCAGCACAGCCCCAGCCAGAACCAGCGCCACCGGATCCTTCCAGTATTGATCAAGGATCTTGAATCCCATCGACAGGGCCATGCCGGCGGCCGCCGCCACTACGCCAGCCAGCACCCGGTCGACGGCGGGTAGCTCATGCATCTGGAAATAGAGAAACCCCAGGGCCATCAACAGGCTGAAGGGCACCAGCAGCATGCCGGCCATCGCCACCAGGGCCCCCGGCAGCCCCCGGAATTCAGCACCGATGTACACGGCCATGTTGATCTGATTCGGCCCCGGGAACAGCCGCGCCACCGTGAGTCCGGTGAGGAACTGTTCGTTGGTCATCCAGCGGCGCTGCTCCACCACAATCCGCTGACTCCAGGCGGACAATCCACCGCCGAAAGCGGAGAGAGCCACCTGGAGCATGCCGGTGAACAGGGCTACCAGCCCAGGTCTGGGGGCGAGGCCTTCGCCCGCCGAGGTCGAGCCGGGCAGGGACGGGTCAGTCATGCACGAAGTGAGGGTCCGGCGGCAACTCGCCCGCCTCATGCTGGCTGGGATCGAGAGGATCGGGGGCGTGGTACGGGCTCGCCTGATCCCAGTCAGATTCAAAGGTCTGGCGCAACCGCTCCACCACTTCGGGCGCATCGGACTCGATGCCCAGCTCCCGCCGCACATCGAAGGCACTGCGGTCGATGTTCATCGAACCGGTCTGGGCGTAGTGATCGTCCACCAGCACCAACTTGGCATGGAGCTTGAGATGCTTTTGCCGCCGCACTTTCACCCCAAACCTCTCCATGATCCGCAGGGAAGAGAAGGTGTCATAGATATCCCAATCAGAGATCCCATGCTTACCGCCGCAGAGAAAATGCACCTTCACACCGCGTTCGCGAGCGGCGATGACGCGCTCCAGAATCACCGCATCCACAAATTTGGGATGCTGGATCCAGAGGCTTCGTCTGGCCATGTCGATGATGCGTGCCAACTGGCCGCGACTGTGCTGATTGCTCCACACCAGGCCCACCTCCAGATCGGGCTGGAATGGCTGGCTGTTCCAATCGGCATCGAAACCGGCGATCACCTCGGCCACCACGGCAGGGGCATGGGTAAGAACGCCGTAATCCCGGGTCTGGGTGAAATATTTATCGGACAGATTGAAGGTGGAGATCAGGGCCGATTCCCGATCGAACACCATCGACTTCTCATGGGTCACGGGGAAGGCATCACTGGTCCAGCTCACCGCGATGCCAGTCGCCTCCAGCTGGCTGAAGGCGGCGTCATTCCAGCGATCGCCACCTGAGGTGTGGGGATTGAGCATCGCCCGCACCTCAACGCCTCGGCGATGCGCCTCGAGAAGGGCGTCGAGAACGGCGGGGCTCTCCAGCTTGAACTGCTTGAGCAGGAGCTGCTTGCTGGTGGATGCGATCAGATCCACAACCGCCTGCCCCCCGTCCTCGGGCATCACAAGCAGACGTTGGTGGGTGTGGCGCACGGCGTGTCAGCAGCCAGGGCGGCACGCTACCTGACTTTCCATTGGCTGCATGGCCTTAACCTGCTGTCACCCCAGGCCAAGCCGTGACAGCCGCGTCCACTCGCTTCATCCTGATCTGCTCAGGCAAGGGAGGTGTGGGGAAAACCACCCTCACCGCCAACCTGGGCATCGCCCTGGCCAGGCAGGGTGCCCGCACAGCAGTGCTCGATGCCGACTTCGGCCTGCGCAACCTCGACCTGCTGCTTGGGCTCGAAAACCGCATCGTGTTCACCGCCCAGGAGGTGCTGGCCGGCAGTTGCCGGCTTGAGCAGGCCCTGGTGAAGCACAAGCAGGAGCAGAACCTGGCCCTGCTGCCTGCAGGCAACCCCCGCATGCTCGAGTGGCTCACCCCCGAGGACATGCAGAAGATCGCCCAGATGGTGGGTGAACAGTTCGACTACGTGCTGATCGACGCCCCGGCTGGCATCGAGGGGGGGTTCCGCAACGCCATGGCAGCCGCCAACGAGGCCATCGTGGTCACCACCCCGGAAGTGTCCGCCGTCCGGGATGCCGACCGTGTGATCGGCCTGCTGAACAGCGAGGGGGTGAAGCCGATCCAGCTGGTGCTCAACCGCGTGCGGCCCCGGATGATGGCCAACCAGGAGATGCTGGCGGTGGATGACGTCACCGACATCCTGGCCCTGCCCCTGCTGGGGCTGGTGCTCGAAGATGAACAGGTGATCGTGAGCACCAACCGCGGTGAGCCCCTCACCCTGAATGGCACCCAGTCACCGGCCGCCCGCGCCTACGCCAACGTGGCTCGTCGCCTGCTCGGAGAGGACGTGGCCCTGATCGACCCCAGCAAGGAGCGTCGGGGACTGCGGGCCAAGATCGGCCGCCTGATGAACACCAAGATCTTCTGAGCCGATGACCCTGCGTGACGTGATCAACAAGTTGCTGGGCCGGCAAGCCAACAGTGCCGGCACCGCCAGGCAGCGGCTGCAGCTGGTGCTTGCCCATGACCGCAGCGATCTCAACCCAGAACTTCTGGAGCGGATGCGCCGGGAGATTCTGGAGGTGGTGAGCCGCTATGTGGAAATCGATCTGGAAGAGGGGGATGTGAGCCTGGCCACCGAAGACCGGGTCACGGCGCTGGTGGCCAACCTGCCGATCCGGCGCACGCGGCCGATCGTGGAGCCGGCCCCCGCCACTGCCCCGGATCCCCTGGAGGTCTGACCGGCTGGACCTGCAAGGTGGCAACCCTGTGGGGGACCTCCGGTGCACGCCATGCCAACCGTCGATCACCCTGAACCGATCACCCCAGCCGAAGCCCGCGTGCTGGGGGCCTTGCGCAGAGGGCTGAGCAACCGCGGGATTGCAGGCGTGCTGGTGGTGAGTCCACGCACGGTGGAGAGTCACATCTCCACCCTGCTGGCCAAGACCGGCTGCGCCAACCGCACCGAACTGCTGCTCTGGTCCCTGGCGCTCACCCCTGGGGCGATAAGCTCCGCTGAGGGCAATGCCCAGGCCGGCTTAGCTCAGCGGTAGAGCAGCGCTTTTGTAAAGCGAAGGCCATCGGTTCAAATCCGTTAGCCGGCTTTCAGCAGATTGCCTTCAGGGGCTGAATAACCTTCAGGGGCTGAATGGCCTTCAGGGGATGGGGGGTAACGATTCAGGCCAGGGCTTGAGTGGTGCTGTAGTCGGTGGGGGAGCCACCGGCAGCCCCAGCTGAGGAAGCGTGGACGAGGCCGGTGGAAGCAGCTGGTCGGTGGCTGGTGTGGCTGGCAGCAACGCGGCAGATCCCCCCGCGCCCAGCCTGGCTGCAGGGGCAGAAAACAACCCAGCCAGCGTGGCCTGCCGATGCTCGGCGGGCTCAGGCCCCAGATTCCAGAGCGACTCCAGATAGAAGAAGGCCACACCGAGGCCAGCCTGCCGGCTGGCCATCACCTTCTGCTGCAGCAGCTGAGCGGGGGTGGACCTGTTGCGCTGGCCACTGAGGATCGCCATCGCCGTGGGGATGCGCTGACGCGCTTCCTGCACCTCGGGCCGCCACATGTGCGGGGTGAAGCTCATCAGATCCGGCCTGTAGATCTGCACCAACAGCTCATCGGCGATGCCCTGACGCACCCAGGCTCGCCAATCCTGGAGCTGGAGCTTGTAGGCGAAGTCGTAGTAGTTGGGGGAAATGGACACGATCGCCCCGGGACGCCGGGCACGCACCGCCTTGCTGAGCCGATCCATGAAGGCGGTGATCTTGTCGGCCCGCCACTTCACCCAGGCCGGATCGGCCGGGTTGGCGGGAGGATTGCGGCCCGTTTCCCTGCGGTAGAGCGCCACGGTGAAGGAGTCGTAGCCGAACTCCCTGGGCAGGGTGGTGTGGTCATCGAACTGGATGCCATCCGCTCCGTACTTACCCACCACCTCCAGCACCAGATCGGTGATCAGCTGCTGAACCTCGGGACGAAAGGGATTCAGCCACTTCACCTCTCCCGCAGCGCTGATCGACGTGAGCGTGCCGTCCTGCTTGCTGGTGAGCCAGGCGCTGTGACGACGGGCCAGCTCAGAACCAGGGGGCGCCATAAAGCCGAATTCAAACCAGGGAATCACCACGAGCCCCTGGCGACGGCCCTCGGCAATCAGCTCCCCGATCACATCCTGACCCTGGAGACCGCGAAAGGTGAAATCCTGCAGCCCACGCCCCTGCATCACCTCGCTGGGGTAGTAGGTGATGCCGCCGTTCCACACCACCGGGTAGAGGGTGTTGAAGTTGAGCCGGGCGAGCTGGGCCACCATCTGCTGCATGCGCTCGCGATCGCGCAGCACCGGCATGTCGTTGGCGGTCAGCCACACACCCCGCAGTTCCGTGCGGGGTCTCGCCGCTGCGGCGCTTGCCGGAGATGAGGGCTGGGGCTCCCCCTGAGCACGGGCGCTGACAGCAGCGGAGAACCATTCCGCCGGCAGCACCCCTAGTCCTGGGGCCAGGAGCAGCGCAGCCATCGTGATCCGCCGCCAGCGCACCGTGCCCAACGTGAAGGGGTGGTTAAGCCTAGGAATCATCCTGGCCGGCCAGCAGCCACCCCAGCAGCAACAGCGGCAGCCACGCCAGCCACAGGGCCTGGAGCACCACCGTGCCGCCGATGATCAAGGGGGAGGCGATCCAGGCATAGATCGCCATGGTGACCAGCAGCACCAGCACCAGCGCGGCCATCGGCTGTTCAGGGGAGACGATCAGGAAGCACGAAAGCACCCTGGCGAAGCACCCGCCAACCTGCCCCGTCCACCCCGTCGTCCTCCCTCCCCTGCCAGGCCAATACTGTGCTGGCAAGACCGGAAGCGGCCGGCCAGGGAATGGGCGCCAGCAGGGGCAGCCCCGGGAAGAAACGGCACGCTGCCTCCGCATCGCGGGCCGCCGCCACGCCGGAGGGGTTGGCGCTGGTGGTGGCCAGAACCCCGCTCTGGCCCAGCAGCTCCCGGGCCTCGGCACAGGCGGGAATGCGCAGACCAAGACTGCACCCACCCGGATGCAGCTGATTGATGAGGGTGCCTCGGGCCGGAAGCACCAGAGTGAGGGGGCCAGGCCAGCCCTGGGCGGCCATCGCCGACCATTCCGGGCGCCAGGGAACGCCAAGCACGGCCTGGAGCTGGGGCAGATCCGCACCCATCAAGATCAGGGGCTTGTCGAGGGGGCGCTGCTTGAGCTCCCAGATCCGGCTGGCGAACGGCGGTCGTGCGGCCAGAGCCGGCAGGGTGTCGGTGGGCATCAGGGCCACAGCCCCTGCGCGGAGTCGCTCGGCCAACAGCGCCGCTGGCAGGGCCTCGGGGGGTGGGGCTTGGGTCATGGTCAGCTGAGGGGAGCGGAAGCAGCGGGGCCACGGCGAGCTACGGCGAAACGACGGATGCCCTCCAGATCGCAATGGTCTGTGACGTGGCCCAGACCCTCCTCGCGCAGCTGGTCGAGCACAGCATCACTCTGATCATGGTGATGCTCCAGCAACAGCCAGCCCCCGGGTGCCAGGGCCTTGCTGGCGCCAGCCGTAATGGCCCGGATGGCCTCCAGACCATCCGGACCGCCATCGAGAGCGATGCGCGGTTCATGCTCCCGTACAACCGGCTCCAGTTGGTCCCACACGGCAGTGGGGATGTAGGGAGGGTTGGCGACCACCAGGTTCAGCCTCCCCCACCAGGGGCGGAGCGGCTCCCACCAGCTGCCGGCCAGCAGGCGCACCCGCTCCTGCACACCCTGGCCGCGCAGATTCCGCTCCGCCTGCTGAAGCGCCTGGGGGCTGCAATCCACCGCCAGGCCCTCCCCCTCGGGCCAGAGCCGGGCCAGGGCAACGGCAAGGCAGCCCGAGCCCGTGCCCAGGTCGGCCCAGAGCGGTGGAGAGGCCTCAAGCCAGTGAGCCTGGGCCAGCTCCACCAGCAGCTCGGTTTCTGGGCGCGGAATCAGCACACCCGGTGCCACCGTCAGGTGCAGATCCCGCCAGGGACACACACCCGCCAGGTACTGCAGCGGCTGGGCGGTCTCCAGATGGGACGTCCACAGGGCTGCCAGCTGGCCGAGCGAAGCGCGCATCCGCAGCCTTCGGCTGGGATCAAGGCGCAGACGCTGCAGCGTGGCCCAGTCCACGCCGGCCACCAGCTCCAGCAGCCAGTCGAGTTCCTCTGGCCTGGCCCCTTCCAGGAGCTGCTGGCGGCGCCAGGCCAGCAGCTCCCCGGCAGTCAAGTCAACCTCCAACGGCTCCGGCTGCACCAGGACTGACCCGGCCTGCCCTTGTGGCTGGCGTGGAGCTGGGGTGGTGCGCCAGGGCAAAGCGTTGTACCAATCCCCTCCATTCAATCCGGTGAACGGGTCAATCCGCTGAACGGGGACGCCAGTGCAGTCCAGGTTCGGACTGCACCACACCGGCCAGCTCCAGGGCCAGCAGCCGGGACGCGAGAACGGCTGCTGGTTGCGCCAGCGCAAGACACAGCTGCTCCAGCGATGCGCCATCGGCCAGGGCGTGCAACAACTCCGGATCGAGCGAATCCCTGGTCCCAGCTCCCTGGGGTGAGCGAACGGCCACGGGCCGGGATCCGAGGGGCCCCACCCCCAGCTGACGGATCAGATCCGAGGGCTCCAGCAGCAGGGTGGCCCCCCGGCCCAGCCAGCGATTGCTGCCCCGGGCCGAGAGCCGAGCGGCATCCCCCGGCACCACCCAGAGCGGCAACTGCTGTTGCCAGGCCAGTTGGGCCGAGTGCAGGGCCCCACTCCGGTCCGGGCATTCCACCAGAACCACCGCACAAGCCAGCGCCACCTGCAGCCGATTGCGGGCCGCGAAATGACCGGCACACACCGATGAGCGGGGAGGCTGTTCGCTGATCAGCAGCCCCCGGCGGCCCACCTGGGCCTGCAGGTTGCGGTGGTGGCTTGGGTACACCCTCTCCAGGGGGGTGCCGAGCACGGCCACAGGACGCCCCTCCGCCTGCAGACAGCCGCGATGACAGGCCGCGTCGATGCCATCGGCCAGGCCACTCACCACCGGCCAGCCAGCCTGGGCGAGGGCCCGCCCCAGGTCCTCGGCCATGGCCAGCCCAGCCCGGGAGGGCCGCCGGGTGCCCACCACCGCCACGGCCTGCCGACGGGCGAGCAGCGGCCACAGCGATCCACAGCCCCGCCAATAGAGGCCGAGGGGGGGCCGGGAGAGTTCGCGCAGGGCCTGCGGGGATGCGGGATCTCCAGGCAGCAGCACCGTCCTGCCCCCCTGAACCTGGGCCGACCACCGTTCCAGCGGCCGCTCCCCCCAGTGCTGGCGAAAGTGCTCCAGGCGCCGACGCCAGTCGGTTGCCACTCCCGCGAGGCTGGGAAAGCGATCCACGGGGGCAAGCCAGGCCTCTGCCAGGCCGCCGAAGTGGGCCTCGATAGCCACCAGACTCACCCAACCGAGGCCAGGGCAGGCCGACCAGAGCAACCACCAGAGCCGCCGCTCATACCCCCATCCTCGCCTGCACGACCCAACAGGCAGACCCTTCCCTGCTCCGGCGGCTGCCAGGGCAAGCCCCCCCTCCTGCCTGTCGCCACCGACATCCAGAACCTCAGCAGGATTGAGCCGCGTGCCACTGGCCGCAGCGCCAGCGACCGCCTTCGAACTCATAGCATCAGTACATCTGTACTGATGCTAACTCTGTCCGCGGACCAGGGCGGTCGCGGCGGTCGCCAGGTCGTCCGGCCAGCGCCGCCGCAACCGGAAGACCTGTCCGCCAGCCCTCGCCGCCATTGGCTGGGCCTGGCGGTCCACCAGCACCAGGTCCACCCTGGCCTCGGCCGCCAGCCCCTCTGCAGCGCTGAGAAAACGACTGTGCCAGGTGAGTTTCAGCCCTCTTCGCGGCAGCACCTGACTCACCACATCCACCAGGTCCCCATGCCGAAGCGGCTGCAGGTACTGGATCGTCATCGCCACCACCGGCAGCTCCAGGCCACGACCCGAGAGATCCCCATAGGTCAGGCCAACCCCGGCCAGCGCCTCCACCCTTCCCTCCTCCAGCCAGGCCAGATAGGCCCCATGCCACATCACCCCGGCATGGTCGGTGTGCTGGGGCAGCACCCTGCGGCGCAGCGTCCATTGGCCACACTCCATCACGGTCTGCATGGTTCAGGGCTGGGCGTTCGGTGAACAGCCATAGGCTGCCGTGGAGACAGGTGTTGGTTCCGTGTTCCGCAACGTTCTGATCGCTGACTCCGGCAAGGGCCACGTGGAAGAGATGGTGCGCATGCTGCGCGACATCCCCGTGGTGCGCCAGGCTCGCGTCAACCTCCTGCACGTGGTGCCCGAACAAGGCGGAGAAGATGTGCAGGAGCACTGGCAGAAAGCCGCCGGCATCATGGCGGCCGCCGTGGCCCGCCTCGGCCTCGACCCCAGCGAGGTGAACACGATCATCCGCCAGGGCGACACCAAACAGACCGTGCTGCGGGTGGCCGACGAGCTCGATTCCGATCTGATCGTGATGGGCTCCCGCGGCCTCAACCGGCTGCAGTCGATTCTCGGCAACAGCGCCAGCCAGTACGTGTTCCAGCTCTCCACCCGGCCGATGCTGCTGGTGCGGGACGACCTCTACGTGCGCCACATCAACCGGGTGATGGTGACCGTGGACGGCACCGGGGTGGGCGATGACGCCCTCAAGCTGGCCTGTGAACTGGTGCGGGAGATTCCCGGCGGCACGCTCACCGGTGTGCACGTGAGCCGCCATGACGTGACCCCGTCGCGGGGCGGCAAGTCACCCGCCGATGAGGTGCTCGATCAGGCGGTGCAGCGGGCGCGCGGCCTCGGCGTGGAGCTCCGGGCCGTGCATCGCACCGGCAGCGACATCGGCCGCACGGTGTGCGCTGCAGCCGAAGAGCTCAGCACCGATCTGCTGGTGATCGCCTCGCAGGACCGACGTCCGGTGGTGGCCCGGGCGCTGGTGGACCTCGACCGGCTGCTGGGTAGCTCCGTGAGTGACTACATCCGGGTGCATGCCCCGGCCCCGGTGTTGCTGGTGAGGGAACCGGAAGCCAAGCGCTGAGGGGCGGTCAGGCAGAGGCCAGCAGCCGCGGGCCGCTTCAGCTGCCCTGGCGGCTGCTGGTCTGGATATAGAGCACCAGCAGAAACACGGTGGGAACCAGGACGAACATCAGGCTGGCGACAAAGCCGAGATCGTTGGTTTCCATGGCAGTGCTGTGTTTCTGGGAGGGTATCACCGGCAACCCTGCGGCAATCCGGACGGTTCACTGGTCGTTGCGGGAGGCCTGCGCTGCTGCAGGTCTCAAGGGGATTCAGCGCCCTGCCCATCGGCGATGCTCCCTGACTGAGATTCGGGCTCAGTCCCCTCCTCCGCAGCCAGCTCGGGCTCAGGCTCCGGATCTGCCTGCGGCCAACTGGTGGGTCCGGCCGGCAGGGGCTGGACCAGGGCGTTGGCCACCAGTCCCTGCTTGTCGGCCAGACCCACCTGGGGCCTGGTGATCACCAGCAGCGACTGCTGCACCAGGGCCTGACAGGCCAGGCGCCACTCCTGGGGGCGACGCCGCAGCTTCTGCTCCTCCACAGCCGTACGGGCACTGAGCGCCTGGGCGGGTGTGCCCTCCGGAACTTCCACGAAACAGGTGATGCACTGGCCGCAACCACCACAGTTGCCCAGGGTGCCCTTGAGCCCGTACAGCTGAATTCCCTCCCGCAGCGCCACCTCGCGCAGGTTCTCGCCGGGATAGCACTCCACATCCCGGCCCTCGCGCACAAAGCGGATCACGGGCATGGCGATTCAGGCGGCTGGCGCCATTCTGGGCCGCCCCGTTGCGGACCGTTACCAGCGCCGCGGCTGGCGCGGTGCGCCCCTTACGATCGCCCAACCCTCCCCAGAACGTCTCCCCATGGGATTGCCCTGGTATCGGGTGCACACGGTCGTGATCAACGACCCGGGCCGCTTGCTCGCCGTGCACCTCATGCACACCGCACTGGTGGCCGGCTGGGCCGGCTCCATGGCGCTCTACGAGCTTGCGATCTTTGATCCGTCCGACCCGGTGCTCAACCCGATGTGGCGCCAGGGCATGTTTGTGATGCCCTTCATGGCGCGCCTGGGCGTGACCGGCAGCTGGGGCGGCTGGAGCATCACCGGCGAGACCGGTGTGGATCCTGGCTTCTGGAGCTTCGAGGGCGTCGCTGCCGCCCACATCATTCTCAGCGGTCTGCTGTTCCTGGCCGCGATCTGGCACTGGACCTACTGGGATCTGGAGATCTGGCAGGACCCGCGCACCGGCGAACCGGCCCTTGATCTACCCAAGATCTTCGGCATCCACCTGCTGCTGGCCGGCCTGGCCTGCTTCGGCTTCGGAGCCTTCCACCTCACCGGAGTCTTCGGTCCGGGCATGTGGGTGAGCGATGCCTATGGGCTCGGCGGTCACCTGGAGCCCGTGCAGCCAGCCTGGGGTCCAGAGGGCTTCAACCCCTTTAATCCGGGCGGCATCGTGGCCCACCACATCGCCGCCGGCATCGTCGGCATCATCGCCGGCATCTTTCACATCACCACCCGTCCTCCCGAGCGTCTCTACAAGGCTCTGCGGATGGGCAATATCGAAACGGTTCTGGCCTCGGCCATCGCCGCGGTTTTCTTCGCAGCCTTCGTGGTGGCCGGCACCATGTGGTACGGCGCTGCTGCCACCCCCGTTGAGCTGTTCGGCCCCACCCGCTTCCAGTGGGACCAGGGCTATTTCAAAGCTGAAATCAGCAGGCGCGTGCAGACCGCCATCGACAACGGCGCCAGCCGTGAGCATGCCTACGGCGCCATCCCTGAGAAACTCGCCTTCTACGACTACGTGGGCAACAGCCCGGCCAAGGGCGGTCTGTTCCGCGTGGGTCCGATGGTGAACGGCGACGGCCTGCCCACCGGCTGGCTCGGCCACATCTCCTTCACCGACAAGGAAGGACGCGAACTCGAGGTGCGTCGCCTGCCGAACTTCTTCGAGAACTTCCCCGTGGTTCTCCAGGACGAGGACGGCATCGTGCGGGCAGATATCCCCTTCCGCCGCGCAGAGGCCAAGTACTCCTTCGAACAGAGTGGCGTCAAGGCCACCGTGTATGGCGGAGCCCTCAACGGCCAGACCTTCACCGACCCAGCCGATGTGAAGCGCCTGGCCCGCAAGGCCCAGCTGGGTGAGGCCTTCGACTTCGACCGTGAGACCTACCACTCCGATGGCACCTTCCGCAGCTCACCGCGCGGCTGGTTCACCTTCGGGCATGCCACCTTCGCCCTGCTCTTCTTCTTCGGCCACATCTGGCATGGGGCCCGCACCCTCTACCGTGATGTATTCGCCGGTATCGATCCCGACCTCGGCGAGCAGGTGGAGTTCGGCCTGTTCCAGAAACTGGGCGACAAGTCGACCCGCCGCCTGCCTGAGGGCTACGTGCCCCCGGCTGGCTCCACCCTCAGCTGACCAGGAGCAGACCCCATGGAGAGCTTTGCCTACATCCTGATCTTGGCCCTGGCCATTTCCACCCTGTTCTTCGCCATCGCCTTCCGCGATCCCCCGAAGATCGGAAAGTGACCGCCCAACCGTCAACAAAACCACCATTTCGCCTGCCCCTGGAAACCCCAGGGGCTTTTTTTGGCAGACCGTTCAGCAACAAAACGCCGCAGGGCCGTTCTCAAGCCCTTCTCAAGCGGAGATCGCATGATTAAACTCCGTAAAGCCACCCGGACGTGCGGGGATGCAATGCCCCTCCTGCCAGCACACAGATAGTCGGGTGCTGGAATCCCGTTCAGCTGACAGTGGCCGCAGCGTGCGCCGTCGTCGCGAGTGCCTGAACTGTGACTTCCGCTTCACCACCTACGAACGGGTTGAAACGGTGCCGATCACCGTGGTGAAACGCAACGGCCACCGCGAAACGTTCAACCGCTCCAAGCTTCTTCATGGCCTGTTGCGCGCCTGCGAAAAAACGGGTCTTGAACCAGCCAGGCTGGAAAGTGTGGTGGACGACATCGAACTGCAGCTGCAGCAACGCACCGGTCGCGAGGTGAACAGTGCCGAAATCGGTGAGATGGTGCTGGAGCAACTGAGTGGGATGAGCGAGGTTGCCTATGTGCGCTTTGCCTCGGTGTACCGCCAGTTCCAGGGTGTCGCTGACTTTGTGGCGACTCTGGAAGGGCTGAACCGGAGAGTGCTGAGCCGGGTGAAGCAGGCTCCATTGGCGGCCCTGTCCTGACAGAGCCGCTTGGTACAGTGGATAGTTCAGTTGGGCCGCAGGCGGTGGCTCTCTGAATCCATCTCGTCCTGCCCCCGGCAGACCGCCCGCATCCCATGACCGTGACCACTTCCGAAGCCAGTACCACCGAGGTTGATCTGGATCTGGATCTCGCCGCTGAAGCAGCAGCCGACCTCGCAATCCCGGAAGAGGTTCCCAGCGCAGATGAATCGAGCAGCCGCGGAGCAGGCCGCGACTTCGATGGAGCGGGCTTCACGCTGGATGAATTTGCCTCCCTGCTGAGCAAGTACGACTACAACTTCAAGCCTGGTGACGTCGTCAACGGCACCGTCTTCGCCCTGGAATCGAAGGGCGCCATGATCGATATCGGCGCCAAAACAGCGGCATTCATGCCCTTGCAGGAGGTGTCGATCAACCGGGTGGAGGGCCTCAGCGACGTGCTGCAGCCCGGCGAGATCCGCGAGTTCTTCATCATGAGTGAGGAGAACGAAGACGGCCAGCTCTCGCTCTCGATCCGCCGCATCGAGTACCAGCGCGCCTGGGAGCGGGTGCGCCAGCTGCAGAAGGAAGACGCCACCATCTACTCCGAGGTGTTCGCCACCAACCGTGGTGGTGCCCTGGTGCGGGTGGAAGGCCTGCGCGGCTTCATCCCCGGCAGCCACATCAGCACCCGCAAGGCCAAGGAGGAGCTGGTGGCCGACTTCCTGCCCCTCAAATTCCTGGAGGTGGATGAGGAGCGCAACCGCCTGGTGCTCAGCCATCGGCGCGCCCTGGTGGAGCGCAAGATGAACCGCCTCGAGGTGGGCGAAGTGGTGCTCGGCACCGTGCGCGGCATCAAGCCCTACGGCGCCTTCATCGACATCGGTGGCGTCAGCGGCCTGCTGCACATCTCCGAGATCAGCCACGAACACATCGAGACACCGCACACGGTGCTCAATGTGAACGACCAGATGAAGGTGATGATCATCGACCTCGACGCCGAGCGCGGCCGGATCTCTCTCTCCACCAAGGCCCTCGAACCCGAGCCCGGCGACATGCTCACCGACCCCCAGAAGGTGTTCGACAAGGCCGAAGAGATGGCCGCCCGCTACAAGCAGATGCTGCTGGAGCAGGCCGAAGACCAGGAGCCGATGGGCGTGACCCTCGACTGATCGGCACCTCCCGTGGCCCAGTTGCTGCTACGGGGCGAACCTATCGGCCCGACCAACCAACCGATCCAGGCGGTGCTGTTCGACAAGGATGGCACCCTCTCGATCAGCGAGCCCATGCTCCATGCCCTGGCCGAGGCCAGGGTTTTTCATTGTCTCCGCCTGCTGGCGGCACACCACCCCGAGCTGCTGCCGGAGCAACTTGCCGAGGTGGACGACCTGCTGCGGCGGGCCTACGGCCTGGACGCCGGCGGGGTGCATCCGGCTGGCACCACCGCCGTGGCGAGCCGCAGCCACAACCTGATCTCCACGGCCACCACCCTGGCCCAGGTGGGCCTGGGCTGGCCGGAGGCCCTGGCCCTTGGCGAGGCGGTGTTCGCCGCCACCGATGGCCTGCATGGGATGGGCAGCCCGCACCATCCCCAGGCCACGGACGGACTCCACGCGCTGGTGGCGCAGTTGGCCACGGCGGATGTGCGCTGTGCGGTGATCAGCAACGACGAGCTGGCAGGCATTCAGGCCTTTCTGGCCAGCCAGGAACTGAGCGGCCACTTTCAGGCCAGCTGGAGCGCGGACCACAGCCCCTGCAAACCGGATCCGCAGGCGGTGCATGCCCTCTGCCATGAGCTGGGGGTGCCGGCCGGAGCCTGCGCCCTGATCGGCGATGCCAACAGCGATCTGCGCATGGCGCGCGCCGCGGGGGTCGCAGTGGTGCTGGGCTACACCGCCGCCTGGCGCCGCTGCCCCCCCCTCGACCCCAGCTTTGCCCAGGTGCACCACTGGAGCGAGCTCACCGTCCAGGTCTGAGGCAGGGCAAAAATCCCGATGTCCGCAGTCGGGAGTGGCGGCGCCCGCCGAAAAGGTGGGGATAAGGTAGTGCACCATGCCTCAGGAAGGCTGCAGATGGCTCGCCGTTATGTCTTCACCTCGGAATCGGTCACCGAGGGCCATCCCGACAAGATCTGCGACCAGGTGAGCGACGCGGTGCTCGATGCCCTGCTTGCTCAGGATCCCGCCTCCCGGGTGGCCTGCGAAACCGTTGTGAACACCGGCCTCTGCCTGATCACCGGCGAAGTCACCACCACCGCCCGGGTGGACTTCAACACGCTCGTGCGGGGCGTGATCGAACGGATCGGCTACAGCGGCGCCAGGGCCGGCGGCTTCGATGCCAACAGCTGCGCCGTGCTGGTGGCCCTCGATCAGCAGTCGCCCGACATCGCCCAGGGGGTGAATGAGGCAGACGACCACGACGGTGATCCCCTCGATCTGATCGGCGCGGGCGACCAGGGAATCATGTTCGGCTATGCCTGCGATGAAACGCCCGAGCTGATGCCGCTGCCGATCAGCCTCGCCCACCGCCTGGCACGTCGCCTGGCTGAAGTGCGCCACAACGGCACCCTGGGCTACCTGCTGCCCGACGGCAAGACCCAGGTGAGCGTGGTGTACGAGGACGACCTGCCGGTGGCCATCGACACGATCCTGATCTCCACCCAGCACACCGCCGAGATCGCCTTGCCCGATGGAAGCGTGATCTCAGAGGAGAAGGCCCTGCGCGAGCGCATCGCTGCCGACCTCTGGAGCCACGTGGTGGAACCGGCCACCAGCGATCTCAGCCTCAAACCGAGCCAGGAGAGCACCCGCTTCCTGGTGAACCCCACCGGCAAGTTCGTGGTGGGCGGCCCCCAGGGCGATGCCGGCCTCACCGGTCGCAAGATCATCGTGGACACCTACGGCGGCTACGCCCGCCACGGCGGCGGCGCCTTCTCCGGCAAGGACCCCACCAAGGTGGACCGCTCCGCCGCCTACGCCGCCCGCTACGTGGCCAAGGCCCTGGTGGCGGCCGGCCTGGCCAGCAAGGCGGAAGTGCAGCTCAGCTATGCCATCGGCGTGGCCAAGCCGGTGAGCATCCTGGTGGAGAGCTTCGGCACCGGTGCGCTGGCCGACGCCGACCTCACGGCTCTGGTGCAGGAGCACTTCGACCTGCGCCCCGGCGCGATCATCGAGACCTTCGGTCTGCGCCAGCTGCCCCAGCAGCGCGGCGGCCGCTTCTACCAGGACGTGGCCGCCTACGGCCACTTCGGCCGCAGCGATCTCGATCTCCCCTGGGAGAACGTTGAGGCCATCGCGGCCACCCTCAAGCAGGTCACGGCCAGCCGTATCGCCGCCTGAGCCGGCCGTCCCCCCCTCGATGGCGGCAGCGCTCAGCCTGGCCCTGGGCGTGGACCTGGGCAGCAGTGGGATGCGGATCGCCCTCGTCGACCAGACGGGTCAGCGAATTGCTGAACGGGCTTGCCCCTACCCGCACCCGTTCGGCGATCCACGCGGCTGGCGTGAGGGGCTGATCGCCCTCTGCAGCCGGCTGGCACCGCAGCTGCGCAGCCAGGTGGGGGCAATTGCCATCGACGGCACCTCCGGCACCCTGCTGCTCTGCAGCAGCGATGGTGAACCGGCCGCCGCTCCCCTGCACCAGGCATTGCCTTACCACCAGACGTTCCCGGCCCAGGCCGGCGCGGCCCTGGCCATCGCCGGCCAAGGGCCGGCAGCCAGTGCCAGCGGCAGCCTGGCCCGTGCCCTGGCTCTGCTGGAGACCGCTGCAGCCTGCGCACTGCGGGGCCCCTGGCTGCTGCGCCATCAGGCCGACTGGCTGATGGGCTGGTTGCTGGGCGACTGGCGCTGGGGAGAGGAGGGCAACAACCTGCGTCTGGGCTGGGATCTACAGGCGCGCTGCTGGCGTGGGGCCATCGGCGGGCAGCCCTGGAGCGGCGGACTGCCTGATGTGCGCTGCAGCGGTGAGGTGCTCGGCAGCCTGCAGCCCAGCGCAGCCAAGATGCTGGGGCTCCCCCTGGCCTGCCGAGTGGTGGCGGGCAGCACGGATGCCAATGCGGCCGTGCTGGCGGCAGATCCCCAGCTCCGGGACGGCGTGGCCGTGCTGGGCACCACCCTGGTGCTTAAACAGTGGAGCCCGCGGCCGATCGAGGGGCCTGGCGTGAGCTGCCACCGGCTGGCCGGCCGCTGGCTGGTGGGCGGCGCCTCCAACGCCGGGGCCGGCGTGCTGCGGCGGTTTTACAACGACGCCCAACTCAGGGAGCTGAGCCGGCAGATCGACCCTCGCCGCTCCAGTGGCCTGCAGCTGCGCCCCCTGCCGGGCCGGGGTGAGCGGTTCCCGGTGGACGACCCCAGCCTGGAACCTGTGCTGGAGCCCCGCCCCGTGAGCGATGTGCGCTACCTGCAGGGCCTGCTGGAGGGCCTGGCCCGCATCGAGGCGGCGGGATGGGAGCGCCTGCAGGCCCTGGGAGCCCCCGCGCTGGAACGGGTGATCAGCGTGGGCGGCGGGGCGGTGAACCCCCAGTGGCGGCGCATCCGGGCGCAGCAGCTGGGCGGACTGCCGGTGCTCAATCGGCCGGGCTTGAGTGCCGCCCTCGGCATGGCCAGACTGGCCGCAACCGCACTCTCCAGGCCATGAAGGATCAGCTGCGCACCTGGCTGTCGATGGCCCTGTTCGTGGTGCTGGCCGGCTACGTGAGCTTCAGCGCCATCCGGCTGGGCTGGCTGCTGTGGCTGCGCTTCGCGGGCAGCTGAAGCCCATTCCAGAATCAGCCTGCTCTCCTCCCCACTGCCATGGCCGCCGACCCCCTCACCCCTGCCGTGAGCGATCGGATCTGTCGCCACATGAACGACGATCACCCTGAGGCCGTGCTGGCCTATGCGCGCCGCTACGGGGCCATCAGCGCTGCCCAGCAGGCCCGCATGGTGGCGATCCGCCCAGAGGCGATGGAGCTGGAGGTGGATGGTTCCCGCATGGAGGTGGCCTTTGACCACACCCTCAGCGACAGCGAGGACGCCCACCGCACCCTGGTGGCCATGCTGCGGGCGCTCTAGACGAGGCAATCCTGACGGCAGGTGTCCTGCCCGCCATGGCCGACCAGCCCAAGCCCGCCAGCCCATGGATCCCTTGGCTGGGCCCCCTGCACTGGCTTCTGCCCTCCCTCCCGGCCCCCTGCCAGCTGCCGCCTCAGGGGCTGCGGGGTTCCACCCCCCTGCCCTGGTGGGCAGCGGTGAGCTATTCAGGCCAGGGCCGCAGAGCACTTCTGCAGCTGCGCCGTGAACCCAAGGCCGCGCGCCTGGCCCCCCTCCTGCCGGGACTGGTGCGGCGTCTACAGCAGCTGGAGCGGCCGGCCCTGCTGCTGCCGATCCCCAACTGGAAGCGCCGGGCCAATCCGCTGCCCTGTCTGCTGGCCCGCCAGCTCCAGGCAAGGCTGCGCTGGCCCTGCCGCCCAGCTCTGCTCAGCCGCAGCCACCCTGTGCTGGGCCAGCACCGCCTGAACCGCGAGCTGCGCTGGCTCAACCAGCAAGGCGCCTTCCGCTGCCTGCACCGTCCGGGCCACGACTCCCTGCCAGCGGGCTGCCGCAGCGTGTTGCTGGTGGATGACATCCTCACCACTGGGGCCACGGCCTGCGCTGCAGCGGCAGCCCTCGAAGCGATGGGCTGGAGGGTGGCCGGGATGGCCTGCCTGGGACGAACGCCCCCGGACAGGCGGTGATCTAAGATGGCTCTGTCGCCAACGCGACGGGCCGGGATAGCTCAGTTGGTAGAGCAGGCGACTGAAAATCGCCGTGTCCCCAGTTCAAATCTGGGTCCTGGCATTGAACATTCAGGCGAGATTTTCAGCTCACTCTTTGTTTAGCGATCAGTCCCGCCAATCCTTATTAATCACTCCGCTTTTTGTCTACACTTTGATGCACATTGGCTGCATCATCTTGATGGCGCTGCGGCCTCTGCATGGAGCTGCTGCCACTGTTGCTGCCACTGCGGTGAGGCCCTCTGAGGGTGTTTCCGGGCCGGCCCAGCACATCAGGCAACCACGGCTGCAGCATCCGCTGTGGCACCCCAACCAGGCCACGCCTCCCGTGCCCCCCGGCGGCAGTGCTCCCCTGGGATCAGCAGCCCATCACGCTGGTACGCAGATCCTGTTCACACTGGCCCACAAGGTCGGCGAGGTCGTCGAGCAGGCCCAGCACGCGACCCACCTGAATGGGATTCGTTCGGCTCATCAACGCCAGCATCGCCATGCGGAGCGCCAGATCGTTCTGGGCCAGCAACACGGCGGTGGTGACATCGGCGGAAGCACCCATGACCGGGGTGGACCCTGAGGCAGAAGCAGGGGAGCTGAGCATCACGATGGTGGAGCGACTGCCGGCAGTGTTGCCCCCTCGGCGAAGGATGGCAGGATGACCTGAGTGCTCAGGCAACCATGCGGTTCGGCCCCCATGCTTGAACCCCCGTCTCCCGCTGGCAATCCCTTGTCGCGCCTGGTGATTCAGAACCAGGTGTTCAACAACGCCGACAGCTATGCCCAGGCCTTCGACGAAGCCTGGCAGGAGCACGAACGCCGCAACCCCTGCCACAACCTGAGCCTGGAGGAGAAGGTGGCCTGGATCCAGGAGCAGTTGCACGAGCATCCGTTCCAGCTGAACCAGCCCCAGCGGGCCGCAGAGGTGGCCGCCTTCCGGGTGAGGCTGCTCGGCCTCTGAGCTGGGGCTCCAGCAAGGCGCTCGTCAGAGTGGCTGGGGAGCGTGGTCCAGGAACCTCCCACTTGTCCGCTTTTCCATCAGGTCCCCGTCATGGACACATCCCTGAGCCGGCTGGTGCGCCTCCTGTGCGGGGGCTTCAGCAACCAGCAGCAGGCCTTTGAAAATCCGCCGCTCTACGCCCACATCCTGGTGAAGCTGAGGCCCCTCCCCCAGCTGGAGCCCGGTTCCCTGTTGCTCGAACAGAGCTACGCCATCAACCCTGCAGCCCCCTATCGCATCCGAGTGCTGCGCCCGGAGTGGAACGGAGACGGCCTGATCATCCATAACCAGGCCCTGGCCGATGACGGGCGCTTCTGGGGAGCGGTGGAGAACACCGAGCTGCGTGAGCGGATCCAGGCCGGCGATCTTCGCCCCCTGGACGGGTGTGCCTATCTGGTGCGGGAACAGGGTGGTGGCTTTGTGGGAGAAGTGGAGCCGGGCTGCCGCTGCCTGGTGGAACGCAAGGGCAACGTCACCTACCTGGCGAGCCGCCTGGAGCTCGATGAGCACGGGATGCGCACGATCGACACGGGCCACGATCCGCAGACCCATGAACAGCTGTGGGGATCGCTGGCCGGGCCATTTGAGTTCAGCCGCACCGATGATTTCAGCGGCGACATCCCCGAAACCTGGCAGTTGGCCTTCAGGCGGTGAGGTCCTCCAGCTCCTCGAGATCAAGCTGGGAATCGGGGGCTTCAAGGTCGTCCATGAAGGGCTGCTCCGGCTCCTCCAGGAACGGACCATCAATCGTGGCCGGTTGATCCGCTTGTGAACCGAGCCCATCGCTGGTTCGCACCGGCTGCAGGTGACGGGCCGCCCCAGTCGAGGCGGTTGGCGCCATGCCATTGAGAAGTGACTCCAGGTGCAGCAGACGCTCCTCGGTGTCATCAAAGCGCTGCTCCGCCCCATCGCTGAGCTGCACGGCGCCGACGGCCTGCTGTTGCAGGGCTTGGAGCTGGCACTCCTGCTCGCCCAGACGCTCCTCCAACTCCAGCAACCGATAGGTGATCGTTTCAACCACCTGGGACAGGGTGTGCAGCTGCTCCGCGAGCCGCTCGTGACCCGCAGGGGCTCCAGCAGCGGAGTCGACGGTCGGGGAAGCCGGATGGGAAGACGTCATAACCAGCAGCCAGGGGATCGGGACAGCCTCTGGCGGGATGGTATCGACTGCAGCCCAACTGACCAGACCCTGCCTTTGTAACGATTCTGAAAGGGCTGGGAACAGACCGAACCAGGCCCATAGGATCCGCACTGGTGCGGTCCGATCCATTCAGCTGACTGCTGAGCCGGCAGCCGTGGGGGCCATCTTCAGGCCATCCAGCATCCAGCTCATCCAGCAGTCATCTGGGCCGGCGGCCATCCGCTCCGATCCCGGCTTTCATCCTCCCGGCGCGCCGGCCAACGGATGCCCCAAGGCATCCAATCCCACGGCGTCGCCATCCGGCCCCTCACGCCCGCCCTCTTCCCATGACCCTTGCCAACGCTGCCTATCTGGGCATCGAACGCTTTGCCAGTGCGAGCCCCAAGGAAAACTGGGGCAACGCCAGTTCCGACGACAAGGCAGCCCTGATCCGTGCCGTCTACAAACAGGTGCTCGGCAATCAGTACGTGATGAACAGCGAGCGCCTGGAGGGCGCCGAGTCGCTGTTCAAGCGCGGCTACCTCAGCGTGCGTGAGTTTGTGCGCCAGGTGGCCAAGAGCGGGCTCTACAAGCAGAAGTTCTTTGAAAACTGCAATCCCTACCGTTTCATCGAACTGAACTTCAAGCATCTTCTGGGCCGGGCTCCTCAGAACAAGGCCGAGATGCTGCACCACTTCACCATTCTGCAGGAGCAGGGCTACGACGCCGAGATCGACTCCTACATCGACAGCGCTGAATACCAGCAGCGTTTTGGGGAAGAAGTGGTGCCCTTCCTGCACGGCTTCAACTACAACGCCGGCCAACAGGGGCTGCAGTTCTCCTACATGTTGCAGCTCACCCGTGGGGTGGGCGCCTCCGTGCGCGGAGACCTGCTCAAGAACCAGTCCCGCCTGAACCCCTCTGTGCACGCCGAGCAGCCCCTGCCTGTGGTGAGCCCCAATGCCGCCGGCGCCGTGTTCCGCAAGGTTCCCAGCGATGGCGTGACCCGCCAGGGCGTGGGCGCCGGTGAGGAAGGACGCACCTTCCGGGTGGAGATCACGGGCTTCAGCAACTACCGCCTGCACAAGCGCAGCAACAGGGTGCGCTTCATTCCCTTCAACAAACTGCTGGAGTATCAGCAGCAGATTCACCGCGAAGGAGGCCGTATCGCCAGCATCACTCCTGTGAACTGAACACACCCCTCACCTTTCCTCTCCTCTGAACTACCCACCATGAAGGTTTCCGCAGGCACCCGTGGCACCAGCTTCAGCAGCAGCCGTCAGGTGACATTCACCGTTACCGGAGTGAATAACAACGACTTCTCGCGTACTGCCGAGATGGTGATGAATGTGCCCTTCACACGCATGAATGAAGCGATGCGCATGGTGCAGCGCATGGGAGGAAAGATCACCGGAGTGAGTGTGAATGGCGGCGACCTCGCCGCTGCCACTCCGGCTCCGGCCCGCAAGAAGGTCACCAGCAAGGCCAGCAAGGATTGAGCCCTGCCAGCGCCGATCCCCACTGGGGTTGCGTCGTGTCGCCCCTCCCCTTGGATCGCCACGACACCCTCAGAGAGTTTCTGCTCCCCAATGAACCACCAAGGCCCCGGTAGGGGCCCTTTTTTTGCCCGCCCTCCCCCGGGGCACGCCCGAGGGCACTCCGGCGGCACTGCAGAGCCGATGGAAGGCAGATCCCTTGGCAGCACTTGCTTTTGTCCGGGTGACCATTTGTAAACCCGGCCTCAGCAATGCCCGCCAGGAGACAAGAATGATCCGAACCAAGTTGACGCATACCTGGCTGCTGCGGACCCGCCGGTCCACCGCCTCTGGGTGACGGTCAACCTGGGACCTCACCACCCTTCCCCGACCCCCGTCGAGAACAGGAGCTCTTCAATGTTTGACGCCTTCA
>JBBASM010000024.1:0-25807 GCA_040399285.1 Prochlorococcaceae cyanobacterium
ATGGCTGGGATCAGGAAGGGATGGGCGACATGACCAGACTTTCAATCAGCCCTGGTGCCGCCCCTGCTCTCCGGTGTCTGCACCGTGCCAGCGGTGGTGTTGCGGGAACACCCATTGCCAGCCCCATTCCACTGGCGCATGGGGATATTTTCTCGCCAACGCATGGGGTAGCTCAACCCTTCCATAGCCATCGGCAAGGTCCTGGCGGTGCAGCCTGCGCACCCCCTCCAGATGTACACGCAGCTTCTCTCCGATCGTTGCTGGCAGCATCGTGCGTCGATCCTTGCCGCCTTTTCCCTGGCGCACGGTGATCTGCCGGCGTTGGAAGTCCACGTCATGCACCCGTAACCGCAGTGCCTCCATCAACCGCAGTCCGCCCCCGTACAGCACGCCAGCCACCAGCGCCTCCACCCCATCCAGCTGCTCCAGCACTGCTCTCACTTCCTCAACGGTCATCACCACCGGCAAGCGCCGCTTTGTTCTCGCCCTCACCAGCCCATCCAGATCCAGATCTCGCTCCAGCAACTCCCGGTACAGAAACAGCAGCGCTGAGAGTGCCTGGTTCTGGGTTGAAGGGCTCACCTGCAGGTCCACCGCCAGATGGGTGAGGAAGGCATTCACCTCCCCGCTGCCCATTTCCCGCGGATGGCGCCTGCCATGGAAGCGCAGGAACCGCCGCAGCCACTGCTCGTAGGTCGTCACGGTGCGCTTGGCGTAGTGGCGCGCCTGCAGCTCTTCGCGGTAGCGCTGGATCAGCCCCGGCGGGCGTGGAGTGTTCGCCATCCCTCGGCTCTGGCCCACCACACCAGGATTGCCACCTCGCAGGACGTGGAGGAGTCGTTGGGATTCCAGTGGCAGCAAACGAAAGCTCTGTTTCGGCACCTGGTGCCCCGCGGTCTGCTCGATTGACAGGGCAGCCCCCATGTCCAGGCTGCTCTGGGCCGGGCGCTTTGGCTCCACCGTCTTCCATCCCACTCCATTGGCCCGCAGTCTGCGCAACGATGACGACTTCTCCGATACAGCTTTTGCTTCTTCTATCTTGCTGCCCCTATTGAAGGACAAGTTGTAAGAGTTGCACCAATCAATTTCATCCTTGTTTCCCAATTCTGCTTCGCCGCATCGCTGATGCGAGATCAGGCCGGTCCTGACCTTGCCCAGTTTGATCCTGCGCGCGCTGTGTAGGGATCCATGGGGATGGCCACTCAGCCCCTGAACCACGCCGGGATGGCCTCGTAGCAGGCGGCATTCTTCTCGTTTTCGCGGGCTTCGGTTTTCCAGCAGCAGGCCCGTCCGCCCTCGCGTTGCTCCAGCAGCGCATTGGCCCAGCTCCACACCAGTTCGGCGCTGGCCTCCATGCCCACGTTGGCCATCACCCGCAGATCCAGGGCCCCCTGTTCATGCAGCTCCTGCCAGGTGGCCAGCAGCGGGTCGTCGGCGCTGGCCAGGAAGGTGTGGTCGAACTGCTGGGCCAGCCGCGCCTCCAGCTCCCTGAGGCCGGAGAAGTCCACCACGAAGCCGCAGCCATCCAGCTCCCGGGCGCGGAACCAGAAGGTGAAGCTGCGGCTGTAGCCGTGCACGAAGCGGCAGTGGCCGCTGTGGCGCCACTGGCGGTGGGTGCAGGGGAAACCGCTGAAGGTCTTGCTGCAGCTGTGGGCCGGCGTGGGCATGGGAGAGGATCGGGGCAGCAGCAGCGCAAGGGCCTTGTCAGCATCATTTCAGCCACCCGCCCCGGGCTCCCCAGCGCCCGCCTTGGCCGATCCCGCCTTCATCGCTGGCCTGCGCTTCAACGCGGCCGGCCTGATCCCGGCCGTGGCCCAGGACTGGCTGGATGGGGCCGTGCTGATGGTGGCCTGGATGAACCGCGAGGCGATCGAGCGCACATTGGAAAGCGGCGAGGTGCACTACTGGAGCCGCTCCCGCGCGGAGCTCTGGCATAAGGGCGCCACCAGCGGCCACACTCAGGCCCTGCGCGGCCTCCGCTACGACTGCGACGCCGACGTGCTGCTGCTCACGATCGAGCAGCGCGGCGATGTGGCCTGCCACACCGGCGCCCGCAGCTGCTTCTACGACGAGGGCCCCCAGCCGAGCGGCGGCGGACCCGCGGCACTGCCGCCGCCTGCGGATGTGTGCACCGAGCTGATGCGGGTGATCGAGGGGCGCCGCGACCGGCCCGAGCCCGGCAGCTACACCAACAAGCTGTTGGAGGGGGGCGACAACCGCATCCTCAAGAAGATCGGCGAGGAGAGCGCCGAGTTCGTGATGGCCTGCAAGGACGGCGACCCTGCCGAGATCGCCGGCGAGGCCGCCGACATCCTCTTTCACCTGCAGGTGGCCCTGGCCCACCACGGGGTGAGCTGGCGCCAGGTGCAACAGGTGCTGGCCGCCCGCCGCGGCGCGCCGCGGCGGGATTGAGGGCGCTGAGCCTGCTGAACAGGCTCAGCCCTGGGCGCCGGTGCTCAGCATGGCGATGGCCGTCCAGATCACGAAGCCGGTGAGCACGAAGCCACCGCTAGCCACGAACCAGCGCCAGGCGTTCTGCACGGCCGGGGTGGGCTGGTTCGCCAGCCAGGCCGGCCGCGGCCAGCCGGCGTTCGGCGACCAGCCGCCGCCGCTGCCGGCGGGGGCACGGCGGGCCATCGTGTCGCGCCAGTAGGCGTTGTAGCGGGGGGCCTGCTGGTTGAAGGGCATTGTCCCCACCGCCTGGCCGGCGAGCACCCGCGAGCGCTGGAAAGGCACCAGGTCTTCGCCGAAGGCCTCCTGGTACTCCGGCGAGTCGATCAGGGCGTCGATGAAGGCGGGCAGCCCCTGCTCGGCGATCACGATCGACCAGGCGATCCGCTCCTGCTCGCCGTGCACCGGCCGGCCCAGCACCCGGCCCACCACCTGCTCCACCACCTGGTAGTTGCTGTTGCAGCGGTAGAAGTCGTTGCGGAATTTCTCCGAGCGCAGCAGCTGGCGCACGAACTCGCGGGTGCTGATCTGGCCGGAGCGCAGCTGGGACTCCAGCACCGCGTCCCGGTCGGCCTTGAAGGCGTGGAAGAACACCTGGCGGTAGGCCTGCTCGATCAGGGCGTCGCTGGAGCCGCGGTCACGCTGCAGGGCCACCGTGGTGCTCTGGCGGGGCGACTCCTCGTTGGCGTCGAGAAAACTGCTCACCCGGGCATTGTTGGTGAGGGGCCTGGTGGCCAGAACGGGCAGGGGCATCGGGCAGGGACGGGAAAAACGCGCAAGGTATGGGCGCCGGCCAGGGGATTGCCGGCGGCTGCCGCAAACAACAAACAAATTCACGCTGCGCAACACCCCGCAATGGAGCCGCTTGGCTCAGGTCGCGGCTCAGGGGGTGGGGGCTGGGCCGAGCCCCGGCTGTTGCTGCAGCCAGAGAAAGGTGGCCCGGTCGCGGGGGCTGAGCTCCAGCACCGGTGTGGCTCCGGGCACCGCCGCCATCGCATCGCCCGCTGCCTCGCTGTGGCCCCAGAGGCCGAAGGCGTGGCCCAGTTCGTGCAGGGCGTTGGCCTGCATGGCGCTGGCGCGCTGGCCCGGACTGATCATCACCACCACCCGTGGTTCCAGCTGGCGCCCTCCATCCCGCTTCATCACCGCCAACTGCAGTTCGGCCCGGCCATGGCTGGCCCTGCCGCCCCGCAGGTGCGGACGTCGGCGCAGGATGCGCACCTGGGCCTGCTCGGGATCGTTCACCCGCTCGATCGGCACCAGCTCGGCCCAGCTGGCCAGGGCCTGCTCCACGGCCTCCAGCCAGGCCTGGTCCCAGCGGGCGGCCGGCCCCTCGGCCTGGGCCGGCTCCACCCAGACGCACCAGCGGTCGCGCCGGGGCCAACCATGGGCCGTGGGGCGCAGCTGCTGGCGGTAGTCACCAGCGCTGGGCTCCGAGGCTGCCGGGGCCTGGCCCGCGCCCACTCCAGGGGGTGGAGAGATCAGCGCAAGCACGGGGGCCGCGGGGCAGCCTTCCGCTGGTCCGTGGCCGGCCCTGGATGCTCCGGGATGGACGCTGCCGATCACCAGCAGCACCAGACCCCAGGCCAGGGCCTGCATCAGGCGCCGATGCTGCCGGGTAGGCCCACGCCGCGGGCCATCAGCGTGGCGAGGAGGGGAACCAGGGCAAAGCCCACCAGTTCGATGTTCAGAATCCAGGCCAGACGGTTGGCCAGGGCCTCGCTCACCTGGGGCAGCTCGCCCTTGCGCAGGGGGATGGCCCAGAGGATGTAGGTGATCGTGGGGTAGAGCGAGAGGGCCCCCACCCCCAGATAGAGGCCCACCTTCCACCAGAACAGGGGGTTCTCGGTGTAGAAACTGCTGCCCTGGCCGAAGTAGAGCACCCGCAGGATGCCGCTCACCAGCAGGGCCAAGGCGGCGATGCCGTACACCACATCGGTGATCACCATGGTGGTGGCTTCAGCCTTGCTGGGGTTGGGCCGGATCAGGCGCCGCTCCAGCACCAGGGCGCCGAAGCAGAGCATGAAGCTCAGGTAGTGCACGTAGGCCACGCCGGCCCGGCTGAGGATCTCGGGAGGAATGGCCGCCAGCCCTGCCATGCGTTCAATTGCAGACCGTCAAACCGTAGCGGCGCCCGGCTGGGGGCGTGAAGGCCCAGTGTTGGTGAGGCTGCCAGGGGAAGCGAAAAAAGAATGAACTTGAGAAGCAATAGTTAAGTTGGAAGCCTTTGTGATGGTTCCGCTTTTCCACGCCGAACTCCTTAGGTTCAATGAACTGCGACCCTGACAAATGGCGAGCTCCCTGAGCAGTTATCTCGGTGAAATCGGTCGCCATCAGTTGCTCACACCGGAACAGGAACTCACCCTGGGCCGCAAGGTGCAGGCCATGGCGGCCCTGCAGGAGCGCTGCCGCCAGGCCGGCGGCACGGGGGCGGCCTGCGACTACAGCGACCTCGAACGCCGCACCCTGCGGCTGGGTGAGCGGGCCAAGAACCAGATGATCACCGCCAACCTGCGCCTGGTGGTGAATCTGGCCAAGCGCTATCAGAACAAGGGGCTCGACCTGCTCGATCTGATCCAGGAGGGCACCCTCGGCCTCACCCGGGCTGTGGAGAAATACGACCCCACCCGCGGCCATCGCTTCAGCACCTACGCCTACTGGTGGATTCGCCAAGGCCTGAACCGGGCCCTCTCCACCCAGAGCCGCACGATTCGCATCCCGGTGAATGTGAACGAGAAGCTCACCCGCCTGCGGGCGGCCAAGGCCCGCTACCTGCAGGTGCATGGGGTGAATCCCAGCCCGGCCCAGCTGGCCAGGCTGATGGCCATTCCCCTGGTGGACGTGGAGGAGCTGCTCAACTGTGAACTGCGCAGCGTCACGGTGAGCCTGCAGGGGCTCGTGAAGGCCAAGTCGGACCCCTCCGAGCTGGTGGATGTGTTGCCCAGCCCGGAACCCCCGCCGATGGAGAGGGCCGAGCTGGCGGAGCGTTCCGCCACCGTGTGGACCCTGCTGGATCGGGCCAACCTCACCCCCAAGGAACGCACGGTGGTGATGCTGCGCTTCGGCCTCGACGGCAGCCATGAGTGGCGCACGCTGGCGGAGGTGGCCCGCCAGCTCGACTGCAGCCGGGAATACTGCCGGCAGGTGGTGCAGCGGGCCCTGCGCAAGCTGCGGAAAACCGGCATCGAGAGCGGGTTGGTGGAGGCCTGATGCCCCCACAATGAGGGCCGTTGGCTCACTGAGCGGTCATGGCTCCTGGGGTTGAAGCGGACGTGGACGCCGAAGTGCTGGAGAGCAGCGTCGTCGACGAGGCCCTGCTGCTGCGCCTGTTGCGGCGCGCCGGTCGCACCGTGGCCCTGCCTGCCCTGGAATGTCTGGAGATCCTGCTGGATGCGGACACGCCCTACCCGGCCAAGCTCACCGTGCTGGGGGCCCTCACCTACCTGCTCGTGCCGCTGGATCTGATCCCGGACTTTCTGCCCGTGGCCGGTTTCAGTGACGACCTGGTGGCGATCACCGCCCTGCTTGGCATCTGCGGCCGCCACCGCAGCGAGGCCGTGCGCCAACGGGCCCGGCGCAGACTGGATGCCTGGTTGCCCCTGACGCGTTGATGGCGATGGCGTCCCTGACGGCGGAGCAGTTGGAGGATCTGCACGACTTCCTCAAGGACTGGCTGCGCCATTGCGGCCGCACCCAGGCCGATCTGCGCCGGGCCCTGCAGGCCAGCTCGATCCGCATGCCGGTGCTGCTGGAGGTGCTCCAGCACACCTATGCCCGCCAGGGGCTGGCCGGGCTGGCCGAGCGGCTGTGCGCGGTGGAGGACCACTGGCAGCAGGACGGCGACGCCCCCCGTGCCGGATCTGCCGGGCTGGATGCGGCGGGAGAACTGGGCCAGCTCGATCTGCTGCTGGAGGAAATCCGCGCGGAGCGGCCCGTCTAGCGGCGGCAGCAGCGTCCGCCAGGCAGAGTGGGGACAATCGAGTCTGGGTCCGGATCCATGCCAGAGCGTTCGCTCCGCTCCCTTCTTGCGCTGCAGGTGCTGTTGCCCGCCTGCCTTGGTCTGGCCAGTCCCGCCCTCGCCCAGACCGAGAGTTTTATGCTCGGCCCAGGCAGCAAGGTGGGGCCCGCCACCGAGGTGAAGCCCAAAAACTGCGTCACCGCGCCGGACGGCACGGTGACCTGTGACACCGAGCTGGTGAATCCGCCGGGGGATACCCGCGCCCAGCCCCAGTTCGACCTCTTCCGCAACTGATCCCCGATGGCCAGTGGCACGCGGAGGGGACGCTGGCGGCGGCTGTTCGATGACGCCAACTACCTGCATGTGATCGACCGCACCGAGCAGCAGCTGGCCAAGTTGCTCGGGGTGGTGCTGGTGGTGGTGATGCTGGCAGCCACCGTGCAGCTGGTGGTGCAGGTGGTGCTGGCGCTGATGGTGCCCGGCACCCCCTGGCTGGGCGAGAAGCTCAACAAGGTGCTGGGCGACCTGCTCAACCTGCTCATCGCCCTGGAGGTGCTGCAGAACATCACCTCCTACCTGCGCCGGCACGTGGTGCAGATCGAGCTGGTGCTGCTCACCGCCATGACCGCGGTGGCCCGCAAGGTGATCGTGTTGCCGGCAGGGGCGGAGAGCAAGCCCCAGCTGCTGGCCGGTCTGGGGGTGGCGGTGCTGGCCCTGGCCGGCGCCTTCTGGCTGGTGCGCTCGCTCACGATGCAGAAGCCTCCCGCCAGAACAGGGCCAGCCATACGGATCCGGGAGCCGGATCGGTCGCCTCAACACGATGGCGGCGATGGGCCCTGATCAGCAGGCTGTCCCCCCGGCAGAGCTCCCGGGCCCCCGGTTCATCGGCAAAGCGCAGGCGGGCGCTGCCCTGCAGCAGGGTGACCCACTCCATCTCCTGCTGGTCGTACCAGAACCCCTCGGGGCTGGCCGCCTGGCACGAGTGGATCCGCTCCAGCCGCCAGGTTCCCTGGGCCGCCAGCACGCAGCTGGTCTCGCCGCCGGGCGGCGGGCAGGGGCCCGCCAGCAGGTTGTCCGGGTGGGCTGAAGCGGCTTCCCCCTCCCCCCAGCGGCGGCCGATCTCGAGGCCGTGGCGCCGGGCCAGCTCCACCACGGCGTGGTGATGGTTGCAGTCGCGCAGGGCGGCGCGCACGGCCGGATCAGCTTCGCTGAGGGCCACGAAGGCGTTCAGCTGGCGCACCTTCTCCAGGAACTGCTGCAGGTGGGTTTCAGCCACGGGACGGAGTGGAGTCAGGGGTGGGCCAGGGTCTTGATCATCCGCCAGCGCTCGAACCTCTCACCGGCGAACAGCACCCGTTCCGCCTCCTCCACCTGCCAGCCGCGGCGCAGCAACAGGGGGCGCGAGAGCTGGCTGGCCTCGGTGCGCAGCTGCCGAACTCCCTGCAGGGCGGCGTGCTGCTCGAGGCCCTGGAGGATGGCGCTTGAGCGTCCCTGGCGGCAGGAGCGGCCGCGGCAGTAGAGCAGGGCCAGGCGATCGGGCGGATGCAGGATCCCGAAGGCCTCGATCGGGCCCACCGGCGGGTGCTCCTGGGCGGGGCCAGTCCCCGTGCTGGCCAGCCCGTAGCCCAGGCGCAGCGGCTCCCGTAGTGCGCCCGAGCGGGCGGCATGGTGGGCCCAGGCCCCGATCTGGGCCGGGCTGTACAGCCCCTGGGTCTGGCTGAGCACCGCATCCCGGTACACCGCCACCAGGGCGTCGTGGTCGTCCGGGCAGAGGGGACGCAGGGCGGGCATGGGCCGCGGGCCAGACTGCACCCAGATTGCCGCCCGTTTCGTGCCCTCCAGCCCGGTTTTCGCCAGCCCAGTGTCCGCCAGGCCAGGTTTCGCCAGCCCTGCCTCCCGGATTCCGGCTGGAGCGCTGTGGGGCCTGCTGGTTGCCCTGGTGCTGGGCCTGGGTCTGGCGGGGCCCGTGCTGGCGGCACCCGCTGGGGCCGACCTGTTTGAGGCCCACTGCGCCGGTTGCCATGTGAATGGCGGCAACATCATCCGCCGGGGCAAAACCCTGCGCCTGGCAGCCCTGGAGCGGCAGGGGGTGGCCTCCGAGGCGGCGATCGCCGCCATCGCTGCGGGCGGAGCGGGGCAGATGTCCGGCTATGCCGGTGTGCTCGGTGAGGAGGGCGTGGCGGCAGTGGCCGCCTGGGTGTGGCAGCAGGCCCAGGCCGACTGGCCCCGGGACTGATCGGCCTGGGGATTCAGAAGGCCTGGATCCAGGGATGGATCTCCACGGCGGTCCAGATCCCCTTGCGCCAGTAGATGTCGGACTTCACCAGCTCCTCCACCTGGGCCCGGCTGTCGGCTTCGTAGATCCCGAACACGTGAGTGCTGCCCTCGGTGGGGCCCAGGGTCACCAGCGTGCCTGCGTCCTTCTGGCGCTGCAGCCCGGCCAGGTGCTCCTCCCGGAAAGGGGTGCGCTTCTCCAGGGCATCAGGGCAGTAGGTACCCCAGAGCACGAAGCGGGCCATGGCGGGCTGCAGGGAAAGTGGCGGACCGAACCCTAGGCCTCCGCTTGTTGGTGGTAGGACAGGACTGTTCTGGTTCCAGTGCCATGCCCCGCGCCCACCTGCTCTCCCGATCCGGAGTTCGGGCCGTTCTCGCCGGCGCGCTGCTGCTGCCGCTGGCCCCGCCGGCCCAGGCCCAGAACATGGTGGACGGCATGATCCGCAAGTTCTGCCTGCAGGCGGTGAACAACGAAATCCGGGCATCCGGCAAGCCCGCCCCTGCTGGCATGCAGGACTACACCTGCAATTGCGTGGTGCAGGAGATGCGCAGGGGCCAGTCGCAGCAGCAGGCGTCCGCCACCTGCAAGGCAGCCACCACCAAGAAGTTCAACCTCTGAGGCCGGCCGCTCTCGCCTGCAGCCGGCACCACGGCTCCCTGCTCTCGATCTGTCCCTGGCCCAGGGCATGGTGGGCCGGGGACCTCCCCGGGAGGTGCTGGCGACCCTGGTCGCCGCCGGCAAGGCGGCGGGGGCTGCCGACCCGACCCGGGATGCCTACGGGCCCGTGCAGGGGGATCCGGAGCTCCTGGCCATGCTGGCCGCGGCCCTGGGGCAGGAGCAGGGCATCGATCTCCACGGCGGCGATCTGTGGGTGATGGCCGGCAGCAACATGGCCTTCAACGCCATCGCCCAGGTGGTCTGCGATGGTCCGCCGGCCGAACCCAGCGAGCTGATCCTGCCGCTTCCCTGGTATTTCAACCACGTGATGGCCGCTTGAGCACCAGGGTGCGATTGTTGGCGGGCATCGCCACATCGGCCAGGGGCTCCAGACCCAGGCCCCGGGCCTGGTCCTGCAACTCCCGGGCATCGCGCACCCCCATGGCCGGATCGATGCTGCGCAGGTGGGCATCGAAGGCGGCGTTGCTTGCGGCGGTGTGGACGCCGCCGTCATGGAACGGTCCGTAGAGCAGCAGCAGGCCCCCAGGCCGTAACACTTGCGCTGCCCCGGCCAGAAGCTGGGGCAGGGCCGCCGCCGGCATGATGTGGCAGGTGTTGGCGCTGAACAGGGCATCAAACTGGCCGCCCTCAGCGGGCTGCGGCCACTGCTCCCTGCGCGTCACATCCAGGGCGATCGGCTCCAGCAGCCGGGTGCCCGGCGCCAGGCTCCCGGCTGGCACGCTCTGCAGCTGGGCCTGCAGCTGCGCCAGCGCTGCGGGGGGTTCGCTGGGCTGCCAGCTCAGGCCGGCGATCCGCTGGCAGAAGAAGGCGGCGTGCTGGCCGCCGCCCGAGCCAATCTCCAGCACCCGGGCAGGGGCGGGCAGCCAGTCCTGCAGCACCGCCAGGATCGGTTCTCTGTTGCGGTCACAGGCTGGAGCTGGCTGCACGGCAGGGGAGGGCTGCTGTCCATCGCTGTTGAGCGTCGTCATCATGGGGGCGACATCGGGGACATGGGCGGGAAGGGACATGAACGCACTGGCTGCTCGACTGTCATGCGCCCTCTCCCTGTTGCTGGTTGGTGCCCTCTCTGCCTGCGGACCGGCCTACGGGGCCAGCACGATGGGCGACTGCGATCAGAGGGAGGCAGGTTGGCTTGCGTTCAGCCTGGGCGGACCTCAGCCGTCCAGTCCGGTGCGCAGCTCGGCACAGAAACGGCCCGCGGCCTCACCCACCGGCTGGCCTGCTGCCGCCGCCGCCGCCATCGCCTTCACCAGGGCGCTGCCCACGATGGCGCCATCGGCCCCCCACTGGCGCACCTGGCGGGCCTGGTCGGGCCCGGAGATGCCGAAGCCCACGGCCACCGGCGTGTCGCCCAGCCCCTTGAGCTGCTCCACCAGCGGGCCCACCCGCGACTCCAGGCTGGTGCGCACGCCCGTCACGCCCGTGACACTCACCAGGTAGGTGAAGCCGCGGCTGGCCTGGTGGATGCGGGCCATGCGCTCGGCCGGGGTGGTGGGGGCCACCAGCAGCACCAGATCCAGGCCTTGGGCCGCGGCGATGGCGGAGAGCTTCTCGCCCTCCTCCAGCGGCAGGTCGGGCACCACCAGGCCGGCGGCCCCGGCGGCGGCTGCCTCCTGGCAGAAGGCCTCCATGCCGCGGTTGAGCAGGGGATTGCTGTAGGTGAACAGCACCACCGGGATGCGGAGTTCGCCCTGGAGGGAGGCCAGCATCTCCAGTACCCGCGCCGGTGTGGTGCCGCTGGCCAGGGCCCGGCTGGCGGCGGCCTGGATCACCGGTCCATCGGCGAGGGGGTCGCTGTAGGGGATGCCCAGCTCGATCAGGTCGGCGCCATTGGCCTGCAGGGCCAGCAGGGCCGAGCGGGTGGAGGCCAGGTCGGGGTCGCCCGCCATCAGGAAGGGCATCAGGGCACAGGTGCCCTGGCTGCGCAGCTGCTGGAAACGCTGCTGGATCAAGGTGGCGGCGGCAGTCACAGCAGCTGGAGGGCGCGGGCGGGTTCGGCAGCGAGCCTATGCCTGGCCCGGTTGCTCCTGCTCGGCGGCAGCCTGATCCAGCAGTCGCTGCTGTTCCTCGGGGCTGAGGGCGGCGAATTTGCGCTCCAGCACCTCGCTGGTGTGGGCGTCGTAGGCGGAGCGGTAGGTCCGCCGCTGCTGCATGTAAGTCATGTTGCCGGTCACGGCCCGCAGCAGATAGGAGGCCGTCCAGCCCAGCACCAGCACCATCAGCAGCGCCGAGGCGGCGATGCCGGCGTTGAAGCCCTCCAGGCCACCGGCCTGGAACAGGCCGTAGCCCAGGGCGCCAAGCCCCAGCACCGCCAGGCCAAGAAGCAGCGATTGGCCCTTCGTCACCGGCTGCCCTGCCCGGCCATGCGCAGGTTGATGAAGGGGGCGAACAGGATCAGGCCGGGGAAGAACAGAAACACCAGTCCGTACACCCCGAAGCGCTCGAGCTTGCCCATGGTGGTCCAGCGCTTCACCATCCAGGCGTAGAGGGCCAGGGGCACCACCACCAGATAGGCCACCGCCAGCGCGCCGTAGAGGCCCAGCAGCAGCACCAGATCAGGGCTGAGTGTGTCGAGAAGCGGCTGGAGAAACCCGGGCACGGCGATCTGGCGGAGGGGGGTGGACGAGCGTGGAGCGGAAGGTGGTGCGCCCGGCGGGATTCGAACCCGCACTGGGGTCATTTTAAGTGACCTGCCTCTACCGGTTGGGCTACGGGCGCCGGTGCCGGGAGTCTATGGGCCGCTCCCGGGCGCCAGGCTCTGATGCCAGTGGCAGAGCGGGCCGGCACCGGCACCGATGGCCAGGCCCCAGCGCAGGGCACCACTCACGTAGGTCTTGGCGGCCACGATGGCCGGCCTCAACGCCAGTCCCTGGGCCAGGCCTGCGGTGATCGCCGCCGCCAGGGTGCAGCCGCTGCCGTGGGTGTGGCGGGTGTCGATCGCCGGGCTCACCAGCCACTCCAGCTGGTCGTCGCTGCAGAGCAGGTCGCGGCCCCGCAGCGCGGTCAGGCCGCCCCCCTTGATCAGCACCGCCCGGCAACCGAGCTGGATCAGCTGGCGGGCGCAGTCCTCGATTTCCCGCGGGTTGCCCAGGGTTCGACCGCTGAGTAACTGGGCCTCCCGCACATTGGGTGTGATCAGGCTGGCCAGGGGCAGCAGGCCGGCCATGGCCGTCACCGCCTCCGGCTCCAGCAGCACCGCCCCCGCCCGGGACACCATCACCGGATCAATCACTCGCGGGGCCTGGATGGGGCCGATCACGGCGGCGGTGGCCTCGATCAACGGGGCGTTGAGCAGCATGCCGGTCTTCAGCGCCGCCACCGGCAGATCCCGGCACACCGCCTCCACCTGGGCGATCAGGGCCGCGGCCGGCAGGCCATCCACCCGCTCCACGCCGCAGGTGTTCTGGGCGGTGAGGCAGGTGATGGCGCTGCAGCCGTGCACCTGCAGGGCGGTGAAGGTCTTGAGGTCTGCCTGGATGCCCGCTCCACCGCCGGAATCGCTGCCGCCGATGGTGAGTGCCACCGGTGGCCGCAGCAGCTGGGGGGGGTCTGCTGGAGAGATCGGTGTGGGCATCAGCTGCCCGGCAGGCCCGCCAGGGCCTCGCTGCTGCCCATCACCACCAGCAGTTCCCCGGCGGCTAGCACGTGGGACGCCGGCGGATTCACGGTGAGGTGGTTGTCCGGTCCGGCTGCCAGTACGTTCACGTTGAAGTTCTTGCGCAGATTGAGATCGCGCAGTGAGCGGCCCACGAAGGAGCTGGGCACCCGGATCTCCTCAATGAAGTTCTTGTCGTCGAGGCGCAGCCGCTCCAGCAGGTTGGGCCGCACCAGCTCCATGCCCAGGCGATGGCCCTGCATCTTGGAGGGGAACACCACCCGGTCGGCGCCCACCCGCTGCAGCATCTTCATGTGCAGGTCGTTGGTGGCGCGGGCGATCACCTGTTTCACCCGGCTGCCCTCGCTGTCCTTGGCGATCAGGGTGGCGGTGATGCTGGCCGAGATCGGCTCACTCATGGCCACCACCACCGTCTCCACATCCAGTACGCCCGCCTCGCGCAGGGCCTCCTCATCGGTGCAGTCCACCACCCGGGCCTGGATGGCCGGATCCACCTGACGCAGGGCATCCACCGCTTTCTGGCTGCTGTCGATCGCCAGCACATCGGCGCCGGCCTTGATCAGCTCGCTGCACACGGCGCTGCCGAAGCGGCCCACGCCGATCACGGCGAATCCGCCCCGGGCCGTGCCCTCGGCGGGGTTCCAATGCCACCAGTTGCCCATGGATCTGCGGTCTCCTTCTGCGATGAACGGGGTGCGATGAACGGGGTGCGGTGAACGGATTCAGATGTAGAGCTCTTCGCGGGGATAGCCCACCCGCGGTTGGGGCCTGCTGCCATACATCGCCGAGAGCAGCAGCAGGATGCCCAGTCTGCCCACGAACATGCCCACCATCAGCACCAGTTGACCCCAGCGGTTGAGCTGGATGGTGACGCCGAGATCGAGGCCCACGGTGCCGAAGGCCGACATGCAGGTGAACAGCTTCTCCAGAAAGCTGAAGCGCACGAGGCCGGATGTGCCGGAGGAGGTGGGCCCGAGACCCAGCAGCAGGGCCATCAGCAGCACGAACAGCAGGGAGGCGATGGTGACGCCGATCGCTCGCAGCACCACGGTGGACGGGATCTGGCGCTGATGGATCACCACCTCCTGGCGGCCCTGCAGGGTGGAGCGGGTGGCCCCCATCAGGGTGGCGAAGGTGGTGGTCTTGATGCCGCCGCCGGTGCCGCCCGGGCTGGCGCCGATGAACATCAGCACGATCAACAGCAACAGGCCGGCGTCGGAGAAGGTGGCGATGGAGAGGGGCACGGTGTTGAACCCGGCGGTGCGGGCACTGATTGCCTGAAACAGGCTCACCTGCAGTCTCTGGATCCACTGCAGGGGCTGCATCACACCGCCCGTGGCGAACTGCTCGGTGAACAGCAGCCCGAGGCAGCCCACCACGATCAGCAGGCCACTGCTGCGCAGCACCAGGCGGGTGTGCAGGCTGAGGCGCTTCAGCCTGTTGAGCCGGTTGCGGTTGCTCCAGAGGTCGTTGATCACCCGCCAGCCGATGCCGCCCACCACGATCATCGAGGCGATCACGCCGTTCACCACCGGGTTGTCGCGGTAGCGCACCAGGTTGTCGCTCCAGAGGCCGAAGCCGGCGTTGTTGTAGGCGCTGATGCAGTGAAACAGCGAGGCCCAGAAGCGCTCGAGCGGATTGGCGATATCGGAGAACCCAAAGCCGTAGAGCACCACCGTGCCCAGCCCCATCACGCAGAAGCCGGTGATCAGGATGCTGTTGAACGTGGGGCCGATGCCGCCCACACCGAACTCATCGAGGGCCCGGCCCTTGTCGAGCCGGTGCCGCAGGCCGGAGCCGCCCTGCACGAAGCCCTGCAGGAAGGTGGTGATCGCCATCAGTCCCAGGCCACCGGTCACGATCAGCCCGGCCAGTGCCACCTGGCCGAAGGGGGTGAGGTCGCTGCTGATGTCGATGATGGAAAGGCCGGTCACCGTGATCGCCGAGGTCACCGTGAACAGGGCCTCCCAGAGCCCCACGCTGTCCTGGGAACAGAGCGGGCTGGCCATCAGCAGGGTGCCCAGGGCGATCACGATCAGCCCCGTGACCACGGTGAACTGGGGCACCGTGAGCTGGTGGCGCCAGGCCTGCAGCGCCCCCCAGCGCCTGGACAGGGGGAGGGCCTTCATTCAGGCAGGAGCAGTGCGGCGGGCACAACCGACTCTGCGCATGCAGCCTCAGGTGATTCGGGGTCCCAAACCCTAGGGCTCAGGTCCTGGCCAGGCGATCGGGGGCCCACTGGGCGATCAGGCTCTCCAGGCGGGTGAGCTGGTAGCGGGTCTGTTCGTTGGGCGACTGCTGGTAGGCGAGGCGCAGGTTCTGCCTTTCCGCATCGAGGGCAAACAGCACCGGATGGTTGTCGTTCACAGGGGCCTGGGCGGATGCTCACAATCTTAAGTCATTCTTAAGCGGTGGCGCCAGGGTGGCCCTGGGGAAGGGGGCCGTCGCGGTCGGAGCGGAACACCAGGCGGCTGTCCTGCAGGTGCTCCTGGCAGAGGGCCACCAGCCGCTCCAGCACGGCGAGGGTCTGGGGGCACCCCAGACCCATCGATTCGCGGCTGAGCAGCACCAGCTCAAGGGTCTTGCCGCCTCCCGGCCGGGACTGCACGTCGGCGAACAGCTGCATCCGCTGCAGGTCGCCCCCCTGCCGCAGCAGGGCGCCCAGATGGGCACGGGTGCGGTGGTCCACCTCAGCGTTCAGCGCCTGCAGCACAGGCTCCAGGCGCTGGAGCATGGCGCTGGCCTCGCTCTCGGAGCCCGGTGTGGTCGGTTCACCGGTTGCCGCTGAGCATGGGGGCTGCAGAACCAGCAGAAACCGTGCCATGTGGGTGTAAGTCGGCTAGGACGCTACAACCTCTGGCTCTAGGGATGCCGGCCCCAGCCCGTGCCGCCGTTGCCGTGATCGGGGCTGGCGTGGCAGGTTGCGCGCTGGTGGCCCAACTTCGCCGCCTGGGCTTTGCCGGAGCGATCTCTCTCTGGGAAACAGGCCGGGGCCCAGGCGGTCGTGCCGGCTCGCGCCGCAGTCGCACGGACGCTGGCCTGGTGATCAACCATGGCGCTCCCCTGCTCAACATCACCGGCGCGCCGGAGCCCGCCCTGCTGCAACCGCTGCTGGCCGCTGGCGCGCTCGAGCCCTGGGCGGGACCGGTGGCGATGCTGGAGGGGGAGCGCCGCCTGAACATCGGCCGGCCCGATGCCCTGGGGCTGGGAAGGCTGTTCCGGGGATGCGGTGGCATGGATCAGTTGGGCCAGGGGCTGCTGCGGCTGGCGGGGGGCGCTGCCCTGGACATTCACTACGGCACATTCGTTCGGCACCTGACGATGGCCCCGGAGGGTTGGTGGCAGTTGCGCAGCGGCGACGGCCAGCTGCTCGGCGAGGCCCGCTGGCTGGTGCTCAGCGGCACCCTGCTGGCCCACCCGCGCTGTCAGCTGATTCTGGGCTGGCCCGATGTGCCCCTGGCCGAGGCGGCCTCCACCCTCGGTGATTGGCAGCTCGACCACGTGCTCACCACCCTGGCCGGGGTGCGCTTCGAGGCGCGCTCCAATCTGCTGCTGGTCTTCGCGCAGGAGCGGGCCCGGCCCTGGCGGGCCCTGCCCTTCCGGCTGCTGAATTTCGACGCGGCCGCCCAGCAGCGCTGGGGCCTCAGACGCCTCAGCATTCAGCCCCTGGCCGATGGCCGCTGTGCCGTGGTGGCTCATTCCAGCCATACCTTTGCCGCCGACCATCTGGATGTGTACGGGGCCCGATCGGCCATGGCCCGGCTGTTGCAGGTGCCGGTGGAGGCCTCCCGGGAGGACGCGGTGATCCGGTCGCTGCTGGAAGCGGTGCGCCAGTGCCTGGCCCCCTGGGTTCCTGGAATTGATCCCAGCGAGGTCCCCCCCCAGTTGATGCGCTGGGGCGCGGCCTTCCCCCAGCCGCCTGGCCTGCCGGCTGAGCTGATGGTCTGTGAGGCCAGTCGGGTGGGCTTCTGCGGGGATGTGATCGACGCTGAGGGCTTCGGCCGGGTTGAAGGGGCGTTGCGCAGTGCCGAGCTGCTGGCCGGCCGGTTGGCGCCCCAGCTGGTGTATGGGCCTGGTTAGTCTCCGCGGGTCGCGGTGGTCCAGGCCCTTACATCAGGGTGCTTGCCCGGAAAGGGGCCGATCCGGCCCCTTTCTGCTGCCTGTGCTGGCAGGGGGTGCCAGGCTGATTAGCGTGGGTCCATGCAGGGTCCGTTTGGGGATTGGTTGCCGGAGGTGGTGGTCTTCCATCCCACCCGCTTTGACGATGCCCAGTCGATCGTGCTGGCCGTCCGCGACCTCCAGACCGTGCTGGTGCACGCTGGTGCCATGGCCCCTGAGGAAGCCCAGCGGCTGATCGACTTCGTGGCCGGCGGGGTGGCTGCCATGGACGGGCAGTCCCAGTGTCTGGACGAGCTCACGTTCGTGTTCGCCCCTGAGATCGTGGCCATCACCAGGGATCCACGCAGCGGCAGCTGAGGGGACCCGGATCAGGCCGCCCAGCCGGCCACGGTGGAGAGTTGCAGCCAGCAGCCAGCAGGCGCCAGCTTTTCAACCACCACGGCCTGGTGGCGGTCCTGGGCCATCAGGTGGGCGAAGGTCTCGGCATCGTCGCGGCAGTTGAACCGGACTGCGCTCACCTGCTGGGGAACGGTCTGCTCGCGCGCGATCTGCGGCCGCACGCGATAGCGACCCGGAGCGTTCAGCTCGGAAGTGGCTGGGACATTCGGCCGGGAGCTTGGCTGTTCCATCCCCCAATTCTGCAGGAGTTTTCGCCTCAGCGCGCACGCCTGTTGTGGGAGTTGGCTCACCGTTTGCCGTAGCCCTGCAGAATCTTCCAGTCGGGAGCGGCGCTGCATGGGCAGCCTGTGCGGAATCGCCCACAGAGGGGAGCCCGCCCGCACCTGATTGCGCCTGGCTCAGAGTGGCGCTGTTCAGCTCTCCGTCGCCTGCCGATGCCGGTCAGAACTCCCCCTCCCACCCGCGGCCACCAGGGCTCCCGCCCATGGGTGGTGAAACTGCAGATCCTGGCCGCCGTGTTCGTGCCGATGCTTGGGCTCGGACTCTGGCTGCGCTCCCAGGGATTCTGGTGAGCGGCGCCGCTCAGCTGCCGCAACCGCGCCGGATCACCTCGGCGCGCAGGCCGTCCAGCTCGCCGCTGCGGGGGGCGCGGGGATGGAACAGCAGGGTCCAGGCCAGGGGCACATCGCCGTAGTCCAGGGCCCTGTCAAAGGCCTCCAACCAGGCAGCGGGATCCTGCCCCAGCCTGGCGAGCAACGCCTCCGTGGCCCGCATGCGCTGTTCGGAGCCCCCGGCCAGCTGCACGTGGGCGAAGGCACCGGCCGCTGCCCCCCTGGGCCGCAGCTGCAGCTGCACGAATTCCCCAGGGCCGATCGGGGTGGTGGGCCAGTCCAGCGGCGTGAGGATCGGCCTGGAGGGGCTGCCGCTGCGCTGCCAGGGCGGTTGGCCTTCCCGCAGGATGCGCAGCTCCAGCAAGGGCTCCAGCACCACCAGCCGGGGGGTGGGGGTCGGTACCACCCCGAAGCCGTCCACGGCCTCCACCGGCTCCACCCGCGGGGAGATCACGCACACGGCCACGGGCAGATCGTGGGGCGCGATGGCGGCGCTGGCCGGCAGCAGCGGCAGGGCCAGCAGGGTGAGCAGGGTCGAGCAACGACTGAGCAGCCTCATGGACCCAGACCCAGCTGGGAATCCTGATCCCCGAGCAGGTCGTGCCTGGAGAGGGCCCCATTGGCGCGGGCATCGCCGCGCATCAGCATGGCCAGAAACGTGCTCTCGAACTGGATCCTCTCCAGGAACCGGGCACCGGAGTAGGAGGCGATCCGCAGGCGGTCCACCCAGAGAATTTCAGCTCGGGTGCGGATCGGTTCGCCGATGCCGGGGGGCTTGAGGATCAACGGGCCGCGGTGGCCCACCGCCACGGCGTGGCGCCTGGGAAAGAGCAGGCAGGCACCGGACTGGCTCACATCCCACAGCCGGCCGATCAGGGGCCTGCCCTCGGGCAGGAACTCCACCTCGATGCACACGCTGATGGAGGGAACGATGTACCTCGGTTCCCGGCGTGGCTGAACCATGGTCGAAGGACGCCGAGGATGGACAGCCGTGGAAAGACAGCGGCATCTGCGTCATTCTGCCTAGCAGGTGCCCTGTGGCCAGCTCGGGCGAGATCATTCTTGGCAACCCGGCACGGCAAACCTGATCCACCGCCTTCCCGAGCAAGCCATGGCCCCCAGCTCCCACCCCTCCACCGCCAGTGACCTGGTGTTCCGCCCGGCCGCCGAGCGCTTCCACAGCCAGCTCGACTGGCTGGACAGCTGGCATACGTTTTCGTTCGCTTCCCACTACGACCCGGCCTGGATGGGCTTCGGGCCGCTGCGGGTGATCAACGACGACACGATCGCCCCTGGCCGTGGCTTCGGCATGCACCCCCACCGCGACATGGAGATCGTCACGGTGATGGTGGAGGGCCAGCTCAACCACCGCGATTCCCTGGGCCACGCCGAGGTGCTGCGGGCCGGCGAGGTGCAGCACATGAGCGCCGGCACCGGTGTGGTGCACAGCGAGATCAATGAAGGCCCCCAGCCCTGCCGTTTGCTGCAGATCTGGATCGAACCCAGCAGCGCAGGGATTGCCCCGGCCTACGGACAGAAGCCCTTCGCGATCGGGTCGGGCTGGACGCCCCTGCTCGATCCCCACCAGGCCGGCGGCGCCCTGGCCATCCACCGGCCCGTGCGCCTGTGGCGGGCCCAGCCGGCGGCCGGTGACAGCCTCAGCCTGGAGATCGGCGCCGGCAGCCTCGGCTGGCTGCAGCTGATCAGCGGCGAGGCGAGTGTGGGGGGGCAGGCGGGAGAGCTCGGGCTGCAGCAGGGTGATGGCCTCGGCCTGGCCAGTGGTGCCCTCGATCAGCTGGTCGCCGGTGAGCGCGGAGCCGACCTGCTCCTCTTTGACCTGGGCCAGCAGCCCCACTGACCGGGGGCACCGGCGGCCAGCGCGCTAGTTTCAGCCTCCGATACGACCAGGACCTCAGCGCCCGCCTTTCGCCGGCTTGCGATTCAGTCCAGCCTTCCCGACGGCATCTCCGACGTGCTGCGCCAGTCCCCCACCCAGGCTCCTCCGCTGTCGCCGATCGCCCTGCTGCAACCGCCGCGGGGCTATCGCCCACTCGCCTGGCTGGGCCTGGTCAGCAACGTGCTGCTGGTGCCGTCGATGGTGGCGGTGACCCTCTGGCAGCCCACCTGGCGCACGGTGAACATTGCCGTGGGGGCCGGGGCGGTGCTGCCGGCGGCCGCCCTGGGCATCGTGGCCAGTGTGGCCCTGCTCAAGTGGCGGGCCTGGGGCCAGATTCTGGCGATCGTGGCCCTGGCGCTGGGCCTGGCGATCGGTTTGCCGTACGCCATCGTGCGGCTGGCCCTGGTGGCTGAGGGCCGTGGCCCCACGGCCGCGCTGGCGGCCCTGCTCACGGCGGCGATGACGGCGGCCCTGGTGTACTGGTGCCGGCCCTGCATCCGCCGCTACCTCACCTGAGCGCGCGCGGTCGGGCCCTAGCTTTGTAACGGCGGATACCAGGGCCATGGGTCGCTGGGCCGTTGTTCTTCGCTGCCCTGTCCGGCCATGCCCAGCCCCCAGCGCTTCGCCGCCCTGCAGCAGATCCAGCGGCGCCGGCCTGTGGCCACTGCCCCTGCGGCCTCTCTCGAAGACCTCTGGGCCAGCGATGTGTTCACGCTGGATCGGATGAAGGCCGTGCTGCCGGGCCGGGTGTACAAGTCGGTGCGCAGCACGATCGAGAAGGGTGGCAAGCTCGATCTCTCGGTGGCCAACGTGGTGGCCGAGGCGATGAAGACCTGGGCCAGCGGCCGCGGCGCCCTGTACTACGCCCACGTCTTCTATCCGCTCACCAACTCCACGGCCGAGAAGCACGACGGCTTCATCTCCCCCCAGGGCGACGGCCGGGTGATCACCGAGTTCACCGGCAAGCTGCTGGTGCAGGGCGAGCCGGATGGCTCCTCCTTCCCCAATGGCGGGATCCGCTCCACCTTCGAGGCGCGGGGCTACACCGCCTGGGACATCACCAGCCCGGCCTACCTGATGGAGACGCCCAACGGCGTCACCCTCTGCATCCCCACCGTGTTCGTGAGCTGGACCGGCGAGGCCCTCGACAAGAAGACCCCCCTGCTGCGCTCGATCGGTGCGATGAACCGCCAGGCCCAGCGGCTGCTGCGCCTGCTCGGCAGCGAGGAGGTGGCGCCGGTGAACTCCACCTGCGGCGCCGAGCAGGAGTACTTCCTGGTGGATTCGGCCTTCACGGCCCTGCGGCCCGACCTGCAGCTCACGGGTCGGGCCCTGTTCGGCAAGCCCTCGCCCAAGGGCCAGCAGTTCGATGACCACTACTTCGGCGCCATCCCTGAGCGGGTGCAGGTGTTCATGCAGGATGTGGAGCGCCAGCTCTACAGGCTGGGCATCCCGGCCAAGACCCGCCACAACGAGGTGGCGCCCGGGCAGTTTGAGATTGCCCCGTTCTTTGAGGCGGCCAACGTGGCCACCGACCACCAGCAGCTCATCATGACCGTGCTGAAAGGCACGGCCAAAAGGCATGGCTTCGCCTGCCTGCTGCACGAGAAACCGTTCGCCGGCGTGAACGGCAGCGGCAAGCACGTGAACTGGTCGATCGGCAACGCCAGCCACGGCAACCTGCTCGATCCGGGTAAGACCCCTCACGACAATCTGCAGTTTCTCCTGTTCTGCGGGGCCGTGATCCGTGGCGTGCACGCCTACGGCCCCCTGCTGCGCTCGGTGGTGGCCACCGCCGGCAACGATCACCGCCTGGGGGCCAACGAGGCGCCGCCGGCAATCATCTCGGTTTACCTGGGCAGCCAGCTGGAGGATGTGTTCAACCAGATCCGCGAAGGGCGTCCCCAGGGGTCCGCCAGCGGCGGGGTGATGCAGCTGGGGGTCGACAGCCTGCCGGAATTCGCCAAGGATCCCGGTGACCGCAACCGCACCTCCCCCTTCGCCTTCACCGGCAACCGCTTCGAGTTCCGGGCCGTGGGCTCCAACCAGTCGGTGGCGGGCCCGCTGGTGGCGCTGAACACGATCATGGCCGATTCCCTCGAGTGGGTCGCCAGCCAGCTGGAGGCCCAGCTCGCCGCCGGCGCGGCGATCGGCGACGCTGCCTTCGTGGTGCTGCAGCAGGTGATGCGCGACCACGGCGCCGTGGTGTTCGGCGGCGATGGTTACTCCGATGAATGGCACCGCCTCGCCGTGCAGGACCGGGGACTGGAGAACCTGCGCACCTGTGCCGATGCCCTGCCGGTGCTGCGGCGCCCGGAGGTGCGCGAGCTGTTCAGCCGCCATGGCGTGCTCAGCCCGGTGGAACTGGAGAGCCGCTTCGAGGTGTACGGCGAGCAGTACGTGCTGGCGATCGAGGTGGAGGCCCGCCTGGCCCTGCAGATCGCCCGCACCCAGGTGTATCCAGCCGCCGTGCGCTACCTCAGCGAGCTGGGCCAGGCCCTGCAGCAGCAGCAGGCCATGGGGCTGCAGCCCCGCCTGGCGGTGCGCGACCAGCTGGCCCAGCTGCTCAGCGCCCTCAATGACGGCTGTGACGCCCTCGATCAGGCCCTCGCCCACCCGGCCGCTGACACCACGGAGCAGCACCTGCGCCACTGCGCCGACAGCCTGCTTCCGCGGATGGCCCAGCTGCGCTCGGCGGTGGATGGCCTGGAAGCGCTGGTGGACGACGCCCTCTGGCCCCTGCCCACCTTCGCTGAAATGCTGTTTGTGCGCTGAGGGCTGCTGGGCTGATGGTTCGGGGACTGAGGGACCGGGGAAGCAGCCCGGATCTTGCACAGCTTTCTTTTCTCGCGTGTGTCTGCCCCTGGGTCAAGGCCTCTGATACAGGAAGTTGTTGTGAAGGTGACAGTTCTTCTTTGGCACAGCGGACATGATGGTTGGGTTCGGTGGAATGAGAATGGGTCCGGTTCAAACGGCTTCTGTCCAGTCAGCTTCTCTGCGATCAGCCTCTGTCCAGTCACGGCAGTCCGCTCAGCCGATGAAGAGGGCAGGCCTGCACCAGCGCCACTACCGCCTGGTGGACCGTCAGGGCCAACCCCATCCGGTGCTCGACGACCTCTACGACTCCCTCGACGCCGCCTGGTCGGAGGCCATGGCCTGGTGGCAGCAGCAGTTCGGCGGCGCCCAGGAGCCGGTGGAGATCGGCGTGGAGGTGAGCACCGCCAGTGGCGACTGGCGCACCCTGCGCTTCCCTGGCAGCTGATCGCCCCGCTGCTGGTCCTGCTGCTGCTGTTCGGCCAGCCCGGAATGGCTGCAGCCCTGCCTCCGGCGGTTGGTCCCCCCGAGATTGGGGCCCCCGCGGATCGGGCCTGTGCTCCGCTCGCACCTCAGCTGGTCGACTCCCTCTTCCAGCAGTGGGCGGAGCTGGTGCAGGCGGGTGATCCGGAGGCCGTGGCCGATCTCTACGCAGCGGATGCCCTGCTGCTGCCCACCCTCTCGGCCAGCCCGCGCCACACCCACGCGGCCATTGCCGACTACTTCAGCGACTTTGCCGCCCGTCATCCCCAGGCCGCGGTGGTGGAGCACACGGTGTACCCGTCCTGCAACCAGTTGGTGGACGCGGGGCTCTACCGCTTCCGTTTCCCCGCTGCCGGCAGCGATCAGGACAGGGTGGTGCAGGCCCGCTACACCCTGGTGTACGGCTTCAACGGCCAGCAGTGGCAGCTGCTCCACCACCACTCCTCCCTGCTGCCCGACTCAGCGCCAGTCCTGCCGGTAGATCCGTAGGGTGCCGAAACCCAGCTGGGCCGGCGTGGGGTTGGGACCGGCCGGAAAAGCCGTGACCTGGAACATGTAGGTATCCGCCATCATCGGGTTGGCCCAGGGCTTGAGCCGCACGGTCACGGTGGTCCCCGGTGGCACCGGCTCCGGGAAGTGCACGGTGATGAGCCGCTCGTCCTGGGAGAAGCTGGCCTCCACGGGCAGGGAAGGCCCCCGCCGGCGGGGACGCCCCAGGAAGGCCTCCGTGCGCTCGGGGCTGAACTGGAAATTGCGGTCCACCCCCCGGGTCTGGCGGATCTGCAGTTCCCCCAGCGATGCGCCTGCCCCGTCGGGGAGCTCCACGGTGAGGAAGTACTCCGCCCGCACCTGGCCCACATCGGTGGTGTAACTCACCAGCTCCACCTGCCAGGGAGGGCGCCTGAAAAAGGTGGCCCCACGCAGTTCCAGGGCGGCCTGCCTGGGGGGAAAGGCCCCCAGCCCGATCAGCGTGACCAGGCCGATGCCAAGCCCCGCCAGGGTTCCGCGTGTACAGCGCATCCTTGCTGAACCCATCAGCACTGCTCAGACCCTAGGGGCGGCCTGCAGGAATGGCCGGGGATCCTGGTCGCGGCGATGCTGCTCCGCCAGCGGCTGCCCCTGGCCCGCTGGGTCGAGGGGATCGAGGGCGGCGGTGTGCTCCAGGGCCCGGCGCAGCAGCCGGCCGGCATGGAGCGGCATGTCGCGCGGCACGCTGATGCGGTCGCGCAGGTGGCGCAGGCCGCCGGCGCTGCCCGCGGGCGGCGCCAGCACGGTGTTGTGGCTCAGGTTGGTCAGCGCGGTGCGCAGGGGCAGGTCGAAGCCCTCCGCAGTGAGTGGGTTGCGCTGCAGCAGAGCCTGCCGGTGACGCAGCACCCGCGCCAGGGCGGTGCGGGCCGCGACGCCCTGGGCTGGCTCCCCCTCGCCGGCTGCCATGGGCGGCGGCTCGCTGGTTTCCAGGTCCGGCAGCCCCCCATCGAGGATCGGCCAGGGGCCGCGGTCGATGCGGGCGGCCAACTCGCGCTGGCGACCGCTGCCGTTGGCGTAGCAGCCGCCCATCTGGGGTGGAAGGTCGTGGCAGTGGGTGTGGAAGTCGCTCTGGGTGCCCCGGTAGGTGCTGCGTTGCTCGAGGGCCCGGAACCAGCGGTCGATCTCCGGGTGCTCCTGACGGAGCAGATAGCCCTTGTAGTAGGCCAGCGAAGCGTTCATTCGCTCCACATAGGGCACGAACACCAGGTCGGCCGTACCCAGTCCGGGGCCCAGCAGGAACGGCCCGCCGCTGGCGGCCAGGGCCTGCTCCATCACGGTGGCCCACTGGCGGAACTGCTCGCCGGCCTGGGCATCGCCGCGCTGGCCATGGGGGACGCACAGCCACTGGCACCAGGCCCGGAACAGCTGGCGCTCCAGCCGCCGCAGCGGCAGCACCGCCGGATCGGCCATGCCAGGCCCCAGGCTGCCGAAGGCCCGCTCCAGCTCCTCCAGGATCCGGTCGCTCTCGGTGACCAGCCGGCCATCCAGGGCCAGGGCGGGGAGCATGCCGGAGGGCACCAGGCGCTTGTACCAGGCCTCCTTCTCGCCGTAGCAGAACATCGTGACCTTCTCCACCCGGTAGGGGATCTGGCGTTCCTCCAGCCACAGCCAGACCTTCTGGCAGTAAGGGCACCAGGCGTGGTGGTCGCGGTAGAGCGTCACCCGCACGCCGCTCTCCGGCTGGCCGAACAGGCGCAGGCGGGCCTGGGCGTTGGTGGGGCCCTCGCTGCGGCCGCTGCCCGTGCGGGCCGGATCCCCCGCCACCAGCGCCTCCAATTCAGACCAGCTGAGCGGGCTGCTGAGCGAAGCGGGGGCCATCTTGAGTGGTGGCAGAGCCCTGATCCTGGCAGCTGTTCCCGGGGCTCGCGGCCGCTGTGTTCCGTTGCCTAGGGTCAGGATTCAGACGTCAGTCTTCCCAGAGCCATGTTTGACGCCTTCACCAAGGTGGTCGCCCAGGCCGACGCCCGCGGCGAATTCA
>JBBASM010000025.1:0-22214 GCA_040399285.1 Prochlorococcaceae cyanobacterium
CTCTGACTAGGGCATTCGGGCCTCGGGTTTTACACCACGCAAAGGGACGCGGCCCTGCAGCACTGCAAAGCTCTGGCCGGCAGTCAGGGAAATCTCCAGTTCGGTGCGGGCTGGGCCATGGCCGCCAGCCGGGATCAAGGCGTCACGGCGCATGGCCTCCTCCAGCTGCTGCAGGTAGGCCCGGTGCTCCGCCAGCGATCGGGCTTCTATTTCCACCCACTGGAACTTGGCGCCCTCGGGCAGGTCCATGAAGGAGGAGGTGGAGAGCACCAGGCGCTGGGGGCGCTGGCCTTCTGCGCCGCCGGTAGCCGAACCCGAGCCGAGGGCGCCGTCGCTGCGGCGGAAGCCGTAGGCATCCACCAGGCCCGTGCGCACCCCCACCGGCAGGGCCGTGCGGGAGAGCAGGTCCTCGTATTCGCTGCGGCAGCGGTAGTGGTTGAGGTACTGGTGGGCCAGGCCCAGGTGGGGCAGATCGCCCTCGCCGAAGGCGGTGCCATCCACTGAGTACCAGAGGGCAGGCAGGTCAAAACGCTGCGGCATCCGCTCCGGCTCGCCCACCGGCACCACGTCGTAGCCATCGACGGCGCTGGGGTTGGGGGTGGCCTGCCAGCTGCGCAGCACCAGGCCGTCGTCGGTGACCGAGAGGCTGCGGTACAGCCAGGCCTGCGGGTCCGGCACCAGGCCGCCGTGGGCGTCGAGCACCACCGTGGGCACCGCCGCATTGCCGCTGGCAAAGCGGGGCGGTAGGGCGTGGTGGCGCGGCTCCCGCCAGACGATCTCCACCGGCCCCGATGCCGGAGCGCCTGTGGCTGCGTCAGTCGGGAGGCGCCAGTTGAGCAGGTCTCCTCGTGGCACCAGCTGCAGGCGGGGCAGGGAGAGGCGGTCACCCTTGGCGAGGGCCTCCAGCCGGTCTCCTTCTGAGGGCCAGCGGTGCTTGGGCGGCAACTGCAGGATCAGGCAGCCGCCATCGCGCAGGGTGAGCAGGTCCGCCAGGAACAGGAACACCCCCAGGTCGGTTCCCTGGCCATCCACATCGGTGGCCACCCGGGTCAGCGAGTCGGGCAGCTCCTGCCAGGCCAGCCGCGACAGCATCCCGGCGTAGGTGCGCAGGGCATCGCGGTAGAAGCCGGTGGGGCGAGCCGCCTCCAGGCGCTTGAGGTAGCAGGTCTCGGGCTCCTCGATGCCACGAGGCAGGTACACCGGCCGGCGGCTGGTGCCGTCGGGGAGCTCCAGCAAGGTCCAGCAGTCGTAGACGAGCTGCAGGCGGTCCCTCAGGCCGGAGAGGGTGGGATGTTCCAGCCAGGGGGGCTCAGCCGGTGCTTGTGACTGCAGCGCTGGTGGGGAGGAGGGGCTGCTGGGGGTGGATGACCTGCGGCGGCGGGTAGTGGGCACGGGCTGCTGGTGGGGGCAGAGCCATTGCCAGAAGCCGTGGTTCACCGCGCAGAAGGCTATGCAGGATCTGCATGGTTCCAGTCAGATCATTTGGGCAAGCGAGTCGGCCAGAGCGAGGGGCCTGGGGTCTTATGAGGGTCCGCATATGAACCAGGCTTGAGGGTCCGCCTGCCCGAGAGTGATTGCCACGCAGAAGGTTTAGTGGCGAACTGGTAATGACTTCGGGTTCTTATGCGGACCAACAGGGGCCAGGCTATTTTTTAACGAGGATCCGCCAACATGGCGCTCGAAGGATCGCAAGCTCGCTTTGGGTAGAGGTGAGAAGTCACAGGTTGTCTTCCTGTAGAAATCAGCGCCGCTGAGACTCAACTATATAGAAGCCACTCCTTAACCTTCTATAGATATCCAAAGGCTCGCCAGACAAGGCGAGAATTGAGCAATAATATTCAATCAACTTCGCTCTTGATAAACCTGCGGAGGGCGGAGTCGAACCGCCCCCTCCTCGTGGCCAACGCTCTCACTCACTTAGCTCAATTCTCTCGCTTGAAATCAACTTTACCAACCGTGGCTCCGCAGGAGGAGGTTGAGACCAATGCGCATAAACGTGAGTTTGCTTGTCATACTGTTGGCTCCATGCTTGGGGTTTGTACCAGAGCTGGTTGCCAAAGAGATTCCAAGCGAGAATTTCAAAGCGGGGAGAGTAGGGAGAATTCCCAGATGATGGGCAAGGTATAGCGCAGCCGTAAGACCAGCAATACCAAGGACCAAGCCTGTGTCTTTTGTACTATTGAATTATTGCCGATCCGAGCGAACTCGTCCTAGAATGTTACGAAGCGTGAACAAGGATGGCATCACGAATGGCGCGCCGCCGCAATGTCGCGCTGCTGAATTCCAGTGCACTTGGGGCTGTGGAGACTGGGCAGTATTCCCACTAACTTCTTGAGTGGATTCGACACTTTGAATACGAACTTGAATGAACAGTTCCCCGTATTGAGACAGCAAGCCTAATTAAGAATAAGCCCCCGGCTTAATTGGCTATTCAGTAAGTAAATGAGAAGGCTCCTCTCTAGATGCGACTCTTCGAGCACACCCCGCGAGTGAGCAGGCCACCACTAGCTCAATGCTTCGCCACCCTCGGCTCCCTACCTGCCACTCAGGGGCAGCGTTCGAAGGTAAATTATGTCCACACTAAAGCGACCGTACAACCCCTAAGCAGGGAATTAACTTAGAGCTGAATTAACTTATCGATGTACATGGACGAAGCCTGCTTCATCTGATAAACATCGTTTTTTAGCTTCTATTGCAAGTTTGACGAAATTTCAGCTTTGTGACTTCATTATTAACAAGTGGAAAAAATTGACTTACGAAACTTCTCTAACCTCTCCAGCGATAATTTTGGTCCTAACAATTGGCACGTCACTGGGAACCAGTTTGCACAAGATATCATGATGGAAAGCACTGATACGCGGCCCAACCAAAATCCGAGACAGGCATTCGGAGCCCTCAAGATTGTAATACTTTTCTCTTCGCCATATACGCCATTCTTTCTCATATGACCAATCACTGGTCTTTACAGCGTATAGTCTTCTGAGCTTCTCAATGAAAAATGCCATCCTCAATACAGATTTTTTATTCTTGTCAAGTCGACTCAGCAGGCGCGCCATATGTGTGGCAGAGAATTCCTTTTGGAATCTTTCCGCATTCATATACGTAATCGGCTTTGCAGATGCAAGATCGAACTCTATGCATACGCCCTTGTGACCGTTGGCATAGTGAGACCACATAGTGATGTTGCTTGGATCAGCCGATAGCGAACAGACTCGGCCATAGGAACTAGTGGCCAAGTCAAGAGTAAAATCTCCAATGCTCGCATTCACAGACTCTGTTGAGAGTAGACCCTTTTGTGCAAGATCTTTTGCAAATGAAATCTCTGTATCGCTGGGCGGCTTGGTGTAGTCGATTCCGCCATCTCTTAAATGAGATTCTATAATAGCTTTCGCTTGCTCGGTCTTTAGCTCCATTGGATCATTGAGGCTATCCAGGGGAGCAAGATAAAGTCTGCGATTAAAGATTATATCTAAAGTGTTCCATGCCTTTTCCAAGTCTTTATACTTATATAGCCTCATGTTCTAGTAATTTTATTTTCTAAGAAATAGTAGCGTTGATCTCGACCCAAGTGCAAGAACGCAACTACCTTCGAACAAGCCCTTCGAGTGGACATGCCGCCATCAGCTCTCAGCTTCGCCTCCAGAAGCTCCCTGCCCTCCACTCAAGGGCAGCGTCAATCAACAGGAAAGGCAACCACCCGCACTGAGCAAGCATCGACGATCTGAATCCACTGTGCGCGACTCATTTCTATTCGCTCCAGCATCTCCTCCACACCTACTCCTGAAGTCAGCAACCGCTGCCCCCGCGCATGCAGCTCCCGCCACGTCGGCGGCACCTTCAGCAGGAAGCCGTTGTCCCGCAGAAAGTGGGTGATCTCCCCATTCGCATAGGTGCGCCCGTAGGGACGGAATGGACCTCGTGAGGGGTCGTAGCGGCGGGCCGCCTTGATCAGCCCGATCATCGCCAGCTGGAGCAGGTCCTCCTTGGGGTGAATGGTGCGGCGAGCGAAGTTGCCGGCGATCTTCTCCGCCAGGTCCATGTGCTCCAGGGCCAGGGCATCGGCAGCGTCATGGGGCCGCACCGGCCGTTCTCGCCGGGGCCTGGGCTGCGGAGGCCGCTGACCCTGATATCTGGGCGGGTGACGCACGGGAGCGTCGAGGTTGATCTCCAGCTGCTCTGCTCGGGCGTGGCACGCCGGCCTGCGGTAGCGCCGTTGCCGCAGCATCCGCTCAACCCCGGTGGCATCGCCCACAAGCACCACGGTGATCGGCAGGACCAGCTGCACCACAACTGCTGGCGGCTCAGCAGCCCCTGCGTTCGCCTGCGGGGAGGGTCTGGGACATTCCCGCACCGCGGACACCATCGGCACGCTCACCGGCTCACCAGCAGCGGTGTCACCACCGGCTGGATGCCCTGGGCCTTCCAGTAGCGGCCTTCCAGCCAGAGGGCGCCATGGCAGAAGGCATCCACAAGGTCCTTGCTGCCCTTGGGGAAGAGGATCGCTTCTTCCACCAGCGGCTGGGCCCGGTGGTGGAAACGAATCTGCCCGGCTTCCACCAGTGGGGCCACGGCATGGGCGCGGGTTTCCTTGCTCCCCCGGGCGGTGATCGGCAGCATCCCCGGCACGCGGCGCCGCAGCGTCTGCAGCACCGCCGGGCCATTGGCGGCGTCCTCGATGAGCACGGCATTGGGCCTGAGGCCCTGCTGCTCCAACGCCTCCAGGCAGCCCAGCAGGAAGCGGATCACCTCCGGCAGGCCAAAGCGGTGCCGGGCGGCCCAGAGCACTTCGATCTCCAGCTCCTTCGGGACCATCGGCCCCTGAGATTCACCCGATCGGGGGATGGCAGAGCGGGCTGGTGGTGCCAGCAGGCCGGCCAGGCAGAAGCCGCAGTAGTCGCTCTCTGCCTCCCCCTTGAAGCTCAGGTCACAGGAGAGCGCCAGCAGGGCGTACTGGCGCTGCGGGCCAGTGGCCGCTCCTGCGTCCTCGCGGGGGAAGGGCGGCCGGATCCACTGCCGCAGGAAGATCGATCCAGACGCTGGGCTGGGCCGCTGCTGGTACAGCGCCGCCCACCAGTAGGCACCAAGGCGAGCCCTGATCTTGAGCAGTTCCGGCAGGGGGAACCGCTCCGGGCAAAGGGCTTCTCCTGGCTGGCGCCAGTCGGGGATCAGGGTGCAGGTGGGCGGCAGCTTGGGCCGTTCGGTCGGGTCCTCGGCGATGGCCGGCAGGTCCAGCACGGTCCAGTGCTGCGGGGCCTCCCCCAGCTCCTGCTCGTTCAGCCAGCCGATCACGTCCTGGTGGTCCCAGCGGGTCAGCACCACCACTTGGGCCGAGAGATTCGGCTGCTCCCTCCCGTCCGGCCCCAGCACCGAGGCCGGCTCGGCGCGCGTCAGCCACACCGAGCGCAGCCAGTCGATCAGCTTCTGCCGCAGCGCAGGGCTGGCGGCATCACCAGGTCCTTTGTAAGGGTCATCGATGATCCCCAGGCTGTAGCCCTTGCCGGTGAACGGGCCATCAACGCCAGCAGCGATGCAGCCGCCGCGTTGGCGGGTGAGCCAGTTGCCCACCGCCGCCGAGTCGCGGGCCAGCAGGTGGCCGGTCACCCGGTAGAAGTGGCGGGCTTCCCTGGAGTGGGCATAGGCCAGCTCCGCCGAGTACGACGCGATCGCCGCGAAGAGCTGCGGGTAGCGCTGCAGGAAGTAGGCCGGGAAGAGTTTCGAGACCAGGAGGCTCTTCCCCAGGCGCGGCTGACAGGTGACGATCAGCCGGCTCAGCTGGCCATCGGCCACCTGCTGGAGCAGCTCGATCAGGACGTCAGCCCAGCGGTGGAAGCCGTAGCGGGGGTAGGCCTCGGCGATGAAGCTGCGCAGGGTCTGGGGCTCCGCTGGCTCGGCTGCGGGGGCCGTTGGCAGGTGCAGCAGGCCGGGGTCGCCCCAGGGGTCGAGCTCGCTCAGCAGCAGACCCCCCTCGGTGGGGGGCGGTGAGGTGAGCACCGGAGCTGGCATCGCTGTGGCGGTGGTGCTCGCCGTCATGACCGTGGCTCCGGTGGCTTGATCGGCGCCCGCAGCAATCCGCCGATCTCGGCGATCACCCGGAAGGCGCCCACCGCAGCCGAAAACTGCTCGGCATCCATCGCCCGTCGGGCGCATTCGTTGAGCGCAAAGATCTGCTCGGCCTGGTGGCGGCGGCGGTCGGAGATCAGTTCCTGCACCATCCGCTCGCGGGCCAGATCCAGGTAGCGGCCAATGGTCCTGCTGTTCCTCACCCCCCAGTTCTGACCAGCGTTGTCCAGGATCTGCACCATCGGCAGTCGCTGGGCAATCCAGAGCTGGGCTTCTGCAACGCGCCGCTCGATCTCCAGCCGGCTGGGCCTGGGGACGGGATTGGCCTTGCGCCGCTGCCGCGGAGGGTTTCCCCGTCCCACCGGGCGGCTTGGATCCACCCCAGGGGGATCCTCCAGCGGGTTGCCGTCGGCATCCTCCGCCGTTGCCGCATCGCGCAGGGTCTCGACGGCATCGGGCTGGTACTCCAGCAACGCGGCCGGGGTGTCGGGGTTGGCAGTGGCGGAACGGCCGGCAGACACGCAACGGGAAGACCAGGGAGGGGGCAGACGGGGCAGCACCGAGGACTGCACGCCTCTCGGGCTCCCGAGAGCATAAGGGCTATGGCGCGTGGTGTCGCCTGTCCGCTCCGATCCCGGCGGACGGCGTCGAGGTGCGGCGTCACACGTTGGCCTGAAGCGGCCATCCGGCTGCCTCCAAACGCCATTCCTCAGTCGAACAGCGATCCAACAGCAGGCGTTAGATCTCAAAACTTCCGCTGGCCGTGGCTTCTGGGGCCCCCTCTTCTCTTTCTTACCTTCTAATCAAAAAAGATATTTATATATAGAGAGGGCTCCAGCGCTTACTCAAGGGCTCTTCCTGGATCTCCATCTCTAAAGGGCTCTAAAGAGAAGAGAGAGTGCATGCCCCTGTATGGGGCGTCAGAGCGTTAGATCCCAATCGCTGCAATGGATCTGGGCCTAACGGGTCAGCTGCAACAGCTGTTTCGATTACGCCTCGGTTTGGGCCAGAGAGCTCAATGGCAGCGCAACCGCCCGTGAGGTGCCCAGCCCGCGGAAGTGCACCAGCACCGAGCGGCTCACCCCAGGAAGCCGGCCAAGGATCGTGCTCCAGTTCGTGGCCCAGGCGGTGTCAGCCAGGATCCGGCCGATGGCATCCGCGGTGTTGCTCACCAGCAGCTCCTCCTCGCGCACCCGCAGGCCATGGCGGCCGAGCAGGTCGGCTGCATCGGCCGACTGAACCGGCTCCATCGGTGAGGGCACAGCAGCGCTGGCCAACTCCACCAGCTCCAGCACCGTGCGCGTCACGACACCGCGATCAGCGGTCTCAACCCGGAGCTGGTGCTGAAGGATCCGGTTGAGGCAGCGCCTCTCATCGGCGAGCTCATTGCTCTGGCGGTAGCTGCTCCAGTCGGTGCCCTCGATCAGCTCTTGCACCTGCTGCTCTGTGGGCACCAGGGAGGACTGCAGCGCCCAGGCACCGGCCAGCAGGGTGCCGTACTGATCACCCAACGCCTGGGAGTCGAAGTGACGTGCTGCGACCCGCGTGCTCACCTTCACTGCTTGCAGGATCACCGGCAGCAGGGCGATGGTGCGGGCCAGCAGCCGCGCGCCGAACTGCGGGGTAATCAACGCCTCGAGATCCCGATCCAGCGCTTGCCAATGGGCCTGGCGCTGCGCCAGGGGAATCTCAACGGGATTGCGCAGGGTGAGCTGGGCAAATCGGCGGCGGTCAGCACCCTGCTTGAGGCCGGTGGCGATGGAGGAGAGCAGAAACATCGACCGCACCTTGAAGCGCGACACCTCACCGGCCGGGGTGCCCTTGACGGTGGCGGCCTGGGATTCGGAGCTGGCCACCCGCGCCAGCGCCAGGATCGCCTGGATGCGCTGCTGGTCGGCCCTCTCGTTGCTCTCCGCCTCATCCAGCACCACCGGCAGGGCATCGCTGCGCAGGCACTGGCGGATGCCGGCCTCGGTGCTGTTGCCCACCACCACTAGGCGCATGTCGCCCAGCAGCACGCTGACGTAGCGCTCCAGGATCGCCGACTTGCCCGAGCCCGCCGCCGCCGTTAGCCAGACATGGGGCCGCCAGCGCAGGGCACCGCAGATCGGCGCCAGCGTCACCCAGCCGGCCAGGAGAAAAGCAGAAGCCGGCACCTCCCAGCGGAAGCGATCGGCAATGGTCAGCACCGTCAGGGCCTCCTCATCGCTGAGGGGCGGCCATTCGCCTGGGCCGTGCAGGGCAGCGGCACGTTGGTAGTGGAAAGGGCTGTCCAGCGGTGCAGTGATGGGTTGAGAGTGCCCATCGATCACCAGCCGATCGCCGAGGTGCAGCACGCACCGGCCACGGTCCCACCAGGCGCCACGGCCGCGCAGCTGGTCCGGATCGAACATCCCCACCGCCGCCTGGCGGGAGAAGAGATCGGATGCGGCGGCCGTCCAGTTCACCCCCCGCTTGCAGGGGTAGAGCGTCTCCCAGTAGGCCAGGGGTGCCAGGCGGCAGAGGTTCACGCCGCCATGGGCTGAGCTGCCCAGGCGCACCACCTGGCCGGTGGCCTGGGGCTGGTAGTAGTAGCCATCGCTGTCGTAGCCCAGGCACTGGAAGGGCTCGGCATTCACCGCTGCAGCAACTCCTGCCGCTGCTGGGGGTGTGGGGCCTGGGGGGCTTTCAGCAGCCCGAGGGCCGGATGGGAGATCAGCTGCTGCGGCTGGGCTTGCCAGCGGCGCTGTTGATGCGTTTTCTGCATGATCCGGGGCATGGTCCTGGGGATCCGGTGGATGCTCAAGCCGCTGGACCTGCCGGCGGTGGCGCATCAGGTGGGCCATCGCCTGGGCAGGCGTCCAGTCGGCGTCGGCCAGATCCCAGCCGTCGGCGCCGGGGGCATCGGCCAGGTCCCAGTCCTCAGCTGTGCAGCTGGGCGGCAGCACCACCGACACGCTGCAGTGGAGCTCCAGCAGCAAGGCCGCGAGCCTGGCCATCGCCTCGCGCCCGGCTGCATCGGCATCGGGCCAGAGGAGCACCGGCCGCTGGGCCAACGGAGCCCAGTCCACGGTCTGCAGGGCCTGGCTGCCGCCGCACCAGCTCAGCACCACCAGATCCGGAAACAGCTGTGCCGCGGCATCGGCGGCCTTCTCTCCCTCTGTGATCAGCACCTCACTCCAGGGATGGCGCTCCAGCTCCGGCAGGCGGTAGAGGGGCCTGGGGGCGGGCCAGTCGGAGCGGAAGGGATCGCGGCGGGAGGGGAAATGCCAGCCGCCATCCAGCCAGGTGCGCTGCACAAAGACCTTGCGGCTCCTGCCGCCCTGCTGGAGATCCAGGCGCTGCACCCAGAACAGGGGCTGGCCCTGGCCGTTGCGGTAGCACCACTGGGCGGTGGCGCGGCCCAGCTCCGGCGCTGGGGTGCTGCTCGGGGGCTGCTCGGGAATGCGCGCTGGCCGGGCGCCAGCCCGCGTGGAAGGTCTGGACTCGGAAGGGCGAGAGCTGGCAGGCGGCGGCAGTGGTTCGGGCTGGGCCTGGCCCGCGGCTGTAGGCAGGCCCAGATGGGCCTCCACCCGGCGGACGGCGGTCGCAAAATCCCAGCCGCTCACACGCATCAGCAGGTCGAGGCCGTTGCCGCCGCCGCCGTTGTGGTCCTTGCCGCCGCACTGGTTGCAGTACCAGCCGCCGGGACCGTCGTCGTTGTCCCAGCGGTATCGGTCGGTGCCGCCGCAGGCGGGGCAGGGCTGATGGCGGTTCTGCAGTTGCTCAGGGGCCAGGCCCGCCAGCTCGATCAGCAGGCGAGGCCACTGGCCATCGGCGGCGGCCAGGTGGCGCAGCGCCATCAGCGCACTCCAGTGCTGCCAGCGGTGCGGAGCTGATCAGAGCAGCTGGCCTTAGGGAGGTGCTCGGCCTGCTGCTCCGCCCGCTGTTCAGCGCGCATCAGGCCGACGATCGAGCGGCGAATGAAGGAGGCACGGCTTTCGATGCCATCGGCCTGGGCATCGATCCAGTCGACGACGGGATCGGGGAGCTGGAGTTGAACGCGCTTCATGGGAAGGGTGCGGAGCGGCGTGACTGTACTTCTCGCACTTGCGAGAGCTAGTCTGCCGTGAACGCTGCTGCCCGTGGCCCCAGCACTGCGCCCCTACCAGCAGGACGCCGTTGAGCGTCTCCGCGCTGCCTTCCAATGCGGTCACCGCTCGGTGCTGTTTGTGCTGCCCACCGGCGGCGGCAAGACGGTCGTCTTCTCCCACATCGCCGAGCAGGCGGCGAGCCGCGGTAAGCGCATTGCCGTGCTGGTGCACCGAGTTGAGCTGCTGGAGCAGGCCAGCCGCGCCCTCGCTGCCCTCGGCGTGCGCCATGGCCTGATCGCCGCCGGCCGGGCGATGAACCTGGCGGCACCGGTGCAGGTGGCCTCCGTCGGCACCCTGGCCAGGCGGTTGGCTCAGCTGCCGGCGGAGCTGTTCCAGCTGCTGGTGATCGATGAGGACCACCACAGCACGGCGGGCCAGTGGAGCCGGATCATCCAGCACTTCAGCGGCGCCCACCTGCTGGGGGTCACCGCCACCCCGGTGCGCAGCGACGGCCGCGGGCTGGGGGAGTTCTACGGCCAGCTGGTGCTGGGGCCCACGGCCGCCTGGCTGACGGCCAACGGCTACCTGGCGCCGGCGCGGGTGTTTGCCCCGCCGATCGGCTTCTGCGCCCACGGACTGAAGAAGCGGATGGGGGACTTTGACCTGCGCCAGGCCGCCGGGGCCCTGGGCGGTGCGCGCATCCTCGGGGATGCCGTCAGCCACTACATCCAGCACCTGGGCGGCCGAACGGCGATCGCCTTCTGCTGCTCGGTGGCCCACAGCCAGGCGGTGGCGGAGGCCTTCAACGGCCAGGGGATCGCGGCGGCCAGCATCGATGGCTCGCTTGATGTCACGACCCGGCGGGCGCTGCTGGAGCACCTGGGCACTGGCGAACTGCAGGTGCTCACCAGCTGCAGCCTGATTTCCGAGGGCTTTGATGCGCCCTCGGTGGGCGGCTGCCTGTTGCTGCGCCCCACCCAGAGCGAGGCCTTGCACCTGCAGATGATCGGCCGCTGCCTGCGGCCCCAGGCGGGCAAGCAGGCCGTGATCCTCGATCACGTCGGCAACATCGCCCGCCTCGGCCACCACCTGGACGAGCGTCACTGGTCGCTGGAGGGAACGCGCAAGCGGGAGCGCTCCACGGCCCCCTCGGTGAAAACCTGCCCCCAGTGCTTCTGCGCCATGGCCTCAGCGGCAGGGCGCTGCCCGGAGTGCGGCCACCAGTTCCGCCCCGAGCGGCGCCACTACGCGGTGGTGGCCGGTGAGCTGCAGGAGCTCAGTGCCGCCCAGCTGCAGCAGCGCCAGGCCAGGCAACAGCGCAAGCGCGAGCAGCTGCAGGCCACCACCGTGGAAGAACTCACCGCCCTGGGTCAGCGCCGGGGCCTCAAGAACCCCAGGGGCTGGGCGCGGCATGTGCTCGCCGGCCGCCAGAGCAAGGGGCACTGGAGCCGGGTGAGATGAGCGAGCAGGAGCTGCAGCAGCGCATTCGCCTGGAGCTGGGCCGCGGGCCGGTGCGGCTGTGGCGCAACAACGTCGGCGCCCTGCGCGACCAGCGGGGGCGGCTGGTGAGCTACGGGCTCTGCCCGGGCAGCAGCGACCTGATCGGCCTGCGGCGGCTGCGGGTGGCCCCGGAGCACCTGGGCCAGGAGCTGGCGGTGTTCTGTGCCCTGGAGATCAAGAGCCAGCGGGGCCGGCCCACCGCCGAGCAGCAGCGGTTCCTGGCGTTGGTGCAAGCCCTGGGGGGCCTGGCGGGGGTGATCCGCACGCCAGAGGAGGCGCGGGCGCTGCTGCAGGTGTGGTGAGGGAGCAGCAGCCCGATGCTGCGCAATGCAGCAGGTCTGCAGCGCCCGGCAGGGCCCCTACTCCACGTGTGCCACATATCGGCCGCGCCATGCTGCACAGAAGCTGCCAGCAGCGCCGACCTGACGCCGGTGCCATGCCTGTCGGGTCAATTTTTGCGCCATCTGCCGGCCCGCCGCCGCCGGGATGCGTCAGACTAAAGCTCTCGCGAATCTGAAATCTTGCCTTCCTCCCTCGCAAAGCCAATGCCGGATCTGCATCGCCAGCTCGGCCAGGCGCGCGAGACCTTTGGCCGCTTCCTGCGCAACTGGCGCAAGGCCAATGGCTGGGTGATCACCACCCCCCAGGACTGGGCGCGGGCCTGCCCGGAGATCATTCCAGCCGGCCTGCGGGTCTCCAGCGGCCAGTGGGCCAACCTGGAGAACGCCCAGATCAAACAGGCCCAACCCAGCACCTTCCTGCAGCTGGCGGCCCTCAACCAGGCCCTGGCCAATGAGAAGCGGGGCAGCATCAGCGATGGCCTGCTCAAGGAGCGGGTGGCCAGCGGCCAGCCGGTCCGCCGCCCGGATGGCACCCCCTGGGGGCCGGAGGACTGGTTCGCCTGCTACATCGGCAACCTGGAAGGCCCTGCCGAGCTCTGGCCCCAACCCGGCGATGACGAGCCAGCCCTGCAGCTCGAAGTGCTCAAGCAGCGCTACCTGGGCCTGGTGCAACACCACCGGCTGCGGCCGGTCACGGCGCTGGTGCAGCTTCTCAGCAGCGGCAAGGGGCTGAGCACAGCGCTGCAGCTGGAGATCGAAGGAGCCCTGCTGCAGGACGAGCCGATCAAGCCCGAGACCTTGCCGGTGCTGGAGCAGCTGCTGGAGCGCTGGGAGGCCAGCCTGGACGCGAAGACCTCCGGCAGCTGAGAACGGGCGCCAGGACTGGGATCGAGCGGCAGTGATGCGGCCTCGTCATCGCTGAGCTGTTGCGCTCTCGCGAGAGGATTACCTTTTGATGGTCTCGGGACAGCCCTGCGGCTGCTGTACCTGTTTCCCCTATCCTCGTTATGGCAACAATCCGCGACCGTGACAGCACTCACGCCGCCGCCCTCGCTGACCTCTTTCGTTGTCAGGCCGCTCTCAATTCCGCCCTCAGCCGCTGGCAGGCCCAGTGGAGCCAGCCCGCCCCAAGCCGCTCGATCAGCCTGCAGGAGGTGGGGCTGGCGGTGAGCTTCTGCCGCTGCGGCGATGGGCTCTACAGCGCCACGTTGCTGCATGAGCAGGGCGCCAGCCTGGAGTCCGGGAGCTGCAGCACGGCCATCGAGGCCTACCTGCTGGTGCTGGGGATGGTGAAGCCCAACGCCTTGGTGATCCGATGAACCTGCGCGAGTACCACGCCCATCCCGCCTGGTCGCCCACGGCCCTCAAGGCGGCGGTCACCGGCACGATGCAGGCCTGGTGGCACCGCTTTGGCCCGAACGCCCAACCCTTTGAAGCCACCCCCGACATGGTCAAGGGGGATCTGGTCGACGCCCTGCTCACCCCGCCCTTTGCGCTGGAGCAGCGCTTTGCGGTGTATCCCACGATCGCCCGCAACACCAAGGCCGGGGCGGCCAATTGCGCGGCAGCCAGAGCCGCCGGTCTTACTCCGGTCAGCGAGGACATGGTGGAGCAGGCCCGGGCGGTGGCCGCCTCGTTGCGCCGTGATCCGCTGATCGGCGCGGTGCTGGAGGCACTGGATCCCCAGCACTCCCAGCAGCCCCACTTCTGGAGCGATGGGGCCGGGCGGCCCTGCCGCTGCCTGCCCGATGTGGTCACCACCGACGGGCGGCTCTTTGATCTCAAGAAGACGCGCTCGGCGGTGCCGCGGCGCTTCTACTGGCAGGCCAAGGACCTGGGCTACGACCTGCAGCTGGCCCACCTGGCCCTGGGCCATGCCGACCGCACAGGGGAGATGCCCAGCGAGCTGGGGGTGATCGCCTTTGAGTGGGAGGAGCCCTACGACTGCGCCCTGCTGGTGTTGGACCAGCAGGACATCGAGACGGGGGTGGAGCGGCGGGAGGAGGCGTTCCGGCGGATCGCGGCCTGTCAGACCAGCGGCGTGTGGCCCAGCCATGGGCGTCAGCCATTCCGCCATTTACCTACGTCCTCCCGCGCTCCCGAGACCGAGACGATTGATCCCGAGTCGATCGCCCTGTTCTGAGCCCCTGCCGCACCCATTCACCACAACGGCTATCCCCAGCAAGCCCACCAATGACCAGCCCACCCCCCAGCTCCAACACCAGTTCAAGCGCCCTGACCCGGGCCACCCCAGCGCCGGCCCCTGCCGCGCCGGTCGACATCAGCAGCGGCGTCTTCTCCGGCATCGCCGCCTTTGAGGCCGCCCAGCGGATGGCCCAGGCCCTCTGCACCAGCACCATGGTCCCCAGCGAGTACCGGGGGCAGCAGGGGCTCTCCAATTCCCTGATCGCCCTGGAGATCGCGGCGCGGATGGGCCTCTCGCCCCTGGTGGTCATGCAGAACATGACGCCGATCCACGGCAAGCCCACCTGGTCGAGCTCCTTTCTGATCGCCACGGTCAATGCCAGCGGGCGGTTCACACCGCTGCGCTTTGTCTTTGACGACAAGGACCAGCCCAGCCGCTGTTACGCGGTGGCCAGCGACAAGGCCAGCGGTGAGGTGCTGGAGGGCGAGACGATCAGCGTGGAGATGGCCAAGCGCGAGGGCTGGTGGAGCCGGCCGGATCGCTACGGCAAGGAGACCAGCAAGTGGCAGTCGATGACCGGCCAGATGCTGCGCTACCGCGCCGCCGCCTTCTGGGTGAAGGTCTACTGCCCGGAGATCAGCCTGGGGCTGATGACCCAGGACGAGGCCGCCGATGTGCAGCCCGTGGTGGTCGATGCGATCGAGCCCCAGGGGGGCGGCCAGCCCAGGACCCAGCCCGCCGCGGCCGTACCCGAGCTGCTGCCGCCCCGCCCGCTGCAGCCAGCCGTCAGCCCAACAGCCGTCAGCCCACCAGCTGCTGCAACGCTCAGCGCAACTGACAGCGACGAGAAACACCAGGCCACCACTGCCGAGGCCCCGGTCCCAGCACCGCCGGCAGCGCGCAGAAGCAGCCGGCGAACGGCTGCAGCACAAAAAGGGGCCGATGCCTCAGGTGCAACTGACAGCGACGGGACAACGCCCCCCGCACCTGAGCTGGACGAGCCCCCTGCCGCCCCCACTCAGGAGCCGGCCGCAACGGCCCAGCAGCTGGCCGCAACCGACTTGCCTGCCATCGAGACAGCGGCCCCGCAGGCCGTGGCGGCAACCCAGGCCGAGCTGCTCAGTGACACCACCCCGGCTGCCGTAGACGCGCCCCAGGGGGGAGGGGCATCCAGCAGCGATCTGGTGAGCACGGGCCAGCGGGAGATCCCCAAACTCAACAGCGTTGAGGCGTTGGAGCACACCCGTCAGCGCGTTAATCGCCTGTTGGCAGAAGGCCAGCTCAACGATGAGGGCGCCGAGCGGCTGTGGTCGCTGATTGATCGGCGCCTGCAGCAGCTCGAGAGCCAGGCCGGGGAGGGAGAGCCATGAGCACGCCTGCAGCTCCAGATGCCCTGGCGGCTTCTGTTTCAGCGCTGCTGCAGGGATTGCTGCGGGCCGCCGAACAGGAGCAGCACCAGCTGCTTGCCCAGCTGGGCGTTGACCCTGCCCATGGGCGCCCGTTGCTCCAGCAGCTGGAGCGACTTGCCCTGCAGCGCCTGCTGCTCCAGCAGCTGCAGTTGCAGCTGCCGGCAGCTGGCCCTGCCCTCAGCCGTGAACCCACCAGCGAGCAAGGGGAACTCGTCAGTGGGTTCGGCTGCCATCAGATCTGGTGCGATGGCGCGGTGCTCTACCGGGTGGCGCCCTGCCACCGCATGCGCAGCTGCTGCCAGTTGGTGCCGCTCAACGGGGCCAGCCGGCGGCCGCTGCGGCGGCACTGGTGCCAGACCCGGGGCCTGAGGCGGGTGGCCTGATGGAGCACACCCCCGCCAAGCCGCGGCCGTTGCGCCTGCCCCTGGGGCGGCACAAGAAGTGCGTGGCCCTGCACACCGACACCTACCTGAAGCTGCGGGCCTTTGCCCAGCAGCACGACCTCAGCTGGAGCGGCGCAATCCATGAGCTGCTGCGCACCCATCCGCTGATTGCCCTGCCCTCGCTGCTGCAGGCCCGCCAGGCCGCTGCTGTCCACACCACCCCATCTGAGCCATGAGCATCAACACGATCACCCTGGTCGGCCGTGCCGGCCGGGACCCCGAGACCCGCTTTTTTGAAAGTGGCTCGGTGGTCAGCAACCTCACCCTGGCGGTGAACCGCCCCAGCCGGGATGAGGAGGAGCCGGATTGGTTCACGCTGGAGATCTGGGGCAAGCAGGCCCAGGTGGCGGCCGATTACGTGCGCAAGGGCTCGTTGATCGGCGTCGTCGGCCGGATGACCAGCGAGCGCTGGACCGACCGCAGCACTGGAGAACAGCGCAGCAAGCCGGTGGTGAAGGTGGAGCGGCTGGCGCTGCTCGGCAGCCGGGCCGACAACCTCCCAACCCAGCCGCTCGCCTCTGCTGCCGCGGCCCAAGGTCCAGCAGGTCCTGGCAGCACCGCCCCCCACCAAGCCGGAGCGGGCCCTGCTGCAGCATCGCCGCCGCCCGCGCCGCCGAGCTGGATCAACGGTCCCCTCAGGGAAGAAGAGGTGCCCTTCTGATGAGCAACCACCAGCCCTCCGGCAGACGTCGCTCCTCTCCAGGCAGCTCCAGCCTGCGCAACGCCCAGCTGCCGGCCTTCTGCCGCAGCCGCAGCTCCCGCAGCCAGCTGGTGAGCGTCAGCAATCTGCGCAACCTCCAGCGCCTGCTGCTGCTGGTGTTGCTGTTTCAGCTCAGCACCCTGCTGCTGGTGATCGTCGGGCCCATGCCGCCGCGGCCTCAGGTCAGCACCAGCCCCGACATGCCCCGCCATGCGGGCACCGCTGGCGATGGACCTGGGCTTACCCCACAGCGCGCAGAGCGATGACCACGGCCATGCCTTTCTCCTCTCCAGCAATGCCATCCGCGTCGATGGATCTCCACGCCCTGCTGCCGAACGACAGATCAACCTCTCGCTTCAGCAGAGGGGGCTGCATCAATGCCATGGCCATGGGCAAGGCCCCAGAGAAGTGCTCAACGCCCAGAGGACTCGACCACTGCCTGATGAAGGATGCGGTCACCCTCAGGCCCATCAGCGCCCAATTGGCAGGTTCCTGATGGACACCGCCACAAAACCAACCCGCCAGCGCGTTTGGGTGACGACCGCAGAAGCCTGCACTGCCCTGGGCATGAGCCGTGAAACCCTCCGCCAGCTGCGGCTGCGAGGGGTGCTCACTCCCGGCAAGCACTACCGCCGCTGGGGCTGCACCCAGGGCCGGGGACCCCTGCAGTGGCACCTCGAGAACGTGGAGGCAACGATCACGGGGTGGAGCAGGCGCCACCTGTAGCAGCCGAGAGTCGATCAGGGAACCAGGGGCTGGCTGATCTCCTTGATCAGAGCGCCATTGAGCTTGTTCTCGCAGCTCAGCCAGACAATCGGGTGGATCGAGCCGCCCTCTGCCTGCGCTGCGGCTCGCTCGCAGACCGTTCGGCGGCTGGCGCGCCATTGCTCCAGCAGAGACACACTGCCCAGCAGTCGCTGCAGCGTGGTGTCGTTTTGATTCCGCTGGCGCCACAAGCAGGCCACGATCTCCTGGGTGTTGCCGTCACAGTCGGGCTGAAAGGGAAACCGCTGCAGCTGCTCCACGGATTGCTCCAGGCTGTCGTCTACAGCCTGAGCCTGCACCGGGGCCAGCACAGTTGCCAGCACCATAGGCAGCAGCAGACGCAGGGCAAAGGAGTAGCTCACCAGTTGACCAGGCATAGGCCTCAGCTGGCATAGGACAGCCCAACCCAACAATCTTGCGGTGGTTGCGGCTGCTGCGATTATTTCGATTACTGTGCAAGTGGCCCCTCCCCCGTTGCCCATGGCCGTCGCTCTCCCTGGTTCCATTGAGCCCGTGATCCCCACGGCTGAGGCGGCTGCGGCCGCAGGAGCAAGCCTGCGCGACCTCGCCGGCTTCCGGGCCACCCACGGCCTGCGCCAGGCCAGCCTGTCCCTCGATCTGGAGGACGGCCAGCGCGCATCCGTTCCCATTCCGGCCGCGGTGTTGGAGTTGCTGCAGGGAATCCTGGGGCAGATGGCCCAGGGCAATGCCGTCACGCTGGTGCCGGTGCACGCCGAGCTCACCACCCAACAGGCCGCTGATCTGCTGAACGTGTCGCGGCCCTTCCTGATCGAGCGGCTGGAGCAAGGGGAGATCCCCTTCCGCAAGGTCGGCACCCACCGGCGCATCCGCCTGGCCGATCTGATGGCCTACAAGCACACCATCGACCAGCAGCGTGCGACGGCACTCGATGAGCTGGCGGCCCAGGCCCAGGAGCTGGGCATGGGCTACTGAGGTGAATCGCTTCACCGTCATCTACGACGCCTGCGTTCTCTATCCCGCTCCACTCCGCGATCTGCTGATGCGCCTGGCGCTCACGGATCTCTACCGGGCTCGCTGGAGCGACCAGATTCATGAGGAGTGGATCACGGCCGTGCTGCGGAACCGGCCTGATCTCTCCAGAGCGCAGCTGGAGCGCACCCGCTCGCTGATGAATGCTCACGTGCGTGATGCGCTGGTGGAGGGCCATCAGCCCCTGATTCCAGCCCTGGAGTTACCGGACCCGGATGACCGCCATGTTCTGGCTGCCGCCATCCAGTGCGGAGCTGATCTGATCCTCACTTTCAACCTGGATGATTTCCCAGAGCAGGCCCTGGCGAGCTATGGCATTGGCTCCTGCCATCCCGATCCGTTTCTGGTGGATCAGCTGAACCTGGATGCCGAGCGGGTCTGCCTGGCGATGCGGCAGCACCGGGCCAGCCTCAGGAACCCAACCAAGACGATCGAGGAGTACCTGGCAACGCTTGGAGAACAAGGATTGAGCAGGTTCTCGCAGGCCGTGCGGCACTACGCCGCTGAGCTCTGAGCGCGCAGGCCCTGGCCCAGCCGTTGCTCTGCCTTGGCGAAGGCGTCATCCACCACCTCATCCCCGCACCAGCGGCTATAAGCGGCAAGATGGGTTTCCACTGAGTGACCCATAGCTGCCGCGACCACCTTCGGAGGAAGCTCGCAGATGATATGAGCACGATGGGCATAACCGTGTCGGCATGAGTAAAGCACCAGTTTCTCGCCTTTCTCTTCATAGTCACGGCGTAGCTGTTGCCACAGAGATCGTCGCCGCATGTAGGTGCCTAAGTCCTCAGCGCCGTGACCTGGTCGCATCGGTGGCATACGGTCAGGTCGAAATGCTTTCTCGAGCTGCCAGTCCTGTGCCCAGTTGTCGCATGGCAGCAACCTCAAAACCCTCGATCTGGTCCGGCCTCGACTGGAAACTTTCTGATAGGTCGTCCAGAGCTGCCCTTTTTGAATCTCCAGATGTTGCAGTTCTTCCGGCCGGAGTCCGTATGCAGCCATCAGCTGAAAGGCCAATCGCCAGCGTGGGTCTGGGATGGCCTCAACCATACCGAGCACATGGGAAACATCAATGGGCGTGGTAACACCTCGTTCATCACGCTTCCGGCCAACATATGTGGAGACATCAAGTGGAGGTGCCCAGGATGACGGCAGATGATCAGAATCGACACCCCACCGCAGAAGTGCAGCCGTGAATTGAACCTGCAACTGACGCCCCCGCGAACCCGGTCTATCTTTCCAGTCTTCAATCACGGCATCCAGCAGTTGTTTTGAGGATATAGGCCGTCGATTGCCGCCAACGGCCTCCAGAATCACGGCCATTCGACGCCAGTAGATCTCATCCCAAGTGGTCTGCTTGATAGCCCCACTACTAAGCTTGTGATCCTTGAAGCCCTGAATCAGCTGAGGCCAATTAATTGCCTCACTAACGGTGACTCCATTGGGGCTTGATTCCGTTGATGAATCTTGCGTATGAGTTTCGATGGCGAGGTCAAGGGGAACACCCTCATTGAAATCAGCATGGATAGCAAGCACTGCGGTATGAATGGCCTGCCTATCCGATGCGGACCAATCAAAGGGGAGCACCCGCTGCTGTCGGGCACCCCCCGCAGCTGAAGCAGAGACATTCAGAAGAACGCGTCCGCGCATTTCCGACACGGTCCAGCCACTGCGAGGCCCGAGGTCTGATGCCAACGAAAGCCGCAAAGCCGCAACCCAGCCACGGTCCTTGGCTGCCCGTGTTTGGCGGGGGGCGGGGGTGGTCTTCGGCACGGGTCCAGGGAATCAGGCACGCACGACACCCCTTGCAAGAGAATCTGCAAGAGAATCGCCGTTTCAGCTTGGCATGTCCGGCGACTGCCTGGCACATCTTGGAGGCTGAAAAGGGAGTGACAGCCTGGGTTCTTAGGGTCAGAATCCAGGTGCAGCAGCCGATCTGGAAGACCCCATTTCAAGGGCTTTGGGAGCACTAGGTCGCAGGTTCGAATCCTGTCGCCCCGATTGACTTCTCAGGGATTGGCCCTCTGGGGCGTGCCCAAAACGGGCCCAAAACAGGGTACGTAATGGGCCGCCTTGGGCATGCGTGCCCAAAGAGTTCCTGGCTTGGGCAGGCTGACCAAAGAGCTGAGTTCTGCGGTTTCGATGGGACAGCACCTGATCATTTCCGACAACCGCGACGACCCCGGCAACCCGCTGGTGCTGGACGGTGAGGCGATCGAGGGGGCTGCCAGCGACCCAGCGGCGATCGGCAAACTGATGGTCGATCAGGTGTGGGCAGAGGGCACCGACCCCACTGGCGGCGCGCTGTATTACGAGCGGAGCAGCAATGAGCACCGGCGCCTCCAGGCCTTCGAGACCGGCTACGAGGATCTGATGACCGGCGGCTGGGTGCGGGTGCTGGTCACGCCGGAGCAGCTGGAGCGGGAGCGCGCTGGCATGGAGCAGGCCAGCAAGCAGGGCTTGGTGAGCCAGCACGGCACCCACAGGGGCGTTCTGCTGGTGGAGTTTCTGGATGTGGCCTGGAGCTGAGCACCAACGCCGCAGGTTTGGCTACGGCCGGCGGCGGCCGTCCTGCTGGCAGGGGGATGGAGAGCAAGGTTGCTTGCCCGCGGCTGCGGTGCCGCCGCTGCTCCAGGCCAGGGGTGATCGGTTGGGCTACTGGAAGCCGATCGAGCACCTCGCGCGGCTGCGCGGCCGGCGATTGAAGAAGATCGAGTGTGATCAAGTTGCTGCGCTTAATGGTGATGGATCCGAGGCGGTCCTGGATGGCGCTGATTTCCTCAGAGCCATTGCAGCACCGAGGATCTGCCCGCCCATGAGTGCATCTGTACTGATAGAATAAGGGCTGCGCCAAAGGCCCTGAGCCCATCGCCGGCGGCAACCCCATCCCCTGGTCTCGCCATCACCGCTGCATAGTTCTGAGCGGCTGTGATGCCCAGATCAGTTGTCATCTTCGGCAACTGAATCCATGGTTCTTTGTGTATTGCCTCAGCCCATCGAGGCCCCCTCCCGCTCGCTTGTGATCGCGGCCGGTGGCGGCCGTGATCTGGCCTGGCCCCATCAGCGCGTGGCAGCTGAGCTGCTCGCCCGCAGTGGGGGTCGGCTGGTGCATCTGGTGCTCCATGGCGGGGCCCGTGGGGCCGATGCCGCCATCGCCCGCGCCGCCGATCAGCTGGGCTGGTGCTCCCTGGTGATGCCGGCCCAGTGGCAGCTGCACGGCCGTGCCGCCGGGCCGATCCGCAACCGGGAGCTGCTCCAGCAGGCCATTGCCCGCGCAGAAGGCCACACCTCCCTCACCTGCCTGGCCTCGGTGCTGGTGGTGGCTTTCCCCGGCGGTCCCGGCACCGCCTCTCTGGTGCAGCAGGCCCAGGCCGCGGCGAAACCGAAAACTGAGCCACCCTCAGCGCTGCCAACCGCGGCAGCCCAACAACCCGCAGATAATCCCGGCCTGGCGCCCCTCGATCCGGCCACCATCCGCCAGCTGCACGCCACCATCCGCACCTTGCCCGCGCCCGTGCTGGAGGGGTTCAGCAAGGCATTCCGCAAGCGCTTCCAGGTGCCGGCCGACGCCCCCTCGATCGCCGATCGCATCTGCCAGCGGCGGCACCACGAGTGGATTGAGACCTTCATGGTGTCGCACCGATAGGTGCGCTCAGCAGAACAGCACCGATAGGTGCGCTCAGCAGAACAGCACCGATAGGTGCGCTCAGTAGGGCAGCACCATCCAGAAGCGATCACCCGTTCAAAAGTCGGCCAGGATGGGGCCATGAGCACGCAACGCGAACTC
>JBBASM010000026.1:0-11790 GCA_040399285.1 Prochlorococcaceae cyanobacterium
ACGGAACGTCCCAATCGACACCTGGCCCCAGGTGCCAGCGCCGGCAGCTCCGCCCCACAACCAAAGACCTTCTGATCTGACGATCAGGCTGACATCAGCACCAACCACGCACAGCTGCGCCCGACCCCCTTGGGCCCGATCCCATGGGACAACACCACGGCTGAGCAGGCAAACGCCCGGGGCCAACGCTCCGGGCTTTGTTGTGTGGAGGCAGCCCAGCCCGTGCGCAAGGTCTGCCTGAGGGTTGGTTCGTCAACTGCAAGTTATGGAGTGCGACGTCAGCCTTTGCGCGACGTCCTACCCGCCGCTGCCAGCCAGACCAGCGCGGCCTGGGTGCGGTTGCTCACCTGCAGCTTCTGCAGAAGCACATGCACGTGGCTGCGCACCGTTCCCTCGCCTATCCCCAGCCGCTGGGCAATGACGCGGTTGTTATCACCAGCCGCCAGGCAGGCCAGCACCTGCTGTTCCCGTGAAGTGAGGGCGTCGAGGCACTCAGCTGAGGGCGCGGCAACAGATGTCTGGGATGGCAAGGAGCCTCGCAACGCTGCCGTCGCCTTCTGATCCCACCAGCTGGCCCCTGCCAGCAGCGAGGCCAGCGCCAGCTCCACCTGGGCCAGGGCCCTCTCCTTGTGCAGATAGCCCCTCGCGCCGGCGTCCCAGATGCGCTGGACCCAGAGCGGATCCTCCTGGCTGGTGAGGATCAGAACCGGCAGGGCTGTGGTGCTGGTGATCTGCTGACAGGTGGCCAACCCGCCGAGGCCAGGCAACACCAGATCCAGCAGCACCAGATCCGCCGGCCGCTCCGCGAGCAGCTCCAGGCCCTGCTCGCCATCGCAGGCCACCCGCACCTGAGCCACCCCGAACAGCTGGCGCAGATGGCTGGCCATCGCCAGCCGGTAGGCCTCGTCGTCCTCGATCAGCAGCAGATTCATCGTTATCGCGCTGGCTGTTGCTGCGACTGCACCTGCGGTAGCTCCACCACAACCCTGGCGCCACCGCCGCTGAGGTTGCTGGCGGTAATGCGGCCGCCGTGCGCCTCGCTGATCAGGCGGCAGAGATAGAGGCCCAGGCCAGCACCAGGCGTGCCTGAGCTGCGTGGGCCAAACCGCTGAAACAGCTGCGGCAGTTGCTCCGGCGGGAATCCCGGGCCGCCATCGCGCACCTCGATCCGGCAGGTGCCGTTCTCCTGGCTGAGCTGCAGCCAGACCCGCTGACCACGCAGGCTATGGTGCACGACATTGAGAAGCAGGTTCTCGATCAGGCGTTGCACCAGAGAGGGATCCGCGCGCAGATCCATGGGCTCTGATCCCTGCTGCCGCAGCACCAGCGTGATCTGACGGGGGCCGGCGATCGGCTCGACGGTGGCGATCGCCTCCTGGGCGATCGCACGCAGCTGGCAGGGTTGCCGCTGCAGCTCCAGGCCCTCCTGCTCCGCCCGGAACACCTGCAGCAGATCGTCGATCAGCCGCAGGCAGCGTTGCTGGCTGCTGCGAATCGCCGCCACGGCGTCGCCGTTCCCCAGCAGAGCCAGAGAGGCAAGGGTTCCGAGCAGAGGGGTCTTGATGTCATGGGCGAGGGTGGCGATCACATCACCGCGCAACTGCGCCTGCGCCAGCTCCACCTCCATGGCGGTGCGCTGCCCCTCCAGATCCCGGTTACGCACCAAAAGGGCAGTGGTGACCACCAGGCTGAGGCAAACAAGCAGCCGGTCGATCAGCACCGAGGTCAGGTTCTGCTGCAGCGGCACCGGCAACGGCACGAGCAGGTTGAGCAGCGTTGAACTGCAACAGATCAACAGGAACCGCCAGGCCTGAGCGGGACTGCGCTGCGAGGCGCCGAGCAGCAGCGGTACGACGTACAGAATCCCGAGCACCACCGCCGGGGGGGTGGCCAGCTCCAGCAACAGGATCAGCAGCCAGATCGCCCACACCAGGGCAATCGGCGGCTTTGAGAGCCTCACGGCTCGTTTTCCTCCCGGGCTTGGGAGGGGAGCCCCTCAGAGATCAGATGCAGATCGATGCTCAGACCGCGCAGCTGATGCTGCAGCCGCTCGGAGAGTGGCCGGCGGAACAGGGCCTTGAAGCGGGAGCGCATCGTCTGGCCCAGCACGATCTGGGTGATGCGGTGTTCCTGGGCCACCCGGGCGATGGTGGGCAGGATCTCGGCGCTTTCCTCCTTAAGGAAACTGCCGCCCACGTCCTCACACAGCTGGCGGCATTCCTCCTGGATCAGCGACTCCTCGCGACTGAGGAAGCGGTTGGGATCCTGCACCGTGAGCACCAGCAGCGGCGCGTCCATGGCGGCGGCCAGGCGGGCGGCGCGGCGCAACAACCGTTTGCTGGTGTGGTAGTTGGCCAGACACACCATCACCCGCTCGCGCAGAGGTGTGATCGAAGGGAGGATGTCGTTCTCGACGCGATCGGCCACCTCCCGCAGCGAAAGCTCTCGCAGCGCCACCAGATGACGTCGCTGGAAGAAGTTGGTCAGCGCCTGGCCCACCTTCTCGGGCGCGTACACCTTTCCCTCACGCAGCCGTTCCTGCAGGGTTTCTGGGGTCACATCCACCAGCACCACCTCATCGGCCAGCTCAAGCACGCGGTTAGGGATGCGTTCGCGCACCACAACGCCGGTGAGTTCGGCAACCAGGTCGTTGAGGCTTTCGAGGTGCTGGATGTTGAGCGTGGAGTACACATCGATGCCTGAGAGCAGCAGCATCTCCACGTCCTGCCAGCGCTTCTGGCGTTCGCTGCCCGGCACGTTGGTGTGGGCGAGTTCATCGACGAGCACCAGCTGGGGCCGGCGGGCCAGCACCGCCGCCACATCCATCTCCTCGAGGTCCACGTCCTGATAGCGCAGGCGTTTGCGGGGGATCTGCTCCAGTCCCTCGGCCTGCCGGGCCGTTTCCTGGCGGCCGTGGGTTTCGAGCAGGCCCACCACCACATCGGTGCCTTCCCGCAAGGCCTCTTTGCCTTCCTGGAGCATGCGGCAGGTCTTGCCCACGCCGGGCGCCATGCCGATGAACACCTTGTGGCGGCCGCGCCTGTGGGTGGAGCGGATCATGGCGCCGCGGGCCTGCTGGTCGGCTCAGCGCTGAGGGCATCAAGCGCCAGATTGAAGCCCAGCACGTTCACCACCGGCTCGATCGCCTGCAGGCCCAGAGGGCCCTGCTGGTGTTGGCGCAGCAGGCGGTTGAGCTCCGCCAGCGGCAGCTGACGCTCGCGGGCCAGGCGGGGCAGCTGCTGACGCGCCGCCGCCAGGCTGATGTGGGGATCGACGCCAGAGGCCGAATCCTGCAGCAGATCCGCGGCCGGTTGGTTGACGCCGACACGCTGCCAGCCGTTGGCGGCTTCGGCCACGCGCTGGGCAAGCTCCGGATTGCTGGCGGCCAGGTTGGGCGCACCGGCCGGGCGGCCCTGCAGATAGCGGGGTGAACGGAAAGGTTGACCGATCAGCCGCGATCCCACCACCGCGCCATCACGCCGCAACAGGCTGCCAGCGGCGGCCTCCGGCGCCACCAGCCGCGCGACGCCTAGCAGGGGCAGGGTGATCACCACCACGGTGAGTGTCCAGAGCAGCAGGGTGAGGCGAACACCCCGCAGCAGTTGGGCGGTGAACGACATCAGAACTTCTCCGGTTGAGCGATCACGGCGAACAGGTAGCCCGACAGGGCCACGGTGGCGCAGACCAGCAGGGCGAGCATGTGGCTCTGCAGGGGAGGCTGGCTGGCACGGAAGACGGGGGCGAGCAGGAGGGTGCCGGCCACGAGCAGCAGTGGCAACCAGAAGCGGATGTGGCGAATACGTTGCATCTCAGGTCCTCAGATCAAACGGAGTGCACCGATCGCCAGATCGATCAGCTTGATGCCCATGAAGGGCGCCGCAACACCGCCGGCTCCATAGAGCAGCAGGTTGCGCCGCAGCAGCTGGTCGGCGCTCAGCGGCCGAAACTTCACACCCTTCAAGGCCAGGGGAACCAAGGCCGGAATGATCAGGGCGTTGAATACCATCGCCGAAAGAATCGCCGATTGCGGTGAGGCCAACTTCATCACATTCAGCGGCTCTAGCCCCACGCCGGCAAACAGCGCCGGCAGGATCGCGAAGTATTTGGCGATGTCGTTGGCGATCGAGAAGGTGGTGAGCGCGCCGCGGGTGATCAGCAGCTGCTTGCCGATCGTCACGATGTCGATCAGCTTGGTGGGATCGCTGTCGAGATCCACCATGTTGGCTGCTTCTTTGGCGGCCTGGGTGCCGGAATTCATCGCCACGCCCACATTCGCCTGGGCCAGGGCCGGGGCGTCGTTGGAGCCATCGCCGGTCATCGCCACCAACTTGCCGAGTTGTTGCTCCTGCTGAATCACAGCGATCTTGTCCTCCGGGGTGGCCTCGGCGATGAAGTCATCGACGCCGGCCTCGCGGGCGATCACGCCGGCGGTGATCGGGTTGTCGCCGGTGAGCATCACGGTGCGGATACCCATGCGGCGCAGCTGATCGAAGCGCTCACGGATGCCTGGCTTGATGATGTCCTTGAGATAGATCACCCCGAACACTTCAGCGCCGCGGCAGACCGCCAGGGGGGTGCCCCCCAGACGCGACACCTGCTCGAAGGCGGTGTCGATCTCCTCGCTCACCGCGCCACCGCGGGAGCGCACGAAGCCCTTGACCGCATCCACGGCCCCCTTGCGGAACTCCGTGCCATCGGGGGCGTCGGTGCCGCTCATGCGGGTGCGGGCGGAGAAGTCGATGCCGCTGGCGGATTCGGCCGCAAAGGGCAGAACAGCGCCGAGCTTCTCGGCCAGCCGCACGATCGAGCGCCCCTCGGGGGTCTGATCGAAGCAACTCGCCCCCAGCGCCACCACCGCCAGCTCAGCGGCGCTGTGGCCGCCCACCGGCAGAAACTCCTCCGCCAGGCGGTTGCCGAGGGTGATCGTGCCGGTCTTGTCGAGGATGAGGGTGTTCACATCACCGCAGGCCTCCACCGCCCGCCCGGAGGTGGCGATCACGTTGAACTGGGCCACCCGGTCCATCCCGGCGATGCCGATGGCGCTGAGCAGGCCGCCGATCGTGGTGGGGATCAGGGCCACCAGAAGGGCGACGAGCGTCACCAGCGAGGGGGCCTGCCCCAGAAAACCCGCCACCGGCGGCAGGGTGGCGACGGCGATCAGAAACACCTGGGTGAGCACCGCCAGCAGCACCGTCAGGGCGATTTCATTGGGGGTCTTGCTGCGTTCGGCCCCCTCCACCAGGGCGATCATGCGATCGATGAAACCCTTGCCCGGATCGGCGCTGATCCGCAGGGTGAGCTGATCGGAGAGGATCCGCGTGCCGCCGGTGACGGAGCCCGCCACATCGGAACCGGCCTCCTTGAGCACGGGGGCGGATTCACCAGTGATCGCCGATTCATCCACCGACGCCACTCCGGCGATCACCTCGCCATCGGCCGGGATCACATCGCCGGCCTCAATCAGCACCACATCGCCGCGGCGCAGGGCGGAGGAGTCCACCAGTTCGATCCCGCCATCGGCGCCTTGCCGGCGGGCCTGGGTGCGGGACTGGGTGCGGCGCAGCGCATCCGCCTGGGCCTTGCCGCGTCCTTCCGCCAACGCCTCGGCGAAATTGGCGAACAGCAGCGTGGCCAGCAGCGTCAGGCTGATCAGGGCGTTGAAGCCCCGCTCCCGGGCAGCGGCCTGGGCATCGAGCAGGCGCGGCTCGACGGTGAGCGCCAGGCAGAGGGCGGTGCCGCACCAAACCACGAACATCACCGGATTGGCGACGGCCAGGCGTGGATCGAGCTTGCGGAACGAGTCCACGACAGCGCGCCTGATCAGCCCCTGCTGGCGCGGGCGTTCGGTGTAGCGCCGCTCCTGACGGGGCCCCCGCGGCATGCGGGGAAACGGCACACGCAGTGTGGTGGTCATCTCAGGAGGCCAGGGTGAGCGCTTCCGCGATCGGCCCGAGGGCCAGCACCGGGAAGAAGGTGAGGGCGCCGAGGATCACCAGCACCACGGCGGTGACGCCGGTGAACAGGCCGGTGTCGGTGCGCAGGGTGCCGGGGCTGGGTTCAAGGGCGGGTTTGCGCCGGAAGCCCTCGGCCAGGGCCAGCAGGGCCGCGATCGGCAGGTAGCGGCCGCCCAGCAGGCTGAGGCTGGTGGTGAGGTTCCACCAGGGGGTGCTGTTCCCCAGGCCCGCGAGGCCACTGCCGTTGTTGGCGGCTGCCGAGGCGTACTCGTAGACAACCTGGCTGATGCCGTGGGAGCCCGGATTGCTGATGCCAGCCAACGCGTTGCCACCCGCCAGGGTGATGGCGGCAGGGATCAGCACGAAGATCGGATGGATCAGCAGGATCAGGCTGGCCCATACCACCTGGGCCCTCTCCACCTTGCGGCCCAGGAATTCGGGGGTGCGCCCCACCATCAATCCGGTGAGGAACACCGCCAGCAGGGCGAACACCAGCAGGTAGGCGGCGCCGGTGCCCTGGCCGCCGAACACCACCTGCAGGAACAGGTTAAACAGGGCCGTCAGCAGGGTCAGCGGCATCGCCGCATCGATCGCACCGTTCACTGCGCCCGTCATCGTGCCGGTGGTCACCGCCGTCCAGAAGCCGGTGAGCGCGGGCCCGAAGCGCAACTCCTTGCCCTGAAGAGTGCCGCCGCTGATCCAGCGCTCGAGCAGCGGGTTGCCGGCCTGCTCCGCGGCCATCGACACCACGGCGCCGAGCAGGAGCAGAGCGAACACCAGGGCCAGCAGACGGTTGCTCTGACGCCGGTTGCCCAGGAACCGCCCGAAGGCATCCAGGGTGGCGGCCGGGATGATCAGCATCGCCCAGGTGCCCACCAGGTCGGTGAGCAGGGTGGGGTTCTCATAGGGGTGGGCGGAGTTGGCGCTGAGGAAGCCGCCGCCGTTTTCGCCCAGCTGCTTGATCGCTTCGAACAGGGCGATCGGTCCCCGCGGCAGCAGCTGGCGTGCCCCCTCCAGCGTGGTGACCTGCAATGGCTCCGCCAGGGTCATCGGCACGCCGCAGACCAGCAACAACAGCGCCAGCAGCAGCGAGGCCGGGATCAGCACGCGGGTGAGCGAGCGCAGCAGATCCAGTTGGAAGTTGCCGAGCGGCCGGCCGCAGAAGCCCCGGATCACTGCGAAACCCACCGCCAGGCCCGAGGCCGCCGAGACGAACATCAGGAACTGCAAGGCCCCCAGCTGGGCCAGGTTGCCCAGGCTCTGCTCGGGAATCAAGTGCTGTTGGTCGGTGTTGGTGAGAAAGGAGATCGTGGTGTGCAGCGCCAGATCCCAGCGCAGCCCGCCAAAGCCCAGGGGGTTGAGCCAGGCGGGCTGCAACAGCAGCAACGCCAGGGCCAGGGCCCCGAACAGCAGATTGCTGATCAGCAATGGGACCAGGTAGGCAGCGGCGGACTCAGCGCTGCGGCCGGCATCGCCGATCCAGCGCAGCAACGGGGCCTCGAGGGGGTTCAGCCAGCGGTCCCAGGCCGGCTGGGGCCGCCCGTCGAACACCTCGAACAGGTGCCGGCCCAGCAAAGGAGCCGTGAGCACGACCGCCGCCAGGGTGACGGCGGCCATCAGCCAAGGGAGCATGGAGGCCTGGGCATGGATCCGACCACTCAAGCCTGCAGCGAGCGGCTCTGCAGGCACAACTGCCAAAATGCAGAGATGGATCCACATCACTCAGGCTTTACCCCCATATAGAGACTGGGCTGAATTCGCCCCGGCCAGCCAGGGTCAGAGCCTCCGGCTTTGCCGCTCTGGCGATCCGGGATGCCGCAGGCGATCAGGGCCTCGATCTCCCCTTCTCCTGCCGCGCGGGTTCCTGCGCCACCTGCGCCGGCAAGCTGATCAGCGGCAGCGTCCATCAGGACGCACCAGATGGCCTCCGGTCCACACCGTGGCGGCCAGGGCGTGGACGATCACCAGCAACGGAAAGACGGACACGCCAGCCCCTGGGCAGCTGCTTCCACGATGGGGGCAATCTGCCGAGGCTGACCATGAAGGTGATCGTGGATCTGTGCGTGGTGCCGATCGGCGTGGGTGTGCACCTGGCCCCGTACATCGCTGCCTGCGAGAAGGTGCTCACCGAGGCCGGCCTCAAGATTCAGCTGCACCCCAACGGCACCGCGATCGAGGGCGGGTGGGAGCCGGTGTTCGCCGCGATCGAGGCCTGCCACCAGGCGGTGCACGCCATGGGCTGCCCCCGCGTCTACACCACGGTGAAAATCAACACCCGCACCGACAAGGACCAGACCATGGAAGAGAAGGTGGCCAGCGTGCAGGCCCTGCTCTGATGACAGGCCACGGGGAACAAGCGGCGCAGGTGCTGGACTTCTGGTTCGTGCAGAGCCGGCCGCGCCAGTGGTTCGCCAAGGACCCGGCCTTTGATGCCCTGCTGCGGGAACGATTCCTGGGCCTGACGCGGCGGGCGATCGCCGGTGAGCTCGACCCCTGGGGCACGGAAGCGGCCGGGGGCCTGGCGCTGGTGCTGGTGCTGGACCAGTTCCCACGCCAGATCTGGCGCGATACCGCCATGGCCTTCGCGGGTGATCCCCAGGCTCTGGCCCTGAGCCTGAAGGCGGTGGAGCTGGGCTGGCTGGAGGCCGAACCCGAGCAGGCAAGGCGGCAGTTCTGGCTGATGCCGCTGATGCACAGCGAGGACCTGGCGGTGCAGGAGGCGGCCCTGCCGCTGTTCGAGCGCTTCTGCGATCCCCGCACCGCCGACTTCGCCCGCCGGCACCGGGATGTGATCGCCCGCTTTGGCCGCTTCCCCCACCGCAACGCGCTCCTGGGGCGGGTATCGAGCGCGGAGGAGCTGGCCTTCCTGCAGACGCCGGGCTCACGCTTCTGAAGCGGCTCCTGGAGGGCAAGGACAGGGCACTAGCGGCCATGGCTGAAGTGGCGAACGACTTTGCCGAGACGCCACGCGGTGATGGCAAGGGCCAGCACCTCGGTGCAAGGTGGCTTCAGATGGCCCAATCCACCAGTTGCAGCCCCTTCACCCGGCTGAACTCACTCACGTTGTGGCTCACCACGGTGGCGCCGATGGCCAGCGCGTGGCAGGCGATCCAGAGGTCGTTGGCGCCAATGGGTGTGGCCCGGCGATTCAGGGCGGTGGCCTGAACGGCGTAGTGCTCGCAGATCCCTGGTCCATCGGGAAAGAGCACCGGCACCAGCCTGGTGAGGGCCTCCAGCTGCTGCAGGGTGGCCTCGCGCCGCTGGCTGCCTTCTGCTCCGCGCAACAGCTCAGCCCAGGTGATGAACGACATCGCAATGCTGTCCTCATCGCTGAGTGCATCGATACGCTCGGCCACCTGGGGCGGACGGTTCTTGCTCAGATAGATGAGGATGTTGGTGTCGAGCAGGTAGATCACAGGGCTTCCCGCTCCTGCACAGGCAGCTTGTCGGCCTGCTGCTGCTCCAGCGCCGCCACAAAGTCAGCATCCAAGCCGCTGAGCGCCTGCAGCAGGGCCTGGCCCCGCCGGCTGGGACAGGGATGAATGAGCAGATCGCCTTCCGGGGTGCGGCTGATCTGCACCCGATCGCTGCTGAGGCGGAATTCCGCGGGAATGCGCACGGCCTGGCTGTTGCCGTTCATGAACACGCGGCTGGGCAGCACATCCATCGCGTCATCCCTCGCGTGTGTACGTGCCAGTGTAGACAGCCTGCTCCTGCATTGCTGAGGCTCAGGGAATGGGGATCACTTGGTAGTCGCCAGCTTTGATGGCGCGATCGCGGCCTGGATTTCAACGGTGACCTGGCGAATCCGGGGCCAGCTGGTGGTGGTGAGCACCAGGATTGCGAGGCTGCCCTGCCGCAGGTTCTGCTGGTAACGGCGATTGGTGTCGGTGTTGATCAACAGCTCATAGCCCTACCTGCTCGGCAAGGCGAATCAGGTCCCCTTTGGTGACGGTGGATCAACCCAGTTCGCAGGCCGTGGCTAGAAGGTGGCCGTCCAGCAAACGGAGCAGAGGAACCGGTGTTCCCTGGTCAAACAGGATCCGCACTCAGGCCACGGCAGCTGCCATACTCCGGGCGGCATGCTCCTGCGTCACTCCAGGGAAAAGCTCGACGAATTCAGCCAGGGTGATGCCGTCTTCCAGGTTCTCGAACAGAGCAGCCACCGGGATTCGCGTGCCGCGGAACACCCAGGCACCGCTGACGCGCTGGGGATCTCGCTCCACCGCCGTGCAGGCAGCCCAGGCAAGTTCGGGTTGCGTGCTCATCGCCCCATCCTGGCCGACAGACGCCTATGTCCTGCCACGGTTCAGCCGCAGCACTGCAGCACCGGTGCGCAATTGAACGCATGGCCGCCCAGGCCATCGATCGACGCAGCCACGAGCGCCAACATGCATGGCAGAGAGTTCGCCCTGGTCGCCGCCGTGCTCCTCGCGATTGGCTGCAGGCTGGAGATCCGCTGCGCCACCGCCACACCCCTGCTGGCCCTGGTGCACCCCCACAGCAGCCTGCTGGCAGACCTGCGCAGCCCGGAACGGGTGCGGCTGCAGCCGGACCGCACTTACGAGCTGCTCAGCGATCGCGCCGGCAACCGCTGGAGCCGGCTGATCGCCTCCGCCGGTGTGACCACCTTCAGCTACGAGGCCCGCATTGAACGGCCAGGCAGCGCCGATCCGGTGGTGCCCGCCGCCCGGGCCTGCGCGGTGCAGGCGCTGCCGATCGACACGTATCCCCTGCTCAACCCCAGCCCCTACTGCGACACCGCCGCCCTGATGGCCTTTGCCTGGAACACATTTGCCGGAGTGCCGGCAGGCTGGGGGCGGGTGCAGGCGATCTGCGACTGGGTGCACGCGCACATCCGTTTCGATTACGGGGCGGTGGCGCCGGAGAAGACCGCCAGCGACACCCTGCGCGATCGCGCCGGCGTGTGCCGCGATTTCGCCCACCTCGCCATCACCCTCTGCCGCTGCCTCAACATCCCCGCCCGCTACTGCACCGGCTACCTCGGCTACACCGGCATCCCGGTGGGGGAGGCGCCCGTGGATTTCTCCGCCTGGTTTGAGGTGTTTCTCGAGAGCCGCTGGCATGTGTTCGATGCCCGCCACAACATCCCGCGCTGCGGCCGGGTGCTGATCGCCCGCGGCCGCGATGCCGCCGATGTGCCCTTCCTGCGCTCTTTCGGGCCCCATGAGTTGGTGGGCTTTGCCGTGACCACCGAGAGCGTTTGAGTGCTGACCACTGAATCCTGACCACCATCCAAGCTGACCCACCATCCGAGCCGGCAAGGATGGGGCAGGGCTCAGAGCGCCAACGGCCCCTGTTCAGCCACTCAGGCGGCGACCTCCCCAGAGACCGCGGCGGCGGTTGACGACACCACTGAAGGGCTGGGCGCCGATGTTGGGCGGGCTGGAGTGTTGTTCAGTCGACTGGAAGCCAAGACCAGTGGCTGCTCCACCGAGCAGCCAGCTGCCGATGTCAACCAGCCAATGAAAGGGCGACTGGGGATGGGATTCAGGGGTGCTCAACTGGGCCATCGTGCATACCTCTCCGATCTGCTCTGACGCTAGACCCGCCTGTTGCGGAGGTCATGGGCACATCGACTCAATCCCAATCCCAGATCCATGGGTTGCCAGCTGCGCGCAACAAAAAGCCCCCGCCTTGCAGCGAGGGCTTTCGGGATTCCGTCCGGAGCCCAGCTTCAAGCTGGGCTCATGCACTTCAGGCAGGCTGTTCAGCCGCAGACAGGCTGTCTGGCCTCAGCCAATCGCCGGGGTGGTCAGTGCCACGGGGGTGGCTTCTGCAGCGGCCAGGTCGAGCGGGAAGTTGTGCGCATTGC
>JBBASM010000027.1:0-8911 GCA_040399285.1 Prochlorococcaceae cyanobacterium
GCACCAGCATGGCCGCACCAGCCGACCCGTGACAGACTTTCAGTCGGCCCTGAGGCCGGCCGCCCTTCTTGCTGGTTTTGGGGTAATGGGGCTCGATCAGATCGAGCAGGGCCTGCCAGGGCACCACCGTCTCCATCTCGGCCAGGAACTTCTCACGCTTGGTGCGTTTCTTGGCCGTGGTCAGCTCGTAGTCCGAAAAGCCGAGCTGCTTGCCGCCCATCACCCCAGGTCCTGGCCTGCGTTAACTGCACCATTGTCGCGTGGATGGCCTGGGTTTTCCAGAGTCTCCCTAAAAAGGGGGATATAGGTTAGTCAATCGCATTGAAGCAAAAAATCACGCGACCTCGGGGAGTCGCGGCCTCCTTGATTAAAGCATACAAATAAAAACAAGAAAGACCCATGCACAAGAGCTCTTTTAAAAAATGTCACCCAAATTCCTCGCCATAAGAATCCAACATCCAGATCTCGTTGATCTTGTATCTCTCAACAAAAGTGTATCCACGCTCTCTGAGAAGGCTTCGGCAATGCTCATTGGCCTGCCGATTCCAGCGTTCAACGGCCTCAATGATGATGAAATGGAACTTCACTGCGGGATCCATACCCTGCAACACCTCAAGTTCCGCGCCTTCCACATCCAGAGACAGCAAATCAATTCCTTGGACGTCACTGGATTTGATGATGGAGTCCATGCGGCGCATCGGCACGGTTCGCACCGGTGAGTTCTGATGCCATTTCTCCCGGAACCCTTCAGAGATCAGCGAATTGATTCCTGCCACCTCATTGGTGCCAATCAAGTCAATCAAACCCTCGGTGGATCCCAGGCAACAGTTAAAACACTCGGATTCAGGGCGGTTTTTCTTCAGCGACGCGTACATTTCCGGAACGGGCTCAAACAGCCAACCTCTCCAACCATATTTCTTTGCGAAAAGATAAGTATTGGAATAGCGCACGCCATCCATGGCGCCAAGCTCCACGAAGGTTCCGCGTCCCTTGAGCGTATGGAGCCATGGGGCAAAGAGTTCCTCCAGCCTGGCATCCTCCCCGAGTTGGCTTTTATAGAGTCTTCGATCAGGACTCAACCCTGAATCAATATTCGTCACGAGCGGAACCATGTCTGCTGCAAGCAATCATCTCATGATTCGTACCGGTGCCGACGGATCTGGCCAAGGCTGTAGGTGAGACCAAAAGGCTGCCTGCAGCTGCAGCGGTTTCAGCAGACGGGTGTTGATAGCATGAGCCTAGATTGGCGATGGTGCGTTCTGGTGACCAACCCCTCCGAACAAAGTTCCTCAGACCAAACCCCCTCCGCCCCTCCACTCCAGGAGATCATCTCCAGCCAGGAGTCTGCCACCGAGGCAATTGCCAAGGTGGATGCCTTTCTCAACGACCTCAAGCGCAACAAGGCATCGCTGCTGCAGCGGCTCGAATCCGTGCGCAAGCAGAACGAGGCGCTCCAGGATGAGCTCTCCCGCCAGACGGCGGCCCTGCAGCAGGAAACCAGCGCCCGCAGCAGTCAGGAAACCAGGATCAGGCAATTGCAGCAGCAGATCGCCAGCCTGGAACGCAAGCTGGAGGCCACTGGCAAGGCCCGCCAGAACTGGCAGGCGGTGGCGGATGCCCACCCACTGGAGAGCGCCAATGCCGAGGAGTGGCTCCGCTACGGCACCGCCCTGCTCCAGACCCTCACCCCCGGTGCCGACCAGGCCAGGCAGCAGCAGCAGGCGGCCCTGGCCTTTCTGCAGGCGCGCAACCACGGAGCCGGTGATGAGGCCATACGCGCCGCTCAGCGCGAGTCATTGCTGATCAGCCTGCGCGAAGCGATGGTGCTCTGCGGCCTTGACGAGGCCGCCGACCGGCTCTGATCGCCAGCGCCTCAGCTGGCGCCCTGCAGGTCGCTGCTGTGGCTCTGGAGCAGGTTGCGCAGCCTGGGGATCCGTTCCGGATCCAAGCCTGAGGTGGTGGTGCAGTTCTGAAAGAAGTAGAGAAACTCGGCGGCGAACAGGCGTTCGCGCTCCAGCGCCAGCTGGGCTTCCTCCTCCCGCCGGCTGAGATCCTGCAGGTGGTTGGCCTGGCCCTCCAGCATCTTCTGGGCCGTGTTCAGCAGCGACTGGGTTTCCCGGGCCAACAGCTGGGCCGCCTGGCTGCGCTGCTCGGCCAGCAGCAGCTCCTGCCTGAGCTGCACAGCGGTTGGATCCGGGTTCACGGGGGGAGAATCGCCCCTGTCCTGGCTCTGGTTGGCCTCAGCGCTGCGGCTGCGCAGCTCGGCCAGTTCCGCCTCGCACAAAGCCAGGGATTCGGCGAGCTGCTCAGCCCGGAGGTGCTCCGCCTCCAGCTGTTCCTGCACGGCGCACAGCTGGCTCAGCATGCCGTCGAGGCTCGGGCTGGCCGCACTTCCACTGATGGCTGCAACCAAGGCCTGCCCAGGATCAAAACCCTTCGATTTTTACAGATCCGCCAGCACCCAGCGCGGGTAGCTCCGGCCCAGCACCTGCAGGCCATAGGCGGTGAACATGGCCGCCTGCGGCTCCTCCAGCACCCGCTCCACGGCTGCCAGCCAGTCCGTGCCCTCGAGTTGGCCGGCCTCCAGCCCCTCCCACTGGAAGCCCAGCGCCCTGGCCTCGCGGGCCAGCCAGCCCTGCTGATGCCCCACCGCCCGCGCCTGCCGGCCCATCGCCAGCCGGGCTGCCCCGTAGCACCAGAGCACCCCGGAGGAGCGCTCGGCGTAGGCGCTGGGGCTGTAGGGCAACAGGGCCACATCCACCTCGGCCAGCACGCGCTGCATCCGCTCAGCGCTCACCCGACCCTGCAGCAGCTGCAGACCCGGCAGCCGCTCGGCGGCCCGCTGCAGCAGCTCCTGCTCCCCGGGGCTGAGCGACTGGCTGCTGCAGTGATGGAAGAGCCAACGGCGGGCAGGCCGGTTCTCCGGCGGCGCCGCCAGCAGCACCTCAAGCAGGGCCAAGGCCTGCTGGCGCCCCTTCCCCGGCTTGAGGTCGCCCCAGTGCAGCAGCACCAGCGGCGCGGCCTCCGCCTCAGGAGACCACCCGTCCGGCTCAGGCTGCCAACCCGCCCCCACCACCGCCGGCTGCAGCACTGCCGGCGGCAACCCGGCCGCCGCCAGCAGGGGCTGATGCAGGGCAGCCTGCACCTCCGAGGAACAGCCCACCCGCAGCCGATGGCCGACGCTTCTCACTGCCTGGGCCAGGCCACTCCAGGCCACCCGGGCATTGCCGATCGCCAGCTGGCGTTGCCGATCCTGCACCAGCACGCCCGGGTCGGGCTGCGCCCCGTCCGCCAGCCGTTCCGCCGGCGCGTAGAGGATGCCCATCTCCAACCGCGCCTGGGGCTGGTTCTGCAGCAGCTGTGCCAGCCCGATCAGCTGGAACGGCAGCAGGCTGTGGGCGATCCAGCAGGCCACCTGGCCCTCCTCCTGCCCAACAGCCACGGCCGCCTCAAGCTGGCGATGGAGCCGGCGGGCCAGATGCAGACTGCCCCCCAGGTCGAGCCAGTGGCGGGGATCCCCGTATCCACAGTCGCTGAACACACCCCGATAAGCGGGGTCCGGATGGTCCAGACTCCGGTCCACCCAGAATTCCAGGGCCAGCCCGGCCCTGCGGCCGGCGGCCAGCAGCTGGCAGTTCACCTCCGCATGGTGACCGCTGACACCCGAGTGGCCAGGATCCACGATCACCACGCGCCTGCCCGAAGGCGGCCCCATCCCTGTGCACCCGAGCAATGGGCCCCATGATGGGGCCAGCTCGCCTGCCTTCAGCTGATCGCGGATGGTTCTGATGGATTCGTCGCAATCCGGCCAACCGGATGCTGCCCCCCTCGATCCCCTGCCCCTGCTGGCCGCCTTGCCAGATGCGTGGTGGCCCCTGCTCTGGCCCGCCCACCCCGAAGACCTCGACGAGCTGATCAGGGAGGAGGCTGGAGCTCCGGCGGAGCGCTGCCTGGCCCTGGCGATCGGCCTCTGGCTGGCCGGGGAGCCCGAGCGGGGGGACGACCTGCTGATCGAGCGCGATGAGCTCCAGCCTGAGCTGGCACTGGTGCCGGATCCCTGGGGGCTGTGGCCTGGGCAATCGCCGGCGACACCGGAGTGCCTGGGGCTGCGGCAGCTCCTGCAGGGCTACCTGCACCTGCGTCACGGGGGGACCTGCACGGCCCCCGGCCTCTGGCGCGAGCGGCTGCAGCAGGCCCTGGATGCCGATCCGGCCACCGCCTGGCGCCGCCTGCTCGAGCCCACCGGCCTGGGTCTGCTCGCCCTGGCGCTGGCCCCGGCCGACGCGCCGGAACAGCTGCGGGCGGAACTGGAGCCCCCCCTGGTGCAGACCATCGGCGAGGCGGTGGTGGCCAGCGATCCCGAGCAGGCCCTGCTGTTCTGGAGCGGCATCGTGCGGCGCTGCCCCAGCTGGAACTATGCCCGTCTCAAAACAGCCGATCTCAGCCTGCAGAGCGGCGCCCACCGGCGCGCCGAGGCCGTGCTGGCAACCGCCACCGAGGCCCAGCGCGCCAACCCCTGGCTGCACGACATCCAGGCCAGGCTGGCGCTGGCCCAGGGCCGGGCCTCCCTGGCCAGGGACAGCTGGGACCGGGCGATCAGCGCCGCTGCAGGGGACCCCGATCTGGTGGAGCTGCTGCGCCAGCGGCGCCGCGATGCCGAATGGCACCTGGAGCTGGCCGAGGAACCCGCCAGCCCCGCAACCAGCCACGATGCCGATCTCGAGCGCTTTTCCGAGCGGCTCGACCAGGTGGCCCGGCGTTGCGGCATCGACCTATCCCCCGCCCAGCCGCAGGCTCAGGCAGCCAGCGATCCCCTCGCCTTCGCCTCCTTCCTCGACCGGGCCAGCGGTCGGCTGGCCCTGGCCGGCTAAGCCCCGTGGGCCTCGACGCGGGCCAGCAGGGCCTCGATCAGGGCCTCGGCCCGGCGCTGCTCCTCGCCGTAGCGCAGCAACCTGGCAGCGGCCTCCTCATGGGCCAGAAAGTAGTGCTCCAGCTCCTCCTGCACCCGCTGCAGCTGCTCCAGGCTGAGCTGGGCCTCCGCCCGGGCCTGGTCGAGCTGCTTCTGGAGCTCGGCCTCGCGTGCGGTTGCCGTGGAAGGGGCCGGAGTGGTTGGTGCATCTGCCATAGGATCCAGGCTAGAGGCATCCGGCGTGGGGATCCAGTCCTGGCATGACGTCCACCACAGCCACCAGCAGCCCCTCCCCCAAAGCCCCTGAACCGGCCCCACAGCTGGTGGACACCACCCATCTCGTGCTGGAGCGGCTGGACGAGTTTCAGGCCCTCTGGCAACGCGAACACGACCAATGGCCGCTGATCGGCCAGCGGCATCTGAAACGTCTCGCCCTCGCCGGCCTGCGCGATCCCCTCAGCGATGAGCCCACGCCGCCCCACCGGCTCACGGTGAACGGGCTGAACCTGCGGGAAACCATCCAGGCCGATGGCCTTGTGAGCCGCCAGCGGGCCCAGCTGCTGGTGCTGCGCTGGCTGATGGCCCGCGGAGAGCTGCCGGCCCTGGGCGGGCTGCGCCTCTATGTGAACGAAGCAGTCACCGGCTATGCCGAATACCTGCGCCAGCGCTGCCCGGGACTGCGCTGGAGTGAATACCTTCCCAATCCCGACCACCCCCTGCGCGGCGTGGTGCCCCATCGCGACATTCGCAACCTCGATCTGCCGCCCGCCTCCCTGCAGTGCCTGATCTGCAATGAGGTGCTGGAACACGTGGAGGAAATCCCACCGGCGCTGGAGTCGATGGCCTCCGTGCTCACCCTCGGCGGCTACCTGCTGGCCACCGTGCCGCTGGCCTACGGCCAGCAGGACTCGATCGTGAAGGCCATCTGGCGCGGTGAGGGCCAGGAGCCGGAACTGCTGATGGAACCCGAATGGCACAGCGACCCCGTGGCCCCCGAGCGGGGCTCTCTCGTGTACCGCATTCCCGGCTGGGACCTGCTCGACCAGCTCAGGGCGGCAGGCTTCCGCGGCGCCACCCTGCACGCCCTCTGTTCCGCCCGCTATGGCGTGCTCGGTGCGGAATTGCCCTACGTGCTGGTGGTGGTGGCCCAGCGCTGATCCAAACCGGGCCCGGCCAGTTCCTCGAGCACGGCACTGCGGCAGCTGATCGCCCAGGGCCGATCCGCCAGCAGGCCACGGCAGAGCTGCAGGGCGCTGCGCCAGCGCAACTCCAGCAGCGGCAGCGGAGCCCCATCCACAATCTCCAGCAGCACCGCCTGCTCCGGCGGCAATCGGAACAGCAGCCGGTGCAGCTCCAGCGGCAGGCTCGCCGGCTCATGGGCTCTCAGTTCCTGGGCCGGCCCCGCAGCGCCGGCCAGACGGCGATGGGCGGCAGCCAGCAGCAGCGCTCGGGGGTTGCGCAGAAAGTCCCGCACGTCGGCGCAGAAATCCGGCAGGCCATAGCGCTGCCAAAGCTGCCGGCCCGCAGCGGCCATGGCCTGCAAGGTGGCGGAATCCTGCGCCAGGGCCTGCAGCCGGGCGGGCAGAGCAGCCACGGCCGCCGCCGTTTCGGGCACCACCAGCACCGCCTGCCGCCACAGGGCAGGATCGCCGGGCAGAGCCAGTGTGTCGGCCAGCAGCACCGGGATGGCGCCATAGCCGAGCGCTTCCCACAGGCGGATCGAATTGGGTCCGCTGCCCGAGGGACAGAGGGCGAACAGACTCTGGCGGAGGGTGGCCACATAGCTCTCGGCCTCCCGCTTCAGCTCACCGTGGCGGGCGGGGTCGGGGATCTCACCATGCACCTGCTCGCGGTACACCTGCTGCTCGAAATGCCACTCACTGCGCCCCTCCACCAGGGCATCGGCCCGGGGCGGCAAGGCGAGGATCCACTGCCGCACCGGCGTGAGGTAAAGCTCGGGCCGATACACCCCCTGGAAGCTGTACAGCCAGCGCCGCTCTTCCAGAGGGACCAGCCGCTGCGCCGGCGGGTGGGTGCCACAGCGCACCGGATACAGAGGAAAGGGATGGATGCGCAGGCCCCGATGATGATGCAGGCCGGCGGTGGCATGGCTCCAGAACAGATCGCTCACGCCGCAACGGCGCAGCAGGTCCGCGTGCTGCAGCATCTCGATGTGCTGGCCCACGCTGGCCAGGGGCGCGGCAGCGGGCCGCGACTGCAACGGCGCAGCCGGGGCTGGATGGTCCCGGGCCACGTCGATCCAGCTGGCCCAGGGGAAGGCCAGATAGCCGCCATCCGCACCGGAATCCGCACCGGCGAGCTGTTCGGCGGCATAGGCCTCCGTGGCATTCGGCCGCTGCCAGGGGAGCTGCTGCCGAGGTTGGTTCAGGTTCATCGGGGCCCGCCATCGAGCAGCCATAGCCTGCGGTGATGTGCAGTGCCCAACCCAGCTTGCCTGCCGGCCGTGGCGGCTGGATGGCCCTCGGCCGCCAGGCGATGGAAGCCGGTGCCTGGGCCCCGGCGATCCAGGCCTACGGCCAGGGCCTGGTGGAGCAGCCCCCCCTGGCCGCCCACTACGCAGCGAATCTGGAGCGGGCCCGGGGGCGCTGGTGGGCCGAACACGGCGGGCCCAGGGCAGAGCGGGCCCCGCTGCCGGTGGTGGTGGCGGCGGCGGAACTCAGTCACAATGCCGCGGGCCGGGCCTACACCCTCGCCCGGCTCTATGGCCATCTCGGCCACCCCGTGCAGCTGCTCGGCAGCCACTTCCCCCAATGGGGCCGCGAAATCTGGGAGCCCCTGCGCGGCGCCGCCCTGCCCATGCACACGTTTGTGGTGGAACAGGAAGCGCGCTTTGTGCGCCAGGCCTGGCATCTGGTTCTCCAGCACCCTGCCGCCCTGGTGCACCTGAGCAAGCCACGGCTGCCGGCCCTGCTGTTCGGCCTGCTCTACAAACTGGCCTGGGGGGCGGCGGTGCTGGTGGACATCGACGATGAGGAACTGCTGTTCGTGGGCGAACGGGAGCCCCTCAGCCCCCAGGAGCTGCTTGGGCAGGGGGAGGGCTGGCCGGGGCCCCACCAGCTGATGGGCCCCCTCTGGACCCGCCTGGCCGTGCACCTGGCCCAGGCATTCGACGGCGTGACCGTGGCCAACCAACCGCTGCAGCAGCGCTACGGCGGCACCCTGATCCCCCATGGCCGGGACCCCAGGGAGCTGCGGCCCGCCACAGCCACCGAGAAGCTGGCCGCGCGCCAGCGCTTCGGCATCCCGTCCCAGGCCGGGGTGGTGCTGTTCTTCGGTACACCCCGGCGCCACAAGGGGGTGCTGGAGGTGGCTGCCGCCATGGCCGGCCTGCCGGATGGCCTCCAGCCCCTGCTCGTGATCGCCGGCGCCTTTCCCCCGGAGGATCAGGCTCTGCAGCGCGAGCTCCAGGCCCTGCTGCCGGTGGAGCGCCTGCGCCTGCTGGGCAACCAACCCCTTCACCGGGCCCCGGACGTGCTGGCCGTTGCCGACCTGGTGGTGCTGCTCAGCAGCGGTGAGGTGGCGGCTTATCAGAGCCCGGCCAAGCTCAGTGATGCCCTGGCGATGGCCCTGCCGGTGCTGGTGCGGGCGGTGGCACCGCTACGGCAGGCGCTGACAAGGGGCTGGGTGCTGCCGGCTCCCGAGGACCCCGCCCAGCTGCAGGATCGCATCGCAGGCCTGCTGGCCAGCCCCCAGCTGCGGGAGGCCCAGGGCGCCCGGGCCCGGAGTGGCTTTGCGGCGGCCTACGCCCTCCCCGCCGTGGCCCCCAACCTGGCGGCCATCGTGGCTTCGGCGTTGCAGGCACCCACCCCGGCCCATCCGCAACTGCGGGATCTGTTGCACCATCTCGAGCCAGCATTGGGCGAGCTGCGATGATCCAATCGACTGTCAATCCCCAGCTGTTGCATCACAGCAGAGTGCCGGGAGCACGTATGCGTTCAGGGGGCGGGACGCTGCATCGCGCGAATGCAGCCCCCTGCGCAC
>JBBASM010000028.1:0-6044 GCA_040399285.1 Prochlorococcaceae cyanobacterium
TCAGGCGACCGAAGTAACCGTGGGCAGCCACGATGTTGTAGGTCTCTTCCTCCTGCTTGCACGCTATCCAGGCCCAGCAGCAGGGTGTGGTGCAGCACGTCGCTGCCGATCCGCAGCAGCCCCGCCATCAGCCGGTGCTCCAGGTACGCCAGCCGCAGGCCCTGCACGCAGGCGTTGTGGCCGTGGCGGCACACCCTTGTCTTGAGCCTTGGCACCAGCTTGAAGTCCCGCCGCATCAGCTGCAGGCTGCGGCTCACGGTGGATTGGTGCACGGCCAGGGCTGCGGCGGCCCGCTCCTGGGACTCGGTGAGCTCGAGCAGATCGAGGATGTGCAGGTCGGCCAGGGCCGCTGGCGGCTGATAGCTGGGCGGCGCGGCGGGCACGGCAGGCATCACGAAACTGCGGCCAGCCTCCGTGAATCAGCCGCTGCTCGTGGGGTTGCTCTTGCGAAGGACGGCAGCTGTGCCGGGCGGCCTCTGGTTGGCCATCAGTAGTGATAGCGGCCTTGCAGGAACTCGATCCGATCCGTCTTCACGAGGTACACGCAGCGGTGTTCCTGGGTGATCCGTCGCGACCACACGCCTGAGCCGAGGTATTTGAGAGGCTCCGGTTTGCCGATGCCAGTGAAGGGATCGCGCAGCACGGCTTTCATCAGCTCAAGCAGCCGGCGGGCTGTCCGGCGATCAACCTCGATCCAGTGCTGGAGGTCTTCCAGGAATTCCGGGTGGCACACCGCCTCCCGCTGGCTGCTCATGCCTCCAGCCGTGCCTCCAGATCGTCCATCCGCAAGGTGGGAAGGCTCTCATCGCGTGCGCGTTCCAGCGCCGCGAGCAGGCGAGCAGCATTGCGTGGCGAGCGGAGCAGGTGGGCCGTTTCCAGCAGACCTTCCAGCTCTTCTGCCGCCACGATGGCCACATCTCCTCCTTGGCGGCGCCGCACCATCACCACCTCGCGATTCGCCACCACCCTGTCCATCAGGGCCTTGAGCTGCTCACGGGCTGCCGTGTAGGTGGTTTCGATCGCCACTGAGCTGTACAGGACTTCTGTCCATCTTAGTGCCTTCCCTGCCTCGTTTCGGAAGGACTCAGGGCTCGACATGGGCGCTGCGCAGTGCGGCAGCCCCGCCGACGATCACCGTCGAGACCGCGTTCCTGATCTCTGCAGCCCTGCCGTGAAGACTGATTTCAATGTTCAGCACGATACAGAGCTGCCCCCAAAGGCCGTCCAGGGTGATCTGCCATGAAGGTCATCGATGCAGCGGCTCACCAGGCATCCATCACTGCGTTGCTACCGCCTGATCGACAGCGGCGGTGAGCCCCATCGCCAGCTCGATGGGCAGTACAGCAGCCTCGACGAGGCGATTGCTGATACCATTGCCTGGGTGGAGCCCTTTGGCGATCACCACCACGCTTCCGGCCTGATCGGGGTGGATGTCTCGACCAGCGATGGCAACTGGCGGACCTGCCGCCCGCCGGCGCCACTCCTCTGCTCTCTGCGCTGCGAGCTCCCCAGCTGAAGCACCCCGGCCCTGGGTTCCCCTGGGCCCTGCCAACAGAGAACCCCCACGTGCTGCGGGGGTTCTCCGGAGCCGCCGCGCACTGCCAGCCGGGGCTCTGATGGGCGTCGAGGGCGCTGACGCCTTGCTTCCCAGCTGCACCCGGCTTGGCAGAAGGCGCCGTTGGTCGCAATCAACGGTTACGCAACGGCGGTGTCCTCCTCTTCCCCGGCGCCGGCTGGCACCAGCTTGATCTGCTTGCGGCCCAGCTTGATCTCGAACTCGTCGCCAGGCTCCAGCCCCAGCTGGGCGGTGTAGGCCTTGCCGACGAGCAGGTTGCCGTTGAACTGCACCTTGGTCACATAGCTGAGGCTGCGGCCTCCTTTCCCCTTGCCCTTACCGCCGCCATCGCCAAGCGTCATCCCCTTGGCGTCCAGCAGCGCCTCATAGAAGGCGGTGAAGTTGAGGCGCTCGCTGCCGTCTTTCTTGGTGCTCACGTAGCCGCACTGGCGCACCAGTTCGGACTTGGAGGCATCGCCGAGCTCCTTGACCTTGGCGAGCAGATCGGATCCTGTCAGCATGATTTGAAACCCCAGCTGTACTCACTGGAAAGGTAAACGACCCATAGCACCTGAGCAATGCTCACAACTCGGCGTCCAGGTGCTCCCTGGCATCGCAGCCGCTCAGGTACTGGCGATACACAAAGGCCTGGCCGTCTTCCACCATCGCCAGGTTGATGTTGATGCCGTTGATCACCTACGCCACCAGGCGGCCGTGGCGATCGGTGGTCTTCTCGTCCAATCGCACCGCGCTGCCGACTGGCAGGCGCTGCTGCAAGGTCTGCCTGGCGTTCTGGCCATAGGGACGCTGGGCCGTCTCTGGCGCATCAATGCAGGCCAGGCGCACCGTGATCGGCTTCCCGTTCATCCGCACCCTGATGGTGTCGCCATCGCCGATGGAGAGCACGGTGGCGGCCATGCCCTGGGAACCAGCAATCTGTGGCCAGGCCGCCAGTACTGACAGCAGGAATCCCAGCAGCAGCCCTTTCCCCATGGCGGCAGTCTGCACGGGAGGTGTTTCGTTGCGGGGGTTGCCTTGCTTCTGTCGAACCCGGTCAGCATCGATCAAGCTGCAGGGCTGCGGCGCTGATCCGGCAGTGGCGGGGGTGGGGCTGGCTGGAACAACGGGGCAATGCTGCTGATCCCCAGCATCAGGAATGAAAACGCACCCACCAGTGCCAGCAATCGCAAGCCCAGACCGCGGCCGCGATCCTCCAGGAGCTCTTCTTCTTCCCCATTCATCTCGGGAGGGCGATGGGGTGGCAGGGGTCTCGGGGTCATCAGGCCTTGGGCTTTGGTTGGTGGGTTCCGGGCTTTCGCTGGAGCAGCGGTGGTCACGCCAGCAGAGCACAGGGACGTGCGCGCAACGGTTTCCTGGCGGAACCGATGAAGCCCCCTTCATGAAGAGCGATTGCCGCCGGTAACGAGCGGTGTCGAACTGGCGTGCTCGCTTGCTTGCCTGGGCGGGCCGGCCCATCGTGGTGGCAACGGGATTCGGAGGCTCCACAGATGGACGACACCCCCCCTGAGCACCAGTCAGGAGCGCGCTGACGATCCGGCCCCTGCTCCAACACTCTCGACGGATCTCTGACGTTCCTGGCGTGTAGCCAGAGTCGCCGTCCATTGCATCGCCTGAGGTGCCCCGGACCCAACGGAACGTCCCACTCGACACCTGGCCCCAGGTGCCAGCGCCAGCAGCTCCGCCCCACAACTGAAAACCACCTGATCAGAACACGATCACGGCTGTTGCCAAGCACAAACCTCGCACAGCTGCGCCCGACCCCCCTGGGAAGGCACAACGGCTGAGCAGACAAATGCCCGGGGACCTCGACCCGGGCTTTGTTGTGCTCAGGGCTTGTTGTGATCGCGGATTGGGCTCAGCCCACAGCCGGCTGGCGCTTCTGCGTGCTGACGATCGCTGCCCCTCCAGCAGCCAGCACCAGGCCGCCGCTGATGGCCAGGAACACCAGGGTCTGCAGCAGCAGCAGGAAGAAGCCGAGGGCCGAGAAAGCGGTGATTCGGATCTTGGCCTTGATCAGCAGGGTGAGCAGCAACAGCACCGTGGCTTTGAGGGCCAGCATCTTGGCCGTTGTGAATGGACAGAGGGGGTTCAGCAGCACGACAGGCTTCCAGGTCAGTCCATGCTGGCGGCGTGGCGACGAGCCGGTGGCTTCACCTCGGGTGGCGGCGTCCACTGGGGCTCGCAGGGCTGCCAGCCCTCCTTCCGCTTCTGCGCCCAGAGCTTGATCGCTTCCTCGCGAGTGACCTCCTTGCGGCACTTGAGCAGCGGCGGTTGGCCGGGGATCAGCTCGCCGCTGGTGAGCTCCAGCGCCTGAGAGAAGCGCTCGTAGCGGACAGGGCGGAAGTGCAACACCTGGTAGCCGCTGCTCAGCCAGCCGTCCCGAGGGGAAAGCGGCGAGCGCTGATCTCTGGCACTGGGATGCACCCTGCTCTCAGTCCTGAGGAAGCACCGCCTCGATGCGGCTGCAGCAGTCCGCCACGGTGTCTGTGCATTGAACGGCTGCACTGAGGGAGCAGAAGAACTCCCGCCACAGCGGCGGCACCGCCAGCAGGACCAGGGGCCGTTCGGCCTTGATCGCATGGGCCGCCTCCGAGGCCGTGCCCGCGCCCCCAGCGCCGCACACCACCACCACGTCGGCGCTGAGCACGTTGATCAGGTTGCGCGCCTGGCCCATGCCGCTGAACAGGGCCAGATCCAGCTCGGCCGTCTGCTGCCGGCCGTCGCCCCGGCCATCGCCCGGGAGCACGCCCACCACCAGGTGGCCCTCCACCGTCTGCGCCCCGCGGGATGCGGCGGCCATCACCCCCTCGGGCCGGCCACCGCTGAGCAGCGCCCAGCCGCGTGCGGCAATGGCGGCACCCAGCGCCTCGGCCATCTCGACGGCGGCGGCCGACGCGCCCTCGCCAGCGCCCATCACCCCGATCAATGGCCGGCGCATGCTCATGCCACCTCCGGAGCCCAGCCCCTCTGCCGCACCTGGTCGTCGGTCCAACCCTGGCAGCGGTTGGTGAGGTGCTCACCATGGGCGATCAGGCCCTGGTGCAGCTGGCAGGTGAGCACGGGGATGCAGTTCACCCCGGCGTGGTGTCTGAACCAGTGGCAGGTCATGCAGACCTTGCGGCTGCGGGTCTTGAGCAGCAGCTCGCTGTCGAGGTAGGGCCACTCCTCGATCGGGGCTTCAAGCCTGGCTGCAAGGGCTGCCGGCCGGGGCAAGGGGACGCCCATGAACCACTCCAGATGCGTACGCCTGTACTAGCAAGGGATTGCTCGCCCCGTCTACGATGTGTACACATCTTTCCGGAGTCCGTCGTGGCTGTCCGTGTTGGCATCCGTGAGCTCCGGGCGCGCCTGGCCTCCCACCTGGAAACGGCCACCCCGATCGAGGTCACGCGCCATGGGCGCACCGTTGGGCTCTATGTGCCCCTGCCCCAGGAGTCGGATCTCAGTGAGCATGAGCGGCTGCTGGAAGCGGGCCGGCTGATGCAAGCCGAACTGCAGCGGCTGGGACTGACAGAAGAGGAGCTCGCTGCTGACTTCAAGGACTGGAGGCGAGCCCAGCAGCAACAGGCCAACGCCTGATGGCAGAACGCAAACGGTTGGTGCTGGACGCCAACATCCTCATTCGTGCCTGCCTGGGTGTCAGGGTGCGCGCGTTGATCGCCGATTTTGCCAATGAGGTTGACTTCTATGTCGCTGAGGCCAATGCGGCAGAAGCTGCTGGATACATCGGCGAACTGGCGACACGTCGAGGCCTTGATCCACAGATCTGCCAGGAGGCCTTCCTCAGCCTGATGGAGGTGGTGCAGGTGGTCGATACCCCCTTGATTGAAGGCGCCAAGGACGAGGCGCTCACGCGCATCCGGGACCCAGCCGACTGGCCTGCTCTGGCCTTGGCGTTACAGCTGGAGTGCGCAATCTGGACTGAGGACCAGGATTTCTTTGGCACCGGCGTGGCCACCTGGACCACCGCAACGGTGGAGCGCTACCTCAAGAGCTGAGCCTTCAATCAGGCCGGTGGAGTTGAGAGGCCAGAGCCTCATCGATGTCAGCCGCTTCCAGTTGCGGGTAGGCCTGCAGGATCCGTTCGCGGCTGCTGCCGCTGGCGATCAACCCCACGACCGCGCCCACCGTGATGCGCAGCCCGCAGATGCAGGGCTTGTCGCCCATCACGGCGGGATCGTGGCTGATGCGGAGGAAGGCCAAGGCTAAGACTATTCGCCATGGTTTCCTCGCTCTGGATACGGTTGGAGCCGAGGTGAGGTGCTGATGCTTCGCGAACTCGTGCTGGCCATCGGCATCCCCCTGTTGGTGCTGCTCCTGGCGGTGCTGGCGCTGGAGCAGTGGCGCGATCAGCTGCCTCCCTGGTTGCAGCAGTTGTCCGAACGCCCTTCCTGGCTCTGGAACACCGGCGTTGGGCTGATCATCGGCCTGTCGCTGCTGCGCTGGCTGCTGCAGCGCTGAGGCTCAA